>CAYWJJ010000039.1:0-42407 GCA_964458105.1 uncultured Geobacter sp.
TCGAAGATCAGCTGGCTTCCTTGGAAGCGGACAGCAAAAAAGTCGGCACCCAGGGTGGGGCCATCGACTACGCCCTGCTGCTGGACGGGCTGCAGGCTGAACGGGAGCAGGGGATCACCATCGATGTGGCCTACCGCTACTTCTCCACCGACCGGCGCAAGTTCATCGTTGCCGATACCCCCGGCCACGAGCAGTATACCCGCAACATGGTTACCGGAGCCTCCACAGCCCAGGTTGCGGTAATCCTGGTGGATGCCCGCAAGGGGCTCCTGACCCAGACCCGCCGTCACAGCTTCCTGGTCTCCCTGGTCGGAATCCGGCATATCGTGCTGGCGGTCAACAAGATGGACCTGATCGGTTTCGGCCAACAGCAGTTCGAGGCGATCCGGCGCGACTACGAGCAGTTCGCCGCATCACTCGGCTTTGGCGATATCACGGCCATCCCGCTTTCAGCCCTTGGCGGCGACAACATGATCGAACCGAGCGCCAATACCCCCTGGTACGAAGGTCCCACCCTGATGAACTATCTGGAGAGTGTCCGGATCGAGGGAGAGGACCGGGAGAAGCCGTTCCGTATGCCGGTCCAGTGGGTGAACCGCCCCCATCTCGACTTCCGCGGTTTCTGCGGCACGATCGCCTCGGGCGTGATCCGCCCGGGTGACGAGCTGCTGGTCGCCTCCTCCGGCCGAACCAGCCGGGTGACAAGGATCGTCACGATGAATGGCGACCTGCCGGAGGCGGTAGCCGGCCAGTCGGTGACCCTGACCCTGGCGGATGAGGTGGATATCAGCCGGGGCGACATGTTGACTGCTACAGATGCCCCGCCGATGTACACCCGGCATCCGGAAACGCACCTGGTCTGGATGCATGACGAGCCGCTGCAGCCGGGCCAGCTCTATCTGGTCAAAACCGCCTCGGCGGTTACCCCGGGCAGGGTCACGGCCGTGCAGTACGTCGTGGATGTCAATACCCTGGAACAGAAACAGGAACCGACCCTGGGCCTGAACGGCATCGGCGTGGTCAGACTGGAGCTGGACCGTCCGGTTTCCTTCGATCCCTACCGGCACAGCCGGGAGACCGGCAGTTTTATTCTGATCGACCGCTACACCAATGCCACCGTGGCAGCCGGCATGGTAATCTCGGCACCGGTCGACGCCGATGCGGTGCAGGTGACGGGCTTTTCACCGGAAAATACAGTTTTCGGAGACGCCAAGCCGGTTCGGGTCAGTTTGAGTGAAGCCTCGATCAGTGCTGGCGGTGCCAATGTTGTCGATCTGTCGGAGGCAGGCTGTGTTATCGAGTTCGAGATTTCCCCCAGTTTCATCGAGCACCTTGGAAAAGGCAACCGTGTGCTGTTCCGACTGAAGGATCTGGGACAGTTGCAGGTTGTGGCGCTCCTGGCCTTCGAGCACAGACTGTCATTCGAATTTGACCGTACAGCGGAAGGGATTGGCATTCTGCTCTTCAGACGTGGCATTGGTCCCGCTGGCCGCCTCTATGCCGATGACGGAACAGGGATATGACGTAGAAAGGGATAGCTGATTGGGGCGGGTTTTGATTTAAGCAGCAGATATGATCTGCAGACAAGATACGGAGGCCGGTTGAGACATCGCACAGATGAACTCTCCCGGCCTCCCGTTATTCAAATTCCAATCCGATTTGAAACTGGAATTATTTACATATCAACGCCCCATCAACGGCAGTTAAGCTTCGATAAAGCCGGACAGCTGCATTTCAGCTATTTCTGCTTGAGTACCATCTCCTTCAGGGCTGCAGGATTGTCGGAATATTTGAGCCCTTCCTCGATATCTATTGTCCCGGTTTTCACCAGCCTGCTCAAAGAAAAATCAATCGATTGATATTCTTCTGCTGAATACTGAAAAACGGATCTGATCTGGTGGATTTTAGATTCCCTGATCATATTTCTTACCCGCGGGGAGTTGGCCAGCTTTTCATATGCCAGAACCCTGCCTTTGCCGTTGTTTCTGGACAGCAGCCGCTGATTGAAAATCAGCAGAAATACCTCTGCCAGCTGCATTCTTATCTGTTGCTGTTTTTCCGGCGGGAAAATCTCGATAATCCGCTCGATGGCCGAAGTACTCGTGTTGGCATGCATGGTGCTGATAACCAGATGCCCAGTCCCGGCGGCCTTCATGGCAATTTCGAAACTTTCCGGATCACGCATTTCACCGATTACAATGACATCCGGCGCCTGCCGGAAAATATGACTCAACCCCTCATGGAAGGACGGTGTATCCCTGCCGACTTCCCGTTGGTTGATGTTGCTCATCTTGTGCTTGTGCAGAAACTCGATCGGGTCTTCGATCGTGATGATATTGCACTTACGCTTTGTATTAATCAGATCCACCAGCGCCGCAAGTGTTGTGCTCTTGCCGTGCCCCGTCGGGCCGGTGATCAGGATCAGACCCTGGTGAGACGTGGCAAATCCATCCAGCCAGTCCGGCAACCCGCAAGCGGCAAGAGTCGGAATGTTTTCAACAATGTTGCGGATTGCGATAGATATGGATCCCCGCTGGCGATATGCGTTGATTCGGAAGCGTCCCACGGTCGGGCTGGACATGCTGAAATCCAGTTCTCCTTTCTCCAGGAACTCCTGCCATTGCAGGTCGTTCATCAGTTTTCTGGCGCTCAGTTCTACCTGGTACGGAGTCAGGTACCCGCCCGGCAGACGGACGATCTCGTTGTTCAGTTTCAGGCAAGGCGGAACACCGGCCGAAATCAAGAGGTCCGAAGCATTTCTTTCCTGCAGAATGGATATGAGTTTCTGAATTTCAAGGGAGTCCTGATCCACCTCTTCAGACAGTTCTTTTTCGGCTGCTTCACCGGAAAACGGCTCGCTCAGCCGTCCCCCTCTTCTTTTGATGTAGTGCAGGGCCGCATCCAGCTGGGCATGAGGAACGGCGACCGGTTCAATTTTTTTGCCGATAATAAATTCCAGATCATTGACCGCCTTGATGTTGTTGGGGTCCGCCATTGCAACAAAGTATCCCTTGGTTGAAGGAATGATCGGCAGGGCCTGAAACTTGTCCATCTGTTCGAAAGTCAGAATGTTTAATATGGACGGTGCGATATTGATGTGGAAAAGATCGATCGAAGGGGTGCCGAAGTGTTTGCGCAGGAATTCCAGCAGGGTTTCCGTATTCAGATAGCCGAGGCGAAGCAGGACGGAACCGATTCTCTCTTCGCAATGGCTCTGGTGCTTCAATGCAATATTGAGCTGTTCCCGGGTGATAATGCCGGATTCAAGTAAAAGATGCCCAAGTCTGTGGTCGTGGCTGTCTGCGCTGTCCTGACTCATGAAGTGGCCTCCTGATTTACCTGTGATCAAATTGAAGTCAAATAATTCATTGGTGAACAGTCTGATATTTACAGGCAATATAAGTGTACTATCATTATTCTCCGAGACAAGGACAAAAAACGCTCACTTGTTTGCTGTCAACAGTTACCACTCCCGGTAAGCCGCAGTTTGTACGCGGCTCCCGAATATCCTGCAAAGATTCCATCAGTATCCATTGAATACGATTACCAGCGCTTGACCGGCCTGCCGTTGAGCTGTATTCTCGTTTGCTTCGATCAAACTTATTTTCAAGACAAGGAGTCCAAACGTGGCAGTTTATGAAGTCAAGCACCCATTGATCCAGCACAAACTCGGCCTGTTGCGCAAATCCGAGCTTAGCACCAAACAGTTTCGCGAACTGGCTTCCGAGGTCGCCCGCCTGTTGACCTACGAAGCGACCAAGGATCTGGAAACCGAGACCATCACCGTCAGCGGGTGGGCCGGTCCGGTTTCCGTCCAGCAGATCAAGGGGAAGAAGATCACCGTTGTGCCGATCCTGCGTGCCGGCCTGGGGATGATGAATGGAGTCCTCGACATGATTCCCAGCGCCAAGGTCAGCGTGGTCGGTCTTTACCGCAACGAAGAGACGCTGGAACCGGTCGCCTACTACGAGAAGCTCACCAGCGGGATGGAAGAGCGCACCGCCCTTATCATCGATCCGATGCTGGCAACCGGCGGATCGCTGCTGGCTACCATCGAGATGCTGAAAAAAGCCGGCTGTCCACGGATTAAGGGACTCTTTCTGGTCGCCGTCCCCGAGGGGTTGGAGCGGATCAGCAGGTCCCATCCCGATGTGGAAATCTACGTTGCCTCCATTGACGAGCGCCTCAATGAACAGGGCTATATCCTTCCTGGCCTCGGCGACGCCGGGGACAAGATTTTCGGCACGAAATAGGAGAACACTCCAATGTCCACATCTTCCGAACCGGTCTGGCGCACCGCCCTTTCCGGCGCCCAGATCCTCTTCGTCGCCTTTGGCGCAACTGTTCTCGTTCCGCTTCTGACCGGACTCAACCCGAGCCTTGCATTGCTGGGCGCCGGCATCGGCACACTGATTTTCCAATTCTGCACAAAACGCCAGGTGCCGATCTATCTCGGCTCCTCGTTTGCCTTTATCGCCCCGGTGATCTACTCGGTCAAAACCTGGGGCATGCCGGCCACCCTGGGCGCCCTGGCATCGGCCAGCCTGTTCTATTACGTCGCGGCCGGGATGGTGAAATGGCGTGGCGTCGGTTTCATCCATCGCATCCTGCCGCCGGTCGTGATCGGTCCGGTCGTGATGGTGATCGGTCTGGGGTTGGCCCAGGTGGCGATCAGCATGGCGACCGGCAAGGCCGGTGATGCCCAGGTTGTTCCTTACGGCACCGCTTTGAGCGTCGCAACCGTCTCCCTGGCCGCAACCATGCTGACCGCCATCCACGCCCGCGGCTTGCTCAAGCTGGTGCCGATTCTGGTCGGCGTAGCGGTTGGCTACGTCACCTCAATCTTCCTCGGACTAGTTGACTTCAGCAAGGTCATAAACGCTCCTTGGCTGGCTGTTCCGGAATTCGGTCATCCCGAATTCAACCTGGCGGCAATTCTCTTCATGGTCCCGGTTGCCATCGCCCCGATTGTCGAACATGTGGGCGGCATCCTGGCCATCGGCTCGGTAGTCGGCCGTGACTATACCGAGCAGCCCGGCCTGCACCGCACCCTTCTGGGCGACGGCCTGGCGGTCAATCTGGTCGGCCTGTTCGGCGGCCCGCCGGTCACTACCTACGGCGAAGTGACCGGCGCGGTCATGCTGACCCGCAATTACAACCCGGTGGTCATGACCTGGGCGGCAGGCTTTGCGATCC
Organism: uncultured Geobacter sp.; assembly: GCA_964458105.1. GTDB lineage: Bacteria > Desulfobacterota > Desulfuromonadia > Geobacterales > Pseudopelobacteraceae > JACRCG01. The sequence goes on from CAYWJJ010000039.1 coordinate 5,197, forward strand.
TGATGGCTTTTGTCGGCAAGTTCGGTGCACTGCTTCAGACTATCCCGATGCCGGTTATGGGCGGAATCATGATCCTGCTGTTCGGCTCCATTGCCGGCATCGGACTGAAGACGATCATTGACGGCAGGGTCGACCTGATGAAGCCGCGCAACCTCTGCCTGGTTTCCGTTACCCTGGTGACCGGAATCGGCGGTCTGGGGGTGACAATCGGCAGTTTCAGCCTGCAAGGGATCAGTCTCTGCGGCGTATTGGCAGTGCTGCTCAACCAGATCCTGCCACTCGGTGAGCTGGAAGAGGAGATCAAACCGGCTGCTTTCCCCTGAATTGACGCCACCCAAGGACGGACGATGGACAAAATATGGACCGGCTGCTTTTTTAAAGAATGCAGCCGGTCCCCTTTACTTTTACTTCTCAGGTGTCGCCAGTGTTAGTTCAGAATTTCACATGTAACGCTAATCGTTCAGTTGGAAGGAAACCTTGATTACCACCTGGTATTCGGTCACCTTGCCGTCTTCGCCGATGTGGCCGCGGATATTCTGCACTTCGAACCAGGAAAGTTTGTCCAGCGAGCTCTGCGCCTTGCTTATTGCGGTCTCGATGGCCGCCTCGATACTCTTCGGGGATACGCCGATAATTTCAACCTTCTTGTAGACCCTGTCCTTGCCGTACATGATAGTCTCCTTTCCAGTCGTGATTTGACTCCTGCTGAAACAATAACAGAAACCGGGCCATGCGCAACATCCGTCACGACATGGTTTTACATGAAAAGACCCCTGTAGGGTTCTGCGGATATGGCTCGTCCATCACCGCATCCGGTATTTATGCTGATTGTAAAAGTATTGTAAAACGGCATGTTATGCTCTCTATTTTCAGATCGTTTCTATACAATGAATGAAATATGCCGTACACCCCCCAAGGAGAAAGTCATGCCGCAACTCCCGCCCGTAAATCAGCCCCTCCATCCTCTGGCAACCAGAGCCCGTGTCCTTCTGTCAAGCGTATTCGGTCCCTACAGCCAGGACGACCAGTACGGAAGCCGTAAAATCAACCCGATGGAACTGTACCAGAATCAAGTGACCCGCCTTCAGGGGGGCTTTTCCCTGCGCATGTTTCACCGTTCCTTCGGGCTGATGATGATTCAGGCCAATATTGATGCTCCCTGCACCCTGCTGGACTTCCCCACCTTGGAGCGTTTCACCGAAGAAATCCGCCAACAGAGCTACGACGTGATCGGCATCAGCGGGATCATTGTCAATGTCGGAAAAGTGGCCGAGATGTGCCGGCTGATCCGACGGTATCAACCGATGGCGACGATTGTCGTCGGCGGGCATATCACCAACAAGGAGGGGCTCGATCAGCTGATCGATACGGACCTGACCGTCCGCGGCGAGGGAATCCGCTGGTTTCAACGCTACCTGGGGCAGGATGACCGGGCGCCGGTCAAGCACCCCGCGGTCCTTTCCGGTTTCGGCTCCAGAGTCATGGGTATGGACCTGGGCGACACTCCCGCCCGGACGGCGGCGATTCTGATCCCGTCGGTCGGCTGCCCCATGGGGTGTAATTTCTGTTCCACATCGGCCCAGTTCGGCGGGAAAGGGAAATTCATCAATTTCTATGAAACAGGCGATGAACTATTTGAGGTCATGTGCGAGATCGAACGCAAGCTGAAGGTGCGCTCCTTCTTTGTTCTGGACGAGAATTTTCTGCTGCACAGGAAACGGGCCCTTCGGCTTCTGCAGCTGATGGAAACAAATAACAAGAGTTGGGCGTTGTCCGTTTTCAGCTCGGCCCGGGTGCTCAAATCCTATACGATGGAGCAGTTGCTGGGGTTGGGAATCGGTTTTGTCTGGATGGGCCTGGAAGGAGAGGAGAGCGCCTACGACAAGCTCAAGGGGATTGATACAATGGGTCTGGTGCAGCAACTCCAGGCAAGCGGCATCCGTGTCCTCGGCTCTTCCATCATTGGCTTTGAAGACCACCGACCGGATAAAATGGGGGCTATTATCGATTATGCCGTCCGCCATGATACGGTCTTTCACCAGTTCATGCTGTATACTCCGATTCCCGGGACACCGCTCCATGAAAAGCACCAGCGGGAGGGCAACCTGCTGCCCGAGTCCCAATTTCCGGTCGCCGATGCCCATGGCCAGTATCGCTTCAACTACCGCCATCCCCATTTTGAAAACGGGGAGGAGCAGAATTACCTTTTGGACGCCTTCCGGAGAGACTTCGAGGCCAACGGCCCCAGTCTGCTGCGCCTGTTCCGGGTTCTGCTGAACGGCTGGCTGAACAGCAAACTCCATTCCCCAAGAGTTAGGAAGCGTCTGGCCTGGGAGGCCGAACCACTGCGTTACACTTATGCCGGCGCTGTCTGGGCCATGAAGAAGCATTGTCAGCTTGGCTCCCGGATTCAGGAAAAGGCGGGAGCGCTTCTGGCGGATATATACTCCGAATTCGGCTGGAAGACGCGCCTGGTTGCGCCGCTTATCGGTCGCCATATATACCGGTGCATGAAAAAAGAGGAAGAGCGTCTGGCTGCGGGCGATACCTATGAACCCGCTTCCTTCTGTGAAAACAATGCGGCGGCACTGGCCCAGAAAAAAACGCCGGTCGCCAGGCGCAGGGCCAAATCGCGGCAGTTGCCGCCCATTGCGGAGCCGGCCTGGCAGTGAGCCGAGAGAACAGAACCCGCAGTTTGAGTGCCGGGGATGGCGTATTCTGATTTGGGGGAAGCAGATTTGATAAAAAGGGGACCGGCAATTTTAAAGCCGGTCCCCTTCTCAGTTATTATATTCTGGTCCCGGTTGGCTCCCTGGCGGAGCGCAATCCGGCGGAATGCGGATGATCTTATTCCGATTCCAGATCAAAGATGATATCAAGGCGGCGATGAGTGAGACTGCGAGGCGTACATTTCAGTACGTTGAGCAGTCGAACGACGAGCTAACGAAGATAGGGCTTTGATATGGAATTGGAATTATTGTACTGTGAAGGAACTCTCCCGCGAATCTTTGCCCGCTGCCGTTTTGATGGTTGTGATTACCTTGTATTTCCCTTTTTTTGCATCGGCAGGCAGAATCAGAGGGACGGTAGTGTTGTAGGTGCCGGCAGTGTGGTTGACGTTGACTTCCGGATTGCCAACCAGCTCACCGTTCAGAGTCACTTCGCGCGATTCGGTAACGGCGATTTGGGTGTCGCTGGAAGGCGACATTACGGCATAGGTCGCTTCAAGATTGGCGGTGCCGCCGGGAGATACGATGGCGGGCTTTGCAGCGGCGGTCTCGATCCTGACTACCGTACCCGATGATGGATTATAGGCATATTTGTTGGATGTCTCTTGGGCGGTCTTTTTCTTGTCAACGGTGTAGTTGCCGATTACTCCTCCCAGCAGTGCACCGGCAAGCCCCCCAATGATTGCGCCCTTGGTTCGGGAACCTTCACCCGCGAAAACGGCCCCCGCCACTGCGCCGGCAGCGCCTCCCAAGCCGGCTCCGGTGGCCGCCCCGCGATGTTCCTCCGATACCGTTGCACAGCCGGAAGCGCCCAGTGCAAATGCCGTAAGCGTGAATAATGCTGCGATTCGAAGTTTCATTGTTGCCTCCCTTGTCCATCAGCTAATTATGAATGGTAGCGTGCCATCCCTGACTGAATTGAGTATGTGTGAATGTATTAATGCTGTTCAGGGTATTATAAAATGTTATCAGTGTTTGTCAAATGATAGACCGAATTTAATCCAGCGCCACCACGAATCCTCCTGCAATCGTCACATCCGACGAACGCTCCCGAACCCGTTCCGCCTCTTTCAACGAGGTATAGTTTCCGGCCCGCACCCTGTAATAACGGGTACCGTTAACGAGCGCCTCCCGGATGGAGGAAACACCATAGCGCTGCTTGACACTTTCCGCCATCCTCCGGGCGTTGTCCGGATTGCCGAAGGCGCCCACCTGGATGCCGAACGAACCCCTGTCGTAACTCGCCGGGGTTTTGTAAGCTGTTCGTCCCTTGACGGTTTCGTCCGGATAGCCTAGCGCCTCAATCTTTACCGGCGCCGTCCCGCTGTCGACGATGCCGATATCCCTGGCCGCAGAATAGGAGAGATCAATGATCCGTCCCGTCACAAAGGGGCCCCGGTCATTGATCCGCACCACTGTTTCCTGGCCGTTATCCCGGTTGCGGACTTTCACATACACTCCAAGAGGCAGTGTCTTGTGGGCCGCGGTCATTGCGTACATATCGTAGGTGTCGCCGTTGCTGGTCGTCTTTCCGTGGAAATCGCTGCCGTACCAGCTGGCAATGCCTGACTGGACAAATCCTTCATGGCTGGAAAGCGGCTCATAGCGCTCGCCGTTGATGATGTAGGGTTTCTGCCCTGCTTTGCGGGACGCTGACGAGGATGAATCGCTTCGATAAACGTGCCGCACCTGGCTGCTGCAGGAAGCCAGCAGGCCCAGTAAAAGCAGCATCAGAATGAATCTGGACATCATGATCCTCCTCAACAGATTCCGCATTTTCACGGTACTATGTTCACTTCGGTTCCGACCCTGATCAGGCGAGCCAGAGCCAGTCCATCCGGGTTGTCCATCACAAAGCAGCCGCCCGTCACCCGCCGTCCGACCCGCTTCGGGTTGTTGTTGCCATGTATTCGGTAAATGGCCCCTTTCCAGGTTTTATGCGACAGGGCGATCTTGAATGGTCCCATGTAGTTCAGCGGATGGCCGGGTGGGACCGCCGACGGAAGCTCTATGCCGCGGCCCCGGAATACCTGTTGGGAGTAGGGGGTGGGATACCACCATGGGTTGAAATGGATTCCGGTCACCTTGCCGAGCCCAAGCGGATAGGTCTTGAGGCCCGTTACGGCAGTACCTACCGGATATTCTGCAATCGGCAGCAGTTCCCCATTGCCCTTTTTCTCGTAGAGCGTCAGCAGATTGCGGCTGATGCTGATCTCTACAAAATATGTGACCGAAGTGCCGGCCTTGACGGTGTCCGGGGTGTTTTGTTGATTGGCAGGTAGGTTTTCGGCGCAGATTGCGGTGAGTGCCGGCAGGAGTGAGACGAGCAGTAATAAGGCGAGAGCTTTTCTAAAGATCATAATGAACCTGTTTGGTGCTTCTGCATTGGCGACGGTTGGCTGTCTCGACTACAATTTTATGGTAAATTGCGGATTCAGATGTTTTAATGCCAGTGTTTTTCAGACTCTTGACGTAACACCCGTTAATAAATGAATCCAAACAGCCAGAGTGGTATCCGTCTGCCGTGACCCGTTTCAATATTGTCCAGCGCCAGCCAGGCATTCTCTATTTCCTTTATCTGGCCTGCATCCTTGTTCCTACCCCCCACCTCGAAGACGATAGAGTCATCCACCATGAAATCGCCTTTAGATGGTACTGACACAGTATGTGCGGTACGGAGCATACTCATAAAGAACGTCTCCCGCATCGCCCCAACATCCGGATCACGTGTGCGGGAAAGCGCGTGATAGAGATTAGCGTTGTTCAGGTAAATCTTCTCCGGTTTTTCCATTTTCCGCAGCCCTTTGCCACACTTGGGAACCGACAGAATGACACCAGCGTCTTCGAGAAATTTCAGGTAGCTTTTGAGCGTACGTTCGTCGCCGATTCCCAGCAGGCTTTTCAGATGCTTCATGTCCGGGGTGAAAGGTACTAGCGATGCAATAATTGAAAGAAGCTTTTCAATCTTGCGGATGCTGGAACCGTTGAGCGACTGGTGGATGGCTGGCAGGTCGGATTCCAGGGTTGTGTGGATATTTTGCTCAAGAGTCATGAAAAAATGGCTCATATCCTCATATTCCTTGAAATAGGGATAATAACCATGTTCCATGTAATCCCTGAATAATGCAAGCACCTTCAAGCCATTCTTCTCAAGCTCTGTCACGATTGAATCAGCTGATTCCTGATGGTTTGCCAGCAGTTTGTCAAGGGGCAGCGAGTCAAAGTAAATACCGTTATTCATGCCGATAAATTCACGGAAGGACATACCGTACATCTTAAATACGATGGCCCGTCTGCTCAGGTCATGGCTCCCTTTCGCTATCTCCAGGGTAGAACTGCCAGATGCTATGATCTTCAAGTCCGGGAAGGTGTCACAGATGCTTTTCAGTTCCATGGACCATGCCGGATACTTGTGGATCTCATCGAAACAGATCAGATCACCACCCATCTTGCAGAACTCGTCGGCTATTTCGTACAGAGACGAACGGGCCACCAGAAAATGGTCTGCCTGAATATAGAGCGCTTTACGGCCTGAGCGGTCATCGTTATATTTCTCCAGCAGATGCTGGATCATGACCGTTGTTTTGCCTATACCTCGCTGTCCGATGATGATTGAGAACCGGTTGGGCAGTGGATGGTCGCGCAGAAAGTACCGCTTGAAATCGCGGTTGCGGATTCTCAGGAAAGTCTGGCTCAGGGGTATAAGCTCATCGAGCATTGCAAAACTCCAAATAGGATTTGAAAACTATTTTATGCATCATTTGATAGTAATGCAATACTATTTATTGAATGGGCTATGGTGTGGAACTGCTTCGTAGTTTGATCCGGCACCGGCGTTCGGCTTGACCCACCCTTTATCGTAATGTCTATAAGTTCTGAATGGTAGGTGGGGCAACTTTGACGCCGATAAGGGTCAGTTTTAAAATCCGGATCACAAACAGCTTAAATTGCTTCAAAAAGTACAGCAACAAAACGGCAACAAAAACCAGCTAACAACAAAAAAGCACCTACAAGAAACCTTGTAAGTGCTTATTTTTTATGGCGTCCCCGAGTCGATTCGAACGACCGGCCCCTTCCTTAGGAGGGAAGTGCTCTATCCTGCTGAGCTACGGGGACTTGAAACTTCCTTATACCTTGCCGAGCGGCAAAATGCAACCTCCACATGCCACGCAGTCTCACACCATCTTCATTTCATCGCGAGTATGGCGCTCCTGCTCCTCCATCACCAGGTATCCCAGTTCGCGTTTGAGCTCGTTGAACTCAAAACCGGACGGATCCCGGGGATGCGACATTGTTACAATTTGGTTGCGCTTGATCGTGCCGGGACGATAGGTCATAACCACTATCCGGTTGGCCAGATAGAGCGACTCCTCGATGCTGTGGGTGACGAAAAGAATTGTTTTTCCGGATTCGCTCCAGATGCGCAGCAATTCGTCCTGCAGAGTCCTTCTTGTGAGGGCGTCCAGGGCACCGAACGGCTCATCCATCAGCATGACCGGCGAGTCGATGGCCAGTAAGCGGGCTATGGCAACCCGTTGTCGCATGCCGCCCGACAAATCTTTGGGGAAACGATCGCGGAATTCACGTAGCCCCAGTTTGTCCAACAGAACATCCACCCGTTCGCGAATTTCGACAGTCGAGATACCTTTTATTTCCATGCCGAATGCTATATTCCGGGCTACCGTCATCCAGGGGAAAATGGCATATTCCTGAAACACAACTCCACGCTCCGGTCCCGGTTCCCTGACCGGTTGGCCATTCACTATGATTTCACCCGAACTGGGCTGGATGAATCCTGCAATGGCATTCAAAAGAGTCGATTTGCCGCATCCGGAAGGTCCAAGCAGACAAACGAATTCGCCGCGCGACAGGGACAGGTTGATATCCTGCAGTGCCGATACGCTGAGTTTGTTCCCTTCGAATGTTTTGGAGAGATTGGTGATAGATATGTAATTCAAGTCAGGTGTCCAGGCCGCGGTGCCAGCGCAGAAGATGTTTATTGAGGACATTCATGATCTGGTCGATGGCCAGTCCCAGTAGTCCGATGGTGATCATGCCGGCGATGATTTTGTCGGACCACATGAATTCGCGCGCTTCGAGGATGCGGTAGCCGAGACCGTTGTTAACGGCGATCATCTCGGAGACGATGACTACGATGAAGGCCGTGCCGATCCCGATCCGGACACCGGCCAGGATATAGGGGGTTGCAGCGGGCAGAATCACCCGGCGGAACATGGCGCCCCGTCCGGCGCCCAGGTTGCGGGCCGCGCGCAGGTAGATGCCATCGACATTCTGGACGCCGGCTATGGTGTTCATCAGAACCGGAAAGAAAGCGCCCAGCGAGATCAGGAATATGGCCGGAGGGTTGCCCAGACCAAACCAGAGGATTGACATCGGTATCCAGGCGATGGGGGGTATCGGTCGCAGCACCTGGATAATGGGGTTGAAATATTCGTATGTACGGGGCGAGGCCCCCATGAACAGGCCCAGCGGCAGAGCCAGTCCCGCTCCCAGCAGGAAACCGCCTGTGACACGTCCAAGGCTGCCCAGTACATCCATCATCAATTCACCCGAGCGGAGCCACTCCATCCATTTGACAACAATGGCGCTGGGCGCCGGGAGCATGATCGGCGAAACCAGCCCGGCCCGGCAGACCGTCTCCCAGACAACCAGCAGCAGGAGCGGCATGACTACCCCCCTCAGCAGAGATTTCAAGCCGGGCGGCATTTCTACTTGACCTTGAGAGTTGCTTTAGCCTTCTGCAGGAGATCCAGCTTGACCCAGTCGGCCGCCTTGGGTGGCTTGGCCATCCTGCCGACGCCGTATTTCTGCATCAGCCTGGTGGTGACATCGATGTGATCGATGCTGATGTCGTAGGTATACTGCGCATTGTCCATGGCATCCCGGAAATCATCGGAACTGATCTGCCCTTTGAACATGTTGTCACGCACGTACTTCTCCGCCAGATTCATATCTTTGCGAAAGAGTGCCGTGGCCTCTACGAAGCACATCATGGTGCGTTCGGCAATGTCGCGTTTGTCGCGGTACATTTTTTCGGTCATCACCAGGGCGCGAACCGGCTCACCCATGGGGGTATCGTAGGGTTTGAGGATTTCGACCCCGAACTTCTTGTTGATAGCCTGGGACGACTGCGGTTCGGACTGGCACATGGCGTCGATATGTTTGGCCGCCAGTGCCTGATTGAGGTCGGCAAAGGCAAGATAGACAATCAGCACGTCCTTACCAGGTTTGTCTGACCAGCTCAGGCCGGCCTTTTCCAGTTCGGCCATCAGCAGCAACTCCTGGGCTCCGCCGCGGGCCACGCCAACTTTCTTGCCCCTGAGATCTTTCATGGATTTGATTGTGGAGCCGGACTGGGCGACGATCCTGGCCCCACCCTTGGCAAAACCTGCCACAACATAGACCGGGGCGCCACTGGCACGTCCGGCAATGGCGGCATCGGCCGCTGATGCGGCGATATCAATTTCGCCGGTCATGATAGCCGGAATAATGTCGATACCCTTGGGAAACACACGTTCTTCAATCTTGAGGTTATACTTTCCGCACATTTCCTTCATATAGGAGACGGCTCCGTAATGGGCAAATTTCAGATTGCCCAGACGTACAATATCGGCAACGGCAAACGCGGGAATTGCAGTAGTTGTGACAAATAAAGCGACCATACACACGATGCATCGTTTCATGTTGTTCCCCCCGGAGTTATCGATGTTGTTACCATCAGAAAGTCAGCAGTGAAAAGACCTTGCCTTCCGGCAGCCGCTTGCGGCCATCAAGAAAGTCCAGTTCGGCCATGAAACAGCACTCGACGATCTCGCCCCCCATACTCGTAACCATATCAACTACGGCCGACATGGTGCCTCCGGTTGCCAGCAGATCGTCAGCGATCAGGATGCGCTCGCCAGGCTTGATGGCGTCTTTGTGGATTTCCAGCGTATCGGTGCCGTACTCCAGTTCGTAGGTCTTACTGAAGGTTTCCGATGGCAGTTTGCCCGGTTTGCGGACCAGTACGATTCCGGCTCCCAATTTGTATGCCAGGGCCGAGCCGATGATGAAGCCGCGCGCTTCTACGCCTACCACCTTGTCAATGCGCTTGCCGATGTAGCGATGGGAGAGCAGATCCACCATTTTCTGATAAGATTTTGCATCTTGGAGCAGGGTGGTGATGTCTTTGAATATGATGCCTTTTTTGGGAAAGTCCGGGATGTCGCGTATAATATCTTTCAGATCGTCCATAAAGTTTTTCTCCTGGAAATTTTATTTTACAGATGTTTGCGGCACAGCATGTTTGCGAAGTTTTTCAATGCATTTGACTTCGATCTGGCGGATGCGCTCACGTGTGACACCGAACATATGGCCGATGGTGTCCAGCGTTTGTGGCTCCTTGTCATCAAGGCCGAATCGAAGGGTAAGAATCGTCTTCTCGCTTTCGGAAAGAGAGTCGAAATGTTCGGATATTATTTCGTAAATATCAATGTTCTCCAACAGTATGGAGGGTGCCGTCATTGAGCAATCTTCGATCGTGTCGATCAGAGAATAGTCGTTGTTATCGCCCAGCGGAGTTTCAATTGAACAGGTACGGCGTAACAGCGTCATCAGGCGGCGCACGTACGGCTGCTTGGCATTCATGGCCTCGGCAATCTCCTGGACCCCGGGCTCGCGCTGCATTTCCTGTGAAAGTGTACGTGTTATCCGCAACATGCGGTTGATGTCATCGGAAACATGTACCGGTAGACGGATCGTGCGGGATTGATTGATCAGCGAGCGTTCGATGGCCTGGCGGATCCACCAGGTGGCGTAGGTGGAGAAACGGCACTCCTTGGCCAGATTGAAGCGTTCCACAGCCTTGATCAACCCCAGGTTGCCCTCCTCGATCAGGTCAAGAAAAGGCAAACCACGGTTTATGTAGCGCTTGGCAATTTTAACTACCAACCGCAGATTCGACTCTATCATTTTGTCGCGGGCGGCTTTGTCGCCTTTTTCGATCCTGCGGGCAAGTTCCTTTTCAGATTCCGCATTGAGGAGCGGAGTGCGCTGGATGTCACGCAGATAAATCTTTATTGCATCGTCAAAATGTTCCAACTCAACGGCTGGAATTTCAATCTCTATATTATCGTCGCAGGCGGTATCTTCATCGGATAACAGGAGCGGCTCATCGAGATCGTCCAGTGCTATGCCGGGAATGTCCAGAGCAACTTCTGATTCCATGGGGCTGTCGATTATATGTTTGTCACCATGCATGATAAAGATGTTCTCCCGTTCCTGCGGTCTGTTATTCCTTTTCCATATCAAAGCGCCTTCTCTGCTGGCTCATCTTCGGCTCCTCAACATAAATTTGCATGCCTTTGTTGTCTGAATTCTCACCGCCATGAGTGAATCTCTGATCCGAAATCGAAATCAGCTCTGCCATCCCTGTTTGCCGATCAACGGTACAAAACGGCAGGCAACCGAGGTTGTGCTTTCCAGTTCGCCTTTGTCGTTTTTGACAATCTTGATCAGTTGCTGATCTGAATCGCTGCCCACAGGTATTATCAGTCTTCCTCCCGGAGCCAGTTGGTCAACCAGAATGTCAGGAATTTCGGGCGCTCCGGCGGTGACCATGATGGCATCAAAGGGAGCTTCCTCCTCCCAGCCGATCGGGCTCCCTTCCGTATCGTTGATCCGCAGCTGTACGTTGAAAAGCCTGAGCGAATCCAGGCATTTACGGGCACGAAGTGCCAACGGTCGAATGCGTTCAGCCGAATATACGCGGTCTGCCAAAGTGGCCAGGACGGCGGTCTGATAGCCGGATCCGGTGCCGATTTCCAGCACTTTCTCTGTGCCGGTCAGCGCCAGTAGTTCGGTCATAAGAGCAACCATGTAAGGCTGCGAGATGGTCTGTTTTTCACCGATCGGGAGCGCCGTGTCGCTGTAGGCCTGTGCCGCAAATGCTTCCTGAACGAATATGTGGCGTGGAATTTTCAGCATTGCTTCAATTACACGCCGATCGCTTACGCCGCGTGCCGCAATCTGTTCCTGCACCATTTTTTTTCTTGCAATATCAAAGTTCATGGCTGGCCTCGGAAATGGGCGGAACTATAGCAGAGGGGTTCTGAAATGTCCAGTTGTGTCAAAACGACCATCCGGCCAGTAGTTTCAGTGATTCATGGTTGGTGAGATCGAGGTGAAGCGGCGTAATTGAAACATGCTGCCGTTTGATGGCATGGAAATCGGTTCCACTGTCGTCGTTGAAACAGGGTTCTTCGCTGCCGATCCAGAAATACTTGCGGCCACGCGGATCGGTCTTATCAACAATCTTGCCGACGAAGGAGCGTTTTCCCTGGCGGGTGATCATGATGGGCAGCATTTTTGACAGCGGCTGATCGGGTATGTTTACGTTCAGGAAAGTGTCGCTTGGCAATCCGTTGGCAATGACCTGTCCGGCTACACGCAGGGCAATTTGGGCGGCATCGCTGAAATGATTGCTGCCATTAAAGGTTGCCAGTGAAAAGGCGATAGCCGGTATCCCCATCAGGTTGGCCTCCATGGCGGCCGCCACTGTCCCTGAGTAGGTGATGTCGTCGCCCAGGTTGGGACCGTGGTTGATGCCTGCGACCACCAGATCGGGTGTGATCGTCAACAGGTTGTGGATGCCCATGTTGACGCAGTCGGTGGGGGTGCCGTCAACTGCGTACCACCCTTTGCGGAGTTCGAACACCCGCAGCGGAGAATGCAGTGTCAGCGAGTGTCCGGCCGCGCTGCGTTCCCGGTCGGGGGCGACAACAGTTACCTGCCCCAATTCCTGCATCGCCTCGGCCAGGGCCCGGATGCCGGGAGCATGTATGCCGTCGTCGTTGGTTACCATGATGTTCATGTTGTCTGTCCTCTATCCATAATCTCAGCCTTTTATGGCAGAAAAACAGCTGTAAATCAAGGTCATCACGCCGGTTGATTTTGTGTTTACAAAACAGCTCCAAGTCGCTACATTCAAAACCCCAAAACGAGCTTTTGATGGCCTGTCGCAGATATAAAATTAACAGGAGGTAAGTGTATGAAGGCTGTTCTGATGGATGCTTTTGGCGGCGTTGATGTTCTCAAGGTGGGAGAGGCGGATAAGCCGGTTCCCGGTCAGGGACAGGTATTGGTCAAGGTGTTTGCAACATCGATCAACCGCCCGGATCTGGTGCAGCGCGAAGGCAAATATCCACCGCCTGCGGGTGATTCCGAGATTCTTGGTCTGGAAGTTTCCGGCGTCATCGAAGAGCTGGGAGCCGGCGTGACCGGTTGGCAGGTTGGCGAGCGGGTTATGACGCTGGTCGGTGGCGGAGGTTATGCCGAGTTCGCCGTGGCCTATGTCGGCCACCTGATGAGGATTCCCGAGAGCATGAGCTACGAGGAGGCGGCCTGTGTCTGTGAGTCGTACATTACTGCCTTCCTGAATGTCTTTATGATCGGCGAATTCAAGGACGGCCAGAGCGCCATTCTGCATGGCGGCGGCGGTGGCGTTAATACCGCGGCAATTCAGCTCTGTCGTGCACTGACTCCCGCCAGCAAGTTGATCGTGACCGCTTCACCGGCCAAGCTGGAGCGGGTCAAGGAGATCGGGGCCGATTTCCTGATCAACTTCCATGAAACACCGGATTTCACCGAAACCGTCAAGGAGTATACCGGCAAGAAGGGTGTCGATCTTATTCTGGACCATGTCGGAGCCAAATACCTGGCTCCCAACATGAATTCGCTGGGCTACAAAGGACGGTTGGTGGTCATCGGTGTCATCAGCGGCATCAAGGCCGAGCTGAACCTGGCGCTGATGATGGTCAAGCGTCAGCAGATCATCGGCAGTGTGCTTCGTTCCCGCCCGGTTCCCGAAAAGGCTGAAATCGTGGCTGAATTTACCCGTCGTGCGCTGCCGAAGTTTGCCGACCGCAGCATTGTGCCGATCATCGAAAAGGTTTTCACGATCGATCAGGTGGCCGAGGCGCACCGCATGATGGAAGAGGACAAGCATTTCGGCAAGATCGTGCTTAGAATTCAGCAATAAATTTAAGCCGATACTGGTTTGATGCATAAAAAAAGGGGCGCGTCCATTGGAGACGGCCCCTTTTTATGTTCAGGAAGTTCGGTTCTCAACGTTTGATGGTCTTGTCTCCCGGTTTCCAGTTGATCGGGCAGAGCTCCTCTGTCTGCAGCGCTTTCAATACCCGCAGTGTCTCCTCAACGCTGCGGCCGACCTTGTCATTGTGAACCAGCATATGCTGGACCACCCCGTTGGGATCGATGATGAAGAGCCCTCTACGCGCCGTGCTTTGGGCCTCATCCAGAACCGCGTAGTTTCTGGCGGTCTGTTTGCTGAAATCGGATAGAAGCGGGAAATCAAGTTTGTCCAGCGCCCCACTTTTAATCCAGGCCATGTGAGAATATTTGCTGTCCACCGATACTGCCAGCACTTCGGCGTTGACCTTGGCGAAGTCAGCCAGCGAACTGTTGAAACCCTTGATCTCGGTCGGGCAGACGAAGGTGAAGTCGCCGGGATAGAAGAAAAGCACCACCCATTTGCCGCGGTAGTCGCTCAAGCTGATTTTTTTAAATTCCTGGTTGACAACTGCGTCAAGGGTGAAGGCTGGTGCAGGCGAACCGACCTCGGCCCTGGCCGCGGCGGACACTCTTGTTGACGGCCTGTCGAGTGAACTTTCACCGCTACCCGGAAATGCGGAAACTGTCGCGACTGCCGGACTGATGACACTTGCAAGCATAAGGCACAGATAAATAACATTTTTCATGGTAGATCCTCCTCGAACTGTCTTGTCTCCTGATGAAATCCACTTTAGCCCAGCAACAGTCTGTTGGCAACCATTCGAAAATGAAGTTTAAATTTTTCTCGTACTATGATACACAAACAACAATTGTATACAGATCAGGCAGGATACAAATCAATTATATCGGAGGATTGGTAATGTCAGAACAGAATCCGCAGGTCATGCTGGAAACTTCCATGGGGAACATCAAAATTGAACTTTTCAAGGAGAAGGCGCCCATCACGGTTAAAAACTTCCTTTCCTATGTCAAGGACGGCCATTATGACGGTCTGATCTTCCACCGTGTTATCAAGGACTTCATGGTTCAGGGCGGCGGCATGAATGAGAATATGGAAACAAAAAAGCCGAAATTCGCCATCAAGAACGAAGCCACCAACGGTCTCAAGAATACGCGCGGCACACTGGCCATGGCACGTACCGCCGTTGTTGATTCAGCTACCTGCCAGTTTTTCATCAATACGGTGGATAACGCATTTCTTGACCATCAGGGCAAGCACCAGGACCGTTTCGGCTACTGCGTCTTTGGGCAGGTGCTTGAAGGCATGGATGTGGTTGATCAGATCAGGGCTGTCAAGACCGGCAATAAAGGCGGCCATTCTGATGTTCCGCTTGAACCGGTATTCATCAAATCAGCCAGGCTGATTGAACAGGAGGCTTAATCATGGACAACGACCAAATCTGTTATACCTTTGACGCTGCCGTCGAGATGGCGATTAAGATGGAGGAAGAGGGGTTTCGTACCTATCTGTCCGCAATCCGTCAGTTAACCAATAAAGGCGCCAAAGAGCTTCTGCGTGATAACGCCCTGGATGAACTCAATCACAAGCATCAATTGGAAAAGGCACTGCTGGACGGACGCATGGAAGGCAGCGAAGTTCTGGAACAGACAATCCCGACCATGCATCTGGATTACGTTTTTAAAAAGCAGGAGTTGGGACCGCAATCGGGAGTGCGTGAAGCTCTAATTTATGCCATTCATCTGGAAAAAGGCTCCGTAGACTTTTACGGAAAGGTTTCCGATGGCTGCGCCGGCGCTCCGATGGGGAAATTGTTTGCACAACTGCACAAGGAGGAAAGCCGGCATCTTCAGACTCTTGAGGACCTTTACGAGCAGCACTTCATGACGGAAAACTAACCGGCAGACGGGGATGGCGGCTGTCATGCATTGATTGTCCGACCCGGGGCAGGACCGGCATTAAACTGGCCGGCCGTTGCAATGTATTTCAATTGCGACGGTACGGCCAGAGTTGTCTGAACTTCAGTAATCGCCGATCCCAGCTATAGCGCTGTGTTTAATAGTTTCCAACCGGGGAGCATCATGTCAGCGGAGCCCGTATGAATCATGCCAAAATAATCGTTTTTGCCTTGGCGGCCATTGCCATCGGGCTGTTTTTTTATTTCGATCTGCAGCGTTTTCTGACCCTTTCGTCACTCAAGGCCAATCACCAGGCGCTGCTTGACTATTACGAAGCTCATACGGCTCTGACGGTGGTCTGTTTCATGGCGCTATACATACTCCAGACCGCACTGTCGCTTCCCGGCGCAGCCATCCTGTCCCTGGCGTCAGGCGCGATATTCGGCGCGGTCATGGGGACGCTTTATGCAGTAACCGCCGCAACCATCGGAGCTGCACTAGCCTTTCTGGTAACCCGTTATCTGCTGCGCGATATCGTGATTTCAAAATTCGGCGCTAAACTGGAAAAACTGAACAGGGAGCTGGAACAGCGTGGTTTCAATTATCTGCTGTTTCTGCGTCTGGTGCCGTTGTTTCCGTTTTTCCTGATCAATCTGGCCGCCGGATTGACGCGGTTGCCGTTGCGCACATTCGTGCTAGGCACCGCCATTGGAATCATCCCGGGCGGATTTGTCTTCGTCAATGCCGGAGCCAGCCTGGCTACGATTACGTCGCTCTCGGGCATTGCCTCGCCGCGCGTACTCGGCTCATTTGCTCTTCTGGGGCTTTTTGCGCTGATACCGGTAATTTATTCCAAAATGAAGGGGAGTGACAACGCAGGATAAATTTCAGATTGCAGTAACAGGATGCAAAAAAAGTCCGCTTACCCTGCAGAAGAGTAAACGGACTATTGTTTTTGACTTATCCTTGATGAATCAGCTAATTGAAACTGATTCTGATGGCATTTGGGTTTTTTGTGACGGTGTGTTTCGGGAAAGCCGTCTTTACTGTATCAAGTACAATTCTGATGTGTCCGGGATATATTCCGATCCGGGCCTTGGTGATGCCGAACTTGTTGATCAATACTAATCTGGTTCCCAATGAGCTTGTAGCACCCGGTATATCAATCGCAATTCGTTCGGGTTGGGTCAGTTTTATGGTCTTGTAATCGCCAACGCTGCCGGTGGTCTGAATATCGATAAAAGTATCTCCGGTTACGATCTTATTGATGGATACTTCGGAGGCACGAACCGCAGATGGAACAACCGGTGCAAGCTTTTGGGAACCTGCAGCCGGTGCAGGTGCAGGTGCAGGAATGACGGTTGCGACAGGTTTTTCCTTCATTGAAGGCGAAGCAGGTGCGGGAGGTGTGGGGGATTGTTCGTCAAGTCCCAGAGGGTCCTCCTCTTTTGCATCAAGAGTCGGAGCTTTCGACCGTTCAACCGGCTTGTTTTCGACATCAGCTTGCTTTTGTTCTGTCTTAACAGTTTCTGCCGCAGGAACCGTCTGCTCGGAAGCTTGAGGCGGCTTGACGTCAACGGGCGGCATCGCCGTTGCTGCTCCACCAAATGTTGCTGTCAGTTGTTTGCGGTCAGGGCTTGCCGTGACCGCGATATCTGCCTCGGAAACCAGGTTGAATATGATTCTGCTGACAACGATGCCTGCAATCTGGGCTTTGTCAACGCTGATGCTTGATACAATACCTTTGTTTACGACAATCAGCGGCTCGATTTTTTCCGGGTCCGCATCGGCGATATCGAGTACGGCTCGTGGCTGGCCTGGGATCTTGTAGTAAGTATATGTCATCGGAATGTCAGCCGATACTTCTATTGAAACCGCAGTTCCCGAAACTACGGGTTTGACGTCCAGCAATTCTGCAGCCTGAACAGCTGAACAGATACATGCAAACATTGCAAGTGATGCCATGACTGTGATAAAAATTTTCATTTTGCCATCCCCCTTGAGTCTTATTCCATATGTCAGAAATTTCACGAACGTGTTATATCACATCGCATGAACATTTCACTTATTAATTCAGAATGTTTCCGGGAGAACAGTCGAATTGTCAGATGGATACCTTACAGCCAGGCCGGTTAACCTGATTTTCGCTCTTTGCCTTGCTTTTTCGATTGGGCTGCATATTGTTTCCGTTTTGATGATTGCCTGCATCTGGAGCGCCCCTGCCGGCGTTGTCGGCGCCAGTTACCTGGAAATGCGCGATCTTGTCACAGCTTCGCCCGACTCTGCTCCCGTGATCCGCTCCACTTCTTCCAGCAGTCCGATAAAAGCTGAACAGCCGCCGGCCCTCCCTGACCCGAATCCGCAAAAAACATCAGCACCGGAGCAACCCGGTCCTGAAAGTGAAGCCAGGCACGATCTTCGGACAAGCCCGATCGGACTCGGCATGTCCTATGGTTTTGTCAGCTCCCTAGGTGATGGCGTCACTCTTCGTGAGGATATTCGTGAATACTATCTGCTGCTTGTGGAAAGAATCAACAAGGTTTGGTGGGAGCGGGCCGCAACGCTGACGGAATCGATCCGGCAGGACGGAATCGCGGTTGTGATGGTTATTGGCGATGGGACACTGGTCGGCAGGCAGATTCATAAAGGAACCGGTTCCCCGGAAGCCGACCGGGCATTGCTGGAATCTATCGACCGGGCTGCGCCGATGCCGCCGCTTCCGGCGAGTTACGGGCGGGACGTGTTTACGGCACCGCTCAAGATCACGGCACCGCTGCAGCTGTTTCGGGTCGCGAACTGAAATCATAAATCAGTTGGGATGGAATGTTTCCGCTCTATTTGACAGGAAGCCGTTTATAGAAGTGTTTGCCCCGGTTATCCGGCGGGTGGTTGCTAAACATCGAAGCCCTTCAGGTCTTCATCGGAAAAATCAAGTGAGTTTTCAAGGTTTGCGGCATTAAGACGGGAACTTACGTCCCTAAAACCATGGTTGCTGGAATCTATGTCATTCAACAGTTGTTCGGCCAGCTCTGTTTTTCCGGCAGATTCATAGGTCAGAAAGAGTTCATATTTTACAGCGCTGGAATCCTCAAGGCTCAGGCCGGGATTTAAAAGCGCATTCAGCACGCTTAATGCGGTATCGTATTCGCCGCGATCGCGCAGACAGGCGCCCTGCATGATCAGGCATGACAGCCGTCGTGATGCGTCCGATGAAGCCTTGCGGAACTCGTTGATAGCCTCGTCGTAAAGTCCCATCTCCTTGAATGCCATTCCCAGATCATAGTGTGACTGCGCATCCGAATTATCCATGTCATTGCCGAACCGGACGCCGCGCGGAGACGTTGCAATGCCGTCGAACAGGTCCCCAACCGAGTCAAGCCAGTCACCGCTGGCCGTGTCGCCGGAAGATTCTTCGGCTGCCTGACTGAGATCGGAATCGTCGTCAATCTCGATCTCAATTTCAATGTCATCCTGACTCGCTTCGGGTCCGGTTCCGAATTCTTCCGGTTCAGGCAGGGTTTCAATCCCATGATCAACTGTTCCGGGGGCTTCATCCGGTTCCGGCACGTCCAAAAAAGGCGAGACGTATTCTTCGGGAGTAGAACTAACCGGCGCATCGAAAAAATCCGGATCGGATTCAGGGGGGGGAGTGGCTCCCTGAATTTTATTAGAGAGGTCAAGCAAGGATTGCAGCTTGGATGACAGTCCTGCGATGTCGCTGTCTTTGTTGGCTGCCTTGGCTACCCTGATCATTCCTTCAACTATCTTGATGTTGATCGGATCAATTTTATTCAAGGTCTGATAGATCTCTTCCAATTGATCCAGAAATCCGGCTGAAATCAGCAACGGTTCGTAGCGGTCCAGTTGTTCAAGCGCGGCAGAAAGATTGCCTTCCGCAACGCAACAGCTGATCATGCCTGCCATAGGAACCGGATCTGCAGGAAAAAACTTGAGATAATGCTGATAAGCAGCCTTGACCTTCTGCGGTTGGTCCAGTCGCTTGTAGGCTTCTATGATCAGATCCCAAGCCCGCTTGTCGTTGGGGTCGCTTCGCAGAAGTCCCTGCAGGCCGTTTATGACGATTGCCGCATTGCCGTTCGCCACCAGTTCGGCATAGACTTCAAGTACAAACGCTTCCTTTTCCGGAAAAAGCTGCTGGATGCGGGTGATAAGTTTGGAAAGCGCAGCGTTGTCGCCACGCGCCTGCAGCAAGGTCGCAGATTTAGAGAACAGGGCGTAGGCATCGTCTTTTTTGTTGTTTTGAAAATATGCTTCGGCCAGTTTGATTTTTATCGGCACATTGCCGGGATCCACGGACTGCATTTTATCGAGTATTTTGATGGCTTCGGCGCTATTGCCGGATTTCTCGTAATAATCAAAGACCAGTTTGTATTCCGAGAGGGCATTGGCGGTCAAGCCATGCTTCTCGTTAAGTTCGGCGAGAGTGAGAGAGATCAAAAAATCGGAGGGGAAAAGCTTCTGCAACTGCTTGTAGACAGCAATTGCCTTGAGATAAAAACCATTCTTGGAAAAGTGCTTGCCGATAGTTTCAAATTCGGTGCGGGCGTCATCAACCCGTCCGGTCTTGATCAGGAGTTCGGCCAGTTTTTGTCTCATATTTATCGCTGATGGCTCCAGTGCCATGATCTGCTCATAGAGTTTGATCGCTTTGTCAAACTGGTTGCGCAGAACAAGTTTCTGAGCCTCTTCAACTAGCTTGTCTTTTTTTGAGATCACAGCCATCAAAAACCTCGTGTAAAATCAGCTGATACAAGAGACAGGTACAGATTGCCAAACCTGCCGAAAGCTACTGTAACGGGTGCTGCTTGTCAAGCTTAATATCTTGGTAAAGCTAGTATAATTCGCAGGTTGCATTGCTTCATTTTGCTTTGACATGACAACTAAAATCCTTTACGGTATCCGCGTCTCGAATATGTCTGCATATCGTTGACATACTTGAAAGTCCAACTGTTCCAGGGAAAACGCATTTGACACCGGAGGCTGAGGCAATGTATTTCCTGCCCAAAGCAAACCCGCTTTACGAAAAAATTTCCGCCCAAAAAGTTGTTGTTCCGGATGTGCTTGAAAAGCTCGGCAAGGGGGGCTTTACCGGTTATTTGAATTATTCAGCATCCAACTTCGAAGCGTACTGCATATTTGCGAAGGGAAAGCTTGTCTGTGCCGTCAGCAGTGAGGGGGGGCGCGACAAGAGCGGCTTCGAGGCAATTGCGCTGTTATTTGAGAAGGTGTTCAGTGCCGGTGGTGAAATCAATGTGTACCGCATGACTCCCGATCTTGCCATGTGTTCCCATGCACTGGTGGCTGGTGCGCGGCTGTTCAATGGTGACGATGTCCGTCAGGTCGATATGAAGGGGGTCCTGGCCCGCCTGAAAGGTCAGGGACTCAATGGAGTAGTGCACTTTTACACGTCCGAACGTCACGCAATGATGTTCTATAAGGACGGCGTGCCGATCGGTTTCTACCACGACGGCGCGACCTCTATCGAATCACTGCCGGATGAGTCGCGGAAAGTGGCGGCTCTTCCCGGAGCAAAAATCGATGTCTGTTCGACCAAGCCGATCGAGGAACTTCTGCAGTATGATCTGCTCCAGATGGTGAATCTGGCGAAACTGTGGGAGGCCGCCAAGCTTCGGAATTCCGCGCCGCTCCAGAAGGAACGTTCGTCTGTCAGGCTTGCGGCGGCAGTGTTGGATGATGGTAAAATTGCCGAACTGGTTGACGACCTGCTTGAACTGGCAAGCGCATATCTTTCCAGGGCCGGTCGCGAGATCATTGAAAAGCGGCTTAAAGAGGGTGGCGGGAGCGCGCTTCTGCTGGATGAAAGCAAACTTGAACATTTTCTGTCCCAGGTGGAGTCGGATGCCAGAACCGTTGACAGTCACGCCCGCATCGACGAGATGCTGGATCTGATGAAGTCCGAGATTGCCGGCAGATTGGCGGTTTAGCATAACCGGTCATGGGAGCTGATCGTGCATATTCAGCAGATCCTCAAGGAGTACCTGGAGCTTCACGGATACTGGGTTCTGTTTGCCGGCACATTTCTGGAGGGGGAAGCGATCCTGCTGATGGCCGGTTTTCTGGCCTTCCGGGGATATCTTGATATCACTGGCGTAGTCCTGACCGCCTGGGTCGGATCGTTTCTCGGCGACCAGTTCTATTTTTACCTCGGACGCCAGAAGGGGAGGGCGTTGCTCAAACGCTTTCACTCGATTGCCCGCAAATTTCGCGAAGCGTTGCGGCTGATTGAGAAGTATGGTGTATTTGTCGCATTCATATCCCGGTTTACCTATGGTTTCAGAATCGTTCTGCCCATAATTCTGGGCATCACCAAGCTTTCTCCCCGAACTTTTCTCTGGATTAATCTGGTCAGCGCACTTGCCTGGGCTCTGGTTTTCGCCCTGGGGGGCTACCTGTTCGGCAAAAGCGCTTCGCTGTTGCTCGACAACATCGGCAACTATGAGCATTATCTAGCGCTGGCCCTGTTGGGCGTCATCGCTTCGATCTGGTGTGTACATATATATCACGTCTGGAAACTGAAGAGGCCGGCCAGGAACCGTCTGGCCCGCATTCGGGCGATCAGGGACTCACGAAGGATACCATCTTGAATACCGATATCAGCATCATTCTGGTTGAACCACAATCTCCCGGTAACATCGGCATGGCCTGCCGGGCTATGAAAAACATGGGCTTTACGCAGTTGCGCCTGGTGAAGGGGTGCGATCGTTTTCACCCGGAAGCACTCAAGTTCGCTGTTGCTGCAAAAGATGTTCTCGAGGCCGCCCAGGTTTTTCCCGATCTGGCATCGGCCCTGTCCGACTGTACCCTGTCGGTTGGCACGACGCGCCGTCACGGCAAGTATCGCCAGGAGATCCTGACCCCACCGGAGGTTTCCGTTCGCTTCAGGGAGTCGGCTGCGGCCGGTTGCCGCGCGGCGCTGGTTTTCGGGCGAGAGGACAACGGCCTGACGACCGAGGAGCTTTCCCTTTGCCGCTGGCACGCCACGATACCTACTTCGGCCGAATACGGTTCGCTGAACCTGGCGCAATCGGTGCTGCTCTTCTGTTATGAGTTGGGCAAGGCCGGCCAGTCTCCCGGCGGCGGCCGTCCGCTTGACCTGGCGTCTTCCGGCGAAATGGAAACGCTCTTCACCCATATGCGCGCAAGCCTCGACCGGATCGGCTTTCTCAACGAGCAGAACCCTGAGCATATCATGCGTTCACTGCGGCGGATTTTTTTCAGGGCCGATCTCGACAGCCGCGAAGTAACCGTGCTGCGCGGCATGCTGACCCAGATCGACTGGGCCAGTTCCGGGTTTGACGGAAGGAAAAGATCGTGAGCCCGACAACCATCGGTCTTGTGGCCGGAACCCTGACCAGTCTGGCCGCCATTCCCCAGGTGATCAAAACCCTGAGAAGCCGACATGTCCGTGATATCTCGGTCTGGCAGCCGTTGCTGCTTTCGATAGGTGTTGCGCTTTGGATGTTTTACGGTATCCTTATCGATGATCTGCCGCTGATTGTTGCCAATATCACACCACTGATCTGCAATCTGCTGCTGACCGGAATGAAGATTTACTACGGAAGAAACGACGGTTACGTTTGAGCTTGACCCATCAATCAAGTATGGAGGAGAAAACATCATGAAACGTTTAATAACGACACTCTCAATCCTTATGATGCTGGCCCTGCTGTCCGGCTGTGGCTACAACACGATGCAGGCCAACGAGGAGGCTGTTATCGCCGCCTGGGGCAACGTCGAATCGTCCTATCAGCGCCGGGCCGATCTGGTCCCCAACCTGGTGGAGGTCGTCAAGGGCTACGCCAAGCATGAAGCCGATACGCTAAAGGCGGTTACCGAGGCCCGGGCCAAGGTCGGCTCGATGCAGGTCAGCAAGGATGTTCTCAACAATCCCGAGAGCCTGAACAAGTTCCAGCAGGCCCAGGGCGAGCTTTCCGGCGCGCTGTCGCGTCTGATGGTGGTGGTTGAAAAATACCCGGACCTGAAGGCCAACCAGAATTTCATGGATCTGCAAAAACAGCTGGAAGGGACCGAGAATCGCATCAATGTGGCCCGCGAGCGTTACAACAAGTCGGTGCAGGTTTTTAACACCAGCATCCGTACCTTCCCCAACTCCTTGACCAACTCGCTGATGCTGCATCTGCAGCGTAAAGAGGCATTCAAGGCCGAGGAGGGCGCCAAGGTTGCGCCCAAGGTCAAGTTCTGACCTGATTGAAAATGACCCGAATTATCCTGCTGATAACGCTGCTGCTCTTCCCGCTCCAGCTTCTTGCTCTTGATGCACCGACACTTTCCGGACGTGTCAATGATCTGGCCGGAATGCTTTCGCCCGAGACGCGGCAGCGGCTGGAGCAGACCTTGGCTGCCTTTGAGCGCGAAACCTCCAATCAGGTCGGGGTGCTGACGGTGCCGTCACTGCAGGGGGACGATATCGATCAGTTTGCGATCCGGGTGGCGGAAGCCTGGAAGCTTGGCCAAAAGGGGAGGGACAACGGCGTGCTGCTGATCCTGGCCCAGGCTGAGCGCAAGGTGCGGATCGAGGTCGGCATGGGATTGCAGGGGGTGCTGCCCGACATTACGGCCGCCAGAATCATTCGGGAGACGATGCGGCCTTACCTGAAGTCGGGCAACTTCGATCAGGGCATCGCCGTTGGCGTCGATGCGATTATTGCCGCCACCAAGGGTGAATTCAAGGGGGACGCGCAACCGCTCGAAAAACATCACTCAAAACAGTCCCCCTCGATTATCAAGATATTCATGTCGGTAGCCGTCGCTGCCGCTGTACTGGGACTGTTCTCGCGCTATCTGGGCGGTGCCGCCGGAGCGGTTGGCCTGCCACTGGCGGCTTCGATGACCTTTCCGGGGCTGGGGCTGCTGACACTGCTGTTGCTGGCAGTGGTCGGCCTGGTGGCCGGCTTTCTGCTGAGTCTGCTGGCCTCCGGCCTGCTGGGCGGTGGCGGAGGTGGCGGCTTTTATGGCGGCGGCTGGGGGGGCGGATTCTACGGTGGTGGAGGCTCTTCTGGCGGCGGTGACAGCTTCTCAGGTGGGGGCGGCGATTTCGACGGCGGCGGTTCGTCGGGAGATTATTAATAGGGAGCATCGTTTGTTGACCACGCCCATGATTCGCACAACACCATCGATTTAATGGATATCTTCTCCGAAAAAACGATCCTGACGGTCAGCCGTCTGACCGCCCTTTTGCGCGGGGTGCTGGAAGAAAACTTCGAGCAGCTCTGGGTGCAGGGCGAGGTCTCCAATCTTTCGTTACCATCTTCCGGTCATTGCTATTTCACCCTCAAGGACAGCGGAGCCCAACTGCGCTGCGTGATGTTCAAAAGCTCCGTCAAAAACCTCAAGTTCCGCCCGACTGACGGCATGGCCCTGATTGTTCGAGGCCATATCTCGGTTTATGACCAGCGCGGCGAATACCAGCTGATCTGCGAATACCTGGAACCATCCGGTGTCGGCGCGCTGCAGACCGCCTTTCTGCAGCTCAAGGAAAAGCTGGCCGGCGAGGGTCTGTTTGCCGAAGAGCACAAACGGGCCCTGCCACGCTTTCCTCGTCGGGTCGGAGTAGTGACTTCGCCGACCGGTGCCGCGATCCATGATATCCTGAATGTCCTGAAACGTCGCTTTGCGTCGCTGGAGGTGCAGATCTACCCGGTGCGGGTGCAGGGCGAGGGAGCGGCGCTGGAGATTGCCCGGGCGATCGATGATCTGAACCGCAGGGCGGAAGTGGATGTGCTGATTGTCGGGCGGGGGGGCGGTTCGCTGGAGGACCTGTGGCCCTTTAACGAAGAAGTCGTGGCCCGCGCGGTCTATCGTTCAAAAATTCCGATCATATCGGCGGTCGGTCATGAAACCGACTGGAGCATATGCGACTTCGCGGCCGACCTGCGCGCCCCGACACCATCGGCGGCGGCCGAGCTGGTGATAGCTTCTGCCGATGAGCTGCGCGGGCAGCTTGATGCCCTTTCCCGCCGGCTCACAAGGGTTATCGAACACCGTCTGGCGACCCTGGATGCTTCCGTCGGCGCGCTGCGGCGGGCGCTGCATGATCCGAGAACGATGCTGGGACATCTGGCCCAGCGCATGGATGACCTGAATGAACGCCTTGATCTGGCGCTTTTCAACAGCGTCAAACATCGTCAACAGCGTTTTACCCGTTTGGAAAATGCGCTGCAGTATCTGAATCCTGCTGTCAGAATCAATGATCTTCGTCAGAGGATTGGCTTGCTGTCAACCCAGGCAGAAAGCCTGATAACGCATAAGATTGATCTGAACAGGCAGGAGTTCGGAGACAGCGCCGCCCGTCTGGAAATACTTTCGCCGCTCAAAACACTGGCCCGCGGTTATGCAATTGCCGCCAGGGACGATAGCGGACAGATTGTGACGGACACGGCTGAACTGAACCTGGGTGAATCACTGCTGGTGATACTGCATCGCGGCAGGCTCCATTGCCGGATAGAGTCGCTGGAGACCGCCAAAACTTGACTGGCAACGGCATATCTGTATAATAAACTCTTTTTGGGGGTCGAAAGCACCATGGCAACTGATAAATTCGAAACATCCCTGAAGAAGCTGGAAGATATCGTAAAACGGCTGGAGGGGGGCTCGCTCTCCCTGGAAGATTCGTTGAAGGCTTTTGAAGAAGGGGTCAAGCACGCCGCCTTCTGTTCTGCCAAGCTGGATGAGGCCGAGCGCAGGGTTGATATTCTCCTGAAACAGAAAGATGGTTCCCTGAAACTGGAGCCGTTTGAATCCGAAGACAATTGAAAGAAAGGTAGCTGCTGATGGACCTGAAATTATACCTGAAAGAACAATGCGCCCGTGTCGATGCGGCGCTGGACCGTTTTCTGCCAAAAGAGAGCATTCTGCCGCACAGTCTGCACAAGGCCATGCGCTATTCGATCTTTGCCGGCGGTAAAAGGGTGCGTCCGATCCTGATGCTGGCAGCCTGCCAGGCGGTGGGGGGCGATACGGAGCGTGCTGTTCCGGCGGCCTGTGCCATGGAGATGATTCATACCTATTCGCTGATCCACGACGATCTGCCGGCCATGGATGATGACGATTTCCGCCGCGGAAATCCTACCAATCACAAGGTCTTCGGCGAGGCGATTGCCATACTGGCTGGTGACGCGCTGTTGACCGAGGCCTTCAAATTGATCAGCGATCCACGCTCTGCTGCAGGTTGCGATCCGGCCGCCCAGCTGGCCGTGATTCAAGAAATTGCGAATTGTGCCGGTTCCTACGGCATGGTCGGCGGTCAGGTGGTGGATATGGAGAGCGAAGGGAAGCCGGATATCGATCTCCCCACGGTCCAGTATATCCATACCCACAAAACCGGAGCCCTGATCAAGGCCTCGGTTGTTGCCGGTGCCCTGCTGGGGGGCGCTGATGAGCAGAAGCTGGCTGCCATTACCCGATACGGAGAGGCCGCCGGACTTGCTTTCCAGATTGCCGATGACATCCTCGACATCGAGGGAACAACGGAAGAAATCGGCAAGGACGCCGGCAGCGACGAGGCCCGTGGCAAGGCAACCTATCCGGCCGTGATGGGGTTGGCCGCCGCCAAGGAGGAAGCCCAGGCCATGATGGATGAGGCTATGCGGGCACTGGAAATTTTCGGCGCTGAGGCTGATCCGTTGCGGGAGATTGCCGCCTATATCGTGCAGCGCAAGAACTGAAACGAATGCAAGCCGGATGATCGCAATCAACACTACGTTGGTGATGCGTCGACCGGCTGATGCTTTTTGAAGGTAAAGGTTTTTTATGTCCTTATTAGAATCAATAAACTCACCGGATGATTTGAAGCGGCTCCCGGTTTACAAGCTTCCGGCCGTTGCTGATGAACTGCGCCAGCTTATCATCGAAACCTGTTCAAAAAACGGCGGCCATCTTGCTCCGAGCCTGGGGGTGGTTGAGCTGACCATCGCAATGCACCGCGTGTTTCAAACGCCAGCCGACAAGATTATCTGGGATGTGGGGCATCAGGCTTATGCCCACAAGATTCTGACCGGTCGCCGCGACAGTTTCGGCACGCTGCGTACGAAGGATGGCATCAGCGGCTTTCCCAAACGGCATGAATCGCCCCACGACGCCTTCGATGTCGGCCATTCATCCACCTCCATCTCGGCCGCAACCGGTTTCGCAGTTGCCCGTGATCTGTCTGGCCGCAGTAACAAGGTGCTGGCGGTGATCGGTGACGGCTCCATGACCGGCGGGATCGCCTATGAAGGGATCAACCATGCCGGGCATCTGAACAAGGATCTGGTTGTCATTCTGAATGATAATGAAATGTCGATTGCCGAGAATGTGGGGGCGATTTCCAACTTCCTTACCCGTACCGCTTCCAGCGAATTCGTACTCCGTTTCAAAAAGAATACAGAATTGTTCCTGAAACGGCTGGATAAGGGCAACAGCGTTCTGCAGATGGCCCGCAAACTGGAAGAGTCCTTCAAGGGCTTCCTGACGCCCGGAATGCTTTTTGAAGCCTTTGGTTTCGACTATATCGGCCCGATTGACGGGCACGACCTGCCCAAGCTGATCGAGACCCTCGAAAACGTGAAACGATTTGACGATGCCGTGCTGATTCATGTCCTGACGAAAAAGGGAAAGGGGTACAAGCCGGCCGAGGATAATCCGTCACTGTTCCATGGTGTCGGACCCTTTGAGATCAAGAGCGGTAAAGTGCTGAAGGGGAAGGGGGGCGCGGCCTCCTATACTGCCGTGTTCGGCTCGGCCCTCTGCAAGCTGGCTGTCGAGGATGAACGGATTACCGCTATTACGGCCGCCATGCCGGACGGCACCGGCCTGACCGGCTTTGCCAAGGAATTCCCGGAGCGTTTCTTTGATGTTGGTATCGCCGAACAGCATGGGGTCACGTTTGCCGCCGGCCTGGCCGCCGAAGGTTACCGCCCGGTATTTGCGGTCTATTCGAGCTTTCTGCAGCGAGCCTACGATCAGGTTTTTCATGACGTCTGTCTGCAGAATCTGCCGGTAACCTTTGCGCTTGACCGCGGCGGAGTGGTCGGGAGCGATGGCCCGACCCATCATGGCGCCTTCGATCTTTCATATCTGCGTCACCTGCCCAATATGACCCTTATGGCACCCAAAGACGAAAACGAGCTCCAGCACATGCTGGCAACCGCCATTGATCTGGGGAGTCCGGCAGCTGTGCGTTATCCGCGTGGTAACGGTTATGGTGTCGCGCTGGATCAGAATCTGGCGCCTATCCATGTCGGACGCGCCGAAGTGCTGCGTGAGGGGAGTGATGCCGTTATACTGGCACTGGGCACGATGGTTCGTCCCGCACTGGAGGCTGCCCGGCTGTTGGAAGCGGAGAGCGGAATCTCTCTGACGGTCGTCAATGCCCGATTCATAAAACCTCTGGATGCAGAGCTGATTCTGAAGCTGGCGAAGAAGCATGCTTGTCTGATAACCATCGAGGAAAACTCCTTGCAGGGGGGATTCGGCACGGCGGTGCTGGAACTGCTGGAAGAGCATGGGCAGGCTGGCGTGAGGGTGCTGCGGCTTGGTTATCCCGACAGCTATATCCCGCAGGCGGAGCAGCATGAGCTGCGTGAAATGCTTGGGCTTGATGCCGCCGGGATTGCTGCTTCAATCCGCAATACATGTCTAAAATCATGATGACGGTCTGGCCGAAATCTGCTCCAGCGGTTTTTGCCTGTTCAAAAAAATACAAATCTATCCGGCGCATGATTATTTTGTCATGTGCCTTCTGTTTTTTTGCCGCCGATGTCGGCGCGGAAGCGATCGACAGTGACCCGGTCATCCATAGCGGCTATGGCCGCGAATTGATTCTGAGAGGTGAATACGAAAAAGGGATTGATCATCTGCGCCGGGCATATCTGCTTTTTCCGCTCAACCAAACTTTCAAGCGCAATCTGGCCGAAGCGTATGCGGCCTATGGCCACCATTTCTTCAAGCAAAAACACTTTGAACAGTCGGACGAAAACTTTGTCAAGGCGATGGAATTATACCCGGAAGAGCCGCTCTATGCACTGCTGCGCGGCATCTGCAACTATCACCTGAAGAAATACGATGTTGCCCGTTACGAGCTGGAGCGGGCCCGCACCCTCAAGGCCGACTCTGCGGAAGTGCTATATTATCTGGGTCTGGTAGAGTACGAAACTGAAAACCGGACACGGGCGATGGAGTTATGGGAGTCGGCGCTGAAACTCTCTCCCGGCCGCAAGGAGATCATTGAGCTGATTGCCAAATCCCGCAAGGAGACTGCGGTAGAGTCCAGCATGGATCGCGGCCACAGCTCACGTTTCGACCTTTCCTATGATCCCGGTGTTGATACGAGTTTTGCACTGGCAATCCTGGATGTGCTGGAATCGGCCGCTAATCAGATCGGAGCCGAACTCGGGCTTTTCCCGGAGGCCCGTGTGCCGGTCGGCATCTACAAACGGGATGACTTCAAGACCGTTACCGATTCACCTGACTGGGCGGGTGGTTTCTACGACGGCAAGATCCGGCTTCCTTTCGGCGCCCTGAAAGAGATTACTCCCGCCATGCGTGGTGTCCTCTTTCATGAATATGCTCATGTCGTGATCTTTGAGCTGACCCGCGGCAACTGCCCGCTCTGGCTGAATGAAGGCATTGCCGAGATGTTCGGCCGCATGCAGTATAACCGCCCCATGTCCGAGTTCGGTCGGGCGGCCCGCAGGAAAACTTTCGCTGATTTCAGGAAACTGGAAAGCGGCTTCAGTTCCCTTTCTACAACGGATGCTGCCCTGGCCTACCAGCAGAGTTATGCCCTGGTCAACTATATGGTGACCAACTATGGCTGGCACAGCATAAAACAGATCCTGACTGCACTCGGCATGGGAGCAACGATTGATGATGCTATCTCATTGACACTCAAGGACTTTAACCTGACTTATGATGGCATTGTGAGGGGCTGGCGTGACTCTGTTGAACGGGAAATGGCAGGGAGCTAAATAATGTCTTGCCTTGACGGAATACAGTGTGATATAAAACTTGTCTTTCGTCGGTGAGTAGCGCAGCCTGGTAGCGCACCTGCCTTGGGAGCAGGGGGTCGCTGGTTCGATTCCAGTCTCACCGACCAGTATTTTCAAGGGGTTACAGTTCAGTCTGTAGCCTCTTTTTTGTTTTAAACCATCATACAACCTATTGGTGCGACATGAACGTTCCTGCCTGCAACAAAAAAAGCAACCGGCTGACCGGTTGCTTTTTGTATATCAAGTGAACCCGAAGTTAAGGCTATTTTTTGTTTTCGTCCAGTAAAAAGTTCAGAATAACTACAACTTCCCTGATTTCCTGCTTGTTCATATCCGAGTTAGGCTTGCGCAGCATTTTAATTCCATAGGCCTTGACGGCCTGTTTGTCAAACGGCTGCCCGGTAATTGGAGCGCGCCCGGTTTGTACGGCAATAACAGTCCGCTCCATTGTATGGCATTTAACACATTTTCTGGACATCAGTTCCAGAGACGGCCTGACACTGGCATCGACACTGTCAGGATCGAAATTCATTTTGTCACCACGTCCTTTGACTTTAACACGTGCATCCGCCAGAGAATAGGTAGCCAGGGTTATCAGTGCTGTCAGCAGTAAAAGTCGTTTCATGGCTGCTCCTTAAAGCTTAAACTTGATATAAAACGTAACAGAGAGTTAATTGCGTTCCAGCTTCCGGTAAATACAATCAGAAGCTGAAGGTCACTCCAAGAGTGCCGATCCGGTTGATGAAATCCTGAGACGTGCTTGTGGGAAGCAACTTGTATGACGTTGCAATCTCATGTTTGTACTCCATTGCAACCTTGACGTTTTGAAGCGGTGTGTATCCCAGGGTCGGTATGTAGCGGCGAACATAGCCGCGCCCGTCGTCCTGGTATTCAAATCGGACGGCGCCGATCAGGTTCTGCAGAAAACTGTATTCACCTTCCACTGCTGCGACATACGTCTTGGTTGCCGTTTTTGTCGCTGTAAGTTCCGGATTGTCATCCCTGCCAATAACACCAGCCAGCCGTACTCTGAATAACTTGTAAAGAATATCCAGGTCAATACCGGTGCGGTAGAATTTGTTTTGTACCGGAGTCGCTCCAGCGATGGTATTTGTTTCGCCGTTTGTACCGAAATAGCCATAACCAGCTGCGGTTACGCTTAAAAAATCAAATATGCTTTCTTCCTTGTTAAGATCGATGTCGGGTTCGTTGGCTACAAAGTCGGCACCGCCGAATTTGTAGGAGATGTGCCCGTAGCCTTCCTTCGTGTTCTGGTGTTTGCGATTGACCACTCCACCGGCTACGAACAGGCGGTTAAGCAGGATTGCATTGGCTTCAAGCGCGTCCTGCGGTTGTTCAATCCTGAAAACCGATTTACTGCCGACGGTGTATGCATACGGTGCGAAAGGGTTGGTAACGGCGAGCTTGTTGTTGGATTTCCAAAGGCCGAGCTTCGGCTGCAGGCGCCCAATCTTGAGGTTGATCGGAGAGTCTAAGACGTGCCGCCAGATCAGGAACAATTCCCCGATATCATTTTTGCTGGTCAAGTTGGTTGGGGTCTGGCTGGTGTTGGTGATACTTGCGACATTTTCGGTGTATACCACATAGGTGCCGAAGAACCCGGCCTTTTCGGCGAAATTTCCTCCGGCATTAAGCTTGAGTGCGCGGGAAGAAAAATCGAACTCATTGGCCGCATTGCCATTGTAGGTTCCGTGAAGGTTGGCTGTGAAAGAGATCGGCAGTTGTTCCGGAATTGCAGACAGCAAAATCCCTTCCGTTTTGGTGTCTGCAACGGCAGCGGCAGCCGGTTGACGCTGTTCGACATTAACCTCTTGGGGGGCTGCGGCAGTAAAATCAGATGTGTTTTCGTCGGTTGCCAGCATCGCGCCGGCTTTCAGCTTGCTGAGTGTATCGGCATTGCCCGAGCCCTTTATATCCGGCCGCGCTGCTGCGGGAAGCTTGCCTTCCTGTACTTTTTTTACCGCAGCCGCAGGAGCCGGAACCGCCTCTTTGGATTTGGCACCTTTGGGGCCTTTGCCGAAATATACATAGGAGTTTTTCAGGAAGGCCTCACCATATTCATTAAGTGCAGGATAGACGGTATGACAGGTGCTGCACTCGACCTTGTTGGCACGGGTGAAGGCCGGGATGGCGTAGGAATTTGCAGCCAAGAGAACAAACAGCAGGATGCTTGTAGATAATGAAACGACATACTTCATAGATCCTCCGGAATCATGTGACGTTCTTGTGATTACAAACATCTAATCAATAAACCGGGCTTGATGAACTGCTGCCGGGACGCCAGTTGCGTGAGTCTTTGGAAATGTAGGCGGTGTAAGTGTTGCTGGTGAACAGATAGTTACAGGCATCACTTTTTTGCTGTGGAGTCAGTGCAGTCGAGCTCTGAATTGCAGCTTCCACATCCGAGAGATAACCAAGAGCATTGCTTGATGCTTTAATATCGTTGTCATATAGCCAGCTTATCGAGTCATAAATCAATCGCTTGGCATAAAAACGATTGTGTGCGAATGCGCCAAAATCGTGGAACAGCAGGTTGTAGTTGAATGCCGCCCCCATGTTGTTGGCACCCGTGTCGATTATGCCTGAAACTGCCGTTGCAGAACGGCATGACTTGGTCGTCGCAGAATAACTGAATGCTGTTGTTCCACCTGTTTGCCAGTTTTTGACAGCCAGGTTCTCTGAACAGCTTCCGGATTCCTTGTAGCCTACTACGTATGGTTTTGTGAAGAAGTATGGGTTGGCGTTGAAAAAGTATATAGCAAGCTTGTTCTGCAGCATTGCTTTCAGAGCGTCCATTGCGGCATTGAATAGTTCTTTCTGATGCTCTATTTCCGTTACTCCCATGCTTCCGTTATGACAGAGAGTGTTGTTGCAGGCTGTGCTCGTAAGGGCGGTTATATTACCGCTACTGTCTTTGGCAACCGGGAGGAATGTATGATTGTCGGGTTTCATGTGGCAGGTGATGCAGGGGCCGCTTGTACCGGTATTTTTGTGGTTGCCGACCCCGATTTTGTCATGGGCATAGAATGACGGGTTGTCGTAACGGTATGAACTGTAAAACTCGAACCCGCTGGTTTTGAAAACTGTAGCACCTGCTGTCAGGTAGTGCGAGTTTTCAAAAGAGGTGTTTATGAAGCTATAGGGACCACTTGGGGTTGTGATCTTGTTTGAAGTGAGGGTCGGATCGGCCAGCTCTTTGATGATTTTGCCCGTTTCTCTCCCGACATGGCAGTTAAGACAGAGGTTGGATTCACCGATGTCGGGATAGGTAATCGCTATGCGAATCCTGATATTGTTTGCAGTAGATTTGTTGTAGAAGGCTGTGACGGCGCCTACTTGCCGCCGGGCATAGCTGTAATCCATGTGGCAGGCGTTGCAGGCCAGAACCTCCTTGCCTTCGACTTTCGAAGTTCCGCCGAAGGGGGCAATGCCCTTATTGGCCAGGTAGTTGATGTAGCCGGTTGCGGTGTGGCAGCGGACGCAGTCAGTGCCGAAGGAGTTGGCTGGCGTGGCGCCCGGGGTGCTTGTTCCGCGGGTTCTGAAGTCGTAATTGGTCCAGGGTGCCGCAGAAACATCACCTTTACCGCTGCGCGCCCACTGGCGCAGAATGTTCATCCGGGAAGTGGTGTCGTGCGGGTTGTGGCAAGAACGACAGGAATTCTCATAATTTTTAGACACGTAACGTGCCTTGTAAGTGCCGGATGTGTAGGCAGATAGTGTCGGCGTTGAAAAATGGCTGGTAAGTGTGTTGTTGGTTACATTGTTATGGTTGCTCAGTCCCAAACCAGCCACGCTGTTATGGCACTTGCCGCAGATACCGTAACTGTCCGGGTTTCTGATGGCATTGGGGGGAAGTCCTGTGTGCGAACTCGTAACGGGTGTTGCTGAATGGCATGGAGCACAAAGCCGGTCTATATGGGGCTGGGCGTCGGAAGCAAGCAGGAAATGGCAATCTATGCAACCCGCTGCATTAGTTGTGTTGTGAAGCGATAGCTTCCATTCTTCGGCGATAACTGCACCGGTTATTTTTGAGGGTAATGTTCCATGACAGTCAAAACAGGGCTGTGATCTTTCAAGTTTAGTTGCAGCTGTCGGCGCTGTGACGTTTTTTTCACCACAACCCGGCAGCGTAACAACAAGCAGTGCCATTATGACGGAAGGCAAAAGTCTTGGCATGAATTGCATCCTCGCTCCTTTGCGTTTAAGCTAAAGCGGTTCTATTTCAGCAAACGGTAGATGTAGGTAAATGTTCCACCGACGGAAATACCGGACAGCAGGCCGGCATAACGCCTTACTTCCTGGGAAAGCTGGACGCGACCCATGTATTGATCGATGTCGGAGGTTTCGTCAGTCATCAGTGCTATGATGTCCTGCCAGTCCTGGTCCCATTGGAAAATCTGCAGGTAAAGTTCTGAACCTCTCCAGAGAAAGATGAAGAAAAAAACAAAACCGAAGGCGATGAAACCTTTGGAAATATCCGAATCTTTGATGGCTAGGTAAATTTTTCTGACCAGCTCGATATTCATTACGCACAGAAAAACCCAGATTGAGTTCTCAACCATTCTGATGTTTCTGATGGTGTTCGGGCTTGGATTGGGGTTTATTATCAGGAACGCACCGGAGATCACCAGGATCCCCAGTGTGCTCAGGTACACAATAAGTTTGTTGCCGGAAATTTCAAAAGTTCGGCAGAAGACATAATATTCCAGAAAGCCGTGGGTTATCATCATGATTGCCACGGTACCGACAATATAGTGAAAAGCGGTAAGCTTCTGATAATGGCCCCAGGGGTTGATACCATAGGCCTGGCTCAGGAAGATTAGAAAAAATCCTATGGAAATACTTGTCCAAACCCTTGCGTTACCTATGCTGAAGTAAAAACTTATCGCGCCGGCGAGGCCCCAGAATATGACCTGAACAAGGTCGAACGAGTTCATTTGGGTCAACAGCTCTAAAAACTTTTCCATATATCCTCCAGTGCGCCACTAGTAAATTAAAAATCCGATTTAGCGACAGAAATGGCCGAGTTCAGTTTTTCCATCATCAACTTGATATTTGTGCCGCTGATCAGGAGTCTGGCCGCCCGCTCCACTCCGCTCAAGAATTTTGCGAAACCGGTGTCATCAATCAGGCACGAATTCCCTCCATTGTCGGACAACTCCTTTTCAACTATTCCGCGCCCGACCCTGCCTACATATTCTCCAACAATCGACTTTACCTGTTCTTCAAGCTCGGCAAGTTTCAGAGACGCTATTTTCATGTCCCGCTCTTGTCGTTCCTTGTTTGTCTTATCAATTTCCGATTGGTGCAGTGCAACGGTTGTATCCCATATTTTCTGGATGTTTGCGACCTCCAGAAGATTGATCCCCATGATTTCTTCAACACTTTGAGTGGAGAATAGGTCGATCTTTGCTCCAGGCAGGCCGGCAATCTTTTGCGATTCTGAAGAGGATGTTTCTATATCGCTGGAACCGTCATGGAAAAAACCGAGCGGATTGCCTTCCTTGTAAAAAATCATGGCGGAATGCTCATCGGTATAAATCCGCAGACAGCCGTTCATCCGGTCATCTTTGACTCTTTTGAGAAGGGAATTGATGTCTATCAGTTTGAGTTCTTGAGCTTTATAAAGAGTTTCACCCTCCAGTAGAGCATGTATGCACATGGTGAGATCTTTGGACAGCTTATAGACATTCATGGCGCCGCTGCCTGATGT
The DNA here is from genome assembly GCA_964458105.1 of uncultured Geobacter sp. Classification (GTDB taxonomy): domain Bacteria; phylum Desulfobacterota; class Desulfuromonadia; order Geobacterales; family Pseudopelobacteraceae; genus JACRCG01. The sequence goes on from CAYWJJ010000039.1 coordinate 41,637, forward strand.
GATCATCAGTTCAGCCAGCGTGGACACCGCTTCAAATCCGTTCTGCCTCTTGCCGTTCAGGTCTTCAAAAAGAGCGCTTACCAGCTTTCCGTCTTCAAAAACCAGGATAATGGTGCTTTTCTGAAATACAAAGCTGGAGTAACCGGTAAAACCGCCGGTACTCAGTTTTGATAGGACTTCCGGAAGTTTGAGTTTGGTTACAGCCAGATTCTCAAATAAGGGGTTACCTTTAGGGAGAAGGAACATCTGTACCTCCTGGGGTGGTGGTTCTTAAACGAATCGAACTTAATTTAATTTCAGCGGCATGTCAAAGCATTTAAATTACATAATATCTCAGAATTGTTGTATTTTTGCACGATACACGTAATAGTTGTGCGCTAAATAGCCGGATATTTCACACAGCACAAGTGTTATTGCGTAGTTAATGCCCGAACTCCCGGAGCGAGATCATTGGCTGTGAGGTGTAACCTGCCGGTTAATAACAAAAAAAGCACGAGGTGCAGCCCTTAGCCTGTTCCCGTGCTTTTTGATTTGATTAAGCAGATTCAATTGTCATGCCAGCTGCAGATTAGTTGTTTTGGGCATCAACAACGGCAATGGCCGCCATCTTGACGATATCTTCAACACTGTCGCCGCGCTGCAGTACATGCACCGGCTTGTTCATCCCCATCAGGATCGGACCGATCGCCTCGGCTCCTCCCAAGTGATGCAGCAGCTTGTAGCAGATGTTGCCCGAGTTCAGGTCCGGGAAGATCAGGATGTTGGCCGGTG
>CAYWJJ010000040.1:0-40574 GCA_964458105.1 uncultured Geobacter sp.
TCGGTCGCCACTCTCCTCGCCGCCTTGTACTCATTTTGATTGCACCTTGGTATCAGTCGATAGTCAGGAGGGTCTGACCGATATCCACGGCATTGCCTTCCTGAATCAGAATCTGACTGACGACGCCATCCTTGTCGGCAAAGATCTCGTTTTCCATCTTCATCGCTTCGAGGATTAAAAGAAGATCGCCTTCCTGAACCTTCTGCCCTGCGGTAACTTCGATTTTCCAGACGTTACCGGCCAGAGGAGCTGTAACTCCGTTTGCAGGAGCCTGTCCGGCAGCCACCGGACCTGCAGAACCGCCTGCCGGAGCGGGAGCATCGCCGGCCCCCAGCAGCGTCACAAGCGGCTGATCAATAACGACCGCGTTGCCTTCTTCAATATGAATCGTGCCGACGATACCGTCACGATCGGCAAAAATTTCATTTTCCATCTTCATCGCTTCCAGAATCAGGAGCAGATCACCTTCCTGCACCTTCTGGCCCGGTTCGACCTCGATCTTCCAGACATTGCCGGCCAGCGGCGAAACGATATCATTCCGTGAAACGCCGGCAGCTAGCGGGGCTGCGGCCGGTGCAGCACCACTGACAGCAGATGCTGCTGCCGCGGCGGCCGCGGCGGCACCGGTTGCCTTTGCAACCTGAACCGTAAAGGTCTGCCCTCCGCCGGTGACGGTGAACACTTCTCCGCCTGCAACAGCGGGTGCTGCTGCGGCAGCCTTGGGAGCGCTCTCCTCGCCGGTGGGAACCGGTTCAAACATGGACGGATTGTCGCGGTGTTCGAGAAACTTGAGTCCCACCTGCTGGAACAGGGCATAGGTCAATACATCCTCTACCTCATGATCACCAAACTTGAGATTCTTTTCGGTCGCAATGCCGCGCAGTTCGGCGGTGAGCTTGTCCATTTCGTGATCGATCAGGTCAGCCGGACGGCAGGTGATGGCCTCGGCCCCGGCCAGAACCTTTGCCTGAAGTTCCTTGTTCACCGGAGCAGAAGTAGCGCCGTATTCACCTTTTAAAACAGCGGCGGTCTCCTTGGTCATGGACTTGTAGCGCTCGCCGGTCAGGATATTGATGACCGCCTGGGTCCCGACAATCTGTGAGGTCGGGGTAACCAGCGGGATCATGCCCAGGTCTTTGCGCACCCGGGGAATCTCTTCCAGCACCAGGTCCATCTTGTGGCCGGCGTTCTGCTCCTTCAGCTGGCTTTCCATGTTGGTCAACATGCCGCCCGGAACCTGTGCCAGGATTATGCGGGCATCAATACCCTTCAGCGAACCTTCGAATTTTGCATATTTTTTACGGACGATCGTGAAATAGTCGGCAATCTCCTGCAGCTTCACCATATCAAGGCCGGTGGCCTGATCGGTTCCTTCCATAATTGCAACCAGAGCCTCAGTTGCCGAGTGGCCGTAGGTCATACTCATGGAGGAGATGGAAGTATCAACATTTTCAACGCCGGCTTCGATGGCCTTGACATAGGTGGCGGTGGACATGCCTGTAGTAGCATGGCACTGCATGTGGATCGGGATATCGATCGCTTTTTTGAGTTTTTTGACCAGCTCATAGGCAACGTAGGGGGAAAGCAGACCGGCCATGTCCTTGATACAGAGCGAGTGCGAGCCCATATCTTCGATACGCTTGGCCAGGTCAACCCATTTGGGTATCGTGTCAACCGGGCTGACCGTGTAGGACATGGTTCCCTGGGCATGCTTATCCTGCTTGATGACGGCCTTGATAGCCGTTTCGAGGTTGCGCGGGTCGTTCATGGCATCAAAAACCCGGAATACATCGATGCCGTTGACCGCTGCCCGCTCCACGAATTTCTCGACCACATCGTCGGCATAATGGCGGTAACCGAGGATATTCTGTCCTCGGAACAGCATCTGCTGCGGTGTCCTGGGCATGGCCTTTTTCAGTTCGCGCAGTCGCACCCAGGGATCTTCGCCAAGGAAACGGATGCAGGAGTCAAACGTGGCGCCGCCCCACATCTCAATCGACCAGTAGCCGATCTGATCAAGTTTATCAGCAATGGGAAGCATGTCATCCAGACGCAAACGAGTGGCGAAGAGGGACTGATGGGCATCCCGCAATACGACTTCAGTTAATCCCAGAGGTTTTTTTGCTTTGCTCATGTGCAACTCCTTTTCAGATATATTGAATAAACAGATTCACTCTAATAATTTCACTGGCAATGTGACATTCCAACCGAACCTGGCGTCCACTGAAGGCGGTGGACAAAAGCCCCGGACGATAACGGCCGGGGCTTTGCACTGTTGACAACCCTATCCCCTGATAATACGAGGAAGAAGCATCTGATGAACCGGAGTGATCGACCTTGGATTCTGGTAGTTGGCTCCGGTAAAGGCCTGTATGTACTTGCGCAGGTCAGGCATTGTCACGATTTCGTCGACAAAGCCGGTCTTGCCGCAGTAGGCCGGTCGGGACTTGTCCTGATAATCCTTGATCATCTGGTTCATCTTGTCCAGGACCGGAGTGAGATCGTTGCCCGCTTCGTCCTCCTTGACTAGGCGCCTGGCGTAGGAGGCGGCGGCGGCTGTTTCGCCGTGCATGACGTAGATTTCGGTCAGCGGGGTGCCGAGCGTGAAGGCGTTATTGTTGTTGGCCTGGGGGCCGCACATGATGTAATGGGCAGCGGCAGTTCCCTTGCGGAGGACGACGCACATCATCGAGAGATCGGTCTGCTCGATGGAGTAGACCAGCGACTGTCCAAGAGCAAGCAATTCCGCTTCCTCGGCCAGATCGCCGACATCAATACCGGTGGTGTCCTGCATCCATACGATCGGCAGGTTGTCACGGCCGCACAGGGTGACGAATTCCGCCTGCTTGATGAGCCCTTCACGGTAATGCTTGCCGCCCACAGCAGGATAGGCGCCCTTGGCATATTCAGGATAGCCGGGGAAGACCCCTTGACGGTTGCCGATGAAAGCCACCGGGAAACCATCTATCTTGGCAATGCCGGCATAGACCTCGCGACCGTACTCCGGCCGGTATTCCATGAACTCGCTGTTGTCGGTAAGGCGCGCCAAGATCTGGATGGCATCATAGGGACGCTTCTGATTGGCGGGCAGGATCATGTTGAGATCTTCGGCCGGGAACTTTGGCGCTGCCGGGACGGCGACCCGGAACATGGTCGGGTCATAGGCCGGCATCATGCGCATGTAATCCTTGATGCCGTCCAGCACGCCCTTTTCGGTGTCATGGACCTCGCGAAAGTAGGCGGTCTGATCAAAATGTGTCTCCACGCGGCCCGGATCTTTGGCCTTGAAGCTCTTGGTGCCATCGATCAGGGCCCGGGCCGCTTCGGCATCAATATACCCTTTGGGATTCATGCCGCCTACGATACCGGCGCCGCCGACAGCAATATTAGCCCCTTCGTGGGCCAGCAGGATGGTAGGGCTGATTCCCTGGTATCCGCCTCCGGCCGGGTTGGTGCCGTAGATGGCGTTGAGAATCGGGATTCCCAGGTGATTGAGGTCGGCATGCCGGTAGAAGGGAGCGCCGCTGGAGCGGCGGCCAGCGTAAACAGTCTCCTGCTCCATCAGCTTGACGCCACTGCAGTTGGTCAGCCAGACCAACGGCACGTTAAGGCGCTTGGCCATGTCGGTTACCATCAGGATATTCTCGGATTGACCGGCGATCCAGGCGCCTGCCATGACCTTGTTGTCAAAACCGATGATGACCGCCCACTTGCCCTCGATCTTGCCGATGCCGTTGACGACTCCGGTACATCCTTCTTCATTGTCCCGTGGATTATAGAGGGTATGCAGAGGAGACCAGGTGCCGGCATCAACCAGGTAGTCAAGGCGGTCGTAGATGGTCATACCGCCCCGCTCATGAATTTTCTTGGCGGGGATACCCGCGTTCCTGACTCTCTCGTTTTCCTCGGCGAGGATCCGCTCCTGTTCACGAACCAGATCGATATTTTCCTGCGAACGGCGGACTTCTGCTTCACTGAGCGCCTTGCCGATATCGGCCATTTTTTCGAAATATGGACGCAGCGGTGTTTGTTTTCGTGACATTACGGACCCCTTTCCATCTATAAATTATTTAATAATATGACACACTAGCCCAGTACTGGTTGTTAACGGTTGGTCACATCACCAAGAGCGAAGCCGGCGATGATGGTTTTCTGGATATTGCTGGTCCCTTCGACTGTACGGAGCGACATGGAGTCGCGCAGGAAGCGCTCGGCCGGGTATTCGGTGGAGAAGCCGTAGCTGCCGAAAATTTTCATGGCCTCGCTGGTCGCATGTACGGCGGCTTCGGATGCAAACAGTTTGGCCATGGAGGTCTGATACTGGTTGGGAAGCCCCTGATCCTTGAGCCAGGCAGCCTGGTACACCAGCAGTTTGGCCGCTTCATGTTCTGCAACCATTTCAGCGATAGAGCCTTGGATCAACTGGAAGGAGCCGATCTTCTTTCCGAACTGGGTGCGCTCATTGGCGTATGCAATGGCAGCATCAATAGCGCCGCCACCGATCCCGAGGGCACCGGCCGCGCAGCTGATCCGGGTATTATTGAGCTGCCACATGCAGATCTGGAATCCGTGGTTCACCTCACCCAGAACCGAGTCCTTGGGGATCTTGGCCTGGCTGAAGGATATTTCGCCGGTCGGCGCACAGTGCAGACCGAGTTTTGTCTCGATCGGAGCGGTAACGATCCCTTCGTTCCCTTTCAGATTAACGATAAAACAGGTCATCCCTTTGTTGCGTTTGCTTTTGTCGGTCATGGCGTACACCAGGCCCCAATCGCCAAGATGCGCATTGGAGATCCACATTTTCTGACCGTTCAGCTCCCAATGGTCGCCGCGATCGGTCGCCGTGGTTCCCATGCCGGCCACATCCGAACCGGAATTAGGCTCAGTGATGGCAAAAAAACCGTAGGACTCGGCGCTGACCCAGGAAGGAATAAAACGTTCTTTCTGCTCCTTTGTGCCGAACTTGTTAACCGTAATGGCAGGCCCGATGTTCTGCATGTTGAGCGGGAGTCGCGAGGAGCCGCTGACCATGGCAAGTTGTTCAGCAATGAGGACTGACTCCAGAAAGCCGCAGCCGTTGCCGCCGTATTCCTCAGGCAGGCCACAGCCGAAAAAGCCGAGGTCGGCCATCTTCTTGACCAGCTCCGGACGGAAGCGATGATTAGCCTCGTCATCCTTAAGAGTCGGAACGATCTCTTTTTGAGCAAAATCCCGTGCCACGTCCTGCATCATCTTCTGTTCATCAGTAAGTCCGAAGTACATAATATTCTCCCCGTAATCAGATTTCCGGCCCGTTTGCGAAAAAGAGCCTTTGTTATTGTCAACAGCGATTTATCCTAAAAAAAACAATGTTAATTATCCAAGAATCAGCAATTTCAGTATTCGAGTACCACAATACATATTTTGTTGTCAAGATATACTGAATTAAATCATGGCATGCATTCCATCCCCACCGAACACCACTCCACACACCAACCAAACAAATTCCGCTATGCGGCACAAATGAACTGTTATTCAATAATACAACAAACCAATCAAATTGCAAACAAAAATATTGGTCACAACATAAAATTATCTACCAGCTGCCTAACAGCATAAATATGCATGTTTTTAGATATTTACAAGCTTTTAGCCACCAAGCCTTCTATATTTTGCCTCTATAAATAATACTGCATAGCGGAACTTGTGTACCAAAATTCCCGTTTTAGATTGACATGGGAGTGTTGTTTATGCAAATCTGTACATAATATAATTTTACACAAAACATATATTATTCAGCGGAGACAAGTGGCATGACAAAAGAACACAGACCCGGCAAATCCCCGGAAGATGCTCGCAAATTTGTCGAGGCCTTGGCACGGGGTCTTGAGGTTTTGAGCTGTTTTCACCCCAGCGATAATTATCTGGGCAATCAGGAAATATCGAAAAGAACCAGGCTGCCTAAATCAACTGTTTCCCGGTTGACATTCACCCTCGCGGATCTTGGCTATCTCAATTTTTCCAAAGCAAACAACAAATACTGCCTGGGAAATGCGGTGATCAGCCTTGGTTACGCCAAGTTGGCCCAGATGGACATCCGGCGCATTTCGCGGCCGTTGATGCAGGCGCTTGCCGAGCATACACAAGCCTCGGTCAATCTTGGCATTCGAGATCAAATGAATATGATCTATATCGACACGTATCGGAACACCTCGACATTCACGGTCCAGCTTGATGTCGGCTCGCAAATCCCGATCACTACAACCTCAATGGGAAGGGCTTATCTTTGCGCACTGCCCGAGGACGAGCGTACTGAACTGTTGGGGCAGATCCGGGCAAACGACGAGCATAATTGGCCGGTTGTCAAGGAAGGCATTGACAAGGCGATGGCGGACTACCAGGAGTTCGGTTATTGCTTGAGCCTTGGCAACTGGAGAACAGAGGTTCATGCCATTGCGGTGCCGTTGCTGCTCGATGACGGAACCATCATGGTTTTCAGCTGCAGCGGCGCATCGTTTCAACTGTCGAAACAGATGATTGAAACCGACATCGGCCCAAGACTTATCAACCTGGTCGGCAACGTGCGTACAGCTCTTTCATTCGCAAAGAACTGAAAACCATTAAAATACAGATGAACGGTGAGCTTGAGGACATTTAAATGAAGCACCGACTGAATCTGTTGCGAGAATTCTCAATACCACTAATAACAGGAGTTATTGTTGCCGTGATCTGGGCCAATCTGGCTCAGGACACTTATTACCGCTTCATAAACGAGCCGGTATTTGGCGGCTTCTCTTTTCATTTCATCTCAAACGAACTCTTCATGGTTCTCTTTTTTGCTATCGCCGCAGTCGAAATAACCCAGAGCTGCCTACCCGGCGGCAGCCTGAATCCCTTTTCCAAGGCGATCAATCCACTGTTAGGCACATTGGGCGGAGTAGTCGGCCCAATTGGCGTCTATTTCATACTTAACAACACCTTGGGCGCCCCAGGACTTGCCAACGGGTGGGGAATCCCCACTGCTACCGACATCGCTTTGGCCTGGCTGGCTGCCCGTATGGCATTCGGGGACAGACACCCTGCCGTATCATACCTGCTTCTATTGGCAGTGGCAGACGATGCAATCGGGTTGGTCATTATTGCCATATTTTACCCAAACCCCAGCCTGCCTGCCGAACCTGCCTGGCTACTCCTGACCTGTCTCGGCATGCTGACGGCATATGGCCTGCGAAGTCTGCGTGTCCATAATTACTGGCCCTACTTGATCTTGGGCGGCGTCATGAGTTGGACAGGTCTACACAGTGCTCGTCTGCATCCTGCGCTGGCACTTGTTTTTATTGTGCCGTTTTTACCACATGCTCCCAGAGAAACAAAACAGATATTCGAAGAAGATCCGGACGATCGTTCGCCTATGCATCAGTTTGAACATGAATGGAAAATCGTGGTCGATTTCGGCCTTTTCATATTTGGACTGGCCAATGCAGGAGTTGAGTTTTCCAGCATTGGAATTGTCAGTTGGATTGTGCTGATATCGCTTATTTTGGGTAAAACCGTGGGTATTTTCAGCTTCGGGTGGCTTGCGACCCGCTTTGGATTTGGACTGCCCAGAGGCATGCGCAGACGAGAACTACTGATTGCAGGGATAATTGCCGGCACCGGATTTACGGTAGCACTATTTGTTTCCGGCGAGGCGTTTACCGATCCGGCCATAAAAAGCGCCGCCAAGATGGGAGCCATGCTCAGCATTGTCGCGGCCGTTGCCGGTATTGTAATGGCAAGATTATTGAAAATCAAAAAGGTCAGCTAAAAGCTTGTGATCATTCAAGTATCTAGAAATTGCCTCACGAGGGGATTGATGGCTCCGGGATTGGTCAACGGCGCCATGTGCCCGCCGTCCGGTATTTGCGTAAATGACCATCCAGGGCAGGAACTCTTGAGTATTTCGACAATTGCCAGGATCGGGCTCTGCGTCTCCACGGAATTAATGACCAAAGTTCTGGCGGCAATACCTTTCAATTCGTCGATGGTCGCCGTTTCATTCAAGGCCGCATCCCATTCAAAATAGCTGTGCGGAAGTGCAGCAATAAACGTTGCCTGACGCTGCTCGGGCATTGCCTTCCATGTGCCCGGCCCCGACCAGTAATCCGCGAAGGTCTCGGCCGCCTTGGACCATTCGCCGCGCCTGCCGAATTGCTTGACAGAGTCGCTCAAAGCGGCAACTTCAGCATAATCCAGGTGACGATCATGCTGTTTCAGCAGGTAAAACGGAATCGGCTCATAGAGTATAAGCTTACCCACCCTGTTTCCCATAAGCGCGGCCGCCTTGAGCGCAACCCCGCCGCCAAAAGAATGACCGACGATATGGACGGTGTCACCGGCATCCTCGCACAGCGACATAACCAGTTCGGCCTGCTTTTCAAACGTTTGCGGCTCATTGCCGGACCAGGGCGTGGTGCTGCCATAGCCATACAGGTTCAGGGCAAGTACCCGATAGCGATCCTTCAATGACTCGGTCAGTGAACGCCATTGCCGATTGCCACTGACCGAACTATGAATCAGGATCACGGTCTCGCCACGACCTTCCTCTATATAGTCAATCTCCAGGGAGCCTTTTGTTAACAAGGGCATATCGTTAGTCCTTATCTGTTTTCACTTCATTATTTGAACTGAAGAGACTTTAGGGTCAGAAATTCCTCCAGCCCGTACGCCCCCAGTTCCCTTCCATAACCCGACTGTTTGCACCCGCCAAAAGGAGCCAGAAGGTTAAATGCCCCGCCATTGATATCCACCTGACCCGCCTTGAGTCGCCGGGCAAGCCGTTCGGCACGCTCCGGATCTCCGGACCAGACAGCCGCAGCCAGCCCATAGCTGGTGCCGTTTGCTATATTTATGGCATCGTCTTCATCCTTGTAGCTCATGATCGACAATACCGGGCCGAAGATCTCCTCCTTGGCAATGGTCATATTCGGGGTGACTCTGCCGAATACGGTCGGACGGACGAAGAAACCTGTCGGCAGGCCTTCCGGCGGCTCCGCACCGCCCGTCAGGAGCTCGGCCCCCTCTGCAACTCCCTGGCGGATATAGTCACGCACCCGGTCCCGCTGGGTCGCCGAGACCAGTGGCCCGAGCCGCGTCTGCTCATCACCGGGGTCCCCCGGCGCATATGCGGAGGCGGCGGCCACCGCCAGTGCCGCTGCCTGATCATAAAGCTTTTCCGGCACCAGCAGGCGCGTGTGGGCGGTGCAGGTCTGTCCCGAATTGAGGAAGCAGGCTCCTATGGTTCCTTTGACCGCCGCAGGCAGGTCGGCATCGTCCAGAACGACGGCGGCAGACTTGCCTCCCAGCTCCAGGGTCACCCGTTTGACAGTCCCGGCCGCCAGTTCCGCTATACGGCGGCCGGCGCGCAGCGAACCGGTAAAGGAGATCAGATCGACATCGGGATGCTGCACCAGGTATTCTCCGACCTCCTGGCCGGTGCCGGTCACCAGGTTGAAAACTCCGGCCGGGAGTCCGGCCTCGTGGATGATCTCTGCCAAGATAAAGGCGGAAAGCGGAGCCACCTCGCTCGGCTTGAGTACCACGGTGCAGCCGGCAGCCAGGGCAGGCGCCAGTTTTGCAACCACCTGATGCAATGGGTAGTTCCAAGGGGTGATACAGGCCGCGACACCGACCGGCTCGCGCATCACCAGAGAGTTGCCGATCCTCTCTTCAAAGGCGAATTCGCCGAGCAGTTTAACATAACTGTCCAGAACAGCGATCGGCAACCCGGCCTGAATACGCCGCGAGAGCTTGATGGGCATCCCTACTTCGGCGGTAATCGTACTGGCGATCTCGTCAGCCCGCCTTGTGAGTCCCTGATGGATTTTTTCCAGGAACGTAATTCGCTCCGCAACCGGTGTGCATCCCCATGCATTTGCTATAGTTCTGGCTGCAGCAACCGCCTGTCCGGCTTCTGTAGGGGTCGCTGCCGGAACCCGGCCGATTACCGCCTCGGTGGTTGGATTCTTGACTTCAAGAAACTTCGTTCCAACGGGTGACACCCAATGGCCATCGATGTACAGTTTTTCGCGTTCATGCATCAGCTACCCCCTCTTACAGCAATAATTTCACGACACAGTGGAAACAGTTCACAGATCATACCGCATATTGATTTTACTGCAATAATTTCCCTGCGATACCTGCAAAAAAAGCCGTCCCGGATTGGGGCGGCTTGTGAGTTTCATGATAAAACGGACGATTATGTTTTTATGTCATGCGGCCAGTTTTTCTTCAGTGGTGACTTCACTGAAATTTTCTTCATCGTTGTTCAGGCATTTAGGACATTCAAGGGCGGCAAAATTGGCGCTGACCGTAATCGGTGTAAAATCCTTGGCTAGGCTCTGGTAATAGCAGATTCCACATTCAAAGGTATTATTGGGTTCCATGGTTTTCTCCTTTTTCATGATGGTTGTAACTGAACAAGTGTTTAATTTTCGCCCGTTTCATGTCTGCATTCAAAAATATTCGCTACAGCAACTTTTATCAATCAAACGTTTGTTTTTGTAATATTCACAAAAAAATTACCCGACATTTATTTTAGAATTCCCCGTGTAAAGATATCCATGATGTGGCGAATCAGTTCCTCGTCACGTTGCGGTGTGTGATCAACCAATTCGGCCGTTGCCGGCTCAAGCAGAAAATAAAAGTTTATCATCCCGGCCAGGGACAGCACTGTATCGGCAGGATTCAGCCCCTCACGGAACTTCTCATGGGAAAGGCCGTCGCTAAAAGTATCCAGAAGCATCTGCACTACTTTTTTGATCGCCGGCTTAATAATGGTCTCGAAGCAGGTGGTAGGATTGGTCAGTTCACTGGTGTAGAAGCGGAGCAGGTAAGGGTTCTTGCGGTAGCGTGATACCGTTGCACGAACATACAGTTCGAATTTCAGCAGGGTGTCGATTTCCATCTGCTCGATTTCTTCAAGCTTCCCTAAAATGGCAAACTGGTCTGTCAGTACGGCGGCATACAGCCCCTCTTTACCACCGAAATAATACGAAATCATGGAAAGGTTTACACCCGCAGCGGAGGCCAATTCACGTACACTGACACCGTTTAAGCCCTTCGCCGCAAACAACGGAACGGCGGCTGCAATCAGATTTTCGCGACAGTCGTTGTCAGCCATTTTTGATTTCCACCCGACTTACCCCCGCAAACAAGTTCAAACGTTTGATTGAATTTAAATATACCCATAAAAAACGGAAAATGCGAACAATATTTCGTATTTTCCGTTCAAAGTATTACAAACTTACTGCTGACGGGATGTTAATAAATTGCCTGACCGGCTTTTGTCCGGCCTTTTATATTCCGTTCAAAATTTCCAGGCGCTTGACCCGGTACTCATCTTCGGTTATCAGTCCTTTTTCCTTAAGTTCGTTAAGGATCACAAGCCGTTCAGCCGGTTTGCGTGCGTCTTCGTGTCGCTTGGCCGGTTGAACCGCTGTTGACTGCCCCGCTGCCGCTTTTTTATCAACAATGCCCGCCGGCACGACAGGAGCCTGCCACTCTTCACCGAAAGCCATCCAGTCTCTACGCACAAGAGGCGTATCCGTCAACAGTGCCCACTCCCCTGCCGCTGCCTTCTGTCTGCTGCCGGGCGTAAACGGTGAAAGACGACGGTCTTCACGATCGTTTACCTCCTTCTGGACCAGGCCGACAATCAGATTGAGCTTACCACCCTTGTAGAAAACCCGGCCCGTCGTCACCCTGGGACTCTTTGCAAGACCGTACAAGGCATCGTGCAGGCCGAATACTGCGAAGGTCACATCATCACCGGGAGCAGCCTGACGCAGTCCCTGCTGAAGGTGGGGCGCCAGAACCTGAACAGCTGCCGTAGTGAAGAGTGGGCCGGGCTTCTCACTACCCGCCAAGCGCACGTTGATGGAGCTCAGGATCGAATCAAGCCGGTCCAGCGGCAACTCCACCGGGTGATCATTGGCAACTGGCGTGGCATCCTTTGCGGAGTCCTGAGGTACCACTGAAACAAACTGATCACGACTCTTCCAGAGATATCGTACATCGGATGCATGGGAGGTCGAAAAATGCAGCAGCAGAATCAGCACAGCAGAAACCACGGAACAGAGCCGGCAAGCATCTCTACAACGAATCATTTTCATACTTCCTCCGCTTACTTGCATTGATAATCGTTTCATTCCATTTCCATATCAAAGCGCCCTCTTCGTTGGCTCGTCTTCGGCTCCTCAACATACTATTGTATGCCTTCGTCGCCTCAATCCTCACCGCCTTGAGTGCATCTTTGATCTGAAATTGGAATCACATCCCAATCGCACCCATAATACGCAATACTTGCGCCAATAATGCAATAAATATCTGTGGTTGAATGAGCATCAAATTGGGCTTCCCTGAAAAAGGGGCGCCAAGCGCCCCTTTCACATTCACCGACAGACATAAGGACAGGTTTGACTTCTACTTACCAGGCGTTTTTCCTTCAAGCTTGTCGAGCAGATCCTGTGTTTCTTTCAGCTTCTGCTCAAGCTTTTGCAGGTCTTCGGCCGAATACGTCTTGGTTCCTTTTTTTAATTCGCCATTCAGCTTCTTGATCCTCTTCTGGAGTATATCGGCGCTTTTCAGGCAATTCTGTGCGGCCAGATTACAGATAACCTTCTCTTCTGGAGTTTGCTGTGAAATTGCCGGTATCGTGGCTGACAACATCAATGCCGCAATTATCAAGATGACGCTCTTTTTCATGTCTTCCCTCCGTAATTTGAGTATTTTTATTGCGTATGGATCTTTAGAAAGGCAGCTTGCCGTAACCCATAAGACCAAACGCCGGTGCCAGCAGGCAGGTGAACGTCAGGACAATGAACATGGAGGCGGCCACCTTGGGGTTGATCTTGCCATAGGTCACACCGGTCACAGTGAAACAGATCACTACAAACGTCAGGTTCATGAAGGCCAGATAGGGGACAACACCGATAATAGTCTTGCCATCCGGCTTCACCCCGCCGCCGGTGGCATACAGGAATGCGTACACGGCGCATACGATACCGACCAGCAGGGCGCCGTTTCCGACGGTACGCAGATCAGTAACACCCGTCAGCAGGGCATGACCTGTCTGCAGATAAAGGACGCCGAATACGAACAGCAGCCCGGCGGTAAAGGGGTCGGTAAAGACGGCGGCCTGAAGAGTCGCGCCTATGACCACCAGGATACCGACAACAGCACTGACAAAACCGGTAGTTTTGGCCTCGCCGTAACCCAGAAAAAACATTCCGACCGGAATCCACATAATACTGATTAGTACGAGTAAAGCTAACGTCATGACATGCTCCTTGAATTGAATTACAGTCCCTCTCCCGGTAAAAACCGGAAGGGGAGCAAAGGGATACTTATTCGGCTGTGGTCGGGTCAATCATGATTCGTACTTCAGAAACGCTGTTGGCCGGGAATCCGCCCTGTGTGGCGTGCTCCAGCACCATTTCCTTATTGGGTGCGATATAGATGCAGTAGATCTTGTCATCGGTCACATAGCTCTGCACCCACTGAATCTGTGGGCCGAGCCCCGAGAGTACACTGCATGATTTCTGAGAGATGGCCTGTAATGTTTCAGCCGGCAATTGCCCTGCGCCTGCAAGCTCACGTTCGATTACGTATTTAGGCATGACAAGCTCCTTTGATAAATTATGTCCAAACGGCTACCAGTAAAACATGGTGCCCAGCGCAAACTGGTTGGAGTGCTGTTTTGCTCCATCCTGCCAGGTATTCTGGGCATAGATGTACTCACCCACAAACTGAGTGAACTTGTTGAGGTTGTATGCAACCATGAAAACGGCCGATTCCTGATTCTTCATTATGACTGGGCCGGCAGGCTCATTACTGTTTTTCTCCTGGCGGGTCTGGCCGTAGTTGGCTCCCAACTTTATGGCGGGTGTTATCTGATAAGAGGCCTGGAGCAGATAGCCCCAGTGCAATCTCTCCTTGCCGTTTGCATCGGTGGAGGTGGACTCAAGAAAGTCGCCGTCCTGCGCACTGACCATGCCCAAACCTCTGCCACCGTAACCGGAGACCATCAGGTTTACACCGCTGAATCCGGCTGATACGCCACCAGCTCCACCAATGGACTCGTTGTCCTTTCCTTTGCGCCCTACTACGCGTGTCCCGCCACCAGCAAGAGCTTCATCAGTATCTCTACGTGGTGCCGTTTGATACAGACCGGAGACCCAGGCCTGCACCGAGGTGCCGCCGAATATCTGGGCATATGATATCTCCGCTTCTACCCTTGGAGAGTTGGTCTTGGCGGTATCGGCACTGATCTTATATGGCTCGGCAATTTCCAGAGCCACTTTCACACCGGCCAGGTCGGGCGTAGTATAACGGATCTGGGGCCCAAAGTTAGTATATAGGTAGCCGTAGCCGATGTGACCCAACGTCGTGCCACCCCGGAAAGCATTGCCTGGAATGGTGCCGGAAGTCAGCAGGGTCATATCGTTCAGGATATTCTTACCTTGATACAGGTTAAGGGCGCGACCGGCCAGCAGTTCGCCATAAGCTCCTTTGGCGGTATAGAAAAACTCGCGGAAATCGATATTGGGGCTTGTGTCAAAACGTTGATTACTTTTGTTCTGAATATTCGGATAGATACCGACCCTGACACTTGAATCCACCCCCATGGTGGTAGGTGCCTTGACGTTGAAGGCAATCACCGACGGCAGGAGACCGACACCAACGCCGAAGCGCTGATCATAGGAGCCTTCGGTGCCGCCAATACTGAGCAGGCTCAAGGAGCGATTGCCGCCCGGTTTCGGACTCGTAGAAGCATAAGTCGAAAACACATCCACAATCCCGTCCGTACTGAGCTGCCAGCCGTTTTCGCCGCCGATTACAAACGCAGCATCACAAGGTTTGCTTGTTGCCACTGAAACTGCCGCTACGACTCCTAATGCAAGTAATGTCGTTTTTTTCATAAACTTTCTCCCCTGTCCCAATAAATTTGAAATTGAACACCAAACTCTTCTTAATCGCGGTAAGTCTTTAATCATTGACAACATCGACTACTCTGAATCCACTTGTTTCATTCCACCCTGCCGCTCCTTTCCGTAGATGGCATATCTATCCTGACCACAAGGTCTGTCCCGGACACAGTTTTTATAAATTCAATAGAACCGGCTATCTGTCATCCAATACTTCAACAGCGACGGAATCCCCCCGACCCGTTGACGATCGGTTTGCAACCGCAGTGCCAAAAATAAAACATTGGTTTTTTTGTTTAATTACAGGTAGTTACAACATCTAACAGCAAGCAGGGTATTAATCAAAGATGTGTTGACAAATTGGACATGTTTTGTAGTAAGCTGTTATTATTATAGATTAGAGGGATGAGGAAGAGTTCTACACCGTGGAGAATAGTCACAGATTCAGGCCAACGCTTATATGAATGGTTCAATTACAGCATCATCAAAATAATATTTGCTTAAAATCAAATAAAAGATCAAAAACATAGAACCTAGTTTTGAATTGGGCACGAGCATTGCTAGTAAATGTATACATCAACACGATGATCCCCCCGCATCATCGCAGGATGCAAGAAGCTGGATTGCCATGAAAGGTCTGTAATGGAAAAACAACCGGACAACACACTGCATAATTATAAATTTGAGGTTCCTGAAATCATTTTCGGAAGAGGCATGCTGAACCAGGTCGGTGCGTGCGCCCGCAGACTGGGAGGCAAAAAAATTTTTCTGGTCAGCGACAAGGGGCTTTTCCATGCAGGATGGGTCGATCAGGCCATGCGGAGCATTCTGGATGCCGGACTCGAATTCATCTATTTTGACGGGATCACCCCAAACCCCAAGGATCACGAGGTGGAAACCGGGGTCAAGGAATATATACGCCACGGTGCCGACGTAATCGTAGGCCTTGGTGGCGGCAGTTCCATGGATGCGGCCAAGGCTATCGCCATTCTAGTATCCAACGGCGGAAAGATTCGCGATTATGAGGGACCGGACCGGATCATTCGCCCGCTCCCGCCGCTGGTGCTCTGCCCGACAACCTGCGGGACCGGTTCCGATGTTTCCCAGTTTGCAATCATCAGTGATACCGATAACCTTCGTAAAATATGCATCATGAGCCGCTGTGTTGCTCCCGATATCAGCCTGACCGACCCCAACACCCTTGTAACCCTCCCGGATGAATTTGTCGGCACCACCGCCACCGACGCTCTCAGCCATGCCATGGAAGCTTTCTTTTCGATTGCATCCACGACCCTCACCGATGTCCATGCCATCAAGGCACTGCGCCTGCTGACAGGCAGCCTGGCGCCTGCAGTTCATGAACGCAGGCCGGAAGACATGGAAAATCTGGCCAGGGCCAGCCTGCACGCCGGCATGGCTTTTTCCAATTCCATGCTTGGCATAGTCCATGCTCTGGCTCACCCGATAGGTGGCCTGTATGACGCGAACCACGGCAGCATCAATGCGATTCTGCTTCCGGAAGTGATCCGCTACGACATTCCGGTTGTTACCGAAAAGCTGCAGGAACTGGCCTGGGGACTAGGACACCGTGCCAACGGCGATATCAGCGCTGCCAGCGAAAAAGTCCAGGAAACGCTCGACTCGCTTCTGGAGTCCAGTGGCGCCCCTCGCAGCCTGCGCAGTATCGGAGTCCTTCGCAAGGATCTGCCGGAACTGGCACGTCAGGCACTCAAGGATGTCTGCATCGTAACTTCCCCCCGTGAAGCTGATGAAGAGGACCTCCTGCGCATACTGGAAAGGGCCTATTGATGGACAAGATTGCCGTTCGAACAAGAGTGGACGAAAGCTCGCTTGAGCGACTGCTCGGACTCGATAACTCAAAAATCGGATTCTACGGTGAAGTCAAACAAAAGATCCAGGAGCTGGAGGCAGCCAATCAGGGGCTGCGCAGCAAAGGCAATGAACTGCAGGCCATGTTCGATTCTATCAGTGATGGCGTCGTAGTGTATGACCACAACGGCATCGTTCAACACCGTAACCATGTTTGTCCGAAACTCTTCCCCCAGGAAACCCTTCCGGGATGTTCCTGCCGGGAGCTGTTTCATCCCGAACATCATTCAGCTCCGCTGCATTGCCCGGTGGAACGGGCATTGGCCGGCGAACGTGTGGAGATTTCCTTTTCCTCGCAACTCTCCAAAGGAAAGATCCGCTACTTTGACGTAACAGCCACGCCGATCGAAGACATTCATGGCGAGATGAATCGTGCGCTCGTATTCCTGCGGGACGTGACCGAAAAACGGCTTCAGGAACTCCAGCTGATGCAGGCGGAAAAACTCTCCAGCATCGGAATTTTGGCGGCCGGAGTCGCCCACGAGATCAACAATCCGCTCTCGTCGGTAGCCGGTTACGCCGAGGCCCTGCTCAGGCGCCTGAACGACGAAAAGTCGCTGATTGAAGATCCCCGTCTTGACGATTTCCCCAAATATCTGCAGGTCATAATCCGGGAATCATACCGCTGCAAAGGCATCATTGACTGCCTGCTCTCCTTCAGCCGTAAGTCGGACGGTTCCGTCTGCAACGTAAACTTCAACGATATACTGCTGGAAGTTCTGGAACTGGTCAGACACAAGTCCCGTTATGAAAAAATCGATATCCAGACGAACCTGCAGAGCGATCTGCCCGACGTCACCGGCGATCCGGCCGGCCTGCGCCAGGTCTGCATGAATCTGCTGATGAACGCGCATCAAGCGATAAAAGGTTCCGGAATTGTTGAAATTTCAACCTGCACTAACGAGCAGTCAATGGTGTTGTTTCAAATCAGGGATACCGGCTGCGGCATCTCCAAGGATGCCATTGACCAGATCTGGGACCCGTTTTTTACAACTAAGGATGTCGGACAGGGCCTTGGTCTCGGCCTGGCCGTAACATACAACATAGTAAAACGCTTTGGAGGCGATATCACCGTGGAAAGTCAAACCGGCAAAGGATCAAAATTTACGGTAAGGATGCCTGCATGTCAAAAATAGTCCGCAATGATACAAAAGTTCTGATCGTGGAAGATGACCGGTCTCTCCGGGAATTGTTGCAGATGGAACTTACCCGCTCAGGATACAAGGTAGTCGCCACCGCGAGCGGAGAAGAAGGGCTGGATGCCTATCGCGAAGAGATCTTCAACGTGGTTCTCCAGGATATACGCATGCCCGGCATGGATGGAGTTGAAGCCCTCAAACTGATGCGCGCGGAGTCAAATATCCCCGAAGTCATTATGTTCACCGGCCACGGAACCATAGAAACCGCCGTGGAATGCATCAAACACGGCGCCTATGATTACCTTACCAAACCGATTAAACTGGATGAGCTGGAACTTTTGATCGACAAGGCCTGCGAAAAAAACCGTCTGCGGATGGAAAACATAAACCTCAAAAAAGAGATTAAGCGCTTTGACAACCACCAGATCATCGGCAAAAGCCAGGAAATCCAGAAAGTTCTGGATACGGTTCAGCGCTGGGGGATGACCGATGAACACGTGCTGATAAGCGGTGAGAGCGGCACCGGCAAGGAACTGATCGCCAGGGCTGTGCACGATGCCAGCCGCCGGGCAAATAAACCGTTTGTAACCGTCAATTGCGGAAGATTTGATGCCAACACGGCTGAAAGCGAGTTGTTCGGACATATGCAGGGAGCCTATACCGGTGCCAACAAAGGGCGTGCGGGATTGTTCGAACTGGCCGATACCGGGACCCTCTTCATGGACGAGGTATCGGAGATGCCGCTGGACGTTCAGGTCAAACTCCTTCGCATCCTCGAAACCAGTACCTTCCGCCGGATGGGCGGAAACCACGATATCAAGGTAAACGTCCGCTTCGTTTTTGCCTCCAACAAGATTCTGGGTGATTGTGTCAACCGCGGCGAATTCCGCGAAGATCTATATCACCGGATTAACCTGCTGCCGATTCCTGTTCCCCCCTTGCGGCAACGCGTCGACGACATCCTGCCGCTGGCATGGTTTTTCATCCGGCAATGCAACGAGAATGACTCCACCAACTGGGAGATTACCGATGAAGCGATGGCTTCGCTCTGCGCCTACCAGTGGCCCGGCAACGTCCGGGAGCTGCGCAACACCATCCGCCGGGCATGCATTCTGGCCAATGAACCGGTCATAACCCCCGACCTGTTTCCATTTTCACCCCCCAAAGCAAGCTATACGCCTGTAGCAAATGCCACCAGTGCAGAAACCGCGGCCTTCACTCCGGCACCGCTCTGGGCAGTTGAGCGTGAACACATCGAGAAGGTCCTCAAACTGGTGGATCAGAACAAGAGCCGCGCCGCCAAACTGCTCGAAATCGACCGCAAGACCCTTTATACCAAGCTGGAACGCTATGGCCTGGAAACATGATGAACAACCATGCAGCTTCGGCACTTCACAATTCTCCCGGCCTCAAGAATTCAGCCGGCCCCGACAGCACTGTTGCTTTTCGCAACACCACATACACAGGTTTCTTGCGTGCACTAGGGTATATTCTCCACACATAGCCGTATCAATCTGATTTATATACGCTTTCAATCCTGGCACAACATAAAGCTTCACCCTAAAAACACTGGGTATAAAATACACGCTGTAGAGTAATTCCTCACCAGGAAAGATCCGGCCATGAAACCTTCCGAGCTCTTGCAAAAACTTGATCTGGCAGACTTACGCCCTCCCGGAATACTGACTGTTGCCATCACCGACGCCTGCAATCTTGTATGCAGTCATTGTTGGGTCAGTGCAGGTCAAGCAACTTCATATGACCACATATCTCAGGAGACATTTCTTTGTCTCGCAGAAGATTTTGCCGCAATTGGTGGAACCGGAATCCGGATTACCGGCGGTGAACCGCTTTGCCACCCGCACTGGCTGGAAATTTTGCAGAGCTCCTGTTCTCTGGGTTTTAAGAAAGTCATCCTCCAGACCAACGTCATGCTTTTGAGTGCTGAACATATTGCAGCCCTGCGTGGAATCGATTTCCCCGGCCTTTCGATCCAGGTCAGCCTGGATGGGGCAACGGCCGTAACGCATGATCTGGTACGGGGGGAAGGCGCCTATAGCGGGGCCATGAATGGAATTATGAAGCTTGTGAAGGGGGGGCTTGCACGGAGGGTTTCGATTTTTTTCACAGAGATGCGTCACAACCTCCATGAAATTCCGAAGCTGCTTGATTTTGCGTACAAAGTTGGCATCGACTCCGTCTCCACCGGTTCCATGGTTTTGTGTGGCCGTGCTTCTGAAACGTCATTGCTTGCGCCCCCCGATCTGGATCAGTACCTGAGTTTGCTTGAGCGTTACGAGAGCGATTTTCACTTTCGCGAGCTTTATGCAAAGATCGGTATCGTGGCCGCACTGGAGTGGCGGGCTGGCGATTCCGTCCGTCAGGAGTGTTGTACTTTTCTTGAAAACCCCTACGTCACACCATCCGGCAGGATCTATCCCTGCCTGCTGTGCCACACCGATGAATTCTCCGTTACAGGAGTTTTCGATAAAGGGCTCCTCGCAGCCATTGCTGAAGGGATTCCACTCTGGTCATCATTGCTTCGTATCAGCCGTCATCGCGTCGACGCAATCCCCGAGTGCAACGATTGCCCAGGGAAGCAACTCTGTGCCGGAGGGTGTATGGGGCGTGCCTGGGGAAGCTGTGGAAATCTCCTGACGGCGGATGACCGTTGCGGAGTGAGACAGGCCATTTATAAGCAAACATGTAACTCCAGCCATTGACCCCTGCTGATTACCAAAAACACACCTCTATTATTTTTCCTGTCAATCATTGCCTGACCCTGCCAAAGCGACTGGGTGAAAATTCCCCAGTGTAGACAAAATCCATAGCCACAAATGCACCTATTGTGCACATAATTATATAAAACTGTTTCAGATAACCCCGCACCCATCTCCCCCCAAACAGACAGCACAGCGCCAAATCCGCATAATATTTTGATATTATTAGATATTTTAGTTTGGCATTCAACTTGCTAAACAATAAATCATCCAGTAGTCATGAGCCTTGAACCAACATAGCACGGCTCTTTTGCAACAGATAAGTAGAGTCAAAAAAACAAAGTTTTGAGGAGGTGGCAACCTAAAACCAGGAAAGGAAAGTTGTAGCGGCAGCAGTAAAGCTTAGCACCATTCAATTAAGCAGCACAAAAAACACACACCAAAAAGGAGGAAGTACCCATGTCTCACAACAAAGATGTCAAACGGACCCTTAAGAATGAAAGACTGGAATACCCGATCAAGATGATGCACGCCTATCCTTCCGTAAATGTCGGCTGGGGCGCACATACCATGGTTGGCAACGACGCCAGGGCACTGGGCATGACCAACGCCCTGATCGTAACCACCGGCCTGAAAGGCACAGGCATTGTCGAGACAATCCAGGGTGTGCTGAAGGCTGCCGGGGTCAACTCCGAAGTGTTTGATAAAGTAACCCCCAATCCGAAAGACCATGAAGTCATGGCAGGCGCCAAGGTGCTGGCAGCCGGTAAATTCGACGGCATCATCAGTCTTGGCGGCGGCAGCTCGCACGACGCCTGCAAGGCTATCAAACTCGTTCACAGCCATGACGGACAGGATGTGCGCAGTTTTGAAGGAGCTTTCAAGGCAACCAAGGCCAACACGATTCCCCAGCTGGCCATCAACACCACTTCGGGAACCGGTTCGGAAATATCCTGTTTCTCGATCATCAACCATACCGACAAGAAATACAAGATGGCTCTGTTCGATCCCAACTGTACCCCCAGCAAATCGGTCAATGACCCGCTGATCCATCAGTGCATGCCTGGCGACCTGGCCGGTTACACCGGTATGGACGCCCTGGCCCATGGCGTTGAAGCGATCACTTCCCGTCTGGGTGTTCTCTCGGCCTACGGCCCCGGCCTTAACGCAATCTCGCTGATCTTCGGCAACCTGCGTCAATCGGCAATGAACAGAAACAACGACAAAGCCGTGGAAGCCATGGTGTGGGCTGAAATGGCAGCCGCCTACAGTTTCAACAGCGCCGGCCTCGGCCTGATTCACAGCATGGCCCACGCCTTGGGCGGCATGTACGATGCTCCCCATGGACTCTGCAACGCCATCGGCCTTGGCCCGGTCATGAGATTCAACCTGCCGGCCTGCCCGGAGCGCTTCAAGATGATGGCACAGGCCGCCGGCATCAACGTATGTGGAATGTCCGACATGAAAGCCGGCGAAGCATTCATCGAGGCCTGCCTGGAGCTGAAAGCCGACCTGGGCATCACCAAGACCTTCACGGATCTTGGTCTGCTTGAAAAAGATGTCGAAGGCCTGTCACGCTTCTCGGTCAACGATATCTGCACCGAAGGCAACCCGACCGATACCGGTCTGCAGGACATGATCGGCATCTTCAAGCAGTGCATGTAATTTTTTGATTCATTGTGTGCCTATGTATTGTTCTGCCGCTGGCCCCCGAAGGGATTGATGCCCCTCACCGGGTGCCAGCGGTTTTTTTTATTGCATAGCTTAACAGCAGTTGAAAAGCCACAAACAACGACTCGTAACGGCGCAAAGATTGCAGATTAAGACACCAATAAGTTACCAAAATCCAAAGATACGAGGCCATCATGATTAGCGAACAAGGGGTTAAGGATTTTCTCCAGGCTGGCGGCTACATTGCCGACGACGCCATTGCCACCGCCGTTTTTCTGGCCCTCCGAATGGAGAAACCGATCCTGATCGAAGGCCCTCCCGGCGTGGGCAAGACCGGTTTGGCCAAGGCCCTCTCCTCAGCCTTGGACTTCCCGCTGGTGCGGTTGCAGTGCTATGAAGGAATCGACGAGGGCAAGGCGCTCTACGACTGGGAGTACGGCAAGCAGTTGCTTTACACCCAGCTGTTGCGCACCCAGCTTGACAATTACCTCTCCGTATCGGCTGACCTGAAGGAAGCAGTTGAACGGCTTTCCGCTGAAGAGAGTCTGTTTTTCTCCAAAAATTTTCTGGTTCAGCGGCCGATTCTGCGCAGTTTCCTGTCCGAAAAGCGTTCATTGCTACTGATCGATGAGATCGACCGTTCCGACGACGAATTCGAAGCGCTGCTGCTGGAGTGCCTGAGTGACTTTCAGGTCTCGATTCCCGAACTGGGAGTGATCGAGGCCAAGAGAAAACCTCTGACGATCCTGACCAGTAACGGGACACGGATGATTTCCGACGCCTTGCGACGGCGCTGTCTGTATCTTTATATCGGCTATCCGGAATTGGAACGGGAAGTGGCGATCGTCCGGGCGAAGTTCCCCGATCTCTGCGAACTGCTGGCGCACCAGATGGTGGAATTCCTGCGCAAGGCCCGCGAACTGAACCTGCGCAAGCCCCCCAGTGTTTCCGAAACCCTGGACTGGGCCCAGGTACTTTCAATATTGAAGGCAACACAGCTTACGCCGGAGATAGTCGCCAATACGGTGGGTGTAATCGCCAAGCACCAGACCGACCTGCAGAAGGTTACGGAACTGGCTGCGCAGGAATTGGGCTAGCCATGGAACGGATCATCACCCGCTTCGTTGCCGCCCTGCGTGAAAGCGGCATACGCGTTTCACCCGGTGAAAGCCTGGATGCGGTTCAGGCCCTGGCACTATGCGGAGTGGAAGGGCGCAGGTCATCCCGGCAACTTCTACGCCTGACTCTGGTAAAAAACGTCAATGACATTCCGGTCTTCAACGAGGTCTTCAACCGCTTTTTCAGCCGCTTCAAGTTTGAGAATCCGGATTTGGACATTTCCGGGCTTGTGGATGCCGCCCTGATCAGCATGGAGGGAGAATTCAACTATCTCAACCAACAACAGGGTGATGACCACGACGAACCGGGCCCGCTGCTCAAACTGGACAGCGAGATCAATCCTGAAGATTTGTCCGAACTGAAAAGCCTGACCGAAATTGACCCGGACGATTCGGACGGAAATGAAATCGTAGTGCAGATGAAGGGTTACCGGGGGAAGGCTAAGAAAGCTCCCCGGCCGACGCGCCGTTATACGCAGAACCCGCTCACAATCGAACTGAACAAAGGCAATGCCGTCGACAGCGGCATAACCTTTACCGCCGAAGAGCAGGCCGCCATGCAGGAGGTTGTTTCCCGCATGATGCTGCGTCTGCGCAAGGATATGAAGCGGATGAAGAACGATCAGAATCGCGGAAAACTGCACGTGATCAAGACGATCCAGAAGAACTACCGCCACGACATGGTCCCGTTCCAGGTGGCCCTGCGGCGCAAACGCCGTCAAAAGCCTCGCCTGGTGGTGCTCTGCGATGTCAGCTATTCAGTAAGTCACGCATCCCGCTTCATGCTGCTGCTGCTGCATACCCTGCACAACCAGATGCTGGATGTGCGCAGCTTCATCTTCAACCGGGATCTGGCGGAAATAACCGAAATGCTCGCCAACATGCCGGTCAATGACCTGATGGAAACCATCGACAAGGGCGACATCGTTGATCTGGATGAAAACAGCAGTTTCGGTCAGGTTTTCCTGGCCTTCAAGAAGAGGTATCTGGAAAATCTGCGGGGCAGGCCGGCCTTTATCATCCTGGGCGACGCGCGCAACAACTACGACGAAGCCAACGACTGGGTACTGGACGAGATCCGCGAGAAAGCCCGCTACATGCTCTGGCTTACTCCGGAAGAACGTGATACCTGGAGTCGCGGCGACTGCCTGATGGATATCTACGGATCATATTGCGACAAGGTGGAAGTTGTGAAAACGGTCGAGGACCTGAGCATGGTCGTGGAAGAATTGCTCCGCGATATCTATGCCGACCAGGCCCACCCCATTGACAAGAAGCGTTTGCGGGAAGCCAAGGCAGCCGAAACCTACGATTCCAAGGACTACTATACCCGCGGCACCAGCGGCGGCAGCCAACCGGCATTCGACCCAAGCGGGCGCAGCCAATGGTGACAGCAAAAACAGGGCTTTTCCAATAAACACAAGGAGCGGTTATGAGTTGCGATAGTAAAAATCACCAGATGCACATGTGTGCTCTCAAGGCCCAGGGGTTGGAGGACTGCATCAAGAGCTTGTCTAACCATCCCACGGTCGAATGCAGGCAATGCGGCGCAAAGGCCAACAGCTCGAAAAACCTGTGTGCCGCTCATTTAGGTGATTGGGCTCCCAATGTGGAAGGCGGACACGGGACTGCCGGCATCGAAGAAGTCGGCAAACCGCACTCAGGGTAAGGGCACGCACAACCAATATCTAGGAGAGACACCATGAGTCGGATGCTGCTTTCGCCAAGCCGGTATGTTCAGGGGGCCGGTGCCATCAGTGAAATTGGCCTGCACACGTCACGAATCGGAACGTGCGCTTTGATTATCGGAGGAAAGACAGCTCTGTCCTTGTGCGGCCCGGATATTCTGGCAAGCCTTGCAGAACAAGGCATCCCCTGTCACCATGAGTGCTTCCAGGGGGTCTCTTCCCAGCTGGAAATCAGACGACTTCAGGGAATTGCGGCAGCAAACCGATCCGATATCATCATTGCTCTGGGTGGCGGTGCTTCAATCGATGCCGGCAAAGCGGTATCGCATGAGATGAGGGTACCGGTTATTGTCGTACCCACGGTAGTTTCAACCGATGCACCCTGCTCCGCATTGTCGGTTATTTACACGGAGTCGGGAGTATTTGAACGTTATCTCTTTTTGCGAAAAAACCCGGATTGCGTCCTGGTTGATACGACATTGGTAGCCAAGTCGCCTGCAAAATTCCTGGTGGCCGGGATGGGTGATGCCCTGGCCACCTTTTGGGAATCCGACACCTGTTTCAGAAGCGGAAAACCGAATCCACTTACCGGAGGAGCCAGCCCCACGCTGGCAACCAGTGCACTGGCACGACTCTGCTATGAGACATTGCTGGAATCAGGTCTTCAGGCCAAGCTGGCCGTTGAAAGAAATGTCGTTACACCGGCGGTCGAAGCGATAGTGGAGGCAAACACCCTTTTGAGCGGCTTGAGCTCGGAAAACGGAGGACACGCCGGGGCGCATTCGATCCATAACGGTTTAACGACACTGACAGCTGCCAAGAACAAACTCCACGGCGAAAAAGTAGCCTTTGGGGTCCTTGCCCAGCTTGTCTTGGAAGGTCGTTCCAGCAGTGCCATCAAAGAAGTGCAGGATTTCTGCTTTAGCGTTGGATTGCCGCTCTGCCTGGAAGACCTGGACATAGTCAACCCTGCCCCGCAAGACATCAGGCGGGTGGCAGAAGCAGCTGTTGCTGAGGGAGAAACCATCCATTCAAGCTGGTTTCCTGTTACCGCGGAGATGGTGGAAGCCGCAATCAGGACAGCGGACGCCCTCGGGTTTCGCTACAAAAAGGCTTTCGAGTAATGACCCACCTTGATGACAAACAACTCGTTACCGACAGGACAGAAGTTGTGTCCCTCAGCAAAACAGGGGATATGCCGGAACCGCTTCAAAAATCCCGGATCCGGCAGAATGAACTGGAATTGCAGATCGAAGAACTGCGCCGGGCCAATGCGGAACTGGAGACATCGCGAAACAAATACGCCATGCTTTATGACTTTGCCCCGGTTGGATATTTCACTTTTGACCGTGAGGGCAACATCCGGACAGTCAACCTGACCGGAGCAAACATGCTGGGTCTGGAACGTTCCCTGCTGATTAACCGACACTTTGAACATTACGTAGCCGATAAGGACCGCCTGCCATTTGCCGCATTTTTGAATACGGTATTTGCAAGCCACGACAAAATGACATGCCGCTTGAAACTGTCAAGAGGCGACAACCAGCCGGTTTTCGTGCGAATCGAGGCGATGGCGGCTGAAATCGGCGACGAATGTCATGCCGCGTTGGTGGATATAACTGAACGTAAATTAGCGGAAGAAGCACTGCGGGAGAGTGAATATAATCTGGCCAAGGCCCAGTCCATGTCCCATGTCGGCTCGTGGCGTTCGGACCCGTTAAGCGGAGAGTTGCGGGTTTCAGACGAACTGCTTCGCATCATGCGTCTCAGCCACGAAGAAGCCACGCAGGAAGCATTTGTGGAACTAATTCATCCGGAAGACCTTGATTCAGTCATGACCAATCTCCGGCAGGGCACGGAACAGGGCAAGAGCTATGAAATCGAGCATCGCCTGCTGCTGAAAGACGGTACGATAAAGTGGGTCTATACGATCGTGGAACCATCGGTCAATATCGCCAGACAGGTTGTCAGACTCTACGGCACGACCCAGGACATAACCGATCGCAAACAGGTCGAGGTAAGGTTACGAAATAAAAAGAACGAACTGCAGGCGATACTGGATTCAGTCAACGATGGAGTCATCGTCTTTGACCATAACGGATTGATTCAGAACTTCAACCACGTCTGTCCCCAGTTCTTTCCGGAGAAGCTTCTTGCCGGGGGTAGCTGCCTGGATATTTTCCATCCCGAACCGGCTGCAACCCCGGACAGTTGCCCGGTAAAACTAGCCTTGAGTGGCGAGCGGGTGGAAACATCCATGGTTTCCGCACATGATGGAAACATAATCCGCTACATCGACGTTACGGCCAACCCGATTCATGATGAATTTGGTGAGAAAACGCGGGCACTGGTTTTTTTCAGGGATGTAACGCTGAAAAGGCTTCAGGAACTGCAGATGATTCAAACCGACAAAATGTCCAGCATCGGCGTCCTTGCCACGGGAGTTGCCCATGAAATCAATAATCCGCTGACCTCGGTGGCCGGTTATGCCGAAGCTCTGCTGCGCCGTTTCAAAGACGAACCCGCCCTGCTTCAGGACAACCGGCTGGATGTTTTTCCCAAATACCTTGAGGTTATCGTCCGCGAGTCGTACCAATGCAAAAAAATTATCGGCAGCCTGCTCAATTTCGGCCGGAAGTCGAATGGGATCATCGGCAGGGCCGATATCAACGAAATTGTACTGGAAATTCTCGAGCTTCTGCAGCACCAGTCAAACTATAAAGATGTCGAAGTGGTAACCAACCTGCAGAAAAGTGTCCCCTTTATCACCTGCGACCCATCCGAGCTTCGTCAAATCATCATGAACCTGCTGATAAACGCCTGCCAGGCTATCACGGACAGCGGCCTGGTGGAAATAACCACGGAGCACTCCGCTGACGAACAGCTGGTGTACATCAAGGTTCGCGACACAGGCCACGGAATCGCTCAAAATGTAATCGACCGGATCTGGGACCCGTTTTTCACCACCAAGGAACCGGGCAAGGGCACCGGCCTGGGACTGGCGCTGACATACAATATCGTCAAACGCCTGGAAGGCGAAATAAGCGTGAAGAGCACTGTCGGGGAAGGATCGCAATTTACTGTGAAGTTGCCTGTCCGAAATGAACAGGAGATCAATAACTGTTCGGACCTTTGATATTTATTCACGCTCGCAACCGGCAGGCCACCGGCATGGCGCTGGGCTTGTCAAGGCACGTGTCCGGAACAGCGCCTCCCAACGTAATTCCAATTCCAGCAATCAGATAAGCCCGTTTTCACCTATCCTCATCTACAAGCTCGCAGGCAATACTCCGCCACTGGTCCTCCACCTTTACAAAGGCATCAACCATGTCAGGATCAAACAGGGTCCCCTTGCCATCGATGATAATGCGAACTGCCATTTCATGGGGAACCGGTTCCTTGTAAACCCTCCTCGAAATAATAGCGTCGTAGGCGTCCGCAATCGCCATGATCCTGCCGGGCCACGGTATCTGTTCACCCCGCAGCCCTTCGGGGTAGCCCGTGCCGTCCCAGCGTTCGTGGTGGCAATAGGCCATATCCTTGGCATATTGCAGCAGCAGGTCATCCTGGAGACCGGCGCGTGATTCGGCCTTGGCAATCGCGTCCCGACCGTACGCGGCGTGCTTCTTGACCTCCTCATATTCCTCGGCCGTGAATGCCGAAGTCTTGTGGAGCAGGTGGTCTGGCAGACCAACCTTGCCGATGTCGTGCAGCGGAGCCAGCTTCGAAATCAGATCGATCGTATCCGGATCCAGCAGGGACTGAAAGCGCGGATAATGTGAAAGTTCCTGACAGATAATCTGCAGGTAGCGCTGGGTCCGCATGATGTGGGCGCCGGTTTCGGTATCCCGGATTTCGGTAAGCGCGGTCAGGGAGGTCATGATGAACTCGCGGGTTTTTGCCAGCTCGCGCGCCTGGCGGCGGCCTTTCTTTTCCACAAAGAATGAACGGATCAGAGAAAGCAGCGAGAAATTTGCCAGCAACGCGAGCAGGGGTGCCACCGGCGACAGGAAGATTCCGCCGGCCTGGTACAGCCAGACAGACCCCTGCCAGGCACCGATGGCGGCAACGCCGATCAGCAGTGCCCCGCGCATGACCGGCAGCGCGACACAGACCAGCGTCGCGAGTGCGCCCAGCATAAACGTGGCAAGCAGCCGGCAAGCCCACGGGCAGGTGCGGGCGAAATCACCGTTCAGGATATTCTCCGCGGCGATTGCATGAACCTGGACTCCCGACAGCAGCGAGTTTACAGGTGTTACGACCGCCTCCCCCATTCCGGTGGCCGTGGCGCCCAGAAAGACAACCCGGCCACGTAGCGCATCAGGCGCCACCCGCCCCTCCAGCAGCGCCGAAGCCGACAGCGGTTTTACTGTACCGTGCCAACCCCGGTAGCGAAGCAGCAGACGGCCCCGCTCATCCAACGGGATCTGCCGCTTTCCGATCTGCAGGGAGCGCTCTCCGCTCCAGGTTGATCCAAGGAGCGCGTCAGTTACGGCGCCGCTTCTCAGGGCGGTCGCAAGGGCGAGACTCGGATAGACCTTCTCCGCCTGCCGGATCAGAACGGGCATGCGGCGGAGTACGCCATCCTGCTCCATGGCGGCGTTGACAAAGCCGGCACCGGAAACGGAACGGGAAAACTCAGGCAGGCTGGCCACGACTCCGGTTGCATGCCATAACTGCTGGCCGGGATCCGCGCCCCCCGACTCGGCAATCGATACGATCTTGAGCGGATGAAGCAATCGCTCGACAAAGGCCTGCTCTGGCTTCGGAGCAAAGGTCAGTTCGAAGCCGAGCACGAAGGGACCGCCGGCCAGGGCTTCTGCCAGGGCTGTGTCGCCAGCCGAAAAATTATTGGCACCAGCGGGGGGATTGGGGGATGAAACGGGTAGTTCACGTTCGGCGAAGATGGCATCGATGCCGACGCTGGCCGGCTGTTGTGCCGCGATCCTGTTCAGCAGCTCCGCAACCAGAGCCCTGGGCCAGGGCCAGCGGCCGAAACGGGCCAGGGATTCGTCGTCCAGTGCCACCACGACCGGGCTCAGGTGCCCGCTTGGCGGCAGTTCGTCGAAAATCAGGCCATCGAAAAAACGGCCGTCAAGATGTGCAAGAAAGGTGGGACGTACAAGAGAAACGGCACACAGGGCAAACGTAAGGATCAATCCGCAGGCCAGGATCAGCGATCTGCCGCTACGAATTTGGGGGCGGTTGTTTTTGGGGGTCATGGGGGGCACATCAGCCTCACCGTTTCGTGCGTTGCACGGGCACCAACCTGCCTCCGGTCTGAAGCGGCACTCATCGAATAGTGACCTCGACGCGCCGGTTACGCGGTTCGGGGGTCTGATCGGGAGTTTTTATGATGGGGTCGGTTTCGCCGTGGGAGGCGGCTTCGATACTGGCCGGAACGGCGCCATGCGATGCAAGCAGTTCTGACACCGCGGCCGCCCGCAGGAGCCCGAGCTGATAGTTGAAATCGGCCGTACCCATCGTATCGGTATGCCCTACGATCGACAATTGCGCCGGTTGCCGACTTTTGAGAGCCCTGGCGATCTCTGGCAGCAGCAGTTGTGAATCCGGCCTGAGTATGGTGGTGCCTTGCTTGAAGTAGAGCAGGTAGCGAACCGGCGGCAAAGGCATGGCGGACATGACAGCGCCGAATTCACCCTGTACGGCTGCTTTGTCCAGCACAACCGGACTGGCCGGCTGCCCCTGGGATCCCGCGATCTCCACCGATTGCCACGTCTGGTTCAACAGCTGCGAACCCTGGGCATTCGCAACCGTGACCTCGCCCGAAACCTGGCCATCCTCGGGCAGCAATATGATTACACTCTTTTGGGCAACACTCTTTTGGGCAGCGCAGCCCGAAAGCAGAATGCAAACCAGCAGGCAGAAAAACGGCAACAGGCGGCGGTAGCTGGCACTCTTCATGGAACAATCCTGGCGACAAAGCGGGTGCCCCTGACTCCCAGCGTCGCAACCGGTGTCTCTATCCGGACCGAACCGGGCGCCAGCTTGGATATCCTGCCCGAAACATACGATATCAGGCCCTTTGTCACCCGCAGCACCATGCCCAACTTCTGTTCCGCCGGTTCGAAGGCAAACTGTTCGAGGCCGGTTTCGGTAGAGGGCCCCAGAGACATAACCGTATCATCCCTCAGAATGACCCCCACCGCACCGGTGGCACCGGTGGAAAGCACATCGCCCAGCACCAGCTGTTGACCGGGCAGAACCGCCATGCGACGGCCGTCGCGCAGTATGGAGACTTCGCCGGAGGTCGTTTTCACCAGGCCTACGGGTCGATTGTCCTGTGCCACTGAGATAGTGGCGCAGGACAGCAGAGTACAAATTATTAAAACCGCTATTCGCATAATCCCTCCTCGTCCAACCGAGGACACATTGCCGCCAACAAGTTAACCCTTATTTATGCAGATATTGCTCCGGTGGTTAAATATGCGAATCGTAGGGGCGAACCTGGTGTTCGCCCAATCGGGGCGCATGCAATGCGCACCTACAGTCAGGGTTTAAATGTTTAACCGCCGGATCAATAAATCTATCATAGTCCCACTGCATTGCAAATAACAAGACCGTTGACGAAGCCTGGACGAATCAACGGCTTGGGGTCGCAACGTGTCGGTATAATTCATATTTGATTTGCCTAACGGGGCGTGATTCAGGTGGCGGGAAGCGAGCAGAGCCGAATGTCCCGCAGCAAGGCGATAAACTTCTCTTCGGGCAACGGCCGGTGGAAGAGGAATCCCTGCATCTCGTGGCAGCCGAGATTCAGCAGGAAATCCCGCTGTTCAGGGGTTTCAACCCCTTCTGCGACAACGTTGAGGTTGAGCTTGTTCGCCATGGCGACAATCGCTTCCACGATAGAGCGGTCATCAGGGTTGTCGCAGATGTCCATGACAAACGAACGGTCGATCTTGATATGGTCGATGGGGAAGTTTTTGAGGTAGGACAGTGAGGAGTAGCCGGTCCCGAAGTCATCGACTACGATCCGCAGATTCAGCTCCTTGAGCTTGTAGAGTGCGTTTGCCGTTGCATCGGCATCTTTCATGAGGCTGGTTTCGGTCAGCTCCAGCTGCAGGCTCCGAGGATCGACGCCCGTTTCCCGCAGGATGCCTTGGACCACGTTGGTGAAGTCGCGCTGTTCGAGCTGCCGCCCGGAGACGTTGACCGACAGTTTGATCGGGGGGAGACCGGCGTCTCTCCATTCCAGCAGCTTCTCGCAGGACTTCCGCAGCACCCACTCACCCAGGGAGATGACCAGCCCTGAGTTTTCTGCAACTGTGATGAAGGTGCCGGGCATGATCCGCCCCTGGACGGGATGCTGCCAGCGGACAAGGGCTTCTGCGCCCACCAGGCAGTTGCCGCTGGCATTGATGATGGGCTGAAACTCCAGAAAAAACTCGCTCCGCTCCACTGCCTTGCGGAGGTTCATTTCCAGCTCCATCCTCTCATGAGCCTTGCGGTTCATCTCCTGCGAATGAAAATGGTATCCGTTGCGCCCCGCCTCCTTGGCTGCGTACATGGCCATGTCGGCGCAGCGCATCAGTGTTTCCACATCCTGTCCGTCATCGGGGAAGATGGAGATGCCGATGCTTGCGCTTGTGTAGACGTCACGGCCGCCAATATCGCAGGAAGGCGAAATCTCATCCAGAAGCTGCTGGGCAAGGTGCGCGGCGTTGCGTTCCTCGCCGGCGTAGGAGATAAGGACCATGAACTCGTCCCCCCCCAGCCGGGCAAGAGTGTCGCTGCGACGGACACATTCCCGCAGCCGCTGCGCCACCGTCGTAAGGAGCTGGTCCCCCTGGGCGTGTCCCAGGTTGTCATTGATGACCTTGAAGCCGTCGAGGTCTATGAATAGCAGCGCTAACCTGCCGTTTCCGCGGGTGGCTCCGGCCAGGGCCTGATCGAGCCGGTCGAAGAGCAGGGTGCGGTTCGGCAGCCCGGTGAGGGTGTCGTAGTAGGCAAGCTTCTGGATCTGCGCTTCAGACTTCTTGCGCTCCGTGATATCTTCGAACAAGGTCGCAAAGAGCCCCTCATCCGGATAAAACACCGATACATCAAAAAAGCGGTTCTGATCCGGCAGCAACAGCTCGAAAACCAACGCCTCACCGGTACCCGCCCCGCGCACGATCTCGGCAAAATAGCCCATGACGGCACCGCCGAAAAGCTCAGCTCCGTTACAGCCGATAATCGCCGCTTTTCCTGCTCCCAGAATCGATTCGTACGACGGGTTGATGTCGACCACTTCGAAGGAGACAGGATTTCCTTCACCGTCGTAGATGAAACGGTGCAATGCCATCCCCTCTTTCATCGACTCGTAGAGGGAGCGGTATTTTATCTCACTCTCCGCCAAAGATTGGTGGGCCTGTTGAACGGCCCTCAAGGGAATGGTGCGGAGCATGAAAAAACCTAACCCGCCGAGCAGCATCGCACCGATTGCGACAAAGGCAGTTTCGAACAGCAGCGGAGCAAGTGACTGGGAAATCTCTATCTGCGCCACCGGGGTGCCGGCGTCATAGATGTCATGGCGTCTGGATACCACGGGCGACCTCAGCGGCCCCCCATTTTCCACAATGACTTTTCCCATGCGGTCCAGAACCCGACGTGCCTCGGGGATATCGTGCCGGGTCCGGCGCTCCAGAATCTCCATGAGCCGGACTTCCTCATACCGCCACATGCCGGGATTCGCCATTACCAGGCTGGTAAAGGACTGGGCGTTGATTTCAGCCTGGGTGTCGAGGCTTCCCAGCATGTACTGGCAGGAAACCAGAAAATAACCGGCAGGGATCAAAACAGAAACGGCGACTGTTATGCCTCCCGCAAGGAGGGTGGTGATGCGGGCTATGGAACTGCGTCCCGTAGTCACCGACCTTTTTTATCCTCTGCGGTGACGAGCACACCAGCCATTTCGGCAATGGTCCGCCCTTGGGGCGAGTAGATGAAGTCGATGAACTTCATGGCGGCGGGCGGCGTATTCTTTGTGGTGATGAAGCGGATTTCCTTGGCCAGTGGATAGGTTCCGTTGGCCAGGTTCTTTACCGAGGGTTTTACTCCGTTAAGGGCAAGGACGTTCAGAGGGGTCTTCTCCACCAGGATCGACGGCAGGGCGGCAGCGCCCAGGCTCCCCGATGTTTTTACCACAGCTTCATCGGACTCCGGGTCCGTCACCGCCACGATCATTCCGTTGTGTGAACGGGCGTCCTTGACGGCCTTGCTCATGGCGGGAGACAACCCCGCCAGGATCTTGGTGTCTATATCAGCATCAGGTCGCAGAATCAGTCGGACCGGCTCGCCGTTGGGCCAGATTCTCACCTTTCCGAAATAGATATCCTCCAGCTCTTTTGTGGTAATGTCCGTTTTGTTGACTTTTTTCCCCGTGACGACAGCCAGCGGCATCTTGCCGTATTCTCTGAAAATGGCACCCTGTGCCAGCTCTTCCGGCTTGAGAACCTTGCTGCCGACTGTAATGTCCAGTGCTCCCGCCAGAAGTGCTTTAAGGGCTCCGGAACTCCCCAAGGGTTTTTCCATTTCGATGCGGACCTCCGGGTGGGCTTTCGCGTATGCCTTGATCAGAGGTTTCATCACATAAAGTGCGCTGCCGGAACCATTGATCCGTATGATTTCAGCGGCTTCCACCCGGCACGGTCCGGGAGACAGGGAACAGAGCAGTAATGCGGCAACTGCGGTCAAGGCACGAACCAACGAATATCCCATGTGGACATCTCCTTTGATCTTTTCACGGATTAACGGATGAAACGGACAACCTGATTCCATCTTGCCCTGATTGGTGCTTCAGGTCAGCGTTCCGTACCTCCGACAGGCTCTTAAAGTACCTCATGAATGGTGTTGTGTATATCAGAAATTTTCCTGAAAAGTTAGGGGGAAATTTGCTTCGGCAATGGTGTTGCCGCAATGGCGAATCAGTAGTATACATCCTCCGCGCAGTGTCTTTTTATGGTGGCGAAGATGGCCGGGGCTGTCGCAAAAACAAAGAGAGGCTGCCCCTTACGTTTCCCATTGGCCGGTCTTGTTATCACCAGGTTTTTCCTTGGGAAGATTGCGGAAGAAAAGGAAAACGAGCGGCGGCAGGACAAACAGAAAGGCATACAAAAGATATTGAAAGGATTGCATTACCCCAGCTTTATCGGCCAGCATACCCACCAGCGGACCGGTACAGACAAACAAAAGGCGGAAGCAGAGCGACTGCAACGAAAGAATGCCGGCCCGGTTGGCCGAGGGGCATTCCTTCTGGGTGAGGTTGAGCATCATCGGCCCCCTTAAGCCTCTCATGCTGGTCAGCAGGTAATAGAACAAAAATCCCCACAGCCCGCCGATGGTGCCCAATCCGAAATACCCCACGCCGATCAGGAGCAGAAACAGTATCACCATCCGCCGGTCACCCAGATAATTGCCGACACGATGGCTGGCCAGGGAGAAAAAGGCCACGGTCAGGTTTGCCCCGCTCCAGACCGGGCCGAACCAGGTCAGCGGCACTCCGGCATGCTGCATGTAAGGCTGGATCAGCCAGACCGGATAAAACGAGGCGATGCCAAGCACCGAGTTGAGCAGCATGGTGTAGCGCAGGGGCTTATTCTCCACGAATGCATAGCGTGCCGTGCGAAAGGCCTCTGCCAGATGGCCGTCGTGAGCAGCGATTTCCTTCGGCGGCTCGACCATCGAGCGGGTCACGATCAGGGCCAGCAGCCAGACTCCGATCTGCAGGAAAAATGGCAGCAATGGAGCGTACGCATACAGAACGCCTGCGAAAACCGCCCCCAGCGCCTCACCGGCCTGGGCATAACCGCTCATGCGCCCCTGATGGAGTGTGTAGTGCTGCTCCGAACCATCCTGTTTGAGGGTTTCGTACAGCAGGGCGCTGTCCGAACCGCTGATGAACGCCAGGGAGATCCCCAGCAGAATCTCGGCAGCCATGACATGCATGAAGCTGGACGCTACCGAATACAGGCCCCAGCTGGCCAAGCCCATCAGCGAAGCTATGTTGAGGGCCGCCCGGTAGCCGATCCGGTCGCTGACATATCCGCTGGGGTACTCCATCAACACCATCACGACCGAAAGGATGCCCTGCAGCAGCAGGATCTGACTCAGGGAGAGGCCGATGTGATCCTTCCAGAACAACGTGATGATCGCCATCGGGAAGAGCGTCATCTGCAGAAAGGAAAAAGCGTACAGCTTTCTGATATTGCCGCGCGTATTTTTCATAATGAACTGCGCCAATCCATCAGAGTGTTACCTTTGACCGGCCGGCCTCTGCAAAATATCTCTGTACCAGCAGGTCGTGCAGCGGGAAACCGAGCTTTATCGGTTCCAGGATCAGGCTTATCTCCTGTGTCTCCGACGACGAAAACGGCTTCAGGCAGCTGCCGGGCTGGCTCGAAGCCAGACCGGCGATCACCAGGGTATTGTCCAGGCCGTTCCGGACATCGTAGAGGCTGATCTCGCCGGCAGGAATCCGTATGCCGGTTTCCTCGTACATTTCCCGCTGTGCCCCCTCCTGCCAGGTCTCGCCCAGATCCAGGTATCCTCCCGGCAGAACCAGTGTTCCTCTTTTAGGCTCGATATTCCTCCTGGCCACCACCAAACCGTCTCCAACCGGCACAAGCAGCACAACCACCGGTACCGGGTTCAGGTAACTGGTGTTGCCGCACTCCGGACATGATTTCGGCCAGGTTTCTGAATTCCGGAACCTGGATCCGCAATACGAGCAGCGGGAATTCTTTTCAAACATGCGATCGCCTTCCCTTCGATTGGTGTAGATGCATTTATGTAATAGTACATGCAGGCATCATTCCCAACACATGGTATAATCAAAGTACAAAACAAAGGTTTAAAATGTTGTAGATAATATACACATTGGGGATATTATCTACATCCAGCGTTTCTAACCGGTCAATCGGGGTATAATTTGATGCCCCTTTTCTCCACACACCAACAAACTTTAAAAACTTGTCCGGCTGTGAGCCCTCTAAAACAGCGCGGTATATCATTGTTATATATTTGGCATTGCGGTTGCAGTAAGTATGTCACACAACAGCGCATCCACAAAGTGGAGCGGAAAGAAAGGAGATTAACATGGAATCAGAAGTTCAGGCAGAAGTAACTTGCAGTGAAGAGCCGGCAATCCTGGAGGAAATCCAGGTTGAAGAGCTCGCAATCGACGGCATCTGCGGGGTTTACTAAGATGGCTGCGGCAGGCATCAAGCTGCATCCGTCCTGCCGCGCGCGGCAAGAGAGGTTCGGTCTCCTGTTTTACGATTGCAGGGGACCGCGCCTGCTCTTCGCGGCCACTGGCACCCTTCTACCAGCCGATTTTTTCGGGACCGTCCGCAGCCGGGATGAATTTCCCGAAGGCACTTCGGAGTCCGAGAAAAGGGCCTTAAACAAATTCGTAACTCAACTCCTGGAAAAGGGATTTCTCCATGAGCAATAAATATGTCGAAATGGGAATGCGTTCCCCGGTAAATCTTACCTGGGAGGTTACGCTGGCCTGCAATCTGCGTTGCAGCCACTGCCTCTCGTCCTCTGGTGAAAAAGCCTGCAACGAGCTGACCACGGCCGAGGCCCTTGATCTGGTGGAACAGCTGCACGTGGCCGGTGTCTTTCAGGTCAATTTCGGCGGCGGCGAGCCGTTCATCCGTCCCGACTTCGAACAGATCCTGGCGGCCTGCCATGGGCACGGCATCATGACCTGCATCTCCACCAACGGCACGTTGATCACCCCGGAGCTGGTGGCACGACTTGCCTCCAACCGCCTGGTTGCCATACAGGTCAGCCTGGACGGAGCCAGGCGGGAAACCTGCGACGCCGTCCGCGGCGACGGGGTTTTCGATGCAGCCATACGGGCGGTCAAGCTGCTGGCTGCCACCAAGATCCCCACCAGTATCAACACCGTGCTGACGACCCAGAATGCCGACGAGATTCCGGCCATGCATGAATTGGCCCGTTCTCTGGGCGTATCTCTACGGGTCAGCCGCTTCCGTCCTTCCGGGCGCGGTGCCGACAACTGGGAGAGCCTCCGTCCGACCCCGACGCAACTGCTGGCCTTTTCCGACTGGCTGGCCAAAAGCGGCGATGTGCGCACCGGCGACAGCTTTTTCTCGCTGACCAGCCAGGAACGTCAAGGACTGGGACTCAATCTGTGCGGCGCAGCCAAGCTGACCTGCTGCGTCAGTCCTACCGGCCATATGTACCCCTGTGCCTTCCTGCAGAGCGACCGCTTTGAAGCCGGCGACCTCCGTACCAGCAGCTTTCAGGAGATCTGGGACGGTTCGGAGATCTATGAATCTTTCCGCAACCTGCGCATCCATTCCTGCGAAGAGTGCACGCGCTTCGATCAGTGTCATGGCGGCTGCCCGGCAGTGGCCTGGCATCTTAAAAACGACATCAACGGCGGTGATCCGGAATGCCTGGAGCGCTGCGTGACCTCCATCGCCGACAATCGGCTGGCGATCGCAGCTTAGAATTCATCCCCCCTCCCCTTGCGGGAGGGGGTTAGGGGGTGGGGGTAGTTGCAACGCATGACCTCATGGCGGCATCACCCACCCCTCAGTCCCCTCCCGTCAAAGGAGGGGAGGAAAACCGTTAACAAGAAATGTGTATACAAGGAGCCACAAATCATGATGTTCCCAAACCTGTTCTCACCCCTCAAGATAGGTACGGTCGAGGTTAAGAACCGCATCTCCTTCCAGCCTCATTTGACCAACCTGGCGGTGGGCAACCTGCCGAGTGAACGGCAGATGTATTACTGGGGCGAGCGCGCCAAAGGTGGTGCCGGCCTGATCATCACCGAAGAGCTGACCGTTCACCCGACCGATATGGCCTACGAGAAACTGATCGACGTCTATCATGCGGAGGTGATTCCAGGTTTCAAGAAGATCACCGACTACGTGCATCAGTACGATTCCAAGATCTTCGCCCAGATTAACCACAACGGCCAGCAGGGGGACGGAAGCATCTCCCGTTTGCCAATCTGGGCGCCGTCACCGGTTCCGGACGTCCTGTTCCGGGAGGTACCCAAGGCAATGGAGCCGGAGGATATCGAAGAGGTTGCCCGCTATTTTGCCAAGAGCGCCATCCATGTGCGCGAAGGGGGCTTTGACGGGGTCGAGATTCAGTTCGGCCACTCCAGCCTGGCACGTCAGTTCCTGTCACCATTGACCAACCATCGCCAGGATGAATACGGCGGATCGCTGGAAAA
The DNA here is from genome assembly GCA_964458105.1 of uncultured Geobacter sp. GTDB lineage: Bacteria > Desulfobacterota > Desulfuromonadia > Geobacterales > Pseudopelobacteraceae > JACRCG01. Next base: position 39,396 of record CAYWJJ010000040.1, read on the forward strand.
CCGCATGCGCGCACCGCTGAAATTCATCAGCGCGGTCAGGAAAGCGGTCGGCAATGATTTCACTCTCGGCATCAGGATGTGCGCCGACGAGATGATCCCGGGCGGCCTTGACCTTGGCCAGGTGCAGGAGATCTGCGGACTGTTCGAAGCCACCGGCCTGATTGACTTCATGGATCTTTCCATAGCCACCTTCTACAACCTTTATCTGGTGGAAGGCTCGATGCACACTCCGCTCGGCTACACCATCCCGCTGGCCGCCGGAGTGCGCGAGCGCATCAAACTTCCTGTATTCTGCACCGGACGCATCAACGACCCGGTCATGGCCGAGAAGGTTCTGGCCAGCGGACAGGCCGACATGATCGGCATGTGCCGTGCTCTGATCTGCGACCCTTTCCTTCCAAAGAAAGCCCTGGAAGGGCGCATGGATGATATCCGCTACTGCATCGCCTGCAACCAGGGCTGCATCGGCCGCATCGGCATGAACAAGTCTCTGGGCTGCGTCCAGAACCCGGCCGTAGGCAAGGAAAAGGAGTGGGGTGAAGGCACACTGGCAAAGGCCGGCGTGAAGAAGAAAGTTACCATCGTCGGCGGCGGTCCGGCCGGCATGTGGGCTGCCAAGATGGCCAATCGACGCGGCCATCAGGTCACTCTGATCGACCGGGGCGAGAACCTTGGGGGGCAAGTTATCACCGCCATGAAAGGGACCGGACGGGACGAGTTTGGTGTCATTATCCGCAACGAGAAGAGCCAGATCGACAAATCCGACGTGACTGTGAAGCTGGGCGTAACGGCAACCACAGAACAGATTGTTGCCGACAAGGCTGATGTGGTGATCGTGGCCACCGGCAGTGTCCCCAAAAAGCACCCGGTTGGCGGCGCCGACGGGCCGGCGATCTTCAATGTCGTGCAGGTGCTTAACGGCGAGGCCGAGTTGGGGCAGAATGTCTGCCTGATAGATTACGACGGCCACCAGCGGGCCACCGCAACTGCGGAATTCCTGGCGAACCAGGGCAAAAAGGTCGATATGATCACCTCCAGCCTGTTCATCTGCGCCGAACTGGGACCGACCCAGGATCTTTATTCATCAAGGCAGCGCCTGCTTCAGAAGGGTGTCACCTTTACCCCGGATATCGCCGTGATGGAAGTCGGCGGCGAGGCGGGAGCCAAGACGGTCAAGGG
>CAYWJJ010000041.1:0-40115 GCA_964458105.1 uncultured Geobacter sp.
GCGGGTGGTATCTTCCCGCCAGCAGTTTCTCTTTGATGCGCGGCCACTCTTCCTGCAGATAACCCTTCAGGGCCGTCACCGGCATCTCATCGATACCGGGTGCGCCTTTGTTGGATACTACACGAGAGTATGCCGCCATCATGTTGCCGCGACTGACGATCTTCTCCATCAGTCCCGTTGCCGCTTCCGGCCAGTGAGTTGCTTTCCTTCCCGTGACGTTTGCCGCACCACTCCCATACTCTCGCGGTTTCCGACCGCTACCCTCCGGGATGGCACCGAGCATCTCAACCCGGTCTTCTGCTGCTACTGTCGTCATCGAAACTCAAGGCTCCTGTCCGATTACTTCATGTTCGGCCCTTTGTTGGGTGGTTAGCCCGACTCGTATGGCCTCTGCTGACTTCTGGCAACCCATCCCGACGCCTCTCGATGCCGGTAGCACAAAGGCAGGTTGGCAGATCTCCCAGGGTAATTCGCGTGACCTTCATCCCATACACCCGCCACATCTACAGACACATCTTCCTGAATGACTATCGGGCTTAGAAGAATCGTGCCTTCTCGCCCAGATGTGCCTGCCTAGTATGCGATTCCTGTACGTCGGGCCAGGACTTTGCTTACAGCTTCCTTCAGATTCCAGATCGCTCCGGACACCCTTGCTGTTCGGCTATCGGTTCCCGTCATTAGGGTCCGAAGAGGACTTGCACCTCCAAGTCACTGCTTGACCACCACAGTCAAACAGATGGCGCTTACGCGCCACGCGCCATGCCTGGCGCACACGGAAAAAGGCCGGAAGCTTTCGCCCCCGGCCTGTTTCAATGTATCGATGATGATTTAGATAACGTCGATTTTTCGTCAGATCAAGGCGCCGAGGAAGAGCGCGGAGACGTAGCAGCGCTACGTCGCACAAGCGACTGACGAAGGTAACGCCGAGCTGGCGTAAAAGCGGCGTTATCTCTCTTACATCATGCCGCCCATTCCGCCCATTCCACCCATGCCGCCCATGCCGCCCGGCATACCGCCGCCCATGCCGGCATCTTCCTTCGGCTTCTCGGCGATCAGTGCTTCGGTGGTCAGCATCAGACCGGCAATGGAAGCTGCGTTCTGCAGTGCGCTGCGGGATACCTTGGTCGGATCGATGATGCCGGCCTGGATCATGTCAACGTACTCGTCGGCGGCTGCGTCATAACCGAATGCGTCCTTGCCGTTTCTGACCTTGTCGACAACGATCGAAGCGTCGATGCCGGCGTTTTCGGCGATCTGGCGGATCGGAGCCTCAAGCGAAGTCCTGATGACCTTGACGCCGAACTGCTGCTCGCTTACCAGGTCGAGGCTGTCCAGAGCAGACAGGGCACGGATGTAAGCTACGCCGCCGCCAGGGACGATACCCTCGTCAACGGCTGCGCGGGTTGCGTGCAGTGCGTCTTCAACGCGAGCTTTCTTCTCTTTCATTTCTACTTCGGTAGCTGCGCCGACTTTGATAACGGCCACGCCGCCAACCAGCTTGGCCAGACGCTCCTGGAGCTTTTCCTTGTCGTAGTCGCTGCTGGTTTCTTCAGCCTGGGCGCGGATCATCTTGACGCGACCCTGAATAGCTTCTTCATTGCCGTTGCCGTCGATGATGGTGGTGTTGTCTTTGTCGATAGTGATGCGCTTGGCCTGGCCCAGCATGTCGATAGTAGTCTGCTCAAGTTTGAAGCCGACTTCTTCCGAGATTACCTGGCCGCCGGTCAGGATTGCGATGTCTTCCAACATGGCTTTACGACGATCGCCGAAGCCTGGGGCCTTGACTGCACAAACATTCAGTACGCCGCGCAGCTTGTTGACAACCAGGGTTGCCAGCGCTTCGCCTTCGATGTCTTCGGCGATGATCAGCAGCGGACGGCCTGATTTGGCGCTGGCTTCCAGAACCGGGAGCAGGTCCTTCATGTTGGAAATCTTCTTGTCGTGGATCAGGATCATGGCGTTCTCGATCGAGCACTCCATGCGCTCCGGATCGGTTACGAAGTAAGGGGAAAGGTAGCCGCGGTCGAACTGCATGCCTTCGACGGTCTCCAGGCTGGTTTCCATAGCCTTGGCTTCCTCGACGGTGATGACGCCTTCCTTGCCGACTTTTTCCATAGCTTCGGCGATGATGTCGCCGATGGTCTTGTCGTTGTTGGCGGAAATTGTGCCAACCTGGGCGATTTCCTTGTGATCCTTGATCGGCTTGGAGATCTTTTTCAGCTCGGCTACGATCGTTTCAACAGCCTTGTCGATGCCGCGCTTGATTTCCATCGGGTTGTGACCGGCAGCAACCAGTTTTGAACCCTGCTTGTAGATGGCCTGAGCCAGAACGGTTGCAGTGGTGGTGCCGTCGCCGGCAACGTCGGAAGTCTTGGAAGCGACTTCCTTGACCAGCTGAGCGCCCATGTTCTCGAACTTGTCGTCCAGTTCGATCTCTTTGGCAACGGTTACGCCGTCTTTGGTGATCAGCGGTGAACCATATGATTTGTCGATAACAACATTGCGGCCTTTTGGTCCCAGTGTTACTTTCACTGTGTCGGCGAGGATGTTGACGCCTTTCAGGATCGCGTTGCGACCTTCCTGGTCAAACTTGATGATTTTTGCACCCATTCGTGTATTCCTCCATCTGAATTTAGTTTGAATTAGTAGGGGCGATTCTTGTAATCGCCCGCCTTTGTTTATTGATCAACCGGGACGATACTAGATTCGCCCCTACGAAGCCTTATTCTACAACGGCCAGCAGGTCGTCTTCGCGCATCATCAGGAATTCTTCGTTGTCAACCTTGATTTCTGTACCGGCATATTTGCCGAACAGCACCAGGTCGCCGACTTTTACATCCAGCGGCAGCACTTTACCGTCTTCGGTTTTCTTGCCGTTACCGACTGCCACGATCTTGCCGCGTTGCGGTTTCTCTTTGGCGGTTTCTGGGATGAAAAGTCCTCCGGCGGTCTTTGTTTCTTCTTCGACTCTCTTGACGATGATGCGATCTTGCAGTGGTCTTAAATTCATCTGTACTTCTCCTTTCTATCCTTTGGTGGTGTTTTGGTAGAGACTTAAATTAGCACTCGCATTGACTGAGTGCTAACACTCACGGAATATAAACAGCGCCCATGCAAAAATCAAGGGGTAAACATCAAAAAAGTTTTCATCAATACTTTGTCTTTGACTTTCGGGCTGTTGATTGCTACAAAACTTCTCACAATTGTTTTACCACACGGTTTTGGTGCCGTGCTTTGCAAAGCACGGTTAAAAGGGAATAAGGTTAAAATCCTTTGCTGTCCCGCAACTGTAACAGGCGATGAAAGCCGCAAATAGCCACTGGGTAAACTGGGAAGGCGCGGCCGGTAAGATGACCCTGAAGCCAGGAAACCTGCCATTCCGATACCGTTTTGGGACCTCCGTGGAACGAGGGGCCGAAGCCCGATCGTATCTGATTACCCGGTTTTCGAGCCCCTGTCCCCACGGACCGGGGCTTTTTCATTTGGGAGTTATTTGTATGGCACGAGCAATTTTCATTACCGGCGGTGCTCGCAGCGGCAAGAGCGTCTTTGCCGAAAATCTGGCGCTGGAGTTTGGGGCGCCGCTCTGTTACCTGGCGACATCCCAGGCGCTGGACAGTGAGATGGAGGAACGCGTCAAATTGCACAGGGGGCGGCGCGGTGAGCAGTGGCACACGCTGGAGGAACCGCTGGATCTGTCACGGACACTGAAAGAATGTGATGGCCGCTATCAGGCGATTCTGGTGGATTGCATTACCCTCTGGCTTTCAAACCTTCTCTTTGCCTATGAAAATCAGGCAGAGAATATTGAAGAACGTATCCTCGCGGATGTCCGGCAGCTGGCGGAGTGTCTGCGGGAAATGGCAACGCCGGTGATCCTGGTCAGCAACGAAGTCGGCATGGGCATCGTTCCGGAGAACGCTTTGGCGCGCCTGTACCGTGACATCGCCGGAAAGGCCAATCAGCTGCTGGCCGCGGCGGCGGACGAGGTTCATGTCGTTATCAGCGGGATACCGTTGAGGTTGAAATAGACCGTAAGGGCGATCCTTGTGATTGCCCGGGATCTGGGCAAACTCTGGGCAAACACATAGGTTTGCCCCTACATGGGGAGAACAGACATGGACATCATTACCAATACACTTGCCCGCATAAAGCCAGTCAATGCCGAGCTGCTGCAACAGGCCCAGGACAGGCTGGACAACAAGACCAAACCGCCCGGTTCGCTGGGACGCCTGGAAGAATTTGCCCGGCGCCTGGTTGCTATCAACGGTGCCAATGAACCGGATCTTTCCAAAAAGGTGATTTTCACCTTTGCCGCCGATCACGGTGTCGTGCAGGAGGGGGTCTCGCTGTATCCCAGCGAGGTTACGCGCCAGATGGTGCTGAACTTCCTGGCCGGCGGGGCCGGGGTCAACGTGCTGGCCCGCCATGCCGGGGCCGAGGTGCGGGTGGTGGATGTGGGTGTCGATCACGATTTTGAAGGTGTTTCCGGCTTGATCCACAGCAAGGTCGCCCGCGGCACGCGCAATTTTGCCAAAGGTCCGGCCATGACGCGCCAGGATATGCTGGCGGCGCTGCAGGTCGGCATCGGGTTGGCCGAGCAGTGCAAGGCTGAAGGAGTCGGGCTGGTCGGCACCGGTGAGATGGGCATTGGTAACACCACCCCCTCTTCGGCCATCATTGCGGCCATCTCCGGCAAGACCGTGGCCGAGGTCACCCATCGCGGTACCGGCATCGGTGACGCCGCTCTGCTGAACAAAGTGCGGGTCATCCAGGAGGGACTGGAGCTTAACCGTCCCGACCGGAACGATCCACTGGATGTGCTGGCCAAGGTCGGCGGCCTGGAAATCGCCGCGATTGCCGGTCTGGTGCTGGGCTGCGCCGCCAATTCGATCCCGGTCGTGATCGACGGTTTCATCTCCACCGCCGGCGCGCTGATCGCTTCGGAACTGCATCCCAGCGTACGGGATTATATCTTCGCCGCCCATCAGTCGGTGGAGATCGGCCACAGGTTCATGCTGGAACGGATCGGCGCCGAGCCGATCCTGGATCTTGGTCTGCGGCTGGGGGAGGGGACCGGTGCGGCCCTGGCGATGACGCTGATCGAGGCCGGCGTCAAGATCCTGAAGGAAATGGCCACCTTCGAGCAGGCCGGGGTAACGCATTAAAAGCAAATAAACGGGGTAATTGCAATGAAAACCACCAAAACAAAATTGGCCCGCAATAAATCCGCACACCCGTCCATCAGGGAAGAAGCTTCCAAGGTTTCCTATACCCATAAACCGCTGAACATGGATGTGGACGAGTGGCAGCGGTTGTTGCGCAGGCAGTTCGGCGAAAAACAGGAGTTTGATCTGTGCAATGTCGGCAATCACCCGTTGTTTTCCGATTTCCGTCTGACGAACCCTGCCAGCGGCAAGACCTATCGTATGGCCATCCGTGGGGATCAGCCAGGGGACAATTTCTGCTCCTGCCCCGATTTCGGCGTCAACACCTTGGGAACCTGCAAGCATCTTGAGTTTGCCCTTGCACGCTTGAAAAAAAAGGATGGCGCAGCGGAACAGTTTGCGGCGGGACATGTTTCTCCGTTCTCCGAAGTCTACCTGAGCTATGGCATCAAACGGGAACTCCGTTTTCGGCCCGGTTCTGAAGCCCCTCGCGGGTTTATTACCCTTGCCCGGCGCTATTTTGACCTTGACGGAGTGCTCAAGGAGAGGCAGTTGCCGAAGATTGCCACGTTTCTGAAAGGGCTTTCCCGCTGGCGGGAAGAGCATGAAATACGCTGCTATGATGATGTGCTGGCCTTTATCGCCGATTATCAGGATTCGGAGCATAACCGGGCGTTGGTAGCGGAGGCGTTTTCGCAGGGAATAGACTCTCCACTTTTTGAGACGCTTCTGAAAACACAACTTTTCCCCTATCAGCGACAGGGGGCCTTGTTCGCTCTGAATGCCGGGCGGTGTATGATCGGCGACGACATGGGGCTGGGCAAGACCATCCAGGCCATTGCCGCATCCGAACTGATGGGACGGCTCTACAACATCGAAAAAGTGCTGGTTATTACTCCGACTTCCCTCAAGCATCAATGGAAGAGCGAAGTCGACCGTTTTACCGACCGAACGGCGGTTGTAGTCGAGGGGCTTACGCCGGAGCGGAAAACGCACTACGCCTCGGACTCCTTTTTCAAAATTATCAATTACGAGATTGTCCACCGCGACCTTGACCTGATCAACGCCTGGCAGCCTGATTTGATAATCCTGGACGAGGCGCAGCGGATCAAGAATTGGAAGACCCGCACCGCCAAGACTGTAAAATCCCTTGTATCGACCTATGCCATTGTCCTGACCGGCACCCCGCTGGAAAACCGGATTGAGGAGTTGCATTCGCTGATGGAGTTTGTGGACCGCAATCACCTTGGTCCGCTCTACCGCTTTGTCCACAACCACCGGCTCACCGATGCCGATGGTAAGGTGATCGGTTATCGCGATCTCGACAAAATCAGGACATCTCTCAAATCGGTGATGATTCGGCGTCGCAAAAAAGAGGTGTTGAAACAGCTTCCTTCACGGGTGGATAAGAATTTCTTCGTACCGATGACCAATGAGCAGATGCGGATTCATGACGATTTTTCCGAAATTGTCATGAAACTGGCGTCAAAATGGCGGCGTTTCCGTTTCCTCTGCGATGCCGATCAGAAACGGATGCAGATGGCGCTGGCCTGTATGCGCATGGTTGCCGACAACACCTGGCTGGTGGACAAGCGGACCCTGAACGGCCCCAAGCTTGAGGAGCTGGAAATCATCCTGCAGGAGCTGATCCAGGAGGGTAACGACAAGGTAGTGGTCTTCAGCCAGTGGCATCTCATGACCGATCTGGTGGCGAAGATGCTGGAGGGGAACGGCATCGGCTATGTCCATTTGAACGGCAGCGTTCCGTCAAAAGAGCGCAAAGGGCTGATGTCCCGCTTCCGCGACGACCCGTCCTGCCGGGTATTTCTTTCCACCGACGCTGGCGGGGTGGGGCTCAACCTGCAAAGCGGCTCGGTGCTGGTCAACATCGATATTCCCTGGAACCCGGCAGTGCTGGAACAGCGGATTGCCCGCATCCACCGCATGGGACAGATGAAACCGGTGCGGATCATCAATTTTGTTTCGCAGGGTTCCATCGAGGAGAGCATCCTGTCGCTGCTCAACTTCAAAAAATCGCTTTTTGCAGGTGCTTTGGACGAAGATGGCCTGGATCTGGTCATGCGGGAGAAATCCCAGATGGAACTGTTCGTCACCTCGGTGGAAGAGGCGTTGTCGGGCCTGGACAGGGGAGAGGCGAACCGGAAAGCAATTGTTGAAGAGGAGGAGAGCGTCGGCGCTGATGATATTGTCGATGAGTCCGCAGAATCTCTTCAAGAGGAAGAACAGCCGCAGCCGGTTATCGATCCGGGGCAGAAGGCGCTCAATGATCTGTTGGAAGGAGGCGCGCGTTTTCTGATGGGTTTAAGCCGGGCGATGTCGCCGAAAAAAACCGAACAGGGAGCGGAGCCGGCGAGCGCTGGCGTTACGGTAGACTCCATTGTGCAGCGCTTTGTTGCAAAAGACGAGGTGAGCGGCAAGCCGTGCCTTAAGATTCCAATACCCGAACCGGAGGTGGTGAACTCGATCATTTCGGGGTTACAGCAGCTTTTCAAAAGTTTTTCCGGCGGAAGTAACCGGTGATTGGTTTGCGTGGCGCATTTGCAAAAAAAACAGAATTCAGTCAGGTAACAGGGTCGATCTGGCTGAGTCAAGGGCAAGCTTGTCGTCACGTTGATTGAACCTGAAGAATCGACCCTGGATATGCTGCTGGCAGGGGTTACGGATGATAATCTTCACCACGAAACAGAAACCGGCGATGCAGTGGGGAATGAATCATGGTAGCCGTGTATGTTTCATGCATGTCCTGGTGATATCGTCTTGCTGACTAATACGCCTTAGACCGGCAGACGTCCGTCGCTGGTTTTGTCTCCAACCAAGGTGGGTCTGGCGATATTTTGTCCGATAACCAGCCAGATCAAGGGCTATCCCTTTGAAGTTGCTGTTCCGCAAGGCATGCCGGTGAGCGGGGTTGTTCTGAACGATCGGGTGAAAAGTCTCGATTGGAGTGCACGGAAGGCGGAATTTGCCTGCAAACCGTCGGATAGTTTGCTGACGATGGTTTTGAAGAGGCTGGGCACGCTGGTGAATTGTTGGCCGGAGTTTAGCTCAATATTGAACTTGTATCTCATGATTTTTGCTGTTGGCAGGCAGTATGTTGTTTTGATGATGCTTGACTATGTTAACGCCCATATGTACATTTAGGAGTACGGATAAGGAGGTTGTCATGACACACACATTATCGATTATGGAAGCCCGCAAACAGCTTACGTCCCTGCCGGAAACACTTATGCATGACGGCCAGGTTGATGTTCTGGAAATCACTCGCCGAGGCAAGCCGGTGCTGGCTGTGATGCCGTGGGAGTTGTACGAAGCGGTATCGGAGACGCTGGAAGTCATGGGGGATAAAGAGTTTATGGCACAATTGCGCCAAAGCGTACAGGAAATGGATTCCGGCAAACTTGTTTCCTGGCAGGATGCCAAAGAGGAGCTTGGCCTGTGAAGTGGAAGATCCTGCTTACACCGACAGCAGTGAAGTTGTTGTCAGACATTTCTGACCGACGCATCCGGGAGAAAATAGCAACGGTAATTGACCGCCTGATTGAAGAGCCTGAAAAACAGGGTAAGTCGCTGCTAGGTGAATTGTCCGGGTTTCGCAGCATAAGGGCTGTCGGACAACGCTACCGCATAATTTACCAGATCAGAGGCAACGAAATAGTTGTAGTAATTGTTGCCGTTGGGATTCGTAGAGATGGAGCCAGAGATGATATCTATAATCTGGCGAAGAAGCTTTTTAGATTGGGATTGTTAGGCGATTGAAAACAGCCCGGTATAAATGTTCCATTTTGGAGGATCAGCGGTTCACGCGCGCGTGCGCGTGAACCGGTCAATTACAAGTTGAACAAAAATTTTATAAAAATCAAAAGGAGAAGCAAATGGAGCCACAAAATGCAGGGAACACTGCCGTGATTGCCGCAGTGGCAGCAGCAGCAATAGCTTTTCTGGCTAACATAATTACAACAATAATCACCTTTAAGGTCGCCAAGTTAAATGCAAATAAGGATGTTAGACTACAAAGCGAACGCTTGCACGATGACAGAAATAAATCAGAGATTTCTTTTTTAAGAGCTAAACTTGAAGAAGTTCACAATATAATGTCAAAAATTGAATTAGAAAACTCACAAACTATCAGTTATTTTCATTCCACCTCCGGAATAACTAGAGATGAATATCGCAGTAAATATTTGGAGAATTGTGAACGAATCCACAAAGCAGTTTGCTCCACAGATCTGTATTTTGTTGAAATGAGTCCAGCCATAAGAAACATTTACAATCAAATGAATCTCTTTTGGGGAAACCAAGAGACTTTGCTTGGTATCAATCGGACAACCAATCAGCATGCTTGGGACAGTGCATATGCCAAACTTTTGGATGCTTCCAACAACATAAACGCTAAAGCTCAAGAAATTCAAAGAGATATATCTCGGCAAGCAAAAACCTTAGCAACAAATTTAATTCAGGACCCAGTAGAGGGACCCCGGAGGGTCAGCCCTTGAAAGTGGAATAATCTGAAAATACGATACCCAACAAGACAGTTGGACACCGCCCGCCCGAAAAGACCGGGCTGGCGGGTCAACTGCCGAGCCGTTTATAGAACACCCAGTTAATAGGCCAAATGTCCGAAAGGAGGCTGAAAATGCCCATGACTCAAAAAGATCTTCAAACAGCCAGGGAGCTGAAAAAACGCGTATCAGAACTTACACCGCTGATTGATTTTCGGCTTTTTGGTTCCCGTGCTCGTGGCGATGCTGATGAGTTCTCTGATATGGATATTTTTATGGAATTTGAAACTGTTGACAGAGAGTTGAAAAACAGGGTGAAAAGCGCTGCCTGGGAGATGACGCTGGAAACCGGGATTGTTGTCACGACGCTTTTGTTCAGCAGGTACGAGATTGAAGAGTCTCCCTTACGCTCATCTCCAATTATTCGTGTAATTATGGAAGAGGGGATTCCTGTATGACAGATCTTGAAACCATTTTTGATTACCGCATGAGGCAAACCGAGGAAACTCTTGCAGAAGCTGTCAGAATGCTGGAGAGCGGATTTTCTCCACGGTCAATTGTAAATCGCTCGTACTATGCGATGTTCTATGCGGTCCTGGCTCTTTTTATCCATTTCAACACACCTCACAAAACATCCAAACATTCCGGAGTGATAGGTGTCTTTAACAAGGAATTCATCCATACAGGGAAACTTGATGCGCGCTTTGCAAAGATGCTGTACGACTTGTTTGATGAACGTATGGAGTTGGATTACAGGGATTTCGCTGTAGTATCAGAGGAAGATGCACGCAATGCGGTATCGGCTGCACAGGAATTTGTCTCTGCAATCAAAACTTTGACGGACTATAAATCCTCTTCGCAGGTTTAACCACAGAGTTCATGCGCCTTTATCTGATCGCCTTTCAATTCCTGACCATCATCCCGCTCCCTTTCAACACCCGTTGCGAAAAGGAGGACCTGGGGCGATCCACTGCGTTTTTCCCGCTGGCGGGACTGACGGTCGGCGCCCTGCTGGTTGCGCTGAACTGGCTGATCGCGCCCTGGCTGGCCCGCCCGCTGACCGATGCGCTGCTGATTACGGCATTGGCGGCGATGACCGGCGCCCTGCATCTGGACGGCTTGGCGGATGTGTGCGACGGCCTGGCGGCGCGGGGCGGTCGGGAGCGCTTTCTGGTGGTTATGAAGGATTCCCATGTCGGCGCGGTCGGCGCGGTCGGGCTGGTGCTGGGGCTGCTGCTGAAATGGCAGGCGCTGCTGGCGGTGCCGGCCGGGATCAAATGGCAGGCGTTGTTGCTCTTCATGATTCTGGCCCGTTTCGGCCAGGTGCAGACGATTGTCTTTGCCAAGAATGCCCGCCAGGACGGGCTGGGATTGGCCATGGTCAGCGGCGCGGGTACTGTACAACTGCTTGCGGCATGGGGATTGACGCTGGTTGCATCCTGGCTGCTGCTGGGAACCAGCGGGCTGATTGTGCTGTTTGCCGTCATGATTTTCACCTGGCTGCTGAAGGCCTGGTTCCAGCGCCGGCTGGGCGGCATCACCGGGGACGTGATCGGCTGCATCAATGAACTGAACGAGATTTTAGCGCTGATTGTTATTTCAGTAGTACCTTAATTCCATATCAATATTCCACAAGGAGAACACATGCTGACCCAGATCGAATCCGCCCGCCAGGGCATCCTGACTCCCCAGATGACCGCCGTTGCCACCCAGGAGGAACTTTCCAACGAATATATCCTGCAGATGGTGGCGGAAGGCAAGATCGTCATCCCCTGGAACCACAACCGCAAGCCCGCACGGATCGCCGGCATCGGCAAGGGGTTGTCCACCAAGATCAACGCTTCGATCGGCACTTCCTCCGACATCATCGACTATACAGCCGAGGTGCAGAAAGCCCGCGCCGCCCAGGAATCCGGGGCCGATACGCTGATGGAACTCTCGGTGGGGGGCGACCTGGACCGGGTGCGGCGCGAGGTGATCGCCGCCGTTGACCTGCCGGTCGGCAACGTGCCGCTCTACCAGGCCTTTTGCGAGGCGGCCAGGAAATACGGCGACCCCAACAAGCTGGACGAGGAGATGCTCTTCGAGTTGATCGAAAAACAGTGTGCCGACGGGATGGCTTTCATGGCGGTGCATTGCGGCATCAACCTCTACACGATCGAACGCCTGCGCAAGCAGGGCTACCGTTACGGCGGACTGGTCAGCAAGGGGGGCGTCAGCATGGTGGCCTGGATGCTGGCCAACAATCGTGAAAACCCGCTTTACGAGAAGTTCGACCGGGTCGTTTCTATCCTGAAGAAATACGACACGGTCCTGTCGCTGGGCAACGGCCTGCGGGCTGGGGCGATCCACGACAGCTCGGACCGGGCCCAGATCCAGGAGCTGCTGATCAACTGCGAGCTGGCCGAGCTCGGCCGCGACATGGGCTGCCAGATGCTGGTGGAGGGGCCGGGGCACGTGCCGCTGGACGAGATCGAGGGCAACATCCAGCTCCAGAAACGCATGAGCGGCGGCGCTCCTTATTACATGCTGGGTCCGATCGCCACCGACGTGGCGCCCGGCTTCGACCACCTCACCGCCGCAATCGGCGCGGCCCAGTCCAGCCGTTATGGCGCCGACCTGATCTGCTACATCACACCGGCCGAACATCTGGCGCTGCCCAACGAGCAGGACGTGCGGGACGGGGTCAAGGCGGCCAAGATTGCCGCCTATATCGGCGATATGAACAAGTACCCCGAAAAGGGGCGCCGGCGCGACAAGGAGATGTCCAAGGCCCGCCGCGACCTGGATTGGGAAAAACAGTTCCAACTGGCGCTCTATCCGGAAGATGCCCGGGCGATCCGCGCCAGCCGTACGCCGGAGGATGAAGCCACCTGCACCATGTGCGGCGACTTCTGCGCTTCGCGCGGCGCCAGCAAGCTGTTTGCCGGTGATTTGAAAGGGGATAAGATTTAAAATGCAACGGAGAAGAGCCATGACACCCCATACCCGTATTTATCTGATCCGGCACGGCCAGGTGGCCGGTTTTGACCAGGCCCGCTACAACGGCCAGACCGATGTGGCCCTGACTGACCTGGGGGTGGAGCAGTACCATTGTATGAAAGACCGCTTGGCGGACAAGAAGATATCGGCCTGCTATACCAGCGACCTGTCGCGCTGTGCCATCGGGGCCGATATCATCTGCGCCCAGTTCGGCATCGAGCCGGTCAGGCGCAGGGAGTTGCGCGAGTTGAATGTTGGCCAATGGGAAGGGATGACCTGGCAGGAAATCCAGTCAAAATGGCCGGATCAATGGCAGGCGCGCCTGGACGATCTGGTCAACTACCGGGTGCCGCAGGGAGAGAACCCGCTGGATGTCCAGGCGCGCCTGATGCCGGTGATCGGGGAGATCGTCGAACGCCATTGCGGGCAAGAGGTCCTGGTGGTAGGGCATGGCGGGGTCAACCGCATCGTGCTGTTGAATGCCATCGGAGCGCCCATATCCGCAATGTTCAATATCGAACAGAGCTACGGTTGCCTTAATATCATCGATTATTATGCAGACGGAAATGTCACTGTGAAGCTGATGAATGGTTGACGGAGTTGTCGTAGTCAGAGAATATCCATAGCCAGAAGTGGCTATGCAACTCTGAGCGGCACGCTCACTATCCAGAATGGTAGCCTGTGGGGTGATGGGGTGAAGGTATGGTAGCTCCGTGCTGGCCGCAGAATTTATAAATCATTGTCATTTACGTATTAGGTTGAGATGATTTACACAGTACTGGAGGTGTGCCATGCAGGCAAAACTGACTTTGAGTCTGGATAGCGATGTTATTGAACAAGCCAAGGTCTTTTCACGCAAACAGCACAAAAGCCTGTCAAAGGTCGTGGAAAATTATCTGCGATTGGTTACCCGTAAAGACACTGCACAAGAAGAAATCAGCCCCGTAGTTTCCAGGCTGATGGGGGTTGCTTCCATGCAGGTGGATGATCGTGGCCGCGAAGAAATTTCCGCCTACCTGGAAGAAAAACACAAATGAAACCGGTTTTTTTTTATTCGACCTGGTTCAAAGGAAGCAAAAGATGAGATCGCGAGGCCCCAGAACAGTCACCCTTCCCAATGCTGATGCTGCCGCTGCCCTTGTAAAAAAGATGCGGGGCGAGGTTGACAGCAACGCCAATTATCGCACGAAATCCATCAAGATCCATGGCCCGGTCTGCGCCAAATGCGGCCGGGTGTTTGATGCTGCCAGCCTGAACCTGCTGACCGTACATCACAAGGATGGCAACCATCACAACAATCCGCCTAATGGCTCCAACTGGGAGAACCTGTGCGTGCATTGCCATGACGACGAACATTCGCGGGGTGTGCTGGGGGAGTATCTTTCCGGCGGGTAAGGTTTATTTGAAGTTCAGATAGATCAATCTTGCCACCAGCGCCAGCACCATCGTGATGAAAATCGGCCTGATAAAGGCCGTGCCGCGTTTTATGACCAGTTTCGAGCCGACCCTGGCACCCAGAAACTGGCCGATACCCATCACAATCCCTTCCACGAAGCGCACCTGCCCGACCGACAGAAAGAAGATCAACGCCACGAAGTTGCTGGTGAAGTTCATGACCTTGGTGGTGGCTGTGGCCCGCATCATCGAACAGCCCAACATCATCATCAGAGCCACGGTCCAGAACGAGCCGGTGCCGGGCCCGAAGAAGCCGTCATAAAAACCGATTGCCAGGCCGAACAGCAGGTAGAACGGTCCGCTTTTCATGCGGGCGTGCGAGTCTTGCAACCCCAGGCTGGGAGTGAGCAGCGTGTAAATCGCAATAATCGCCAACAGCCAGGGGATCAATTGCCTGAGAACGGTTGCATCCAGAAGCTGGACCGCCCAGACGCCCAGCGCTGCTCCGAGGGCTGTCCAGAGGATGCCGATCCGGCAGTCGCCCAGCTTGACAGTGCCGGCCCGCACAAAGTGCAGCATGGCGCTGCCGGAGCCGAAGGAAGCCTGCAGTTTGTTGGTGCCCAGCGCCACTTGGGGCGGCAGACCGATCCCCATCAGCACCGGTACCGTGATCAGCCCGCCACCTCCGGCGATGGAGTCGATCAGGCCGGCTACAAAGGCCGCGCCGAAGAGCAATGGCAACAGGATTTCAGGGGTCACGGAGAACTAGATCGCTTTGGACCATGACAGGCGCCCTTCCAGCCAGCGCGACAGGGAGGTGAAGGCGTAGCAGAGGATGAAATAGACGAGGGCGATAAAGACGAAAATCTCGGTCGGAAAGGCCATCGTGCGGTTGTTGATCTGGGTAGCGACGTGGGTCAGTTCAGATACGCCGACGATGAATGCCAGAGAAGTGTCCTTGATCAGCGATACGAACTGGTTGACGAAGGAAGGGATCATGTTGCGCAGGCCCTGTGGTAGCACGATGTACAGCATGACCTGCCTGTGCGTCAAACCGGTTGACAGGGCCGCTTCGGTCTGCCCTTTGGGGATGCCCTCGATGCCGGCCACGACTATGCGCGACATGTAGGCCGAGGTGAAGAGGGTCAGGGCCATGATGACGGTATTGTTCTCGGCCACTTTGCCAAAGAGGGCCGGCATCAGGAAGTACATCCAGAAAATGACCATCAGCAGCGGCATGCCGCGCACCAGATTGATAAAGGCCAGGGCCGGAAATCGCACGACCGGGAAGCGGGAGATGCTCAAAAGCCCCAGGATCAGGCCGCCGAAGAAGGAGAGGATGCACGAAACAACCGCCAGGTAGAGCGTCAGGCCGACGCCTCCCAAAGGACCATGGGGGAAGCGACCGATCATGAAGTAGGTGAAGTTGTCGGTGATGACCGAAATATTGAAGAACTGTTCCATATCAGGCGGCCTTATGGATGTTGAGGACTTTTTCGTTATACAGGTTGACCAGGGCGGTGATGGCGATCGAGAGAACCAGATAGACCACCGTGGCGGCGGTGAAGGCTTCAAAACCCTTGAATGTGTAGCTTTCCACCTGGCGGGCCTGGTAGGTCATCTCCATGACGCCGATGGTCATGGCCAGCGATGAGTTTTTTGCCACGTTCAGGAACTGGTTGACCAGCGGCGGAATCGTGATGCGCACCGCCTGCGGCAGGATGATATACTGCATCGCGCGCAGGTAGGAGAAACCTGCGCTGCGGGCCGCTTCCATCTGTTCTTTCGGGATTGAAAGTACGCCGGAGCGAAGGTCTTCGGCGATAAAGGCAGAGGTGTAGATGGTGAGGGCAATTGCCGCTGCGGCAAATTCGAAGCCGGTGGCGTTCAGCCAGTCGTTGATAACCGTCGGCAGAATCTTGTAGGAACCGAAATACCAGAAGAAGATCTGCACCAGCAGCGGTGTATTGCGGAAAAATTCCAGGTAGGCGTGTGCGAACCAGCGTATCGGGCGGTTGTGGGCCATACGCATGACTGCGATCAGCAACCCCAGCACAAAGGCCAGTACGATCGAGATTGCCGACAGCTTGAGTGTTGTGATCAGGCCGGAAACAAGCCAGTCAAAATACTTGCCGGAGGTTATGACCGACCAGTCGAATTGGTACGTTAACATCGGGAAACCTTCTGTAGAATCAAGGGTCAAGGGTCAAGGGTCAAGAAAAGGCATTTGATATTACTTGCCCCTTGCCCCCTGACCCTGGTTTCTTTACTTATCAGCGGTAATCTTGAAAGTACGTTCCAGGTGGAATTGGGTCTGGGGGCCGAACCATTTGTCAAAGATGGCTTTGGCTTCACCGCTCTTTTCCATTTCAAGGATGGTCTTGTTAACAAAATTGACAAAATTCGTGTCGCCCTTGCGCATTCCCAGGCCGTATGGTTCATCGGAAATCTGCAGGTTCGGGATTTCAAACTGAGCCTTGTTGGGAGCTTTGGCCAGGATGCCGGCCAGAATGGCCTCGTCGGTCGTTACAGCCGATACCTTGCCCTGCTGCAGGGCCAGGAAGGCCTGGGGGTAGTCGTCGAAGGAAAGTACGGTCGCGGAAGGGATCGCCTTCTTTACGTTCTGCTCGGAGGTTGAACCCTTGGCGGTGCCGATCTTCTTGCCTTCCAGATCTTTCAGGCTCTTGACGCTCCCCTTCTTGGTGATGAACTTCTGGCCGGTGAAGAAGTAGGTGTGGCTGAAGTCGATGACTTTGGCGCGTTCGGGGTTCTTGGTCATGGTGGCGGCGATGATGTCGATATGGCTTTCCTGCAGCTGAGGCATGCGGCTGGCGGAGGTAACCGGCTTCAGTTCAACCTTTACGCCCAGCTTCTTTGCAATGGCGTTCACGAAATCGATGTCGTAGCCGACGATCTGGCGGGTTTTCTCATCAATATAACCGAAGGGGGGGAGTGAATCCTTGCAGCCGACCACCAGGACCCCTTTTTTCTTGACGTCAGCCAGGGTGTCCCCGGCCAGAGCGGCCTTGGCTGTGAATGTAGCCAGTACCAGGATCATAAACAACGTTGCAAGTTTTTTCATTTTGCTTCCTCCTCGTATGTTGGTGAAAATTACCGGAAAACCGGATTCAGGGGGATTCGGCCTGCATTGGCGTCAGGAGCTGCCGCAGGAACTGCTTGGCGCGCTCATGCCGGGGGCGCAGGAAAAAATCTTCGGGAGGAGCCTCTTCCAGCACGACTCCGTTATCCATGAAGACCACCTTATGGGCAACTTCGCGGGCAAAGCCCATCTCGTGGGTGACAACCACCATGGTCATACCGGAGAGGGCCAGATCCTTCATGACCGCCAGAACCTCGCCGATCATCTCCGGGTCAAGTGCCGAGGTTGGTTCGTCGAACAGCATGATCTTGGGCTTCATGGCCAAGGCACGGGCGATGGCCACACGCTGCTGCTGGCCGCCGGACAGTTGCGAAGGGTAGGCATCACGCTTTTCGGCCAGTCCTACCCGGGTAAGCAGTAGCATGGCCTGCTCTTCAGCTTCTTTTTTTGAAACTTTGCGGATTTTGGTGGGAGCCAGGGTAATGTTGTTGATGACCGTGAGGTGCGGATACAGGTTGAACTGCTGAAAAACAAAGCCGACTTCGGCCCGCAGTTTGTTTATATCGATTTTTTTGTCGGACAGATCCATGCCGTCTACGATCAGCGATCCTTCATTGATCGGCTCCAGCTGGTTGATGGTGCGGATCAGCGTGGATTTGCCGGAACCGGACGGGCCGCAGACAACCAGAACCTCGCCCGGAGTAATGTGAAGATTGATGTCGTTGAGGACATGCAGTTTTTTGAACCATTTATGCACACCTTTAAAGGTGATCATTCATGTTCTCCTGAATTGCGGGGGTATTCAAACGATGCTGGAAACAGGCACGAATATTAACATGTTACGAAGCCGTCTTCAAAGGAGAAATGTTGACTTGCCGGGCCGCCGGAATGCGTCAATCATTTTCCGGCCGGCCAGTAACTGCCGCCCACCAATGTTGCCGTTATGTTGCCGATCTTGACCTTGGATTTCATCTGAACCGGAATTCGCCGGTCATCGTCCGTAAGCCAGATGAACATGTCGCCAGTGCGGGCAAAAATCCCCTCAAACTTCAGTACAGGCTTGATTACGACGGTCTTGAATTTACCCAGCGGGGTTACGATCTCTTCCCGGCGCAGCACCTGAACCTCGGTGTTCCACAGTTTCTTGCAGTCGAAAATATCGATGAAGTAGGAGGTCCCGACCTGCAGCGGCACGGAACGGAAGTAGAAAAAGCTTGATAGGGTGTCGTAGGTTCTTTTGGTGATTTTCTGGTTTTTTTCGCTCTTGCCGAGGAAATCTCGGGTTGTTACTTCAAGCTTTTCCCGGTCGAAAACCGCGTCTTTCTGAAAACGGGTCCATCCTTCGCGGATCCGTTCGCGGTACAGTCGGGGAACACCGATATAATTGGGCGGAGCGCCGGAAATCAAAATCGATTCAATTCGATCGTCGACCGGGAAAAAGAGATTGAGCCAGTCGGCCGATTTTGCAGTGGAGACGATCTGGATCTCGTCACCGACCTGTTTGACCTCCTGAACTGCGCGGCCGGCTGGAATGCCGGTGTAGGAAACCTCGAACTCCAGTCGCTCCGGTATCGGGAAGGCGACTCCGGCGGTGGGCGGCTGCAGCAGCAAAAATACAGAAGCCAAGAAAGCGGCTACGTGATTGAAGTGTTTTTTAAACATTTCCTGACCTCTGTATTCTGTCCACTGTTTGCTGTCGTCTGACTACGCCTGTGCACCGGTCTGGGTCTCTTCAAAGGCGGCGCGGGCCTTGTGCATTTCTTCCATTTCGCGCAGCTTGTCTCCCATCCAGGCATGAAATACCTTGGCGTTTTCGTAACTCATAACGACACCGGTATCGATAAAGCGCACCATGCTGTTGGCCAGATTTTTTGGTTCGACACCGGTTTCGCGGCCTATGGCGCCCTCAGGGGTTATCTCGTGTGTAATCGATTCGGGCAGCGGCTGGCGTTCGAGGTAAAAGTTGATTACCATCTCGCCGCGTGGCGAAAAACCGCCCTGGGCACCGTTGACGTACGACGGATTGTAGCCGTAGTTAAAGACATACTTGAAAGTAAGCTCAGGTTTTTTGCTGCTCATGGTCATGCTCCTTTGGAAAATTATCGGCGGGATATGATCGCCACTAGAAATGTATCGTTTACCTATCACAACCGGGTATCGTTGGAAAAGAATTTCTTGCATCAGAGCGAGATCTGATTTATAAAAGACAAATCAGATCTTATTTGGAGGTGTGTCGCAATGAATAAAACATGGATCAGCTTCAATGCACTCTTGATTTTTTCGCTCTGGGCCGGCGTTGCTTTTGCGGATGCAGCATTGCCCAGGATTGTTTTCGATCAGGGACACAATCAACGCTTTTTGATCGGGGAGCCGGGAGATCTGCAGCTCTCCAAGCTGGCGGATATCATGCGCAGCAGGGGGGCTGCTGTTACTGCGACAGTTGCTTCCTTGAATGATGAATCGCTTCAGGGGGCGGCGGCCCTGGTCATTTCCGGCCCGTTCGAGTCACTGCAAAAGGAGGAGGTGGAGGCGGTGGCCCGTTTTGTGGAAAGGGGAGGGCGTCTGGCGGCGATGCTGCATATCGGTCCACCCTTGGCGAGCCTGCTGGCCCGGTTGGACATCGATCACTCCAACGCAGTGCTGCATGAGCGGAACAATACGATTGACAAGGATATCAACTTTCGAGTCAAACAACTGGAACAACATCCAATATTTGCAGGTCTAAGTCAGTTTTCCGTTTATGGGGGCTGGGCTCTCAAGGCCGGAAAAGGAGGGGCTCCTATCGCCCATACCTCTGCTGAAGCCTGGGTGGACCTGGACGGAGATAATACGATTTCAAAAAATGATGTAGTTGGAGTTTTTGATGTTGTTGTTGCAGGATCACTTGGTGCGGGAAGTTATCTGGTCTTCGGCGACGACGCCATATTCCAGAATCGTTTTCTGGATGAGAATAACGGCAAGCTGGCGGCAAATCTTGCTGACTGGCTGATGGGGCGCTGACACCGCTTCCATGCGAACATGGTTGACATCTGTGTGGTTTGCTTGATAAAAGAAACGTAATTAACTTACGAGGAGGGGTACAATGAAAAAACGTTTTGCTAATGTTGTCATGCTTGCTGCGTCGCTGGTATTGTCTGCCAGCCTGGCCTTTGCTGTTGAGGTCAAGGTCGATGCCCCTGAAGCAACCGGAGCCGCCAAGGCTGCCAAGTCTGCCGGAGACAAGACCAAAGCCTCCGCTGCCGCCGCCAAGGGCGCTGCAGCCGACACCAAGGCTGGTGCAAAAGCAGCGGTTACGGATACAAAGGCCGGCGCCAAGGCTGCCGTGGCAGATACCAAGGCTTCTGCAACAGCAGCCAAGGATAAGGCCAAAGGCGCTGCTGCTGATACCAAGGCTGCCGCCAAGGGCAAGATTGTCGATATCAATACCGCTACCGATGCCGAGTTGAAGGCGATTCCGGGTGTTGGCGACACCTATGCCTCCAAGATCATTGCCGGCCGTCCCTACGCCAACAAGAGTCAGCTAAAGTCGCGCAACATATTGCCCGAACCGGTCTACGAGCAGGTCAAGGGCCTGATCATTGCCAAGAAGGTAAAAAAATAAAAAACTGCTCCGATAACAGAACTGCTGCGGGGTATCCGGTTCGGGTACCCCGCTTTTTGTTGGAACACTTTCCGTGTAAACCTTGACTTTTCCACAAGATACCTGCTAGTCTGTTTCCTTTTTTACGCAGATAAGGAGTAGTAATGAAACCGCTTTTTTTAAATCCCCCGACCTTCGAAGACTTTGACGGCGGCGCCGGTGCGCGCTATCAGGCTTCCCGCGAGGTAACCTCTTTCTGGTATCCGACCTGGCTCTGCTTTCCTGCCGCCATGATCGAAGGCAGCCGCGTGGTAGATGCCCCGGTGCAGAAATTCGATCTTGAAAAGTGCCTGGAAATTGCCAAAGATTTCGACATGGTCGTAATGTACACCTCCACCCCGACTCTGATGATCGACATCGAGACCGCCCGGCGCATCAAGGCGGTCAAGCCTGAAATAGTGACCGTTCTGACCGGGCCGCATGTGACGATTCTGCCGGAGGAATCACTGCGAGCCGGCAAAGGCGTGATAGACATCGTTTGCCGCGGCGAATTCGACTATTCCACCAAGGAACTGTGCGAAGGGCGGGCATGGGACAAGGTGGACGGCATCAGCTTCGTTCAGGAGGGAAAGGTCGTCCATACGGCTGACCGGCCGATGATCGAGGATCTGGATGCACTCCCCTTTGTGGCGCCGATCTACAAGCGTGACCTGCCTATTTCCGAATACGTCATACCGCACTTCAAAAGCCCTTATGTTTCAATCTACTCCAGTCGCGGCTGTCCGTCCAAATGCATCTACTGCCTCTGGCCGCAGACCTTTTCAGGCCAAAGGATGCGGGTCCGTTCACCCCTGAATGTGTATGAAGAGATCAAGTGGATTGTGGATAACATTCCCGAGATGCGGGAACTCTCCTTCGATGATGATACTTTCACAGCCAACAGGGAACATGCCCGGGAGATCGCTCGCCTGATCAAGCCGCTCGGCATCTCATGGACGATCAATGCCCGGGCCAATACCGATTATGAAACGCTCAGGATCATGCGCGAGGCCGGCCTGCGCCATGTGGTGGTCGGTTTCGAAAGCGGCAACGCCCAGATCCTCAAGAACATCAAAAAAGGGGTCACCAAAGAGCAGGCCATCGAGTTCTCCAAAAACTGCAAAAAGCTGGGACTTTCAATCCATGGCGCCTTTATCATGGGCTTGCCGGGTGAAACCAAAGAGACCATCCAGGAGACGATCCGCTTCGCCAAGCAGATGGACCTCAATTCGATTCAGGCTTCGCTGGCTTCGCCTTATCCCGGCACCGAGTTCTACGATCTCTGCAAGCAGAACGGCTGGATTTCGTCGGATAACTTCATTGATGACACCGGACACCAGAAATGCGTCATCAATTATCCGAACCTTTCCAATGCGGAGATATTCAACTCGGTGGAGGAATTTTACAACAAGTTCTATTTCCGCCCCAAATATATCGCCCGCAGCATCGGAAGGATGATTGTCAATTCCGAAGAGCGCAAAAAACTGCTCAAGGAAGGGAAGCAGTACCTGCAGTACATGCGCAAACGCAAGGAATCCTGTGCGGACTGCAAGTAGCATTCTGTGTCCACTCAGGCCCCAATGAAACAACTTGTCATCACTTCCGACGACTTTGGCCTTTCTCCGGGAGTCAACCGCGCGGTGGAGCAGGCCTGGCAGGATGGACTGCTGACCTGCGCTTCGATCATGCCGGGGGCGGCCGCCTTTGACGAGGCGGTTGAAATCGCCCGCCGCAATCCCGGCCTGCAGGTCGGTCTGCACCTGACACTGGTG
Source organism: uncultured Geobacter sp. (assembly GCA_964458105.1). Lineage (GTDB taxonomy): Bacteria > Desulfobacterota > Desulfuromonadia > Geobacterales > Pseudopelobacteraceae > JACRCG01. Next base: position 22,557 of record CAYWJJ010000041.1, read on the forward strand.
CAGGGGCGGGGGGTGCTGCCGCTGGACAGTATTCCGGACCTGATCGATCGAACTGGATTCTTCACGAACAACCCGGTGGTCGCCGGCATGCGTTATTTCTTCGATCGGGGGCTGTTCTGCCAGTTAAAACGGGAGATAGAGGCCCAAATCGTCAAGGTGTTGGATGCCGGTATTCCACTGACCCATATCGACGGCCATCTCAACATCCACCTGCATCCCACCGTTTTTTCGATTCTTACCGAACTGATGCCGCGTTACAGCATCAGCAGCTTCCGCCTTTCACGGGAACGGCTGAGCCACAACCTGCGCTTTGATCGTGAAAGACGGATCGGCAAGACCGTCGAACGGATCATATTCGGTTCACTTGCCAATAATGCCCGGCCGCGGCTTGATGACCTGAATATCCGCTATGCCGCCGAGGTCAAGGGCGTGCTCAACTCCGGGCGGATGACCGAAGATTACATTCTGAACATCATCGATGATCTGCAGGATGGACTGACCGAAATCTATTTCCACCCCGGAATTCTGCCGGATGCGGAAATCACCAGCCGCATGCCGGATTACCGGCATGAGCAGGAACTGGCCGCCATTACCAGTCCCGCCCTCAAGAACAAACTGAAACAACTCAAGATAGCTGTGCAAAATTATCGTGGAGATTTGAAATGCTGAAAACGTTGATCGTCATGCTGTTTGCGATTACAGCCGGAGCCGTCGGCGATATTTTTCTGACACAGGGGATGAGAAGCAGCGGCGATATTTCAGCCATGGGCTTCCGGCAGATCGTTGATACCGTATTGAAAGCCCTGACCAACTGGCGCCTGATTCTCGGAACCGCCATGCAGGCGGTCTATTTCGGACTCTGGCTGGCGGTGCTGTCCTGGGAGGATCTGTCGGTTGCCCTGCCGCTGCAGGCGCTCAGTTATGTCGTGGTGGCTTTTCTGGCCCAATGGTATCTGGGGGAGAATGTCAGCCCGATGCGCTGGTCCGGCATTGCTCTGATCTGCGCCGGTGTGGTGATGGTCACCAGAAGCAGTACTAACTGAAACGATTGGGGGGAACCAGATGCTCAATGTTCGAAAAATAGCCTTTATCGGCGGCGGGAACATGGCTGAAGCGATCATGCGCGGTCTGATGCGAGAAGATGTGGGAGTCGGCATCTGCGTGGCTGAAATCAGCATGAAACGACGGGACGAACTGGCGGTGAAATTTCCGAATGTGCGCATTGTCGAAGATGCTGCCGAGGCAGCCGGATGGGGCGAAGTAGTCATTCTGGCGGTCAAGCCTCAGCATGCTGCCGGTGTGCTGGACCATCTGGAACAGGCCATTACGCCTAAGAAACTGGTGATATCGATCATGGCCGGCATAACAACGGCCAAGATCGAAGAAAATCTGAAACCCGGTTGCCGGGTCATCCGCTCGATGCCTAATACACCGGCATTGATCGGTGCCGGAGCGACTGCCGTTTGCGGCGGGCGCAAGTCCACCGACAGTGATCTGGACCTGGCCCGGCAGATATTTTCGCTGACCGGCAGTGCCGTCTGCGTTGATGAAAAACAGATGGACGCCGTGACCGGATTGTCCGGCAGCGGTCCGGCCTATGTGTTTACCTTTATCGAAGCGCTGTCCGATGCCGGCGTCAAAAACGGACTGCCCAGGGATGTGGCTGCCCAGCTGGCGGCCCAGACGGTGCTGGGTGCGGCGCGGATGGTTGTGGAAACCGGCGAGCATCCGACTCTACTGAAGGAGAAGGTCACCTCGCCCGGCGGTACAACCATTGCCGGTTTGCATGCACTGGAGAACGGCGGATTCCGCGGCACCGTCATGAATGCAGTCGAGGCGGCCAGTCTCAGGTCCAGGGAGCTGGCCGGAAAGTAAATATCTGATACACTTAATTCGCCCTTGCATTCAAGATGACATGTAAACGTAGGGGCGAACCGTCGTGTTCGCCCAATCAGTGCCGGGTTTGTCCGGCACTATGGCAGTGATTTAAGAGTCATCTTGAATGCCATTTGGAATTAACAAGCTTCATGCCGGGAGGGTATCATGTTTGAATCCGCCGAACTGGGCCACAAGATCAGCAAGGAAGTTTGGAAGAAGGAAATCCCGGAACTGCGCGAAGGGCTGCTGGATGCCCAGCTTGACCTGTTCCAGTCCGGGAAATTCCCGGTCATCATCCTGGTGGCGGGGGTCGATTGCGCCGGCAAGGGTGAAACGGTCAACCTGCTCAATGAATGGATGGACCCCCGGCATGTGGAGACCCATGCCCTGCGCGACCTGACCGACGAGGAACTGGAGCGGCCGCAGATGTGGCGCTATTGGCGGGTATTGCCGCCCAAAGGCAAAATCGGCGTGTTCATCGGAACCTGGTATTCCGGGCCGCTGGTGGAAAATGTTTACGGTACGATCAAGAATGCCGAACTGGACCAGCGCCTGGAACGGATCACCCGCTTTGAAAAGATGCTGTGCGACGAAGGGGCGCTGGTGCTCAAGTTCTGGCTGCACCTTTCCAAGGATGAACAGAAGAAACGCCTCAAGCTGTTGGAAAAAGATCCCAAAACACGCTGGAGAGTGACCGACACAGATTGGGATCACTACAAGCTTTACGACAAGTTCCGCAAGATTTCCGAGCGAATGCTGCGCACGACCAGCACGGCTGAATCCCCTTGGACCATCGTCGAGGGAACCGATCCCCGCTACCGCTATCTGACCGTCGGAAAAGCCATACTCAACGCCATGCGCCAGCGTTTGGATGCCGCCGAACCGCCCCGCCACGAAGAACCGATTCCGCCGATCCTGCCGACCATCGATAATCTGCTGATCCTGCAGACTCTTGATCTGACCAAAAGCCTCAAAAAACCGGACTTTGAAAGTGAACTGGAAAAATATCAGGGGAAACTGAACCTGCTGACCCGTCATCCCGATTTCAAGAAGATATCGGTGGTAGCGGTCTTTGAAGGCAACGACGCCGCCGGCAAAGGGGGCAGCATCCGTCGGATCATCCAGGCCCTGGATGCGCGCCAGTACCGGGTTATTCCGGTGGCCGCCCCAACCGAGGAGGAGCGGGCCCAGCCTTATATGTGGCGTTTCTGGCGCAACATCCCCCGCAAGAGCCGCTTTGCCATATTTGACCGTTCCTGGTACGGCCGGGTGCTGGTGGAAAGGGTGGAGGGCTATTGTGACCGGGCCGACTGGATGCGGGCCTATGGCGAGATCAACGATTTCGAGGAGCAGATGGTGCGCAACCGCACCGTGGTTGTGAAATTCTGGCTTTCCATCAGCCCGGACGAACAGCTGAAACGCTTCAAGGAACGCGAGAAGATCGGCTTCAAGCGCTTCAAGATCACCGACGAGGACTGGCGCAACCGCGAAAAGTGGAACGAGTACGAACTTGCGGTGTGCGACATGATCGATCGCACCAGCACCGACATCGCGCCCTGGACGCTGGTGGAGGCCAACGATAAATATTATGCCCGCATCAAGGTGCTTAAGACGCTCTGCGAGCGGATCGAAAAAGCGCTGGAGAGGTAAACCGCGGTGTCCTGCCCCTTTGGCTTGCTCCCCTTGACGAAGCGGCCTTATCGTGCCGGCCGTCTGCCGCAGGGTTGGACATTTTCTGCTGGAAAGAACAGCGTAGCGAAGTTCAAGTGCCGCCCATGGTTCGCTCTTCACGCTGGTCACTACTTTGTGAAGCCAGTATTTTTGCTATCTCTTCCGAGGTATAAACCGGTATTCTGGATTTCTTAAAATCCTTCTGATTGCGGGTAACGATGGCTTCAGCTCCGACATGACAAGCTGCTTCATAGATCACCGCGTCTTCGAAATCGCTAAAATCGGCGACAAGTGCTGATTCGAGAACAGGTCTGTTAACAGGCGCCACTTCAAATAGACTCAGAAGTTTCTTTATTTCTTCCTGTGCTCTTGGTGCACCTACCGCTTTTGCTGCAAGATAATATACGGTCGTTATTGTGGTGCCACACAAGTATCCGATGATGGTACCGTCTTCCACCTTTGAAAACAGTTCCGTTGCGGCATCCGCGAATGGCATCCGGTCCATCAGTACATCGAGGACTATGTTTGTATCCAGAAGTATTTTCAAAGGTGTTTTCCCTCCAGATATTTTTTGTAATCCTTTTCATCAAGTTTTGATTCCCTCAATAATCCTCGAAGTGATTGAGTTATTGGTGTTGAAGGTGAGTTTGCTTTGACCTTCTGAGATGTCAGCAACTTGAAGTATTCCGCAACAATCTGCGATACTGATTTCCCCGCTTGTGCTGCGTAAGATTTTGCTTGCTCGATTAATTCATCCTCAAGGCGAAGAGTGAGCTTGGTTTGCATGACAACCTCCAAACATAAATGACGTATATTTTTAATAAAAATATACGTCAATGGTTTGTTCGTGTCAATCCTGCGTGTGCAACTTTAATTTATAAATTCTTGAGCAAACGTTAGAGAGGTGCAGCGGGTTCACCGCTGCCGCCGATGATTGGCGTTTTAGCTGTTCTTTCTCTGAGTTGTATAATCCGCTTAATCGTTCTGCTTGCCAATGATGACAGGCAAGATGTGAAGTCGTAGTCAGCCATTTTTACCCCTAATTACTTATTGTCATTCAACGATGATCTACACCCACTGCGTACCGGTAAGGACGGTGAAAGAGCCGAGGAGTCCGTTGGACCTGTGAGTATGCTGTGCTTCTACGCCTCTTGATTGAGCGCCTGTTGGCGGCAGAACTGTCGGCAGGCCTCAACGAATGCCGGAGCAATCTCAGGATTGCTGCCGAAATGGAGATGAATGTATGAAGCCAGGCAGTTGCGGACTCTGAAACCTTCCGTGGCCAGCAGTATCCCTTGCCGCGATACGTTGTAGTTGAGCTCGACGTTGTCAGGCATGGCGACTAATTCCGAGTAATGAAATTCATGCCCCCGACAGATGGTACCACCGCTGCCGATAACCGTGCCGTTCAATAGTTCCACCTGACGGTAGCCCAGCGCCTTGCGGCGCGGCAGCATTCTGCAGCGCACCGGAAATATCCCCGCAAAATCGGCAGCTGGATTTTCTTGCGACTCTTCCATTCCCTCCGTCAGATAGACGAATCCGCCGCATTCGGCATAAACCGGCATATCCGCTGCGACTGCGCTCCTGATCGAATCTTTCATGCGGATGTTGGCAGCCAACCGCTCGGCGTAAAGCTCCGGGTAGCCGCCCGGCAGGTAGATGCCGCTGATATCCGCCGGCAGCGCTTCGCCCTCCAGGGGCGAGAAAGTGACGATCTCGGCCCCGGCCTCGCGCAGCAGGCGCACATTGTCTTCGTAGACGAAGCAGAAGGCGGCGTCGCGGGCCACGGCGATGCGGACAGCTCCCTCACCCCAACCCTCTCTCAGGGGGGGAGGGGGCATAATACTCTCCCCTTTGCAAAAGGGGGGCTGGGTGGGATTTGCTTTAAAGCCCGCCAATCCATCCAGATCCAGGCAGCGCTCGGCCATTTCCACCAAGCGCTCCAGAAACTCGGGAGGCAGCGGGTTGTCTTCGGCTGTCACAAGCCCCAGGTGGCGCGACGGTATTGCCAGCGCTTCGTCCCTGGGAATGCAGCCGAAGACCGTTATTTCAGGCAAGGCCTGCGACATTGCTTGTCGTAACAGCTCGGCATGGGACCGGCTGCCGACATTGTTGAAGATGACCCCGGTCACCACAACCTGCGGATCAAATCCGGCGAAACCCTTGACCAGCGCCGCCGCGCTGGCAGCCATGCCTCTGGCATTCACGACCAGCACAACCGGTGCGCCGGTGATGACGGCAATACGGGCGCTGCTCCCTTCGGTAGAGGATGCGCCCAGGCCGTCGAACAACCCCATGACGCCTTCGATAACGGCCACGTCCGAATTCGCGGCATGCCGACGGAAAGATTCGGCCACAAACTGTTCCGGACACATCCAGGCATCAAGATTAATCGAATTGCGTCCGGTCACCAGGCGATGGTAACCGGGGTCAATGAAATCCGGTCCGCACTTGAAGGGGGCCACTGTCAGCCCGCGACGGTTCAGTGCCGCCATGATCGCCAGGCTGACCGTGGTCTTGCCGCTGCCGCTCTGGGGTGCGGCTATTAAAAACGCGTGTCCGGTCATGTCAGCGTAATGCCCTCCGTGTCCCGCCATATTGAAAAAATGCAATCAGATGGAACTCGTCCTTGTCATATCCTTTGGGAAATCCGCCCACCGGGCCGATGGCCCGCAGCGTACGCAGCACTTCGTCATCCAGTATCCGGGCCCCGGAACTCTCCAGCTGCTGGATGTCGGTGATCTCGCCGCGCCGGTTGAAGGTTATTCTGACCGGGGTGATCCCCTCGATCCCTTTCAGGGCCGCTTCCTGGGGGTAGCGCCAGACACCGTACACTGCCCCCTCGAACCGGCGCAGGAAAGAGCCGAACTGGATGTCGTCACTGTTCAGAAAACGGGTATCCCCTTCGGCGATGTCGTTTTCAAATTTGCGGCGGTAGCTCTCTTCCAGTTTCGCCAGCCTGCTGGCGCCAGGGAATAGCTGCGGCTGAGCCTGCTGCCGGGCTGATTGCGGTTTCTGTTTCAAAAGGCTCTCGACCGAAGAGCCGGGCGCCACCTGGGGCTGTTTCCTGTCCGCCGGCGCCGGCAGGCTCGGTTTTACGGCCGTTACCGCGCTCTGTTCCTGCTGCTGTTTCGGCTGCAGCAGCGGAGGCCGGCTGTCACGCTGTGCAGTACCTCGCGGTGCCATTTCGCGCTCCACCCGCACCCGTTGTTCAGACTGCCGCCTGGTTTCCTGCTGCTGCGGCTGTTTGATCTCGGGCACCTGCTGCAGATCGACAAAGACCGGTTCCTTGGGCGGCTCGGTACGCTGCTGCGGCCAGTAGTACAGCGCGGCAAAAAGACCGATGTGCAACAGCAGCGAGGCGGCAACCAGAAACAGAAAGGATTTTTCGATGTAGCGGTCAGACATTGAGCATGATCATTTCGTGACGGTATGTGGTGTCGGGCAGCATGGCAGTTTTATCTCAGACTGCCGAAGCAACTTGAAAAACTTCATGGGAAGGCGTTTGCGGGTAGTCTGTCTGGGGGCTGGTCTCGATACGGAGGAATGCAAGTATCTCTTTCAAGCTTTCCAGGATGATATGTTCTCCTTTGGGGAATTCCGACGGGTCCAGTTCCAGTGTCACCGTGCTCTGGTAATCGGTATTGCGCAGATGGTTCAAGAAACGTGTCAGCGGCAGGATTCCGTGTCCCGGCAGCAGATGTTCGCGCCCGTGGCCATAGTCGGAGAAATGAATATTACGAATCCTTCCCGAATCGTAAAACATGAAGAAGTCGTTGATGAAATTGGCCTTGCCGGAGCCCATGTGGGTGCAGTCAAAGGTCATGTAAAGATTGTGCTCGCGGATGAAATCAATCATCTGCTGGGTATTGGAAAGAATGTTGGGGTTGATTTTGAATTTGCCGACACATGGCATGTTTTCGAGCGTTACTATTACTTGCCCGTCAATTCCCAGCTCTTTCTGAAAATCGCGGATGCTGTAGAGCCAGCGCCAGAATCCGATCTCGAACCCCATCCACGAGGGCGGGTGGAAGTTCACCAGCGGGATGTCGCAGGCCGCCGCCAGCTCGATGCTCAGTTTCAGCGCCTGCATCGGACTTCCCCAGCCATCCAGGGGCATGAACGGGGAATGGATTGAGTGGATCGTCGTTATCTTCTGCATCGACCTGGTCAGCTCAACCGCATTCGTATTCTGAAACTTCTGGTTGATGATCAGTTCGATTCCATCGAAACCGGACTCCACAGCGAGTTCACAGATTCGCTGGAATGGCAGTCTAAACAGGCATCCGGTGGAAAGTGACAGAATCATGGCCGGCTATTCCTCCATCCGGGAGAAAATACTGCCGATCTGTCTCTGGATGAAGGCAACCGTTTCCAGCGCCCCTTTCAGCGCTTGGAGCCTGGTATCATCAAGTTCCGCAGGGTTAATGTATAATGGCTGATTATTGTTCGGTCCGATGCTGAAGGACTTCTCCCGCAGCAGCAGAAATTCGTGCAGGGTATGCCATGTGTCCAGTATTCTTTCCGTCAGATCCACATCCAGTTCGTTACGGTGCAGCAGTTCGCCAATTCGTTGAAGAGTTCCGCAGGCAGTGGCTTTTTTGATCAGGGTCAGCACGGAGATCGCTGCCGACAATGGCAGCAGCCCATGATCAAGAAGACTGAAAAGACCTGTTTCAGGTTTCCTGCGCTCCAGCTTCAGTTTGCCCATCATGCTGAGACCATTTGAAAGCGATACCATTCGGGAAACAAGGTTGCTCAGTGCGGGACGGCTTGCCCGCAGAAGCGGAATGCTGATCTCCTTCAGTTTCTGACCGATCTCTTCGTTGGGTGGGAGCGTGTGTTGGTCGGCGAGTCGCAGCAGGTCGATGACATCGGCGTCATCCAACTCCTGCAGGCCGTCCACGCAGCGTTGATTCCACTCGGCAAGGCTTCCGCGCCAGGCCGGGTTGCGGGGAGTGACGACGGTGTCGATGCGCAGTCCGATTTCCTCGAATCCGGAATGAAGAATATGGCTGAACAGGTTGATTGTTTCGAGCCCGGATGCATCGGCATCATCATGAACCAGCATCAGCTGCAGCGGGCAGAACGGGGTGAATTCGCAACGGCCGGCCGGACCCAGCGCCACCAGAGACAGTTTGGGCATGCGCTGAGCGAAAAGCCCCAGTTGATCCGCCGCATGCGACATCAGTGAGGAACTTGTCTGCCGCAGGCAGGCCATGCTCATCTGGTAGAAGACCGGAGCCGAATGGAAAAGTTCCATATGCCGATACAGAGCATTGTAGAACTCGGCCGTCAGTTCCTTGAGGTGGCTCGGCTGGGGGGATGCGGCAATCTCATTCAACAGTCCGTCAAGCCGGCTTATCAATGTTTCGTGCTCATCCGCCAGTTTTCCTATTGCGGAGGTTGCATTGGAGAACAGTTCTTCCGCCGTGCCGAAGCTTTCGGACTCCGTGCGCTCAAGCAGTCTCTGGCGATAGTTTACAGCAAAGTCTCCGGCAGCGCGCCATGCGGTTATGTCATTTCCTTTAGCTGAAATCAGAAAGGCCATTATTCCTCCGGACAATCATGAACATCGCGGCTTAAAAAAAGTCGAATTTTATCGGATGGCGGAGCGGTCAACAGTGAAACCAGTATCATTGTAATCAGCACCAGCGGCGCGCCGATAAATGCAGATGAAGTTGCTGGTAAAAACCTGGAAATCAGCGGAATTGCATCACCGGCAAGCACAGGCGCAAATGTAATTGCCACTCCCAGCAGCATTCCGCTGATGGCTCCGGCCGAGTTTGCCCGGCACCACCAGATGCCAAGCAGGAAGGCGGGAAAGATCGTGTTTCCTGCCAGCGCAAAGGCGAACGCGGTGATTTCGACGATCATTCCCCACGGCTTGAGAGTCAGAACCATGACGATAGCTGCCAATATCAGGAAAAAACCCTTTCCTGCGAATACTTTATCCGCTTCGGAGGCGCCGGGACGGATCAGCCGGGGGAAAATGTCGTAGGAGAAAGAGGATGAACCGGTAATCAATAGTCCGGCAATAGCAGAAAAAGCGGCGCTCATTCCGCCTGCCGCCAAAAGGCCGATCACCCAGACCGGCAGCCCTCCCTGGCCGGCTGCCGACAATAACACCATGTCGGCTAAATCAGTGTCGGCGGCATTGAAAGGCAGGCCTGCCCTGGCTTCAAAAAGGCGGGCCAGTACGCCGTAAACCGGGGCGGACCAGTAGATCAGGGCTATGAAAAACAGCCCCCATACGACGCCCCAGCGGGCGTCACGGATGCCGGGCACTACGTAGAAACGTGACAGAACATGCGGCAGGCCGGCTGTTCCGAACATCAGTGTAAAACAGAGTGCCAGCCATTGGAAAAGGGAGCTGCCGGAAAAGGGGTCCGACCAGCAAAAACCGAACTGCTGCTGCAGGTCAATGATGGCGGTTCCGTATCCGAATTGGGGCAGTATCCAGAAATAGCCCAGCTTGCGTGTCAGCAGCATCAACGGCAGGATGAAAGCCGTGATCAGCACGAAATACTGAAGTTTCTGGTTGCGCGCCACCCCCAGTGTTCCGGAAACTACAACAAACGATACCACCAGCGAGGCGCCGACCAGTACGGCCGGAGTATAGGCGATGCCGAACAGCCATGAAACCAGCAGCGCGATGCCGCGAAGCTGGGCCACGCTGTAGATGATCGCAATCACGATCGAGATCAGGGCCGCCAGGGTGCGGGCAGCATCGGATTCGTAGCGGAATCCGACGAAATCCGGAGCGGTAAATTTACCGAATCGCCTGATCTGGGTTGCAATCAGCACCAGCAGCAGTACATAACCTCCGGTCCAGCCCACTACAAATGCCATTGCATAATAGCCTTTGACATAGAACATGCCTGCCAGGCCCATGAAGCTGGCGGCGCTCATCCAGTTGCTGGCGATTGAGGCTCCGATGCCGATTCTACCGGTATAACATCCGCTGAAGCCGTATTCCGTCGCCTGGTTTCTGCGGGTGCGCAGTCCGGAGATAATGAAGAGCGCAAACAATCCGGCTACGATGGCAAGAGGCAATAAGTGCACGGAGTTGCTTGACATTTACTCTTCCCCCTCTTTGAACGGCCGCACCCGGAAACGAAGCGTGCCATGTTGACTGTTGGATGTATGGCGATCCATCCAGATGTTGAACAACACGCAGAGGATAATGAACCAGAGCGGCAGAAACTGGCCCGTAAGCCAGAAATGCACCGGAAGGTTGAAGATGGTCAATTCATTCAGCAGCAGTTCGGAATAGTTTTGCTCCAGAAGGTAGATATAGACCTGGAGGCCGACGATTGCCGTCAGCCAGCTGATTAGAATCAGCTTGATAACGCGGGTTTCGGATCTCATCGCAGCCCCGCGCGGTCTGAAGAAACTGAGGCTTTTTCTGGTTGATGTCTCGCCCATTACTCCCCCATTGGCAGCAGTTAAAGCATTTCAGCAGTTGTTCCCTGACAGTTTCCTGTAATGAACGTAATAGATCTGCTTCCCTTCATCCAGAAAGCGTCGCATGTATTTTGAAGTTGGATACCCTTCCAGAGCGTGGCGGTAACTGTCGGGTGCCAGCATGTTGTTGAAACCATCCTGGTCGACCATGAATTCGGCAACATCCAGACCGTAATCATCAAAATCCGTTGCAAAGTAAAAATCTGCGCCAGGAGACAGATAACGGGATAGATAAGCAACAAAAGCGGTGTTGACCAGGCGGCGTTTCCTGTGGCGCAGTTTCGGCCACGGGTCGGGACAGTTGATGACAACGGTTCGCAGCGAAGCTAATGGAATACAGGCTTCGATGAAGCTTCTGGCCTCTGCCCGCAGGACACGTACGTTCTTCAGGCCGGATTTGTCTATACGCTTGCAGGTTTTGATGCAGCCCTTATTGTAGAAATCCAGTGCGATAAAATTCAAATCCGGGTGCAGCGCGGCCATCTGGACCACGAAATCACCGACTCCGCAGCCGATTTCCAGTGCCAGTGGGTGATCGTTTTCAAAAATATCGCTCCAGAGCGGGGCGGGATGATTGTCTTCCCAGGCCAGAAAGGAGGGGGAAGTGTTTGGGATCAGCATGAAATGTCCTTTGATTTAAATTTTGGCAGTATAACATAGGTTGCCGGGCTGCGGGAGTGATTTTTAATGCTGGTGCGGGTCCGGCGGCGACTGCTGAAAAAACAGTTGACACGATATGATTATATCTATAGAAATAGTAGATATGTTGTTTGGATAAAAAGTACGTTCGTATAGATATGCCGGACGAACCCGATCGAAAATTGTCGATTTCTGCATCTGATTTTTTGTCGTACGCATGTATACTAATTCCATGGAAGTTAACCGCGAAAGGAGAATGGTAATGAGCAAAATTTTCCAGGACAATTCCCAGTCAATCGGCAACACACCGCTGATCAGGCTCAACAGAGTTACGGATGGCGCCAAAGCGACCGTGCTGGCAAAAGTGGAGGGGCGTAATCCGGCCTATTCGGTCAAATGCCGCATCGGCGCCAGCATGATCTGGGACGCCGAGAAGCGCGGCATCCTCAAGCCGGGTGTGGAGATCATCGAGCCGACCAGCGGTAACACCGGTATTGCCCTGGCTTATGTTGCAGCGGCCCGCGGCTATAAACTGACCCTGACCATGCCGGAAACCATGAGCATCGAGCGTCGTCGTGTACTGGCCGCTCTGGGCGCCAATCTGATCCTTACCCCCGGCGCCGAGGGGATGAAGGGTGCCATCAGCAGGGCCGAAGAGATGGCAGCCGCAGAGCCGCAGAAGTACTTCCTGCCGCAGCAGTTCAAAAACCCGGCCAATCCGGAAATTCACGAAAAAACGACAGGTCCGGAAATATGGAACGACACCGACGGTGAAGTGGACGTCATTGTGGCCGGCGTCGGCACAGGCGGAACTATTACCGGCATTTCCCGCTACCTCAAGAATACCAAAGGCAAGAAGATCGTTTCGGTGGCGGTCGAGCCAAAGGAAAGCCCCGTCATCAGCCAGCAATTGGCCGGCCAGCCTCTCCAACCTGCTCCCCACAAAATACAGGGGATCGGCGCCGGGTTTATTCCCGACACACTGGATCTGTCTATTGTGGACCGTGTCGAGCAGGTTGAAAGCAGCGAGGCAATCGATTTTGCCAAGCGCCTGGCAAAAGAGGAGGGGCTGCTGGTGGGCATATCCTGCGGCGCTGCCGCTGCCGCCGCCGTGCGTTTGGCACAGCTGGATGAGTTCGCCGGCAAGACCATCGTAGTCATACTTCCTGACGGCGCCGAAAGGTATCTTTCCACTGCGCTGTTTGAGGGGCTCTAATGACGACTCCGCTTACTGATTACAGATTGGACGGCATCTACCGTCAGCGCCAGGATGGTTTTTTCATGCAGCGGGTCAAGCTGGCGGCCGGGGTGATATCGGCCGACCAGGCCCGCGCTGTCGCGGAAACTTCAACCCGTTTCGGTCAGGGAACCATTCACCTCAGCACGCGCGGTAGTATTGAAATCCATTGGCTGCAGGAGGGCGATCTGGCTGATGTGAAAAAATCCCTGGCGGCGGTCGGGCTTACCTCTCGTGGCGCCTGCGGCGGAGCCGTGCGTGGCATTACCTGTTCCAGCCAGGGTTCGCTGGATTTTCCGGCGCTCGAATCGATGGCGCGCAGACTTCACCGCCATTTTGTCGGAAATCCCCGCTTCGAGCGGCTGCCAAAGAAATTCAAGATCGGTGTCGAAGCCGATACGTCCGGTCGACGGCATCTGATCCAGGATGTGGGGTTAGTGCTTGCAGGCAGTGACGCCGGCGGTTCCCTGTTTGATGTGTATCTGGGCGGCGGATTGGGACGAGAGCCGCAGGCCGGTTTTCTATACGAGGCTGCTGTCAGTGCGAATCGCATCATTCCGCTGATTGAAGCGGTGGCCAGAGTCTATGCCGCCCGTACTCCGGCCGGCAAGCGGGTCAAGCACCTTGTCAGGGAGATCGGCGAGAGTGAATTCCGTCGTCTGGTTGCGCTGGAACCATCTTTTCATGAGGAGCTTCCTCCCGTGTCGGGATTGTCGGATGGTCTTGTGTCCGTCGCCGAAAACCGCCGTGTTGAAATCCGTTTTTTTGCCGGGGTGCTGTCGGCGGCAAAGCTGAAAGAACTGGCCGACATTGCCGCACAGTGGGGCGATGGCTTCTTGATGGTAACAGCCGACCAGGATATCGCCTTCCATGTCGCCGAATCATCCGATCCTGCCGATGCCGTATCCGCTCTTAAACAGGCCGGCTACGAAATCGAAGCTACGACTTTCCGCGTCTGCCCGGGCAGCCACCTCTGCCGGGTGGGGCTGTCGCCGACCCGTGATGTTAGCCGGGCGTTGCTCGAATCAATGGGCCCGGCAGCAAGGAAGCTGAGCTGGGCATTGTCCGGTTGTCCCAATTCATGCACCCAGCCGCAGCTGGCGGATATGGGTATTGTAAGTTCCAGCCTGGTCAAGGAAGAAAATGGCGAACGTACCCCCAGATTCGATCTGTACCGTCTGGGCGATAAAGGACTTGCCGGCCGTGTGGAGAGTTCACTGACGCTGGATGAACTGAGTGGCAAGCTGCTGGAGATCGGGTGATCTCCGGCAGTTTCTAAAAATTATCTAGCATTATTATAGATTTTATATTAATCTGAATCCAAGGCATTAAACGCAAATCGGACAATAATATGATTCGTGTGGTTGACTCACATAAACTTGATAATTTGCGTGACATGGCGGTCAGCTATGCAAATTCCGAGCTTCTACGGCGGGACGGCAAGGTTTTTTTCATAGGAGGAAACCTGCCGATCTACAGCACGTTGGAAACCATGTATGAAAGCTATTGTCTGGAATCCAGCGAACTGTTCCATGTCACATTCGGAGATGAAGGGCGTTTTGAACACAATCTTGAGATGGTTCGCCAGATCAAGCGAAACTTCTCGATCCGGGTGATGGGGCGGGTCGCTTATCCGCTGTCCACGTCACAGATTGAGAAAATCTATCTGGCCGGCCTGGATGTTCTGGATATCCCCGGCACCGTTTACGGCAACCATGACGGTGCTGTAGCCGACAGCGAGCGGGGGAAGGTTGCATTCAGCTCTGCCGTGGCAACATTCAAGCGGTGGTCGGTTGTTTCATCCATAACCGTGCATTCTGACACATTGCAGGCGGTGCGCGGCAGCATCCATGAGTTGCTTGGCAGCGGAGTCATACCGCTTCTTGAAATTTCAGGAGCATGTGTGTGGAGTGTGGACGAGCTACGCGGCCTTTTCGAATTTCTGGCTGCCGAATGGCATGGCAAGCATGTGCCGCTGAAGCCGATCATGCCGCTGCTGCGGTTGACCGCTCCCTTTGAATTTGCCGAGTCATCCGGTTTTTTACGGGGCGTCATTGAAAAACTCCAGGATCGCCACGTTTTGGCAACCTCCGATCTGCGTCGCCACCTGCGTACGAGCGGAGCCGAAGCATCCTTCGAATCAGCGGGGCTTTAGATGGATCATCTTTCGATCGACAAGCCGCTTAAAATTGACACGCGCCCCATCTGGCTGATCCTGATGAACCGTACGGTACGCTACCAGCTGCTGGCCGGACTGCTGCTGCTGACGGTGATTGCCTACAACCTGACACCGCCGGCAGGGCTTTCCGCAGCCGGCTACCATTCCCTGGTTCTTTTTGCCGTTACGATAGTTCTATGGGTTTCCGGGCTGCTGCCGATTGCGGTAACCGCGCTGCTGTCGATGGTGATGCTGCCTTTGGCCGGCATCCTGCCGGCCAAACAGACTTATGCGCTGTTTGGCAACGAGGCGGTGTTTTTTATTCTGGGAGCATTCATTCTGGCGGCGGCCATGACCGGTACCGGATTGTCGGCCCGCCTGGCCCGGTCGATGCTGGCCCGCTTCGGCAGGACGCCCCGGAAGCTGGCAGTGACGGTCTATCTTCTGGCAGCCGGCCTTTCCTTCTGCATGAGCGAGCATGCCGTGGCTGCCATGCTGTTCCCGGTGGTGTTTGAGATCACCGACAGTCTCGAATTGAAGCAGGGCAAAAGCAGTTATGCCAGACTCCTGTTCATGTCGATTGCCTGGGGCTGCATAATCGGCGGCATCGCCACCTTCCTGGGTGGCGCCAGAGCCCCGCTGGCGGTGCAGTTGCTGAATGAAAACAGCGGTCTCGGATTTTCATTCATGGAGTGGACCCTGGCCGCCGTAACGATTGTGGCGCCACTGCTGGTAATCGGATACCTGCTGCTGGAACGATTCTTCCCGATCGACATCAAGGATGTGGAGGGGGGATTGCGGCTGCTGAACCGGAAACGGCTGGAGATCGGCAGGCTCAGTGTTAATGAAATTATTACCGCCATCGTCATGGCACTGACCATCGCATCCTGGATGCTCTTCGGCCGGCAATTGGGGCTGGCGAGCATTGCACTGCTGGCCACGGCGGTCCTGTTTGCATTCCGGGTCGTTTCCTGGGAAAAAATTGAGGAATACGTAAACTGGGGAATCATCCTGATGTACGGCGGTTCAATCGCGCTGGCAAGCGCCCTCGAAAAGACCGGCGCCGCGCTCTGGATCGTTAAAAAGGGGTTGGGGATCGTTTCCCCGGAACCTTTCGTAGTGATAGCGGTTATCTCTTTTGTAGCGATCATCCTGACCGAATGCATCAGCCATGCGGCGGTGGTTGCCATCCTGATGCCGATCGGCCTCGGCCTGGCACAGGGGCTTGCAATTGACCCGAAAATCATGACCCTGGCGATCGCGCTGCCGGCGGGGCTGGCTTACTGCCTGCCGATGGGAACGCCGGCCACGGCGATAGTTTATGGTTCCGGGCATCTCAGCAGCCGCGAGATAATCATTCCGGGAGCCATGATCATGACCATTTCATGGCTGCTGTTTCTGGCTTCGGTCCGTTTTGTCTGGCCCCTGATCGGGCTTAACCTCTAATCTGGAATCTGTTTAAGAAAGGAATCACATGTTCTCAAATCTCCCTGACATACCACCGGGCACCGCTGCGCCGGAAATTCTTCGCGCCGGTCTGGAAGCGGCCGGAGGCCCGGTGTCCCTGGCCTGTTCTTTCTCGCTGGAGGATGTGGCCATCATCGACATGGCCCACAAAGCCGGTCTGCCGATGGGGGTCTTTGCCATCGATACCGGCAGGCTGAACGAGGAAACCTACGAAGTGGCCGATGCCCTGGTGGAGCGCTACCGCTTGAAGATCGACTGGTACTTTCCCCGTCATGAAGATGTGGAACAACTGGAGCGGGCCGAGGGGCTGTTCTCCTTCCGCGAGTCCCTGGACAAGCGCCACAGCTGCTGCGGCATCCGCAAGGTGGAGCCGCTCTCGCGGGCACTGAAGGAGCTGAAGGGGTGGGTGACCGGCATGCGCCGCGAGCAGAGCATCACCCGGGGCGACCTGAGAGCGATTGAGCTGGACGAGCTGAACGGCGGTATCCTCAAGATCAATCCGCTGATTGATTGGAGCGAGGAACAGCTGATCAGCTACACCGACGAGCAGCATCTGCCGAAGAACCGTCTCTACAGCCAGGGGTACCGCTCCATCGGCTGCGCTCCCTGCACAAGGGCCGTGCAGCCCGGCGAGGACGCCCGGGCGGGGCGCTGGTGGTGGGAGAACCCGGAGAACAAGGAATGCGGACTGCACCGCAGGTGAAACGAAAATTTGAAGTCCCCCTTTACAAAAGGGGGATTTAGGGGGATTTGACTTTGACTCGCAAACCAAATCCCCCCTGGCCCCCCTTTACAAAAGGGGGGAACAAGGAGAAAATATATATGAGCTTGAATTTGACACATCTGCAGCAGCTTGAAGCCGAGAGCATCCATATCATCCGCGAGGTGGTGGCCGAATTCGGCAACCCGGTCATGCTCTATTCCATCGGCAAGGATTCGGCGGTCATGCTGCACCTGGCCCGCAAGGCCTTTTACCCGGCGCCGCCCCCCTTTCCGCTGCTGCACGTGGACACCACCTGGAAGTTCCGCGAGATGATCG
>CAYWJJ010000042.1:0-37866 GCA_964458105.1 uncultured Geobacter sp.
TACGCACGGTGGTGTGGGAGGACGGCGGAAGTAATTCCGCCTCCTACCCGATTTTTGTTTCAAACGTTAATTTACCTCAACATATTAAATCTACGCCTCATTGTCGCAAATCACACCACCCAAATATTTTAATTATATGGAATGCAAGATATAGGTGGCTGATATCATTTGTCGATGTCGATTAAAATATCCTAAATAACAGTTGCAAGGTTACGGTTTTTTATTTAAGCTTGATTTAACCTATGTTCAGGCGCTGGCTGTATACGGCATCACATATGCCGATCTTGCCAGGCCGCTTATCTGGGAGTGGAGTCCGGCAACGCCACAGGTCTCAGCACCCTGAACAAACACGTTAGTGTGGAACAGAATATGGCTGCCATCGCGCTGTTGAAAAAACGCAATGCCGCACTGGCAATCGGATTCATGCTGTTTGATCCCTCTTCTACAATGGATACGGTTCGCGAAAACATCTCGTTCCTGCGCACAGTCGGGGAGGACGGTTATATGCCGGTCAATTTCTGCAAGATGCTGCCTTACTCCGGTACACCCATTGAGGAGCAGCTGCGCAGTGCAGGGCGTCTGAAAGGAACACTGCTGTACCCGGACTACGACTTTCTCGATCCGCATTCCAATTTTAAATCTCAAGATTCAGTATTTTACAAAGGAGAAATATCGTGAGACAAACCATCGTCGGCAAAACCGCTCTCATCCTGTTTGCATTGACACTGCTGGCTCTTCAGGGGTGTAGCGCCGTACTCACAACGTCTCAGGTGAAAGAGGTCGCCACTTTCGCAGAGGCGGCCAAAGACTACGGCGCATTTCCGGGGGCCGTGATACGGAGCCACGCTGAACTTAGCGCCCGGCAGAAACTTCTCGAGGTAGTGACTTTTGCCAGCGGCGATACATCTTTGAGACAGGTTGAAACGGCTGTAAGAATCCGCCAGGAAATGGAGCGTCGTGCCACGGCTGCAGACAGTGCACTCGGCATTCTCAACGACTATGCCGAACTCCTCGTGAAGCTTACTGCCGACACCTACACCAATTCTCTCCAGGGGAGCGCCGAAAAACTCGGCCGCTCCGTTGACTCCGGCATCTCTCGCTACAACGAGTTGAGGGGTGCTAAACTGAATAGCTTTGGAGCCCTGGCAGCAGCCGGTGTCCGCGGAGTAGGTGGTATCTACATACGCCACGAGCAGGCCGAGGCCCTTAGAAAGGCGGTCATTGCGGCTGATCCGGTGGTCGAGACAATGATCGGCGAAGTAGAGAAACTGATTGCCCTTTACCTTGCTCCAGCTGATCTGCAGGACCTCAAGCTCACCATAACGGCTGCCGGAAGTATGCCCGAACAGCTGGATCTGATTCGTAACGTCGCAACAGACCTCAGAGATAGCTACCGCAAAGCAGCCGAGGCAGGGGAAGGGATGCAGCAGATCGAAGCGGCCATCCTGACTGCCAACAGTCTTGCTGGAACCGATGACACAATCCAGCTGGCGCGGAAAGCACTCCAGGCTGCTGAAACCTATCGTGCTGCGCACCGCGCACTGTCGCAAAATGTTACCAAACCGCAGTGGCTCAAAAGTTCTATTGATCAGGTGAAAACCCTGGTTGATGAGGTGAACGATGCAAACAGGCTGAAAAAGAAGATAGAAGCGAAATAGCCGTTCCGGGCAGAAATTACACATCCACTACCATCAAGGAGAAAAGCCATGGCAAACACAGAGCGGCTGGCAGTCCTGCAGAAAATCCGCGAGGCGAAGAAGGCAGCGGCTGAAGCACATTCCACTCCCGGTCTTGCCGGGAACCAGCTGAAGCTTCTGGAAGACCTTCAGCTGGACCTGGAAAACCAGGAAGATACTCTCATCATGGAAGTTATTGACGAAAAAATTGCTGCTTTGCGGGAGGCCGGGACAAGGCTCGAGAGTGTTGCGCAAAAAATATCGAAAGAAACGGAAAAACTTCAGAAGGTGGCCGATCTGGTCGACAAGGCGGCCAAGGCAATTAAAATCCTGGCTGACATTATCGCCAAGGTCGGAAGCCTTGGGGTGCTGTAGCGAACTGTAAACCCTGCGAAGTAAACCGGTAAGGAGAAGTCGTCATGGGATTTCAGTTATCCATTTTACGAATATGTCACCTCAGCCGCTTCCAACTGTTCCGGTTTTGGGTGGGGACGGGCTTCTGTCTTTTGCTGTCAGCCTGTTCTCCGAGCCTCTATCCACTGAAACATGGAATCACCATTGACGGCGAGGGTAGACCTTTGAATCCGTCCAACAGCGATTTAGAAACCGATGTGGAATTCGATAATCACATAAACGAGATTGCCGCCGCCGCGGCAGGTCACAAACGAATCCTGATCTTTGTCCATGGCGGCCTGAATACTCTCAACGGAAGTGCGGAACGCATCAATGGGTTGATGGCTAACTACTTCAACAGTCATCTGAACGACTACTACCCAATATTTGTCAACTGGGATTCGGGATTCTTTTCCTCCTATTTCGAGCATCTCACCATGGTTCGCCAGGGCAAGGTCGAGCCGGTAAAAGGTCCGTTTACCACCCCCTTTGTTTTTCTGGAGGATACCGGGAGGGCGGTAACCAGGGCACCGATCGCCTGGTTCCACCAGAGCGGGACGGACTGGAAGAGCACCACCTTCCCCAATCAGCCCTACACCACCTGCCCGGAAGACTACGAACCCTGGCTCCATCCGGAAATCCAGAGTCAGAATGCCCTCTATTGCGTACTTACTGACGGGTCGTCATCACCAGCCATACGGCTCTCGCTGGGTTCAGCCACCGGTGAAGTCTGGTACAAGCCGCACATGCTCGGGCGCTTTTTCTCCTATTGGCTGACCGCCCCGGTCAAATACTCTCTGGTGCCGTTTATCGACGGATTCGGCAAGCCGGCCTGGGACAACATGGTGCGGCGCACACGCAATATGTACCGTACTCCGAAAGAGTTTGACCTGCGGGATCGTATTATCGAGACGAGCGGAGATAAAGCCCAGGTTGAAGCAGCTGCACGGGAGGCGCTGCAGCGCAGTCAAACAGGGGCTCTGGCACGACTGCTGCGGCAGCTGGATCAGAAACTGGCCGGCAACAGTTCCCACGAGATCATCCTGATCGGCCACAGTATGGGAACAATTGTTCTCAACGAACTGCTGCGCATTCAACCGGATTACCCGAATCTGCGGGTGAGTGAAATCGTCTATATGGCAGCGGCCTGTTCCATTCGGGACTTCCAGCAGTCGGTAATCCCATTTATGCAGAGTGAGCGAGGCAAGAATACCCGCTTTTACAATCTGACCCTTCACCCGCTGAACGACGCAAGGGAGGTGGACTGGGCATTCCTCGACCTGATTCCGCGGGGAAGCCTTCTGGAGTGGATCGATACTTTGCTGAGCGACCCGTCTACGCCGCTGGACCGCACCCTTGGCAAATGGGAGAACATAATACAGGCGACCCACATTATCCCGCCGCCGATGCGGCCACGCATAGTCCTCAAAGTCTTCGGGGTGGGCGATACCCTGAGCGACGGTCCCCAGCGTCATGGTGAGTTCGATGACTTTCAGCCACAGGATGGTCAGACCTGGCGGTTCTGGGAGCCTTCGTTTCGGGAGCCGGGAGTTTATCGCTGGTTGCAGTGAAAATACAGCATGGTACATGATCGGAACGGGAACGGACAATTTGTTACGGAGTCATCATTCTGCGACTTTACCGGCTGCTGGACGAGAATTAAAAAAAATCACAATATCTGCAGCATCAAGATATTGCTGCAAATTAATGTATTGAAGGTCATTGGATCCCGCGTGAGTCAAAACCATATATCCCTCACAAATAAAACCACACCTGACCCACGTCTGCGGCGTTGCTATCTGATATTTGCAGTCTTACTTCTAATGGGGGTGTCTACCATGTCTCAAGCTCAAACCAGTATTGAAGACCTTCAAGAACGAACAGCGATTGCTGAAGCAGAGAAGAAGGCGATTGATGCGGAGATCGCCCTGGAAGAAGCAAAAAAGAAGCTGTTTGATAGCCAAGCACCTGTCGATCCTAATAAAAAGGCAAAGGATGCCACTCTAGATGCTGCGAAGTCGGCCAAGGAAATAGCCGACGCTCAGAAGGCACAGGCTGACGCAGAACTCGCTGCGTTTAAGGCAAAAATCGGAGAGGTCCCGTCATCGGGCATCTCAGGCAGCGTGAAGCTTGAACAAGGCGCTGGATCGTTCGAAACAGCATTGCTTGCTACTAGATCGACCGTTATTGCGAGCAAGAAAATCGCGGAAGCGGTAGTCCTAGTTGCATCCGCTGCCTCAACTGCAAAGCTCTTCGTTTTTGCTTACGGCGAGGTCCCGGATTTTCAGGCAACAACAGGGTTCTTCGCCCAACGGGCAATTGTGTTGCAGTCATTGACTGACGCAGTTTCGCAATCCGACGTGACTATAAAGGCTGAAGCTGTGCCGATCGCTGCGGCAGGGATTGCACTTGATGCTGTCACAAAACTCCTGGGCTTCTTTAAATCTGATTTTGAGATCCATGGAAGCGATGTGGCGGCGGACCATCTGTTGCTCGCAAGGGCCGTAGCAGGCGAATTGCTCAAAAAATACGAGGGGTCAAGGCCTGAGATCTACCTCAAGGGGGCCTACAACCCGACGGCTGTCACAACGGTGGGGACAACTTTTAAAAATCAACTCGCGAGCCTGACATTTCAAAGAGACAAGGCCTCGACCGCTTTGATCGAGCGGGAACGTGATATTTCTGGTCTTCAAACAGAACTTTCTAAAATCAGCGGGGACACGCCTGCGGACATAGATGCCAAGCGTAAAATTGGTGAGCGCCAGAAACTCCTTCAAGGGGCAGTGGACAAGCTCAAGAGCGCACTGGCTGCCTACGACACTTTCGTTTCCAGGCTCGCCAGTCCGGACGCAAACATCACGGCGATGATTCGCGAACTGGATGTCTGGAGTGCACTCAATGAACCTTCCAGCCTGTTGTTGGCCGTCAAGATGGACAAGGCTGGTGGCTCCAATTACGTGGAGAAGAACCTTTTGACGAGTTTTGGCAAGATGCCCTTCAAAGTGATGGGGGGGGTGATAGCGAGCTACACGCTATTTCAGGGAAACAGTGGAGTTGTTCTGGGCTCTGGCGTTATCCCCATCCACGGCGGTTTCAAAGATGCCGATGAGGTTGGGGAACTGTTTTAGTTTTCTTCAGTTCCGTACTATTGATTTGAGACCGGTGGGGGAGGATTTATGAGTACACCCGAGACTGAAGAGCAATCACCACTCACGGCGTCGAACGACACCCCAGACACAAAGAAGGCTGTGATAGCAGACGCACGAAATACGGTTAGTCGGTTCCTGTCTCGAGGTGGATTTTCAGGTCGGCTGGAATCTGTTGGAGGAGGTGAAGAAAGTTCTCCTCCTTCAGATGATGATGTTCGGAAAATGGCCAGCACTCTTGCCTCGGCCGTCCGGGACGATCCACTGGCTTTTGGAGTTCTTGGAGAAATTCGAACTGAAGGTCATATCCGAGACCATCTCGCCAGTGCTATGGGAGCGATTCATAAAGACGGGCGTAATGCGTCACTGACGGAACCACAGATAAGCGCTCTTGAAGCCATAGTGCTTTTGACGGGGCGCCCGGCTCTATTCATCAAGAACGACGATTTTGAGCTTCCAACAGGGATCTGGGAAATGTTGGCACCTTATCATCCTGCAATATGTGCCGTCGTGAAATCAGTAGGTCGTATCGGTGTTTCAATGGACTATGGTACTCCATATGTCGGATCCGGCTTCGTGGTTGGCAAGAACTTGATCATGACCAATCGACATGTGATTTTGAAATTTGTCGCGCGTACTTCGGATCGATGGACTCTTGACCCAGGCTGCCAGATGGTGATCGATTTCAAGCAGGAATTCGGCGTTGCAGACAAGGCGGTGTTTCCTGTTGAGAGTGTGGTCTGGGTCGATGAACGAGACAACGTAGATATGGCGCTGCTGAAGCTTGATGTTAGCGCGGTTGGTGGCCGTTCAGTGCCGCCTCCGCTTCGCTTGCAGAAAAACTCCGGCTATGCCAATGAGGGCAACAACGTCTATGTGGTGGGGTACCCGGCAGCCGATCCCAAGCGAAACGACATCAACGAGATGCATAGAATATTTGGAGGCGTATATGAGAAGAAGAGACTTGCTCCGGGAAGAATATCGAAGATTGATGGCGATAAGGGTTGCCTGAATCATGACTGCTCAACCCTGGGCGGGAATTCCGGTTCCTGCGTGGTGGATATCTCGACGAACTCAGTGGTTGGCCTGCACTTTGAAGGTGACTACCTTGTCTCAAATAGCGCCGTCCTTTTGCCGGCGCTGACTGCCGACCCTATACTGTGTGAGAAAGAATTTTTTCTCGACTTGAACTTTCAGGAAGGCCGTGATGCCTGAACAGAATATTGACCAAAACCCGGGAGTAGCTGGAAACGTCTCCTATCCGTCGTTGCCCCCCGCACAGGCAAATCCCTCTGGAACAATGGGTTCTGAGGAAGAAACAATCTTGCTAGGACGCATCGCTAAGGAATGGTTGACTTTCGAGCGTCTGCGGCAAGAACTGCTGAACCTGGGTGCTTCCGATCCACTATTGGTTTCTCCAACAGATCGAGACGTTGAAGCTGTCGTTAGAGCGCTGTTATCTCCAACTCGCGATCCTGATGAAATCGAGAGGGCTCGCTATGCGTTAATGCGTGCACTGTCGGGGCATCCAGAAATCGCAAAGCTCCGTTTCCAGATCGACCAAGTCGAGGCTGGTGCTGAACATTCAAATCTGCAAGCGATGTTACAGGCCCGTGAGGATGTCTTCGCTCATTGGACGCAGTTTCAGGAGGGCATGCAGCGAGTCGGAGCAACAGTCTGTCAGGTCTTCATTGATAATCAGTTTTTAGGTACAGGTTTCCTGATTAGCGATAGGCATGTCCTGACTGCGCACCACTGTATAGCGTCTTTGGTCGACGATAATGGCTCGCCGCATCCAGGCAGCGCGCAAAAGTTGAGTGTTGTATTCGATGATATTGCCATTCCGGGAAAGTCGAGCGGTGCGTTTCGCTCGACTTTTTTCGCTGCGAAAAATTGGCTTGTCTTCGATTCGAAGTATGATGAAAAGGAAGACTCATCGACGGAACCTCTTGATGATGTGCTGGAAGGCAGGCTTGACTTCACAGTGATATGTCTGGAAAAACTTGCCGGGCTCACTGCGCCCATGCAGCAAAAGAGCACCCCCCGGAACTGGATTGACATTAGAAACCTGGCTAAGCCGCCCCAGCGCCAGGCGCAAATGTTGATCGCACATTACCCTGGGGGGGCTGACCTTCGGCTTTCTGTGGGACTCTTTGACACGCATTCCAAACACTCTCGTCGCATTAGATACTTGACGCCCGCCATAGTCGGATCGTCGGGCGCGCCTTGTTTCACGATTGACTGGAAGCCCTACGCTATTCACAATGCAGGTTATTCAGCGGTGCATGTTAACCAAGGAGTACCTCTATTCCAGATTGTGGATGCAATCGGTGGTGTCGATGCACTCAAGACAGCTCAGGAGACCGAGCGGCGACTTCTGCCTGCAGTGACTTCAGGGGGGGATCCTATACTTGGTAGGGAGGACATCGCTGAACATGTGGAAGCAATACTAAAGGGGGACAGTTCCGAGGTTGCGTTGGTTGTAACTTCTGCCCCGCAGGGAGGAAAGACGTTTACGGCTGAACTGATCAGGTCCATGGTGATCGATCGCGGCCACGCTGCGTTCCTCTTGGATGCTGAAAAGTTTTCCGCCGATGCGCCCGAAGGATTTGCACGCCGTTTGGTCAACGAGATTGCCGGGAGTGATGGAGGAGTCGCGCAACCTGCTAGTCCGGATAGTCGCCAGCGTGCGCGCTGGATCAGCCGAAGTCTTTCGGAATGGACGCGATCCGGCATTGTTCGGCAAGGTTCTTCGAGTGGCCAAACATCAGCCAGTCCAAAGACGACTTTGTGGGTGATCCTGGATCGATGTGATGTTGTGAAGTTTACGCAAGAAACACACGATTTACTCGTTGCTCTTATCGCGGATGAGGGTTTGGACTCAGGACAGCCTCTACGCTTTTTGCTTATGGGGTATGAGGGTGATCTTGGGGCCGTGCCCATGAATCGTGTATGGAGATACAGTTTAGATCTTATCTCTGAAAAAAGTGTTCTGCCTTTCATGCGGTTTGTTCTCGATTCGCTTTCTATTGTAGAAGACCCTGAGGTGACTCGTGAAGGTGCGGCAGCATGGGTGGACAATGCTAAAAATTTCGACATCCATGATATTCAGAGGATCGTAGTAGCCCTCAAAAAATGGGAAAACACTCGTCGTGAAAAGGTGAAAGCAGCCGGAGGCTAAGAGGAACAATTGCTACTATGACAAGCTCATCTACTACATCTATACCGGCACTGTCGGCCTTTACCGAGGAGGACAGGTCATTCCTTGAGGACCTTGCTAAGCCAACTGCAGGCCAAGCTGCGGAGAAGATAGCCGAGGATACAAAAAGTCCGGAGGAAGTCGTTTACAAAGAAGCGCATCAAGCTGCGGCGTTTCTTGGTGCTTTTGATCCTCTGCGGCTGATTCCGTCTGCCAAGGAAATAGACCTGAAGAAACTCTTGGCTGATTGCACAGTATCCAGCGATGGGACGTCTTCGCGCTGGACCATGCTTTCAGGCGTCCGTGCAGGTGTGCTTGCTGAAATGGCGTCGAGTCCGGACCGACTTGCTCAAGGTGTCGAGAAAGCGAAGCGGTTCCTGGAACGTTCGGGGGAAAAAGCGGACGATGTAACTCAGGCTCTTCTCGGAATTGTGGGTGGTCAGCCTCCCAAGTATGCTGACTTTGCTGGAATGTCTAAAGAGGTTTTGGCGGCTAATAGGGCCGTTATCGGCTGGCTTGATTCTGTAGACAAAAAACTGGGGTTTGATGCAAAAGGCTTGCTTGTAGACATTGAAAATGCCGAACTGCTTGAGCCGTTCCGCTTCTTAACAGGGTTTGATCCGAAGACAGGTGGTGACATGTTTGTCGGGAGGGAGGATGAACTGCGTCGATTACGGTCATTCGTTGATACCCTTGGTTCTGATTCTATCTATGAATCTGCACAAAGAAGTGTGCAGCGAATGTTTTCAAGTGATCGCCGTGTTCTTTGCCTCAGTGGAGTCGGTGGGGTAGGCAAGTCGACTCTACTTGCGAAGTTTATTCTGCAGCATGTTGATTCTTATGGCAATAGAGAGAGGTATTTGGGAGATGGCAAGACTGCAACGCTTTCGCAGTTTATTCATGACAGTACAGCTCCTCTGGAATTCGCCTATTTGGATTTTGACCGGTCGACGATCAGTGCCGCTCAACCAAGCACTCTTTTGCTTGAAATGGTTCGCCAGCTGGGTTGGCAATTGCCTCATGCCCGGTATGATCTAGATGTGCTTCGCAAACGAATTCGTCAGGAGATGGAGCGAACCAAGCGTGAGGCTCAAGTGTCTGTGCTTTCTCGCGTTTCAAAAGAACGCACTTCGACCTCCGAAGAAGTGGAAACGCTAGAGTTTGATGGCCAGGAACTTCCACCTGAGCTTATTAACTCATCACTGATGAGTACTTATCTTTACAAGGTTGGTGAGATTCTCACGGATGATTCGGGTGCAGTTGTATCTGTGCTGCTTGTGCTCGACACCTTTGAGGAAGCTCAAGTAATTGGCGATCAGGCGGTGACTCGCATTGAGGCATTCCTTGAAGCTGCCCAGGAGTATGTGTCTGGCCTGAAAATTGTTGTCTCGGGCCGGGATGAGGTTAAAGGTTTCTTCAGGCGCGCGGAACGGATGGTGATCACGGAGTTCAGTGATGTGGCCAGTCGAATTGCTTTTCTCGAAATGCGCGGCTTAACCCGGAAGACCGCCAGTTCTGTGGCCCCCCAAGTAGGGGGGCGCCCGCTTGCGTTGCATTTGGCTGCTCGACTTGTAAGGGAACAGGGACCTGATGCGGTATCATTATCGCTGACAGATCGATTCAAAGGTCTCTTCAACAAGTACCTGATCGATGGGATCCTATACCGGCGGATTCTCGATCACATTGAAGATAAGGATGTCCGTAAGTTGGCGCATCCCGGACTCGTCTTGCGTAGAATCGATACAGAAGTGCTCCAGTCTGTTATTGCGCCGGTGCTCGGGGTGGGCGAAATGTCAAACGAACGAGCAATGCAAATACTGGCTGCGTTTAAGCTTCAGAAAGATCTTGTTCGTATTGAACCTGATGGGAGTGTGACCCATCGAACTGATGTCCGCGAGCAGATGCTGGCCTTGATGGGCATAGAGGAGCCGGAGTTGGTCCGAACCCTTCATCACAGTGCGGCTTCGTACTATGCAGCTCGACAGACAAATGATTACAACGCCGATACCCGGGAGCGAGATCGTATTGAAGAAATCTACCATCGATTGTCGGTCGGTGATTCTCTCGAGCAAATGCCAAAGATTTGGTTTTCTAAAGCACGGCTTGGACTAGCTAAATCTGTGGACGAGATCGCCGACATTGCTGGTCGTGGGACACTTAAAGTCTTACTCGGCCGCATACCCACGCCTGAGGAGGCGGGTGCATTACCTGGCGACATTTTGCGTGAATACTCTACAAAAGCCTTGGCGAGTGCGATGGCAGTTCAAGACCCTGAGAGGGCGTTTACTATCCTCGCTGAGTATGCGAAGTATATTCCTGCGGAGCTAAGGAAATCTTTTGAGCCGCTGGCGCTTGATCGATCCGGCCAGTGGGCGGCCGCTAGTGGCATGTTTACAAAATTGATTAAAGATCGGGGGGCTGATCTTCCGCAATCTGACGCATTGGCCGCCGCAGATTTTTTTGAGAGAAGTCTTGGGCACGATTGGCAGCGTGAAATGATTGCAGACATGCTCATAAAGCTGGATGAACGGTTGATCGATCGTAGAAATCGATCCTTTTGCGCTTTAGCATCACTCCGGTTGAAAGTCCGGCAGGGTGTGTACGGCAAAAGTCGAATTTCTCTCAAAGAGAATGATGTGGCTGGTTGCGAATCTCTATGGCCGATTTCCGACACACCAAGCATTAACCAACAGTGGCTTCTGACGCTCACAAATGAAATTGACCGCCACGGACCGCGGGTATTAGGAACGATTCCGGTAACTGATTCTGTACGCGGTCAACTAACTTACCTCAAGTACCTGCTGATTGGTGAGGAAACTAATCCTGATGTGGCAGATCTTGGTGTCAAGTTCTGTGACGCGTTGAGTCGTAGCGAGGCAGTAGGAATACAGTCGCAGCAATTGTGGATTGAATCAGCTAATCAAAGTATCGTGTCACTAATCCTTCGCCACCTTGTGCGTCCTCCTACACCGCAGTGGTACGTGCCAATTGCTTGCTTATTGCGAAGGGAGATCGGAAAGACGGTCCGCACTTCAGATCTTTATGAAGAATTGTTACCAGAGCTTCCTTTTAAAGCTTCAACAACGTTACGCACTACAAAGTCATTAGCCGACTTTCTTGGCCAACTCGATCAACTGGGTGTGCTGCACAGTTGTTTGCAGTGCTTGCTCGTACGTCGTCAAAAGACAATTGGAGCTCCACTCTACGAAATTTTGCATGCTTATTTCGAGTGGAGACAAGCGATGTTTTTTGATGTGGACGCATGGTTCGAATCATTTGAGCGTGTCCATCTGTTAATAGGTGGCCGGAAAATTTCTGAGATGAATACGGCGATGGAAATGGAGATGTGACCAACAAATTTCTGAAAGGTTGACAACTGGTTGCAGGTCTCGCGATTGCGGTATTTATTTCAAAGCTGTGCTCCAAGGGCTGCAAAATGTGAAGAGGAAGGACTTCATAGTCCGCTTATACCTGTGCAATGCATGCCGGCCTATCAAATCGAGGGTTGTTGGCCAAGTTTGGCACTTTGTAGGCGGCTAGGGAAGGTGGTTGTCTGCCGAGGATTTTGAGATTAAAAAGAGGGTCAACCGGTTCGGCTGACCCTCTGCAAATTGAAAGGTTGGACACAACACATCTTCTTAAGGCAGTTGTTTCTCTATCTCTACCTCGTCAGCTTTCAGCGTGGCAGTGGTGGCAGTGAACCCGGTCTTGGTGCCCCTGGCCTGGACGATGGTCTTGTCAAGCACCAGAGCATTGAGGAAAGCAGCCATTGTTATCGGGTTCTTGTTGATGTCCTTGATATTGCTTGCCTGAGTTGCGTTGATGTCAATAATCACCGAAGCCAGTTTGAAGGTACCGGCGGCGGTCTGGGGGGGGACGGAGTCGACCAGCAGTTGCAGTACAATTTGATTTGATGCATTTTTGCGTTCCACCTTGAGCAGCAGGCCTCTGTTGGGGATAGTCGGATGGGCAATCGCAATAACCTCCAGGTGATCTCCAACCTTGATGTCCTTTACACCGAAATCCGGTACATTGAGACTGCTACTGTCCTTAAAGATGGTATTACTGTCAACATCCGCAGTGAGGACTCCTGCCAGTATGGTGATATTGTTGCCGGAAACCGCCGATACGTCGGCCTCAATCTTGAAATTACTTTCCACTTCCACTTCAAATTGTTTTGCGGGAACCAGCTTGCCGTTTACAAAATTCCCCTCCACCTCCACTTTCTGGCCGATGGCCGGCATGGCAATGGCCGAGGCGTCAACGGTGATGCCGTTTACTACGAAAGTCTTATTAACGGAGTCAAGGCTTGTAACCAGCCCCTCGACCTCTGTCCTGTCATTGTCTCCCGGCTGCATTTCCGTTTCAATTTCCACCTTGCTGGCCGTAATCGCAGTACCTGATCCGGAGGTCTGAACCTCGACAAACTTCCCATTGCCAAAACCAGTCGGCAAGGTAACCCCGGTTCCCAAAGTGATGGCAAGTCCTGTCGTTGAATTCGGCGGCGTGAGTGTAAACGTGTTTCCGCCGGTTGTAAATCCGCTGACAATTCCCTTGATCTCGAATGCGGTTACTCCGGTTTTTAATTCAATAAAGCTCGCTACTATGTTGCCGGCTGTGTCGGGAAATCCGCTTACTTCAACGATATTTCCACCGGCCAGTCCGGCCAGCCCGGTAACACCTTCAAATACGGTGTTGTTGTTAACCTTGATGGTTTGACCGAATATTTTGAAGGTTAGAGCAGTCAAGTTAATACTGCCGGCATCGATCGGCCCCTTGAGGTTGTCGGCAAACTCGATCTTCTCCGCTGTGCCGGTTTTGCTGGCGTCATCTATCTTTCCTTTGATCTTGACCACCATCCCAACTTTCAGCAGGTCATCATTGAGACCTGATATGTTCTCGAATTTAACCATGCCCCTTTTGCTAGTGTCAAATTTAACACCGTTTACAGTGATACTCCCCTTGGCGGTGATTACCCCCTTGCTGAAGCCGCTGACGCCAGCGGGGGAGCTACTGCTGCCGCCACCGCCACAGCCGGTCATGCCAAGAGCAATGACAAACATTATTGCTGATATAAACAGTTCTTTAAATTTCATAGTATTCTCCTTTGTTTAGTCGTTAGTTGACAGGTCAGTATCGGGAATTCACCTCCTCTCAAATTGTTATTTCTCTTCAGCAGCAGGTACGCAGAATAGAAAAAACCGCGTACCGAACACATTTACGATATTTCGGCAACCGGCTGTCAATCAGAGGCTCTTGGGCTTTCCTCCTCACCCAACCGGATGACTTGGTCTTATCGATAATAATTATAATATAAAAATTATAGAGCACCAATAATACCGCTGTCAAAACAGCGAAGTCAAGGACAAAAGCCTCAAAGGCCGGTAGATCAAATATGACAGCCAGTAACGGATAATGGCGCTACGGCATCATGGTGGCTAACTTAGAGGTCTTGGCATCTTCGATGGCAGAACTTATTCCGCAATGGATACCATTGTTAATGTTTAATTTGCATTTGGATTGTGCCGCAAATAATAAAAGAAGTGCATCTACCGTAGCAGTAGCAAACTGCGAGCCGAACTCACAATTTGTATGTTTCCGGGGTGCAGTGTTGACATAATGGCAATCATACTCC
This sequence comes from uncultured Geobacter sp., assembly GCA_964458105.1. Taxonomy (GTDB): domain Bacteria; phylum Desulfobacterota; class Desulfuromonadia; order Geobacterales; family Pseudopelobacteraceae; genus JACRCG01. Next base: position 14,050 of record CAYWJJ010000042.1, read on the forward strand.
ATTGTGTATGCTGCTGCTTAATGATCACAATAAACACATCAAACAATGCCACGTCATATAAAGCTGGCCTGAATTGAGAGGAACCATGCTCGAACGTCTGCAAAAAATAATTTCCGCCGCCGGGATCACTTCGCGCCGCGCCTCGGAAGAGTTGATTCTGAACGGACAGGTAGCCGTTAACGGGGTTGTTGTAACCGAACTCGGCACCAAGGCTGATTCGTCAGTCGATACGATCACTGTCAACGGCAAGCCGTTGCGGGTGAGCGAAGAGCGGCTCTACATCCTGCTCAATAAGCCAACCGGTTACATCACCGCCTTAAAAGACGGCCAGGGCCGCAAACTGGTTACCGATCTGTTGAAAGATGTGCCGGAACGGGTCTACCCGGTGGGGCGTCTGGATTACAATACGGAAGGGCTTCTGCTTCTGACCAACGACGGAGAATGGGCCAACCGTTTGATGCATCCCCGTCATGAGGTTGAGAAGGAGTATCATGTCAGGGTTCGCGGCAAGGTGATGGATCAGCAGTTGAAGCGTATGGAGGATGGGGTTGAGCTGGAGGATGGCAAGACCGCTCCGGCCGTTGTGCGATTGATTAAAAGCGGGGAGCAGAATGACTGGATCTCGGTCACGATTCACGAAGGTCGCAACCGCCAGGTGCGGCGCATGTGTGAAGCGGTCAGCCTTTCAGTGGTTCGGCTGAAAAGAATCCGTTACGGCAGTCTGTCTCTTGGCACTCTGAGGGACGGTCAGTTCCGTTACCTGACCGACGCCGAAGTGCAGGAATTGTCCGGAGGGCAGCCAATGACCTTGCCGGCGAAGAGTGCGAAGGGGCGCGAGGAAAGATCTCACGAGAAAAAGGGACAAAAAGCTGTTCAGCAGAGTTCAGCCAGCACAGCGGCGGGCGAATTGGCTCCGGCTCGGAAAAATTTAGAAAACCGGGGCAGGGGCGGGCAGGTCCAGGAACGAAAGCCGTTTGCGCCCAAAACCGCAGGCGGTCGCAGAATGTCGAAGAAACCTTGATGGTCCCATTTCAACCGCACTCTCTCTGTTAAAAAGAGGGTGCGGTTAAGGGCCGTTTTTGATCTGTGCCTTCTTCAGATTCTCCCGGAATAGTTCCGGAGTAAATCCCTTCATTACGATCTCATTCTTCCCGCTGCCGAACACAATCACCGGAACACCGGTGCTGTTATATTTACCGGTCAGCTCTTCCATCGCCTTGGCGTCCACTTCCACATCCCGGTTAATGAACGGTATCTCGTTTTTAGTAAAGTATTCCTTGGCTTCACGGCAGTGAGGGCACCAGGCAACAGAATACAGTACAATCTGGGGATATTTCTTTGCCGTCTCCGCCCTGGTCGGGTCAAGAGTGCTCTGGCGGGGAGGCTCGGAGGCAGAGAACGATATTGCAACTGTCAGTAACAGTGCTGCAGCGGTCAAAATAATTCTTCCCATCATTATTTCTCCTTGTTGGGGGCAATTACGAGCTGCTGACGAATAAGCTTGTGTGTCTGCAGCTTCTCTTCTCCGGAACGTTTGATTTTGAGGACAACCGGAGTGCCCGACTGCCCTCTCAGCCGTTTTTGAACCATGCCGGCAAAATCGCTGCCCAGTGTTGCCTTGCCGTCTATGTGGGTGATGATGTCGCCGGTTCTGATTCCGGCCTGATGAGCAGGACTTCCCGTAACGATCTGCTTGACCACGATCTGGCCATTTTTTAATGGAACTCCGTCGATCCCGACGCCGCCGAAATCTGTCGCGCTGTTGGCGGCCCATGCCGGTAGAGACAATGCAACCAGCCAGAATACAAATACAAAAAGCCGTTTCATGTATTCTTTCTATCATATTGCTGCGATCAAGGTCAAACAAACAAGCCGCTTGCATCTGAAGCCCGATTCCACGTATCATCTCGACTGATTAAAATTAAGGAGAATGCAATGAGAACACGGATCAAGGAACTGCTGGAGTGCGGCGCGCAAGACTCGCAATATACCGTCTCCGGCTGGGTGCGTTCGCTTCGATTGTCAAAAGAAATAGCTTTTATTGTATTAAACGATGGGTCGAACATGGAGGGTATGCAGGTCGTGGCTGAGCCCGGCTTGAGCAATTTTGAGGAACTCTGTTGCGTTGGCACCGGCAGCGCCTTGAAGGTTAGGGGCGAACTGGTCGAATCGCCGGCAGCCGGACAAAAATACGAATTAAAGGCTATTGCTGTGGAAATCATCGGTATTGCCGATGAAAGCTATCCGCTGCAGAAAAAAAGACATACCTTTGAATACTTGCGTACAATTGCCCATCTGCGTCCGAGAACAAATACCTATGGGGCCGTTTTCAGGTTGCGCTCGAAGCTGGCCCAGGCCATTCACCGTTTCTTTGCCGAGCGCAATTTTCTATATGTACATACACCGATCATCACTGCCAGCGACTGCGAAGGGGCCGGCGAACTGTTCCGCGTCACGACCCTGGATGCAGTTAATCCGCCGTTGGTTGGGGGGAAGGTCGATTTCAGCCATGATTTTTTCGGGCAGAAGACCGGTTTGACTGTCAGCGGTCAGCTGGAAGGCGAAATGTTTGCAACAGCATTTGGGGATATTTATACCTTCGGTCCTACTTTCCGGGCCGAGAATTCGAATACCGCCCGGCACGCCTCCGAGTTCTGGATGATTGAGCCGGAAATGGCCTTTGCCGATCTGGCCGACGATGCGGAGTTGGCTGAGCAGTTCGTGCGCTACCTGTGCCGTGTCGCGCTGGAGGAGTGCGGTGACGAGATGGCCTTTTTCGACAAGCAGATTGAAAAGGGGCTGCTGGAGCGGGTCCGCAACGTGGCCGAAGCCGACTTTGCCCGAATCGAATACAACGAGGCTATCCGCTTGCTCCAGAAAAGCGGTGCAACCTTCAATTACGCGGTGGAGTGGGGGCTGGACCTGCAGACCGAGCATGAACGTTACATCACCGAGCAGATCGTGGGCGGCCCGGCCTTCATACTGAACTATCCCAGAGATATCAAGGCATTCTACATGCGACAAAACGACGACGGCCGTACCGTGGCGGCCATGGATCTGCTGGTGCCGAAGGTAGGCGAGATAATCGGCGGCAGCCAGCGCGAGGAACGGCTGGACCGTCTCGAATTGCGGATGTCCGAACTGGGAGTTGTCCGGGAACCGCTCTGGTGGTATCTGGACAGCCGAAGATGGGGCAGCTGCCCCCATGCCGGTTTCGGGCTCGGTTTCGAGCGACTGGTGATGTACCTGTCCGGCATGGAGAATATCCGCGATGTGATACCCTTCCCGCGTACGCCGCGCCATGCGGAGTTTTAAACGCCATGCAACTTGATCTTTTTGAAGATAATCGACCGGGCGTTTTGTTAAACATAGCCGATGAATTTATCCGATCACGGGATTTCGCACAGGCGGTTTCGGTTTATGAACAGCTGCTCGATGAATATCCCGGAGACAGGTACAACGCTGCCATGCTGAAGCTGGTCTCTGAATGGCAGAATGCCTTGTCTGGAATGAATCTGTCTGATCCGAAAAAATTCCGGGACATCTGGCTTCGATTCGAATCCACATCCCATCCTGTGCTCCGTGCTACGGTTTTAGGTATCCTGATTGATAAGATGCGGGCCTTGCCGAATCCGGAGCGGATCTACATGCCGCCCCGTTTTCACTTCGGTCATCTTCTGGTGGAAGCAAGGCATTATGTTGAGGCGGATGACTGCTTTTATGCGGCTCTGGCTGAAAAAGACCTCCCGCAGGGAAGATTCATGTCCTGGCGCGGTGATGCCCTGACACTGGCTAAAAAAGAATCTGACGCGCTGAAAAGTTATCTTGTTGCCTTTCTTGCCGATCCGCTTTCCGTGGATATCCAATCCGTCAAAAATCTGAAGATCACAACTCTCCTTACAACATTGCATTTCGAAAGTATGGACGACATGGACGAGGGGCAGGAAGCGGCCTGGCTTCCGGTCTGGGGCTGGCTGCAGGGGGTGTTTGCGCTTCCGCTGCAAGTTTCTTCAGGAACAAATTTGCTCGATGCGACCGGCTTTGAAGCCTTGCTAGCAGAGGAGAATATTTCTGTGGCGCGAGTCTGGTTTTATATGCTGGCCCATGCCGAAAGGTTGCGGATGACGGCACAGGATGGCCGGGAACTGGCAGCGGTACGGCGTTTGATGAAAAATACTAACGGCTCCATGTTTGCTTGTTATCTGGATAAAATTAGAGGAAGCAGATGAGTCAGTTACTTAACAGGTTTCAAAGTTATATCCCCGGCGATATCCATTCTGTTGCGGCCAAAGTCCATTTGATGACCGGTTTTGAGGCCTGCAAAGGCAACACGCTGGCTGATGCCGTCTGGAACGAGGACAAGACTGCGCTGGTCGTCAGTTTTAACGACGGCAGTCAGGCTACTCTGCTGGTGGAAGGTTACCGTCTCCTGACCAAGTGCAGTTGCAGGCAGTGGCAACCGGCCCGTAACTGCCCGCACGTGGTGATCGCCTGGGCGATCCTGAAGCGGACGGTCTCACCCGGGACTCTCTCGCATATCAGCTTCAACAAGCAGATGCTGCTGGACGTCAAGCGTTATATTGAACTGGAACCGTTCCCCCTGAAAAACGCTGCTACAAGAGATATGGCGGAACAGCCGTCTATTAGTAAAGCTCGTGCCGACGTGTCTCCGGGTAAAGAACCACCCAGCGTTTTTAAATCAGGAACTGCCGCGCCGAAAACGTCTCCGCAATTTCGTCTGGTGATCGGCAATGACCGCCATACCAACGGAGTTACCGGGCGTATCATGCGCGATAGTGAAGTCGTTTCCGGTTGGACCACAATCGGGATTCCGACCGATCTGGCCCGTTTCATGGCGTCAATAAGCAGCTACCAATCGACACCACGTTACTTTGAGACATTCCTGAAGCTGACGGGTGGAAAATACCCGATTGTTTTTCGGGAAAGCAAAACATGCGAAACAACTGTTGTCTATCGCGGCGATGAGACCCGAAGAGCCTGCATCGGATTCGACATTCGCCGGGACGAGGTGATTATTACCCGCACTCTTGATAACGGCAGCCCGTTTCCGGCCAGGGCAGTGGTGCATGACGATCTGCTGTTTGTGCCGGAAACCGGTAGTATTTACCCTCTTTCTAACCGCAAGGTTTGGAGGCAATGGGCGGCGGTAGTTGATGAGCTGGATCTGGTGAATATCTTTCACCCTTTCGACGAATCCGGACAGGAAGAAAAGAATGTTGACGACAGGTATTATGACGATGATGCGCAGCCTGCTACCATCACAGATGAAGTTCGCCCTCTCCGGCACGCCGTGGCCGTGCCGCTGCCGCTCTTCAATGCAGCCGGTATCCGGCTCGATCCTGAATTGTTCGAAAACACTCAAGAGAACTACACCTTTCTCCTGAACGGTGTTCCGGTTCCAAGGCCATGCCCAGAGTCACCTTCCACCTATCTGCTGGAGCTTACTCATGGCGTCACACAATCCGTAGTGCCACTGGAGCCGGTCGGCCTGTGCAAAGGCCAGACCTTTCCATGCTCCAGGGCGGTTTTCCGCTATTTGAATCCGGAAGATCGCAAAAGATTTAACGAAATGATGAAAACCCAAAAAAGACTGCGAATCTTCCTGGACACAGCTTTTGCCCTTCTGGATGCAACCGGCGTTACTGCCCGCAATTCCATCATCCGGGAGATGATCTCTTTCCTGGAGTATGTCAGGCCTGAGGCAGTGAGTACGGCCAAGCAGCTTGTAAGCGGAATTTGCGAGGCTTGGTGCAGGAAGGAACTTTTGCTTTTGGCATCCACTACCGGGTGGTGTCTGGTCGAGGAAGATCGTCGCAAGCAGGCTCAGCTGTTGAGGATCCTTTTCGAAATGTTCGGACTGGAGGCCTTTGCTGCCGATCCTGTCACAGGCAGGCTTCAGATTATAAGCTCTCAGCTGCTGTCTAAAGGGTTGTCCTTTCTTACATCCTGCCTCCAGTCTGAAGGTTTTTCCCTGCGAATCGGAAACGAACCGCTGGTTTCTGCCGTATGGGAGTTTTCGCTGGATGCCACCGTCAGCGGCCTGGACTGGTTTGAGCTCAAGCCAGAAATCCGTTGCGACGGGGTACTGCTGGACGAGCAAGAGTTGTGGGCACTTTTCGATGGGGGCAGCATGCTGAGTCGCAACGGTTGCTTGATGACCATGGACGGGTTCAGCGCACAGGCTTTCGCCCTGTTGTCTGACTCCATGTCATCCAAAAGAATGAAAGCCGGTGAGGTGGGGGAGCCGGTGCGGGTGCCGCGCCTGCAGATCCTGGACTGGCTGCAGTTGCGCAGCCAGGGTGTGACGGTAAAGCTGGCACCGGAGGATGCCAGAGTGCTGGAAAGTCTGCTGAATTTCGAGACCATACCGCTGCGGCCGCTGCCTGGCTTGTTGAAAGCTGAACCGCGCCATTATCAGGCCGATTCCTGGCGCTGGCTGGCATATCTCTATGATCACCGCTTCGGGGCCTGTCTGGCCGATGATATGGGATTGGGCAAGACACTGCAGGGAATCACCCTGTTGGCCGGTATTCTCTCGGGAGAAATCCGCTCTGCGGCCCCGGAAGGAACACCGCATCTGGTGGTGGCGCCGCCTTCACTGCTCTTCAACTGGGAGGCCGAGATCGGCCGTTTTCTTCCAGCTGCAAAGGTGTACATATACTCCGGTACCGGTCGCTCCGCGGATTGTCTGGCTGATTACGACATCGTTATTACCAGCTATGGCCTTGTGCAACGAGATATAGAGGTGCTGGAGAAGTTTCGCTTCGATGTGATCATCTTTGACGAAACCCAGGTTGTAAAGAATCTCCAAGCCTCCACCAGCAATGCCGTGCGCATGTTGCAAGGGATATTTACCCTGGGTTTGACCGGCACACCGGTGGAAAATCACTTGAGAGAGTATTATGCCATCATGGATCTCTGTCTACCGGGTCTGCTGGGCAGCCGTGATGATTTCACCCGCCTGTCCGGTCAGGGGGAGGAGGGGATCGCCCGGTTGATCCGCCGTACCCGACCCTTTATCCTGCGTCGCAGCAAGCAGATGATTGCCGCAGAACTGCCACCCAAGATTGAAACCGACATCCAGCTGGAACTGTCCGACAAGCAAAAGGCCTTGTACCAACGCACGGTGGAGGAGGTGCGTGGCCAGGTAAAGGATGCCTATGAAAGTCATGCCTCCGGCCAGGCCAGCATCATCGCCCTGACCGCCATCCTCAGGCTGCGACAGATCTGTCTGTCTCCAAAACTGATCTCACCCGACTCCGGCGAAGTTTCACCCAAGCTGGAGTTTCTGGCCGAACAGCTGCTGGAGCTGCGCGACGAAGGGCACAGCGCCCTGGTCTTCTCTCAGTTTACCGGCTATCTGGACATCATCGAGCTGGGTCTGAAGCAGCAGGGAATCGGCTGTCTGCGGCTGGACGGCTCCACTCCGGTTCCAAAACGCAAAAAACTGGTGCAGGAGTTCCAAAATTCCGAAGAGCCCGCCGTATTCCTGATCAGCCTCAAAGCCGGCGGACGGGGGTTGAACCTGACTCGGGCAACATACGTCTACCACATGGACCCCTGGTGGAATCCGGCCGTGGAAAACCAGGCTTCGGATCGTGCCCACCGCATCGGCCAGACCGGGCAGGTCACCATCACGCGCCTGATCATGCGGCACACCATCGAGGAGAAAATGATGCTGCTGAAAGAGCAGAAGCTCAAACTCTACCGGGCCATCCTGGAGGAAGGCACGGGCGCGGGCGGGGCAGGATTGACACGGAAGGATCTGGAGTTTCTGGTGGGCTGACGTGTTTTCCATTTACTTACAATAACTGTTGTTCTGGAGTTTCTGAAAAAAATGGGGTAGTTATTGAATGTAGTAAAGATGCTCGTAACGCTGTGGACTGTCAACGGCACAGGAGACGGAAATAATGCTGACAAGATTAAAAGTAACCGGCTTTAAGAACCTCGTTGACGTAGATGTGAGATTTGGACCGTTTACCTGCATAGCTGGGGTGAATGGAGTTGGAAAATCCAATCTGTTCGATGCAATCATGTTCATGAGTGCCATTGCAGATAAACCACTACTGGATGCGGCAAAGTCGGTACGCGATGAGGACGGTAGAACAGCGGATATACGCAGCTTGTTTCACCGGGTTGGAAACGAGTATGCCAAAGAGATGATCTTTGAAGCTGAGATGATAGTTCCTTTAAAAGGGGTCGATGATTTGGGCCAGGAAGCTGAAGCAAGCATCACTTCTCTTAGATATCGGGTAAAAATCGGATACAAAGCTGAAAACGGACAAAAATCCGGTGGTATGGAACTACTAGAAGAAGAGCTTGTTCCAATTAAATTGGGTGATGGAGCCAAGAGTTTTTTATTTCCACACAAAACTTCGACATGGCGAGATAGTGCTGTAAAAGGTAGAAGAAGTGGTGGGCCGTTTATTTCCACAGAGTACACTGAGAACAAACGTATTATCAAACTTCATCAGGATGGTGGCAGTCGTGGAAACCCTCGATCCATTCTTGCCAATAATCTACCACGTACCGTATTATCAACCACAAATGCTGACGAAAACCCAACTGCTCTGATTGCAAAGCGGGAGATGCAATCCTGGCGTCTGTTACAATTGGAACCGGCATCGCTGCGTAAGCCGGATGATATTTCCGCCCCCACCAAATTAGGCGCTGATGGATCCCATCTTGCTGCAACTCTCTACCATTTGCCAAAGCTGAAGCAATATGCCAACCAGGAAGAAGTCGAGATAAATGATTCCTCCGTTCGTGTCTATGCGCAGGTAGCGAATCGACTTGCGGACCTTATTGACGATGTTAAGAATATCTCCGTGGATTACGACGAAAAACGGGAGCTATTGACTGCTATTGTTACCGGGCGTGACGGTACACCACATTCCGCCAGATCCCTTTCGGATGGTACACTTCGTTTTCTTGCCCTAGTTGTGCTGGAACTGGATACAGAGGCGTCTGGCCTGATCTGTCTGGAAGAGCCTGAGAACGGTATTCATCCCGAGCGTATTCCGGCCATGCTGAATCTGCTTCAGGATATTGCCATGGATACGGACGAATTGGTTGGACTGGATAATCCGCTTCGCCAGGTCATCATCAACACTCATTCGCCTGCAGTTGTTGCTCAAATACCAGAAGACAGCCTTCTGGTGGCTGAATCCATCGAGTTGAATGAATCTGGAAAACGATATAAAGCGGTCCGTTTTTGTCCGCTTCCTGATACATGGCGGCATAAAAAAGCGGGAGGGGAAATCACGGTTATCTCCAAAGGCAAATTATTATCGTATCTGAATCCTGTTGCTCCTGAGGAAACGGATGCAAACTATGGCTTTTCCGATCGGAAAAACAATGTGGTCCCCCTGAAGCGCCGTGTAATTGACCGGCCGGACTTGCAGCCGTATCTTCCAAATACCATGGTGGCGGAACCAAAGTGAAGATGCTCCGCTACACTCTTTTGTCCGATGGCAGTTCCGACAGGATGTTGATGCCGATTCTTGACTGGCTGTTGTGTCAGCACTGTGCGGAACATGCTGTTGAATCCGCTTGGGCCGATCTTGGCAGGCTTCCTCAACCGCCGAAGACATTGTCTGATAAAATAAAAATGACGCTGGATCTCTACCCCTGCGACCTGCTTTTCATTCATCGTGACGCTGAGAAAGTACCTTATGAAACTCGTCACACCGAAATAATTGGGGCACTTGAAGGACTTGAAACTCCTCCCGCAATCTGCGTTATACCGGTCAGGATGCAGGAAGCATGGCTCCTGTTTGATGAACATGCAATACGAAGAGCAGCGGGTAACCCGAACGGAAGGAATATTCTGAACCTCCCGGACACAAAGTCGGTGGAAAAAATTCCCGATCCAAAAGAACATCTCTTCAGTATCATCCGTGAGTCTAGTGGTCTACGCGGTACAAGACTGAAAAAACTGAAGCCCCATAAATGTGCATTTATCGTATCCCAATCGATAGATGATTTTTCTCCGTTACGATCAATAAATGCATTTCAGGCCTTGGAAAATGAGCTGATAAACGCCCTCACCGCTAACGGCTGGAAATCCCATTCATAACCTATGTTCATCTATTGCCTCGAAATCCATCTCTCTTTGCCGTCGCGCTCGCTCAAGGAGAAGCGCGGCATCGTCAAAAGCATTCTGGGGCGGGCCCGCAACCGCTTCAACGTTGCTTGTGCCGAGGTTGACCGCCAGGATAACGCCGCCGTGGCGGTGCTTGGCTTTGTGACCGTCAGTCCGGATAAAAATATCCCCCGGCAGGCGCTGGAAAAAGTTGAGGAATGGATTTACGAGAGTTGGCCGGATGTGGAAATCACCGGGGCGGATATTTCTGAAATCTGAAAGATCGAACTGACCGATCAGCGACGATTAGCCTTGAAACTCAAACCATCTTCGTAGTATATATAGAGCTTGCCGTTATGCCGCATACAGCGCTGATGCGCTTGAATATAGCCTGTTAATCCTCCGTAATATTCGACTGTTGCGCCAAAAACACCATCAACCGTATTTCCTGGAGCCTGTGTGAAAATCTGTTCGCTGGCCAGCGGCAGCAAAGGAAACTGTCTTTATCTGGAGACCGGCGACACGCGCGTGCTGATCGATGCCGGGTTGTCACTGCGGGAGACTCTGTTGCGCATGGAAGCGGTCGGCATTGATGCCGGCGGGATTCATGCCGTGCTGGTCACCCATGAACATATCGATCATATCCGCAGTGCCGGTTCCTTTGCCCGCAAGTTCAAAATTCCGGTCGTCACCAGCCACCTGGTTCATCGCAAGTCGGAAAAATATTTCAAAAAGACACAAGTGATCGAGTTCGAGTCCGGCTGTTCCTTCATCCTCAGGGGCACCTGCATCGACCCGTTTCCAATTACTCACGACAGCTGCGACCCGGTCGGTTTTCTTCTCGAATCCGGTGAAGGCCGCTGCGGTTCGGTTACCGATCTGGGCATCGTTACCCGTCTGGTGGCAGACAAGCTGCGCGGTTGCCGGGCGCTGAATCTTGAATCAAACCACGATGTGGAGATGTTGATGAACGGCCCCTATCCGTGGGAGCTGAAGCAGCGCATCAGGTCGCGTCATGGCCATATCTCCAACGAGGAGTCGTTGGCACTGCTGCATGATCTTGCCCACGATGGTCTTGAGGCTCTGGTAATGGCCCACCTGTCCGAAGTAAACAATCACCCTGACCATGTGATCCACACTACAAAGGCATTTCTGCGCGATCAGAATGTCTGTGCACCGCGTATCATGATCGGGGACCAGTATCACGCCAGTGCATTAATTGAAATTTGAAACATATCATTTGAATTAAGGAGTTTACCGCAATGATCGAACGCTATTCCCGTCCTGAAATGGCCAGCATCTGGGCTGCCGAAAACCGCTTCCGCATCTGGCTGGAGATCGAAACCCTGGCCTGCGAGGCTCAGGCCGAGCTGGGGGTCATCCCCAAAGAGGTAGTGCCTGTAATCCGTGCCAAAGGGGATTTCGACATAGCCCGCATCGACGCCATCGAGGCTGAAGTCAAGCATGACGTGATCGCCTTTCTGACCTCCGTGGCCGAATACGTCGGACCCGAGGCCCGTTTCATCCATCAGGGCATGACTTCTTCGGATGTGCTGGACACCTGCCTGTCGGTGCAGTTGACCCAGGCCGCCGACGAACTTCTGGCCGATCTGGACATGGTTCTGGAGTCGATCAAAATTCGCGCTCTTGAACATAAGGACACGGTCTGTATCGGACGTTCCCACGGCATCCATGCCGAACCGGTTACCTTCGGCCTCAAGCTGGCCTCGTTTTATGCAGAGATGCAGCGCAACCGCGTACGCCTGGCCGCCGCCCGTGAAAACATCGCCACCGGCGCCATCTCCGGCGCAGTTGGCACCTTTGCCAACATTGACCCTTATGTCGAGGAGTATGTCTGCGAAAAAATGGGGCTCAAGCCGGAGCCGGTCTCGACCCAGGTCATACCCCGCGATCGCCATGCCGAATATTTCTGCACGCTGGCACTGATCGCCTCGTCGATAGAGCGGATCGCGATCGAGATCCGCCACCTGCAGCGCACCGAAGTGCTGGAGGCGGAGGAGTTTTTCAGCAAGGGACAGAAAGGCTCGTCGGCCATGCCGCACAAGCGCAACCCGATCCTGTCGGAAAACCTGACCGGCCAGGCCCGCTATATCCGTTCGCTCTGCATCCCGGCCCTGGAAAACGTGGCTTTGTGGCATGAACGTGATATCTCCCACTCCTCGGTCGAACGCTACATCGCACCGGATGCCACCGTGGCCCTCGATTTCTCACTGCGCCGGTTGAACGGACTGATCGGCAACCTGGTCGTGTATCCCGAGAACATGCTGCGCAACCTGAACCAGATGAAAGGTCTGGTCTTCTCGCAAAAAATCCTGCTGGACCTGACCCAGGCCGGTGTATCGCGCGAAGATTCCTACCGGCTGGTCCAACGCAACGCCATGAAGGTCTGGGAGCAGGGTGCTGATTTTCAGACCGAACTGCTGGCCGACCAGGAAGTGGTCGGGGCGTTGGGCGAGGACAAAATACGCGAGTCATTTGACCTGAACTATCACCTCAAACATGTCAATACGATTTTCAAGCGGGTTTTCGGTGAATAGTATTTTAGATCTGTTGCAAGGGCTGCTGCGCGTCCAGAACGGCGACGGAGTAGTGCTGTTCTGGGCCAAGGAGATTCTGGGAGCGCTGTTGATTGTGGCGTTGTTCTGGATGTTGTCACAGCTTGTCGTCATGACTCTGAACAAGTGGGGCAAGCGCCTGACATCATTCACTTCGACAGACCTGGATGATCGAATCCTTGAACGTGCCACGCCGTATGTCTCGCGCCTGTTTTTCATCCTGGGCGTGTATCTTGCGATCCGGTCGCTGCCGCTGCATGAAAAGCTTGTCATCATCACTTCCGGCTTACTCTACATCATACTGGTAGTGATCGTTTTCAAGCTGATCTATCATGCCCTGGATGATCTGATGAAATGGTATGTCGCCCGTCAGCAGGAAACAACCGGTGCCGCCATGTCGCGCCAGATGCTGCCGGTTGCCGAAAAGATCGTTTCGCTGTTCCTGATGGCCACGGCGCTGATCATCATTCTGAAACATTTCAACTATGATATCTTGTCATTGATCACCGCACTTGGGATCGGATCGCTGGCGATCGGTTTGGCGGCCAAGGATACGCTGGCCCATATGATATCCGGCTTTACGCTTATGCTGGACCGCCCGTTCCGGATTGGCGACCGAATCCAGCTGTCCGGCGGCCAGATCGGCGATGTGGCCGATATCGGCCTGCGCAGCACCAAGATCAAGACGTTGGATAACCAGCTGCTGATTATTCCCAACTCGGACCTGTGCAACACCATTCTGATCAACCAGGCCTTTCCGGATAATCGCGCCAAGGGTCGCATCAACATCGGTGTGGCCTATGGCAGTGACGTGGAACGGGTCAAGCAGTTATTGGTGGCGACCGCCAATGAGGTGGAAGAGGTCTTGCTTGATCCGGCTCCCGAGGCTTATTTCACAACCTTCGGTGAATCTTCTCTCAACATGGCGCTTTTTTTCTGGGTAGAAGATTATGGCCGGCTGTTTGCCACAACCGACAAAATTAACACGCTGATAATCCGCCGCTTTAACGAGCAAGCAATCGAGATTCCGTTCCCGACCAGAACGGTGATAATGGAAAAAGGAACTGACTGAAATGGCCAATAGAGTTGAAATAGCCCTCAAAGAGGGTGTTCGCGATGCACGAGGCGAACGTATCAAGCGCGAGATCGAGAACTTCCTGCACCTGACGGTTGACGAAGTTCGTACCCTCGATGTGTATACCGTTGATGCGGCCCTTTCGCCCGACCTGCTGGAACAGGCCGCCGCAGGCCCCTTTAGTGATCCGGTCATCCAGACCTGGAGTATCGACAAACCGCTGGCTGCAGGCTTCGACTATGCCGTCGAGGTCGGTTTCAGGCCGGGAGTCACCGACAATGTTGGGCGTACGGCGCGCGAGGCTGTGTCATATCTGATCGGAACTCCTTTTGCAGACGGCGACGGAGTCTATTACGCGGTTCAATACCTGTTGAAAGGCCAGCTGTCGGCTGACGATGTGGAAAACATCGCCACCGGACTGCTCTGCAACACGCTGATCCAGCGCTACACCGTACTGTCTGCTCAAGAATTCTCCCAAAAGGGCGGTTTCGCCGCGGTTGCGCCCAAGGTGCAGGCGGAGATCAAGATTGACGTCAAGGAAATCGATCTTAACGTTTCCGATGACGAATTGATGCGAATCAGCAAAGACGGGGTATTGGCCCTGACGCTTGATGAAATGCAGATCATCCGGAACCATTACCGTGACCCGCTGGTTATTGAAACCCGTTCGAAGATGGGGCTGGGCGCGAAGCCGACCGACGTGGAACTGGAATGTCTGGCCCAGACATGGTCGGAACACTGCAAACACAAGATCTTTGCCGGAACGGTTCAATATGAGGATGAGCATGGCAACCGGCAGGAGATCAAGTCCCTGTTCAAATCATTCATTCAGCGCACTACCAAAGATGTGCGCGAGAAGATGGGCGACAAGGATTTCTGTCTGTCGGTCTTCAAGGACAACGCCGGCGTGATCAAGTTCAACGATCAGCATTCGCTGGTTTTCAAGGTGGAGACTCACAACTCCCCATCGGCGCTTGACCCCTACGGCGGGGCGCTGACCGGCATCGTGGGGGTTAACCGCGATCCGTTCGGAACCGGGCAGGGTTCCAAGCTTATTTTCAACACCGATGTATTCTGTTTTGCCGATCCGTTTTATCAGAAACCGCTTCCGAAGCGGCTGCTGCATCCGCGCCGGATTTACGAAGGGGTGGTTGAGGGGGTCGAGCACGGCGGTAACAAGAGCGGCATCCCGACCGTCAACGGTTCGCTGGTCTTTGATGAGCGCTTTGCCGGCAAACCGCTGGTTTTCTGCGGCACGGCCGGCTTGATGCCGGCCGAAGTCAATGGTCAGCCGGGCCATGATAAATACATAAAGCCTGGAGACCTGATCGTGATGACCGGCGGCCGGATCGGCAAGGACGGCATCCATGGCGCGACCTTCTCTTCCGAAGAGCTGAACGAAAATTCACCGGTCACGGCGGTGCAGATCGGTGATCCGATCACCCAGAAGCGCATGTTCGATTTCCTGATCCGCGCTCGCGACAAGGGGCTGTACCGCTTTATTACCGACAACGGCGCCGGCGGATTGTCATCCTCGATCGGCGAGATGGCCGGCGAATGCGGTGGTTGCCGGATGGACCTGGCCAAGGCCCCGCTGAAATACCCAGGTCTGAATCCCTGGGAAATTTTGATTTCCGAGGCCCAGGAACGCATGTCCCTGGCGGTTCCGCCGGAAAATATCGATGAGTTCCTGGCCATGGCCGGTCGTTTTGGCGTAGAGGCTACCGTGCTGGGCGAGTTCAGCGACAATGGCGTTTTTCACATGCTCTACGGAGACAGGACAGTTGCATATCTGCCGATGGATTTCATGCACGAGGGGCTGCCGCCGATGCAGCTTCCGGCAAAATGGATTCCGCCACAGAATCAGGAACCGGTATTTGAGGAGAAGAGCGACTACACCGGCGACCTGAAGCAGCTTCTGTCTTCGCTGAACATCTGCTCCAAGGAATCGGTGGTGCGGCGCTATGACCACGAGGTGCAGGGGGGCTCGGTTGTCAAACCTTTCATCGGTGTTGCCAACGACGGCCCTTCCGATGCGGCTGTTGTGAGGCCTATCCTGGATTCCTTCGAGGGGGTCGTGACCGCTCACGGCATCTGCCCGCGTTACTCAGATATCGACACCTACCACATGACCGCCAATGCTGTAGATGAGGCGCTGCGCAACTACGTGGCGGTGGGGGGCTCGCTGGAACTGGTGGCCGGCCTGGATAACTTCTGCTGGTGCGATCCGGTGCTGTCGGAAAAAACACCGGACGGTCCCTACAAGATGGCTCAACTGGTGCGCTCCAACCAGGCGCTTTACGATGTCTGCATGATCTATAACCTGCCGCTGATTTCAGGCAAGGATTCGATGAAAAACGATTTCTACGACGGCACTACCAAGATTTCGATCCCTCCGACGCTGCTCTTCTCGGTGATCGGCAAGATCGAGGATGCCCGCAAAGCTGTCACAATGGACGTCAAGCGTCCCGGCGACTTCGTCTATCTGCTGGGCTGCACCGCCAACGAACTGGGCGGATCGGAATATCTGGCGCTGAAGGGTTTTGTCGGTAACAACGTACCCAAGGTGGATGCGGCCAGCGCCTATGCTCGTTACCGGTCCTATCACACCGCTGTGCTGCAGGGCCTGGTGGCTTCCTGTCACGATCTTTCCGACGGTGGTCTGGCTGTCGCGGCAGCCGAAAGCGCCTTTGCCGGCGGGTTCGGCATCTCCATCGACCTTTCCCGCGTTCCGTGGCAGGGCCTGGAGGATGGGTGGAACGATGAAGCGCTGCTCTTCTCGGAATCCGCTTCTCGCCTGCTGGTTACGGTGCGGCGCGAAAATGCCGAAGCTTTCGAGGCGATCATGGGGGATGAATGCTGCGCCCGGATCGGTGTGGTCACCGAAGAGCAGGTGCTTAATATTGAAGCGATCGAGGGGCATGATGTTATCACGGCCGATCTGTCCGAACTGAAGGAAGCCTGGCAGAGTACGCTGCGGGAGCTGTAGTTTTTGCCGTGACCGCCACCATCCAGCATACTCTCAAAACCGTTTTCGGGTTTCACGATTTCCGGGCGCCTCAACAGGAAGTCATTGAGCAGGTTATTGCTGGCCAGGACGTCTTTCTGGTCATGCCGACCGGTGGCGGCAAGTCGCTCTGTTACCAGATTCCCGCACTGCACAGGGATGGAGTGGCGATTGTTGTATCGCCGCTGATCGCTCTGATGAAGGACCAGGTAGACGCACTTATCGCCAACGGCGTCAGGGCGGCTTTCCTGAACTCCTCTCTCTCGTCTGTCGAGGTCGGTCGCGTATTTCAGCAGATGGATAAGGGTACACTTGACTTGTTGTATGTTGCTCCGGAACGGCTGCTGATGCCGGACTTTCTGGAAAGACTAGCAGCTCTGAAACTTGGCATGTTTGCGATCGATGAGGCCCACTGCATATCGCAATGGGGACATGATTTCCGCCCTGAATATACGCAGCTGGGCAGGTTGCGGCAGTTGTTCCCGGCCGTGCCGATTGTGGCGATGACCGCTACGGCCGACCCTGAGACCCGCAAGGATATCATCCTTCAACTGGGAATCGGGCATGCCAGTGTCTATGTGGCCGGTTTCGACCGTCCCAACATCACCTACACGGTCATTCCCAAGCATAAGCCGCTGGCCCAGCTTGGCACTTTTCTGGCGGGACGGCGTGACGAAGCCGGTATTGTCTATGCCCTGAGCAGGAAGCGGGTTGAACAGGTGGCCGAACGGCTTCGCGCCTCCGGCTTCTCGGCTGCGGCCTACCATGCCGGTCTGCCGGATGAAGAGCGCCGCAGGGTGCAGGATGCTTTCCGGCGCGATGACATTCGGATCGTTGTTGCCACAGTGGCATTCGGCATGGGGATAGACAAGCCCAACGTGCGTTTTGTCGTGCATTACGACATGCCCAAGAGCGTGGAAAGCTACTATCAGGAAACCGGCCGGGCCGGGCGCGACGGCCTGCCTTCCGAAGCGATGATGCTGTTCGGCATGGGCGATGTCATGACGGCCCGCTCGCTGATCGAGAACAGCGATAATGCCCAGCGGGTTCGGATCGAACTGCAAAAGCTGAACGCGATGGTTGCCTACGCCGAGGCGCTGACCTGTCGTCGCCGGGCGCTGTTGGCCTATTTCGGGGATCAGCGCGAACACGACTGTGACAACTGCGATATCTGCAACGATCCGCCGCAGCGTTTCGATGCCTCTGAGCAGGCCAAAAAAGCGCTCTCCTGCGTTTATCGGGTTGGCGAACGTTTCGGTGCGCGGCATGTCATCGACGTGCTGCGTGGGGGCAAAGGTCAACGTATTATGGAGCTGCGCCATAACGAGCTCTCCACCTATGGTATCGGCGCCGACCTTTCAGCTGTGGAGTGGGAAAATATTTTCCGCCAGTTGATTCACCTGGGCTACCTGGTGCAGGATTTTACACGTTACGGTGCATTGGGACTATCACCGGCGGCGCGTCCGGTCCTGAAGGGCGGGACACCGGTGATCCTCGGTCTGCCCCGTGACGTTTCAAAGGTAGAAGAAAAATCCAGGCGAAAGAGCGGAGCCGGAGAGGGGGCGCACCGGGCCCTGTTTGACGAACTACGGTCCGTGCGCAAACAGATCGCCGATGCCGCCGGAGTGCCTCCTTTCGTGGTATTCTCCGATGCGACGCTGGTCGAGATGTCCAAGAGCAAGCCGGGCAATGAACGAGAGTTACTTGCTATTACTGGTGTCGGCGAACACAAATTACGCAAGTATGGCACGGAGTTTCTGGCTGCGATCCGTAAACATTGCAGTCTGAATATCTGAGAATATTATGAAAGACAGACCGGCAGCGATTTAGTAAGATAGGTTTCTTGAATATAAGGAGAACATGGATCAATGGCACAGACACGCGCAATCGTCATAACCGGCAACGGCACCAACTGCGAGATGGAGGCGGCCCATGCCTGCCGCTTGGGGGGCTTTGATGAGGCTGTCATCGCCCATATTGCCGAGATTCTTTCCGGGGAGATCCGTCTGGATGACTTCCACTTCCTCAATCTGACAGGCGGTTTTCTGGATGGCGATGATCTGGGAAGCGCCAAGGCACAGGCCAACCGCCTAAAACACGCTGCAGTGGCCGGCAGCGGTGAAAAACTGGTGGAACAGTTTACCCGTTTCATCGGCGCTGGAAAGTTGATCCTGGGGGTCTGCAACGGCTTTCAGCTGATGGTCAAGATGGGCATGCTGCCCGCTTTTGACGGCGATTATCTGAACCAGTCGGTTACGCTGACCCATAACGACTGCGGACGCTTTCAGGATCGATGGTGCTATCTCAAGGTCGATGCGGCTTCCCCCTCGATATTTACGAAAGGCATTAACGGTGGTATCTACCTGCCGGTGCGTCACGGCGAAGGTAAATTCGTCTGTGATTCGGATGCAACCTTGAACCGTATCGAGCGTGAAAACCTGGCGGTTTTCAAATACTCCGGTCCGGACTATGCTGCCGCAACGATGGAGTTCCCGGCCAACCCCAACGGGGCGCAGAACGCAATCGCCGGTATTTGCGATCCGACCGGACGACTGATGGGTCTGATGCCGCATCCCGAGGCATTCGTCCATTATACCCAGCATCCCCGCTGGACGCGGGAGCAATTGCCGGAAGAAGGAGCCGGTCTGATACTGTATAGGAATGCGGCGGAGTATGTGAGGAAAAACCTTGTCTAGTCAAAATGAAGTGGAGCCATTAACTATGAAACTATCCCGACCACAGGAAGAATGCGGCGTTTTCGGCGTCTACAATCACTCCGAAGCATCCAATCTGACCTACCTCGGTTTGTACGCATTGCAGCATCGCGGACAGGAAAGCTGCGGCATCGTCTCCTCGGACGGCAATACCCTGCATGCCCATAAACGAATGGGACTGGTGGCCGACGTATTTGGCAATCAGGAGGTGTTCAAAAAACTGCCCGGCAGATCGGCTATCGGCCATGTGCGCTATTCGACCGCCGGTGCATCGGTGGAGAAAAACGTCCAGCCGATTATGGTGGATTACTCGCGCGGCTCGATCGCAGTCGCCCACAACGGCAATCTTGTCAACGCCCAGTTGCTCAAGGCGGAGCTGGAGGCCTACGGTTCGATCTTTCAGACCACGATGGATACGGAGATCATCATCCATCTGCTGGCGGCTTCCAAAACCAACTCCCTGGTTGACCGCATCGTTGATGCGCTAAAGCGTATCAAGGGCGCCTATTGCCTGCTGTTTCTGACCGAAAGCCGCATGATCGCCGTACGTGATCCCAACGGTTTCCGCCCGCTCTGCCTTGGCAAGCTGGGCGACGGTTGGGTGGTGGCCTCCGAGAGCTGTGCCCTGGATCTGATCGAGGCCGAATTCGTGCGCGAGATCGAACCTGGCGAGATGGTTGTCTGCAATACCGATGGCAGCATCGAGTCGTTGTTTCCATTCAAAAAAGTTGAGCCGACCCCCTGTATCTTCGAGTTCGTCTACTTTGCCCGCCCCGATTCCTATATTTTCGGCAAGAACGTCTACCTGACCCGCAAAGAGCTGGGGCGTCAGCTGGCGCGCGAGTACAAGGTGGATGCGGATGTGGTTATCGCCGTTCCGGACTCGGGCGTGCCGGCCGCGATGGGTTATGCCGAAGAAGCCGGCATTCCATTTGAACTGGGTCTGATCCGCAACCACTATGTTGGCCGCACTTTTATCGAGCCGGCCCAGGCTATCCGCCACTTCGGAGTCAAGATCAAGCTCAATCCGGTACGGGAAATTCTGGAGGGGAAGCGGGTCGTTGTAATCGATGACTCGATCGTGCGCGGCACGACCTCACGCAAGATCGTCAAGATGGTGCGACATGCCGGTGCAAAAGAGGTGCACATGCGTATCTCGTCTCCGCCCACCAGCTATCCCTGTTACTACGGTATTGATACCCCCAATCGCAAGGAGCTGATATCCTCATCCCACAGCATTGAGGAGATCCGCCGTTACATCACCGCCGATTCATTGGGTTATCTGTCCGAGGAAGGGCTGCTGAAGTCGGTTGGAGTAAACAAAACCAGTTTTTGCAAAGCCTGTTTTGCCGGAGATTACCCGGTTGAATTCCCCAAGCCTGTGGAGATGCCGCAGATGGGACTATTTGAGGAGGAACCGAAATAATGAACGAGCGTGACCAACTGAAGAAAATCATCCTGGAACTGTCATACGAAAAACGGCTGGTAACGCTGGCTTCGGGACGAGAGAGCGATTTTTATTTTGACGGCAAGCAGACCACTCTGCACGCCGAAGGCGGCTTTCTTGTGGGCAAGCTGTTCTATGAGGCAATTAAGGATGTTGAAGGTGTGCAGGCGGTGGGCGGCATTACGCTGGGAGCCGATCCGATTGCGACGGCAACCTCGATTGCAGCGCATCTGGCAGGCAGGAGCATGCATGCCTTCATTATCCGCAAGGAACCCAAGGGACATGGTACCGGCCAGTGGCTGGAGGGACGCAAAAATCTGCTGGCCGGTACTCAGGTTATCATCGTCGAAGATGTGGTCACGACCGGGGGGTCTTCCATGAAGGCGGTCCGTCGGGCCGAAGAGGAAGGGCTCAAAGTTCTCGGTATCGTTACGCTGGTTGATCGTGAAGAGGGCGGACGGGAGAACATCGAAGCCGAAGGCTACTGGCTTCGGACGATCTTCACCAAGAGCGAACTGGTGGGGAACTGACAAGCTGAAATTAAATCGGTACAAAAAAACCCGTCAACACGAATGTTGGCGGGTTTTTTTGTGGTTTGATTGCTAAATCAGGCAGCCGAAACGCTAACCTTGATTGTGGCGGTGACTTCAGGATGGATCTTCACGGTTGCAGTGAAGTCGCCGGTGTGCTTGATCGCTTCTTCAAGTACAATTTTCTTCCGGTCGATATCGAAACCTTTGTCCTTTAAAAAGGCGGAAATTTCCATGTTGGTGACGGAACCGAACAGCTTGCCTTCCTCACCGCTTTTATGGGTCAGAGCTACAACCTGAGCTCCCAGTTTTTCTGCAAGAATCCTGGCTGTTTCGAGCGCCTTGTTCTTCTTGTAAGCCATCTGGCGCTTGGCATGCTCAAGTGCCTTGGCGTTGTTCTCCGTGGCAGGAACAGCCAGCTTTTTGGGAAGCAGGTAGTTGCGTGCGTAGCCTGGAGCAACCTTTACGATATCGCCGATGTGCCCCAGTGTTTCAATGTTTTCATTCAGAATTACTTTCATCTTTTTTCTCCTTTCAAGCCTGTCAAGTATTTGGAATTACAGGTTTTCCTGTTTTTTAGGGGTTCGAAAATCAACCCACAAATCGCACAAACCGATCACGGCGACAAGCGCCATCAAATAGGGCTGTATCAGCAACATTATGTATATGACAATTTTTAGAATTCCTGAAATCGACTGTTTTGATATCAGCATGCTGATAACAGCCGCGCCTTGCAAGAAATACATTAGTGAAACAAGCAGCAGTATGTTCAGAGCCGGCGACGTTACAACCGGTGATGGCAACAACATCGCAAATCCGGCTGTAATAAACACCCAAACCAGCAGATCTGGATTTCTGAATGTGATGAATTCTCCAACATTCAGGTTCATTCCGAAAATAGAGGCTGTCTTCTTTAAAAGAGCCAGGTTGCATCCAGCCATAATTGCAAGCATTATGGTGATTAATGCAGGATACAAGCGAAACATCAGTTCGGAAACCGTCTTCATGGTTTGTTTTACCAGATCCAGCTCTTCGCCCTTTACACCGCTTTTTTCATAAATGGCGGCTGCCTGGGTTATGCTGGAAGTTATCTCGGCAGAAATCGTTTGCTGCAGATTAACACCAGTCGAAGCGCTGTAAAGTAAAACTCCTGCAAACAGTACCACCAGATTCGCAGCGGTTGTCCAGAATAACGTCCGGCTTCCACTGATATTGCGAACCAGAAGTTCCGGCATGAACAGGCCGACTACTCCGCACATTCCAAGATAGATACAACCTGCAAAAATTCCGAAAAAAGCGGTAGCCGCCGCAGTTGCACCCAGTACTACGATGCATGCCGAAATGCGGCCATGTATCAATCTGTTGCAAGCCGCTGGAAATGGAGCAAGTATCCCGGAAAAAATACCAATCGGAGGAACGGCCAGATAAGCGGCAAAAAGAACAAACGAGCCGATCATGCCGAGCAACGCTGATTTAACGCGAGTTGCTGTGGCATGACCGGCTGGTGGTATAAGGCTCATTCAGACAGAATCAGCTGATAGCGTGATTGGCTGCAATCGGAAGAAGTGCGATGTTGCGGGCGCGCTTGATTGCCTCGGTAATTTGTCTTTGGTGAGCTGCGCAGTTGCCGGAGATGCGTCGCGGGACGATCTTGCCGCGCTCGGTGACAAAAAAGCGAAGCGTGCGAGGCTCTTTGTAGTCGATGGTCAGATTTTTCTCAGCACAAAAGCGGCATACTTTACGCCGCTGAAATGGGCGTCTTTTGCGCGGGCCGCCCGGGCCGCCTGCCGGACGCTGGCCTGGGCCGCCTGCCGGACGCTGATATGAAGATGTGGTTGGTCTTTCGTCGCTCATTAGTATATCTCCTCCAGATAATTATTCAGCTGCTTCTTCAGTGGCTACTGCTTCTTCCGCGTTCTCAATCGCTTCAACTTCCGGTGTGACAACTTTCTTCTCAGGCACGGAACGCTCCGGCAGATCGGTTATGTTTACGCTCTGGTAACGCAGAACCTTCTCGTCAAGTCGCAGACGCCGTTCGAGCTCGGCAATCAAAGCGCTGTTTCCATCGAAACGGAGGTAATAGTAGCGGCCTCTGGCGGATTTCTTGATGGGATAAGCCAGTTTCCTGATACCCCAGTCGTCCATCCTGAAACACTCGCCTTTATAAGACGAGATTACGTCCTGAGCCTTGGTTGTGACGGACTTGATGTCGTCTTCACTAAGTTCAGGCTGGAGGATGAAAATTGTTTCGTACTTCCTCATGTTGTAAATCCTCCTCACGGATTCGAGCCCCGGTCCTACCCGGAACAAGGAGAGTTCGGCACTGATGCCGTCTTTAAAAGAACACATCTTATACAATGTCA
>CAYWJJ010000043.1:0-37140 GCA_964458105.1 uncultured Geobacter sp.
GGACGGCCCGGTCTTCACAGCCAGGCAGGTCAAGGCCATGCCGATGGAGTTCTGAAGAAATAATCAGATTGCAAAAAAAAGGCGCTCAACCGAGCGCCTTTTTGATTAGAACACTTTTCCCAGGAAAGGTCACTTCGGTCCCAGCGCCTCTTCAATCTTCTTCAGATCGAAACCTACTATAATTCGGCCGCTGATCATAAAGGTCGGCGTGGAATCAACTTTATGTTTCTTCGCAATTTCGAACTGTTCTTCCTGCATTCTGATCCCTTTAGGGGTGATCCCCTCATATTTAGCGACGCTGTCCATCCTGCCGGACATGACTTCACGGTAGGCGGTGGCCCGGTCCATTTGTGAAAGGATGTACTGGGCCTTCTCTTTTGCTTTCAGGTGACGTGGAAGCGGGTAGAAGAATATGT
Organism: uncultured Geobacter sp.; assembly: GCA_964458105.1. Classification (GTDB taxonomy): domain Bacteria; phylum Desulfobacterota; class Desulfuromonadia; order Geobacterales; family Pseudopelobacteraceae; genus JACRCG01. The sequence goes on from CAYWJJ010000043.1 coordinate 417, forward strand.
GTCTTGTGACGTCGCTACGCTCCTCAAAATATTTTGAGGCTTTCCGGCAGTAGGGGCAGTCCGGATCTGTAAATTCTATTACGGTCTTGGGGCCGCTGCCGATAGTGATTGATTTTCCTAGATCCAGATCGGCGGCGATGGCCGGTTGTCGAGCAATTATAATCGTTAAAAGAATCAGTAAAATTACGGCCGTTCTCATTGTATATAACTCCCGTTAAGGCTTTATCAGTGGGTGTTTGTGTCGGTGGAACATGGCAGCAGTATTGTAAATTCGCTCCCCTGCCCGGCAGCGCTTTGCGCCCAGATGATACCTCCGAAGCTGTCCACCGCCAATTTGCAGAAAGCCAGGCCCAGGCCGGCTCCGCCCCGTTCTCTGCCCGATGTGCTGCTTGATTGTGTGAATCGGTCAAAAATACATTTCAATTCATTTTCAGGGATGCCTTCGCCTGTGTCGCGCACGCTTAGTGAAATAAAACAAGCACCTTCCAGAAAGTCTTCCCGTAGCGGCACATATTGCGGGATCTTGATGTCGCTGGTTTCAGGCTTTTTGATGCAGCGGCACGACACCACGATTTCACCATCCTCCGGAGTGAATTTTAGCGAGTTGCCGATCAGATTGCCCAGAATCCTGGTCAACGCATTGCGATCCACGTCCAAATACTGGGTGTTATCTTCAATGTTGAGCGAAAGTTTGATGCCATCACGCTCGGCTGCCCGCGAGAGCTGGCCGACCACTTTTCGGCATATGTCGGCCGGATTGTATGGACGAACGGTCAGATGCATCTTTCCCGCCTCGAAGCGCCTTATGTCGAGCAGGTTGTCGATCATCGCGACCACTTCATTACAACTGTCAATCGCTGACTGAAGATATTCGACCTGTTCGTCATTGACCGGCCCGAGTCGTCCTTCCCTCATGATGTCAATCGAGCCGATAACCGCAGCCATCGGATTCTTCATGTCGTGCGACAGCATCATGAAAAAATCTTCTTTTTCCTTCTCAAGCCGCAGCTTGTCCTGCAACGCCAGGCGATGTGCCCGCGCCCGTTCGACCCGTTGCAGCATATCGTCCAGAACAAACGGTTTGCTGATGTAATCTTCTGCGCCGATTTTCATGCACTCCACGGCCAGTTCCTCGCTGCCGTGACCGCTCATCATTATAACCGCTATGTCGCGCCCGGTGGCTCTCAGGCGCTTCAGCACTTCAACTCCGTCAATACCGGGCATCCTGATGTCAAGCAGCATCAGATTGCAGCAGTTTTCATTCGCCAGCATCTCAAGCGCTCTTTCGCCGTCGCCGGCCCAGGAAGTGTCATATCCGGCTCCTTCCAGGGCGAGTTTCAGGGCCAGCGCAATATCAGGCTCGTCTTCAACAATCAGTATTTTATCAGGAGATTTCTGAACCATTGCTAGTACTCCTTTTCAATTCCGGCCAAAAATGCCTGGGCCAGGACCAGATCTTCAGGCGTAGTGATTTTGATATTGCGGTAGTCACCTGAAACAATGCTGATTTTACCCCCGCTGCGCTCAATCAGGGAAGCGTCATCGGTGCCGACAAATCCATCCGCTTCGGCAGAAAGATGAGCAGCATGAATAATGCCGAAACGAAATGATTGGGGGGTCTGTGCCTGCCAGAGGGTTTCACGGGGGGGGGTGCCGACCACAATTCCGTTCTCCACGATCTTGATGGTGTCCTTGGCCGGAACCGCTACCAGCGCGCCGTCACTGATTCTTGCCATGGCAATCGATTCGCTTAGAACGGCTTCGGTTACCAATGGTCTGACGCCATCGTGAATCAGTACGACATCGTCATCATCCGCTATTTCACGTATGGCATTCAGTCCGTTCAGGACTGAATGCTGGCGTTCCTTGCCGCCCGCCACAATGGCGGCAATTTTCCTGAAGCCGCAGGCCTCAACGACATGCTCTCTGCAGTAAGGAATCTCATCGGCAGGAGTTACCAGATATATTGAATCAATAAACGGTGAACGCTCAAAAACCGAGATGGTGCGGGCCACTATCGGCAAGCCGTTCAACAGCAGATACTGCTTGTTGATGGAAGCTCCCATGCGTTTGCCCATCCCGGCCGCGGGAATCAGTGCAATTGATTTGAAATTGACCATTAACTATTTCTCCGCGAACATTATAGCAGCTTCACTAAGAGAGGCAAGCAGCGGAGGAAAATCTTTGTCAAGGATGGTGCGGGCGTCAAGCAGGAAACGATCCTTGTGGACACGCCCCACAACAGGTGTGGAAGTCTTGCGAAGGGCGGATTCAATTTGGCAGGGTGTCGCACCGGAGATTTTGACTTCTATCAAGGTAGTCGGCAACTGCAGCAGGGGAAAAGAGCCGCCGCCGGCGCTTGATTCTCCGGGATGGCGGACAAGGGAGACGGTGTCCGGCAGTTGCCTGCGAAGATAGCGGATAATCCGGTCGGCCCGGCTGGAGAGCTCTTTGGGGGACAGGGTCAACATTCGCAAGGTAGGAATTTCGGCCAGTGCCTGGCGTTCGTCGCGGTAAAGCCGCAAGGTCGCTTCAAGTGAGGCGAGATTGAGCTTGTCCATTCGCAGGGCACGCAACAGCGGATGTTTTTTCATGGGTTCAATCAGTGCTTTTCTTCCGACGATGATTCCTGCTTGCGGCCCCCCCAGAAGCTTGTCGCCGCTGAAAGTTACAATGTCTGCTCCGGCTTCCAGATACCGGCTGATTGTAGCTTCCCCCTTGATGCCGTAGGGCGCAAGGTCGATCAGGCAGCCGCTGCCTGCATCCAGCATGACCGGGATTCCGGTCTCACGTCCCAGGGTTGACATTTCGGCCAGTGTGGCTTCGGCGGTGAAACCGACAATGGCAAAGTTGCTGGTGTGAACTTTCAGCAGCAGGGAAGTCGCATCGGTAATGGCAGCCAGATAATCGCGGAGGTGGGTGCGGTTGGTGCAGCCGACTTCCACCAGCCGGGCTCCGCTTTGACTCATGACATCCGGAATGCGGAATGATCCGCCGATTTCCACCAGTTCTCCGCGCGAGACGATCACTTCGCGTCCCTGAGCCAGAGATGACAGGGCCAGAATGACCGCCGCGGCATTGTTGTTGACCACCAGTGCCGATTCGCCGCCGGTCAGTTCGCACAGCAGCCCTTCCACATGGCTATAGCGGGAACCACGTTCACCGGAGGCCAGATCAAATTCCAGGTTTGAATAGCCGGCGGAGACGGTATGGATGGCCTGTTCGGCAACATCCGCCAGGGGTGAGCGCCCCAGGTTTGTATGCACCACCACCCCGCTGCCGTTGATTACCTGCCGCAGGCTTGGTGAAGTACGCGCCCACAGTTCAGCTCCGATCATGCCGGCAATACTGCCGCTTTCGGGCAGAACAGTTTGTGTGCCGTCTTTGACCGAATCACGCAGACGGTCAAGGATCGAGCGTACGGCCAGCAGGACTTCCGGGCGCGGGTGTTTTTCAAGAAAAAGCCGCACCTCCGGCCATTCAAGAACCCGGTCAACCTTGGGTATGCTTTTGAGTATTTCCCTGCTTGTCATGGTCACTATTACGCCTTGCTCAACTAAACATCCATCTGCGATCCGATGGATGATGGAATTGTTGCACCCATCAGAACTTGTCCGCCATATTCGGCATTTTTGCGAACCAGGTCTTCGGCGGTGTCGGCATCCTTTCTGCGAAATGCTTCTATGATCTTTTCATGTTCCTTAACCGAAATTGCCATTCGGCCCGGAAGGCTAAGCGACATGAAACGAAGCCGCTGGAATTTCGTGACCAGTCCCGCGATCAGGTCGCGCAGTTTTTCATTGTCGGCGGCCTTAATGAAAAGATCGTGAAAGTCTCCGTGAACCTTGAAAAAATGTTTGATATCGTTTTGTTTGGCCAACTCCGCCAACTTTTCATTGATTGTTTCAAGCCGGTCAAGGTCTTTCTTGCTGAGCTTCATGCAAGCCCGTCGGGCGGCGTAGCCCTCCATGATGCTTTTGATGGCATAAAACTCTTCGACATCCTTCTGGCTAAACTCGCTGACCACCGCACCACGGCGCGGTATAACGGTCAGATATCCTTCCGCTTCGAGCTGCCGGAACGCTTCACGGATCGGGGTGCGGCTGATGCCGTAGCGTTCGGCCAATTCCGGTTCGGAAACCTTGCTGCCCGCTTTGAGAGATCCGGAAATGATGGCATCGCGGATATGTTCAAGTATCTTTTCACGAAGGGTCAGATGTTTTTCCATTGGTTTCTTCATATTAGGTATGACTCCGGAGATTATTTTGCAACATTGTATACAGTATCCAAAATTTGTCAATCTTAACTCTCTGTATTAGCGGTTTTTTTATATGGTTTATCCGGTCGGAATTTGGAGGTTATGCGAGGTGCAACCCCGGTTTCGGTGTGAAGAAAGCCGCTTGTAATTTTGAGCCCTTGCAGGTAATCTGCCACAATCATGGATCCTATGCGTCACCTGAAAATCTCGATATTTGTTCTGCTGATGCTGGTTTCGGTCGGGACAAGCGGTTTTATGGTCATTGAAAGCTGGCGTTTTCTTGATGCGCTTTACATGACGGTCATTACGCTTGGGACGGTCGGATTCAAAGAAATCCACGATCTGTCCGATCACGGCAAGATATTCACGATGCTGTTGATCGTGGTGGGGGTCAGCGTACTGGGTTATATCGTCGGCAGCTTGGCCCAAATCATGTTTGAGGGTCAGATCCAGCGGATCATGGGGAGGAAAAGGGTGGAAAAGAAGATCGATGCACTCAAAGATCACTACATTATCTGCGGTTTTGGCCGGATAGGTTCGCTGATTTGCAAGGAGTTCAAGGCCAACGATCTGCAGTTCGTCATTGTGGAAAAAAATATCGAGACTATTGAAAAACTGGATGAGGAAGGTTATCTCCACATGCGGGGGGATGCCACGATGGACGAGACCCTGCTCAAGGCCGGTATCAAAAGGGCCAAGGGGTTGATATCGGTGGTTACCTCCGATACGGAAAACGTCTATATCACGCTGACCGCCCGCGGGCTCAATCCCGATCTGTATATCCTGGCCCGTTCCGGTGAAGAGGGGTCGGATATCAAGCTGAAGCGCGCCGGAGCCAACAAGGTTGTCTCGCCCTATATAATCGGCGGCAGCAGGATGGCGCAGTCGGTTCTGCGTCCCAATGTTGTTGATTTTATCGAGATCGCCACCGGCAGCGAACATATGGATCTGCAGATGGAAGAGATCGCGATCCCGGATCATTCGGCTTTTGCCGGTGAAACGCTGGTCAGTTCCGGCTTCCGCAAGGAGATCGGCGTGATTATCGTCGGGATCAAGAAGTCACACGGCAAGATGGTTTTCAATCCCCATTCCCAGGCCAAAATCGAAGGCGGCGACACCCTGATTGTTCTCGGAGAACCGCAGTCTATTGCCAAGCTGGAGGATCTGGTTGAACGTACCGCCAATGATGCGGTCATTAAAGAACATCGGAAAGAACACAAATGAGACAAATTATTCACGCCCATGTCCCCTATTCGCGTCTGGCGGAACACCTTGCGTTTGCGGTTAAAAACCGTATCAATCCGGAGGTTTTTCTGCCGGCCGACTCATTGGATACGCTTGTGTGGGAAGAACTCGCTTCCCATGCCAGGGTATTGCATGAAGCCGGACTTGCCACGACTATTCACTCGCCGTTTATGGACCTGAATCCTGGCGCCATGGATTCCAGCATCCGGGAGGCTACCCGCTGCCGCATCGCGCAGGTCATGAAGGCGGCGCAAATTCTGCGTCCCCGGGTGATTGTGGTGCACCCCGGTTTTGATGATCTGCATTATGGGGACAACAGCCTGGAATGGTTGAAGAACAGCGTCAGCTTCTGGCGCGAGTTTGTGCCCCAGGCCCGCGAAATCGGAACAATACTGGCGGTTGAAAACATTTTCGAAAAAGAGCCTTCAACGCTCAAGGCTCTGCTGGATGCAATCGACGACCCCTGTTTCCGGCACTGTTTCGATGTGGGGCACTGGAACATGTTTACCACGGTTACGATGGAGGAATGGTTCAGCGAGCTCGGCTCGTATATTGTCGAGAGTCATATCCACGACAATCACGGCAAGAGCGATGAGCATCTTCCGGTTGGTGACGGAGATATCGATTTCAACAAATTCTTCCAGCTGCTTGCCCGCTATGCCCCCGAGGCGGTCTGGACCATAGAAGCTCACAGCACCGAACGCCTGCAGCGTGCGATGTCCAATATCCAAAAATACTTGTGAAAATAACAGTAATTTCAGGGAGAGACATGATGTCTGAAACAATTCTTGTTGTTGGGGGCTGCGGCTATATCGGCAGCCACGTTGTTCGCCAGCTTTCTGAAGCGGGCCGCACGGTTGTGGTCTATGACAATCTTTCCACCGGCTTTCGTGATGCCCTGATCCATGGAGAAGAACTGGTCGAGGGGGACCTGGCTGACAGCGTGGCGCTTGACGAGCTGTTTGTCAGGCACAGGTTTACAACGGTGCTGCACTTTGCTGCGGCAATCATTGCTCCCGAGTCGGTTTCCAAACCGCTCAAATATTACGGCAACAACACCAGAAATACCCTGGGACTGCTGGAAGCCTGCGTCAAGCATGGTGTAAAGCGCTTCATTTTCTCCAGTACCGCTGCCGTCTACGGTTTTCCGGAGGGGGGCGTCGCATCCGAGCAGAGCGCGTTGGCTCCGATCAACCCCTACGGTACCTCCAAGCTGATGAGTGAATGGATGTTGCGGGATGTTTCGGCCGCACACGGCATGCAGTACGTTGCGCTGCGTTATTTCAATGTGGCCGGGGCTGATCCGCAGGCCCGCATGGGGCAGCGGACGCCCGAAGCGACCCACCTGATCAAGGTGGCCTGCCAGGCCGCATTGGGTATGCGCGAGAATGTCAGTGTCTACGGCACCGATTATCCGACGCCGGACGGCACCGGCATCCGTGATTATATCCATATCGAGGATCTGGCTTCCGCTCATCTGTATGCGCTGGAATATCTGGAAAAGGGGGGGGCGCCGACCGCGATGAATGTCGGCTACGGCCGCGGTAGTAGCGTGCGTGAGGTCCTTGCAATCGTAAAAGAGTTGAGTGGAGTCGATTTTAGGGTGCTGGAGGCGGAACGTCGTCCGGGCGATCCCGCTTCATTGGTTGCCAAAGCCGACAAAATCAGGAGTTTGACCGGCTGGCAGCCACGTTTTGACAATCTGGAAACCATCGTTGGCGATGCCTGGCGTTGGGAAAGCAAACTGGCGGGCAAATAGAGAAAAAATGCTACTGGCGAATTTATGAAAAACCAACCGGTCGCCCGATGTTCAGGGCGGCCGGTTTTATTGTGGCACTATCTTTCCGGCCCGCTGAAGAGCGCTGTAAAAATTCAGCGGCAGAGGACGGCCGTCAACCAGCCGCAGCACGCTGAAGTGCAGGTGGGTCGGAGAGCGTAGTTTGGCCGCATTCAATCCGCTGCGACCGACTGTCGCCAGCGGATCACCGGGGCTGACAATCTGTCCCAGTTGTACATGCAGCTGCTCGTTATGGGCATAGTAAACCAGCAACTGGTTGGCCGGATCGTAGATCCAGATGTATTTTCCTCCCCGCAGCCCGCTTGATGTTTCCCATTCCCGCTCCAGCGCGACCACGATGCCGCCGGTCATCGACAACACCCTGACCGGCTTGCCGGTGCGGTCATCAAGATTGTCCCGGTTGCGATCCCTGATGAAGATATCGTAGGCCGGGTGGCCGCCGTGGCGATTGCCGCTGAAGAAGTCATAGCCGCTGGGGACAAATCCGTGACCGCGTCCACCGTCGATGGCGCGGGCGTCGTAGCCGGCCAGCGGGAAAACCCATTCCGTTGCGGCGTAATCCCTGCCGCCCAGCAGGTAATACTCTTTCCGCAGTTCGGCCAATTGCCGCATCAACTCGATTCTTGCAGTAGCCTTGGGCAACTTGCCGTCCCGGATGCGGCTGTTCAGGTCATTGTATGAAACGCAAGCCTTGCATGTTGCATTTTTGGGGGCGGTTGCCTCGGTCAGTTCGTTCAGGTCCGGTCCGGATATTACTGCGGCGTGCAGTGCCGCCGGGAATGTCATCGATACGAGAACATAAAGAAAAATACATGATTTCAAGACAGGCCCCGCTTTGGAAAGTGGTCGCAAATTGTGCCGGAAAAGCTTATCATTCCGCGGCAGTCCCAACAACACAAATAAACAGGATGGAATCGTTCATGAACCTGACCAAAAAACATATCCTGGCCGTTCTAAAACAGCAGGAAGGCTCGACCCATTTTGCCGCTCTTCTGCGCGAGTTCGGCGGGCGCCAGGCCAAGCGCGAGCTGAAAAATGCGCTGGACGATATGGCCGACGACGGCGAAATCGTCCGGCTGAAGGGGAACAGCTATGCCCTGGCGGGACCGGTCAGAACCGTGCGCGGCCGCATAACGGTTCATCGCGACGGCTACGGTTTCGTAACCCCCGAGGCGGGTGGCGAGGATGTTTTCGTCCCTTCCAAGTACCTGAAGGGTGCCATGCACGGTGATCTGGTGGAAACCACTTTCGGCCGGAGCCGGATGGGGGGCAACAAACTGGATGGGCGTGTAGTGGCGGTGGTCGAGCGGGCTACCAGCCGCATTGTTGGCCGTTACGAGGAGACCGGGCGTGGAGCGATCGTTATTCCCGAGGATCAGCGTCTCAACCTGGTCGTGGCGATCCCGGTCAAGGGTCGTGGTCAGGCCGAAGATGGCCATCAGGTCGTGGCGGAATTGACCAGTTATCCGATCGGCGGCCGCCCGGCGGAAGGGCGCGTGGTGGAGGTGCTGGGATGGCCGGATGATCCGGAGGTGGAAGTGCAGTCGGTCATCCGCCGCTTCGATCTGCCGCACATCTTCGGCAAGGACGTGCTGGCCGAGGCCGAAGGAATTGCCGAGACGGTTTCGACGGACGACCTGAAGGGGAGGGTGGACCTGCGCAACATGCCGACCGTAACGATCGACGGCGAAACCGCCCGCGATTTTGACGACGCCGTTTCGCTGCGCCGCGAAGGGGACAACTTCAGGTTGTGGGTCTCGATCGCCGATGTTTCGCATTACGTAAGAAAGGATAGTCCGCTGGACCGCGAGGCCTATCTGCGCGGCACGTCGGTCTATTTTCCGGACCGCTGCATTCCGATGCTGCCGGAGCGCCTGTCGAACGGTATCTGCTCGTTGAATCCGCAGCTGGACCGTTTGACGATGACGGCCGAGATGCTCTTTGACCGCTCGGGCAGCATGCTGGATTCATCCTTTTATCCCAGTGTCATCAAGAGCACGGCCCGACTGACATACACGATCGTCAAGCAGATTATTGTCGATGACGACCGGGATATTGCCGACAAATACCGGCCGTTGACCGGCATGCTGATGGATATGAAGGAGTTGGCCCTATGTCTGCAACGGATGCGGAAAAAACGGGGCAGCATAGATTTCGACCTGCCCGAACCGGAAATCATTATCGGGCTGACCGGCCAGACCGAGGGGATCATCCGCGCCGAGCGCAACCTGGCCCACCAGTTGATCGAAGAGTTCATGCTGGGCGCCAACGAGGCGGTGGCCCGCTTCATCACCTCGCGGGAAATTCCCTTCCTGTACCGTGTCCACGAGAACCCGGACCCGGCCAAGTTGAACACCTTTCAGGAATTTGTCTTCGGTTTCGGATACGAGTTCAGCATGGTGGATGACAAGGTCAATCCGTCGGAGCTGCAGCGACTGCTGGCGCAGGCTGATGGTAGCCCCGAGGAGCGCATGGTCAACTATGCTTTGCTGCGCTGTATGAAGCAGGCCCGCTACGCAGCTGAAAACGTGGGGCATTTCGGGCTGGCGTCCGATTGCTATTGTCACTTTACCTCGCCGATCCGAAGGTATCCGGATATCGTTGTACATCGCATACTGAAGGCGGTTCTGGCTCTGGCTGAGCGGAGCGGCGACCGCAAGGCCGAAAAACAGCTGGCCATTGCCACCGAACGGCTGGGAGAAGTCGCCGAGCATACCAGCAAACGGGAGCGGGTCGCGATGGAGGCCGAGCGGGACGTGGTCGAGATGAAAAAGATGCAGTACATGCAGCAGCATCTGGGCGAAGAGTTTAACGGCTACATCGCCGGGGTGACCGGATTTGGTTTCTTTGTGGAGTTGGATGAACTGTTCGTGGAGGGGCTGGTGCATGTTTCGACCCTGGCGGACGACCTGTACAATTTTGTAGAGAAACAGCACTCCCTGATCGGCCAGCACACGCGGCGCGTATTCCGCATCGGCGATCAGGCGCGGGTCAAGGTGGCTGCGGTTTCTCCCGCCACCCGGCGGATCGAGTTCGTGCTGGTTGGGCACACCTCGTCCACGCCCCGGACCGGAGCAGCAGCTCCGTCTGCTGGCACAGAAGAATACCCGCGCATTCCGCTGCGAGGCAAACGGCTGACAGGCATTCAACCGCGTTCCGACAAGGGAGACACCGAACGTGGGCGTGGAGCAAGGAAAGGAGGTAGTGGCGGCAGCGGTAAAACCGGCGGCAGGAAACGCAGATGAGTATGAGGCGCACCGAATCAGGTTGCGCTACAATGCGCCGCTGTGATAGGAAATGGGCGGCAGGCTCTCAACAACTCCACATTCAAGTAATCAGGAAAGAAGCATGAGCGAAGAAAAAGTAGTCCCGTTTATAGAGCATCTGGTTGAGCTGCGCAAACGGCTGATCATTATCGTTGTTGCAGTGCTGGTCGGAATGGGGGTGGCTTGGAACTATTCCGGTGACATCATGAAATTTGTTGAGAAGCCTTTGACCGGTAAAACCTATCTGACCGATATCAAAAAGGATGTTTACCTGAAGGTCAAGGAACTGGCTCCGTCGATGTACACCCGTTACAAGCTGGAGCAGGAGATCAATGCGCCGCAAAAATTACGACCGCTCAACTACAGTGCCCCGCTGGAGCCGTTCTTTATCCAATGCAAAATCTCAATGCTGGCCGGCTTCATTCTGGCGCTGCCGGTCGTCTTTTACCAGCTCTGGCTGTTCATTGCTCCCGGACTGACCCGTAGCGAGCGCAGGATGGTCATGCCGTTCGTCACTGCGGCCACGGTTACCTTCTGTATCGGAGCCATGTTCTTTCTGATCATAATCTGGCCGGTGATCATCAACTTCTCGCTCTCCTACGAGGCGGAAGGGTTGCAAAGCTGGTTCAATATCAGCGCCTACATCAATTTTTGCCTGCGGTTGATTCTGGTTTTCGGACTGATCTTCGAGTTGCCGGTGCTGACGCTGCTGCTGTCCCGTTTCGGAATAGTCAGCTACGAATTTCTGGCCCCAAAAAGAAAGTATGCCCTTTTGGCCAGCTCGATTGTCGCCGCCTTCCATGCTGACCTGATCACGATGTTCGTGATAATGATCCCGCTTTACCTGATGTACGAGATCAGCATCTGGGTCGCGCTGGTCTTCGGCAAGAAGAAAGTCAAGATCAAAGAAGAGCTCCCCGCAACGTAGGGTTTTCCTCAACCCGTTTTCAGGAGGTATATCATGGCCATCTCGACAATCGGCATTCTGACTGGCGGAGGCGATTGCCCCGGGCTTAATGCGGTCATACGCGGTGTTGTAAAAAGCGCCATCATCCGCCACGGCTGGCGGGTGATCGGTATTGAGGACGGTTTTGACGGCCTGCTGAACCCGGAGAGGTGCCGGCCGTTGACCCTTGACAATGTTCGCGGGATTCTGCCGCGCGGAGGCACGATCCTTGGCACCACCAATCGCGGGAATCCTTTTGAGTATCCCCAGGAGCAGGATGGCAAGATTATTCGCGTAGATTGCTCGGATCGCGTGGTTGAAAATATCCGCCAGCTTGGCATCGATGCCCTGATTGCCGTAGGTGGCGAAGGTTCGCTCAAGATAGCCCAGGGACTGATGCATAAGGGGGTGCCGGTGGTAGGTGTCCCCAAAACCATTGATAACGACCTGCTCGAAACCGACTTCACTTTCGGTTATAACACCGCCCTGGAGACTGCCACCGATGCGCTGGACAAGCTGCATACAACGGCGGAAAGCCACCATCGGGTGATGATTCTGGAGGTGATGGGGCGCTATGCGGGGTGGATCGCACTCGAATCCGGTATTGCCGGCGGGGCCGATGTCATTCTGATACCGGAAATACCGTTCAATATCGGCAGCATCTGCGCTGCAATCAAGGAGCGTTCGGCGCGCGGCAGCCGTTTCAGCATCATTGTGGCGGCTGAAGGCGCGTTTCCCGAGGGGGGCGACCGGGTTGTTGTCCAGGCGGCAGACGACAAGCAGGCTATCGAACGTTTGGGTGGTATCGGCCAGTTTGTCGCCAAAAAGATCGAACTGTGCCTGGATATGGATGTGCGGGTGACAGTGCTGGGACATCTGCAGCGGGGTGGCTCACCAACTACTTTTGACCGCGCTCTGGGGAGCCGCTTTGGAACAAGAGCGGTGCAGATGATAGCTGACGGCCAGTTCGGCCGCATGGCCTGCCTGAAGGGTCGCAGTATAACATCTGTGCCGATAGAAGACGCAATCCGGGATCTCAAACTGGTTGATCCGCAAGGCGAGATCGTAGCGGCGGCAGAGGATCTTGGCATCATGCTCGGGCGCTGATACAAATAATCGCAAAATAATCTTTAAAATATGGTTGACAATCAGCACGAAAACCCCTAAAAGGATAAAAAATGTCTTGTTAGGGGTCTTTTCAATGATGGAACTCACCCGCAAAGGGGAATATGCAATCCGGGGGATCGTGTATCTGGCGTCGCAGCCGGTTGATCGGGTCTGCCTGTTGAGCGACATCGCAGCGGCCGTTGATGTACCCGCCTCCTTTCTTGCCAAGATATTCCAGCAATTCAGCAAAATCGGCCTTGTCAAATCATATCGGGGAACCGGGGGAGGCTTCCTGCTGGGGCGTGTTCCGGAAAAAATATCGCTGCTCGAGGTTGTCGAAGCCGTTGAAGGGCCGATTATTCCGAACAGGTGCGTAGTGGGTGCCGGAGAGTGCGCCCGCGATGTTTCGTGTACGGTGCATCCGGTCTGGAAAAGGGTTCAGGAGCAGGTTCGCGATGTTCTGGACGGAGTAACTCTGAAGGATTTGGCGGATGGATAGTTTTATGGGGTTGCTCCGCTAAAAAAATTTGCGCAGAAATAGGACAAATAAAGTCTTTTATGTCTCGATGCTGTCGGTTGAATAGTTTTGATTTATGGCGGCAAATATTTTTTGGCGCCGGCGGGTTCTGATACTGGAAGCAAGGTCATATATTTAGTGGGGGTAGTATGGATGCTTTGATGCTCAGCAGAGTGCAGTTTGCCGTGACATGCATGTTTCATTTTATTTTCGTACCGCTTACCCTGGGCATCTCGATCATGATTGCCTGGATGGAGACGCGCTATGTCGCAACCGGCGATGCGATGTGGCTGCGGATGACAAAATTCTGGGGCAAACTGTTCCTGATAAATTTCGCCCTGGGTGTCGTTACCGGAATAACGATGGAATTCCAGTTCGGAATGAACTGGGCGGAATACTCGCGTTATGTCGGCGACATATTCGGCGCGCCGCTGGCGATTGAAGCAACGGTTGCCTTCTTCCTGGAATCGGTGTTTATCGGCGTTTGGATATTCGGCTGGGACAAGGTTTCCAAGAAGGTGCATCTTTTGTCGATCTGGCTGGTGGCGTTGGCAACCAATCTTTCCGGCCTCTGGATCCTGCTTGCCAATGGCTGGATGCAACATCCGGTCGGTTATGTGCTGCGTAACAACCGGGCCGAGATGGTAGATTTCATGGCTCTGGTCACCAATCCCTACGGTTTGATCAAGTTTGCACACCAGATCGTGTCCGGTTACACGGTGGCGGCATTTTTTGTTATGGGCGTTTCGGCCTGGCACCTGCTGCGCAGGAATGAAATGGATTTTTTCAAGCGTTCCTTCAGACAGGCTGCGATTTTCGGATTGGTATCGACGATTCTTGTGGCTGGCATCGGGGATACGCATGCGGTTGAGGTCGCCAAGGTCCAACCGGCCAAGTTTGCCGCGATGGAGTCGATCTGGGAAACCCAGAAGGGAGCCGGAATGAACCTGTTTCTGCTTCCGGACGAAAAACGGGAGTGTAACGCCTTTGAGCGTCTCTGTGTCCCAAACATGGTCAGCATGCTGGCATTTCATGATACTGCCGCAGAAGTCAAGGGACTCAAGGACTTTCCCAGGGATGAGCGTCCGCCGGTCCTGCCGGTGTTCCTGAGCTTTCGCGCCATGGTCGGACTCGGCACCTATTTCATACTTGCAAGCGCACTGGCGGTGTTACTGTCGTTTAAAAAGAACCTGGAGGAGTATCGTCTCTTTCTGACGGTGCTGCTGTTTTCAATTCCCCTGCCCTATATTGCCAATCAGCTGGGGTGGATTGTGGCCGAGGTAGGGCGCCAGCCCTGGATTGTCTACGGCGTTCTGAAAACCGCCGCCGGGGTTTCCAAAAACATATCCGCAACGCAGGTTGCGGTGTCGCTGGCCGGTTTTACAATTCTCTACAGCGCCCTGGGTGCGATTGACATCTATCTGCTGAGTAAATTTGCCAGAAAAGGACCGGACAATGATCTTTCCGGAATCATCAACGTTCAGGGGAGGAGATAGGTCATGGAACCCAATGATTTTCAGGTGATCTGGTTTGTGCTGTGGGGCGTTTTGTGGGGCGTTTATTTCATGCTTGACGGTTTTGTCCTGGGCATCGGTTACATGTCCGGTTTTCTTGCCGGAAACGATACGGAACGGCGCGTCTTGATCAACACCGTGGGACCGGTCTGGGACGGCAACGAGGTTTGGCTGGTTACTGCCGGCGGAGTGACCTTTGCCGCTTTCCCGACCACCTACGCGCTCATGTTCAGTAATTTGTACACAGCTCTTCTGCTGCTGCTTTTTGCCCTGATTGTGCGTGGAGTGGCGTTTGAATTTCGCGGCAAAATCGATCGACCGGCATGGAAATCCGGCTGGGATACGGCCATCAGCATTTCCAGCTTTGTTCCCGCCCTGCTTTTTGGTGTCGCATTCGGCAATATTTTCAAGGGTATCCCGATGCGTAATGATTTTACAAACGCAAACTTTGCCTACGATGGTTCGCTGTTGACGCTGCTCAATCCTTACGGACTTTTGACCGGAGTACTTTTTGTAATGCTTTTTGCGGTGCACGGATCGCTCTATGCCGCGATCAAGGCTACCGGCGAGCTTTCCGCCAGGGCGGCGCTCATGGCCAATAAACTCTGGCTGCCGCTGCTGATACTGGCGGTGGCGTTTCTTGGGTACAGCTATCCGGCGACGAAGCTCTACGCCAACTACCTGGCAACTCCAGCACTGGTTGTTCTGCCGGTTATTGCGGTCGCATCGCTGTTAATGATCAAGTTTTATGCCGTGAAAGGACGCATGCACATGGCCTTTCTATTCTCCTGTCTGACCATTACCTTTGTCTGTTTCACCGGCGTAGCCGGCCTGTTTCCGAATCTGATCCCGTCCAGCCTGGATCCGCTCTCCAGTCTGACGATTTACAACTCATCTTCCAGTCCGTATACCCTCAAACTGATGGCAGGTGTCGCGCTGGTATTCGTGCCGATTGTCATTTCATACAAGATCTGGGTCTACCGTTTATTTCGCTGCCGTGTCAGCAATGAGGACGTTCTTGACAGCCATGAAGCCTACTGATTTGCCTGAAATATATGTATATTTAAGTTAATTATTATCAATGTACTTGACTTCTTCTTGTAGTTGACGTATGGTTCGCGCACTCTGAATAAAAACACCGATATCCCGGCAAACCGGGATTTTGGCGTTTTACGGGGAAATTCATTATGAAAGGAGCATTCCGCCGGAGATAAGCCCTCTGTATACGGGCAACGACGCCGCTCCGGCAAAGCCGATACAACTTCCAAACTCTATTATTATGCGAAAAAAAACTATTTATCTGTCATGCCTGCTTTTTTTGACGGCGTGCGAAAATGCACCTTTTATAAAGACTGAAATCCAACCGACCACACCGATGGTCACTGAAACGTCTCTGCTCAACACCGAAAGCGTCTCCCTTATCCAGCGAAAAAAACAACAGTTGATCATCGAGTTGGCATTTGCACGCAAAACAACTCCGGAGCGTGCCCGTCAACTGGCCGGTATTTGCTATGACAAGACGGTCGGCACGGTTTTCATGCCGTTTGATCTGGCCGAAATTGCATTGGCGGAAACCGGCGGCCATAAGCTTTCTTCACACGCCGTATCGGCTATGGGGGCTCTTGGTGTCTGGCAGTTGATGCCATATCGGGCAAAAAGTCACGGTTATCTGCCTAAAGATATGAAGGATGATGCGAAGTGTGCCGAAGCCGCAGTGCGCGAATTGTACACGAAGCTGGAGATGGCCCAGGGTGATCTGGAACGTGCCAAAAAATACTACTGCGGGCAAGGTCCGCAGGCAAACGCCTACCTGAAAAAGATCCGCCTGATTCGGCGTGAAATGTTGGCTGAATTCGAGAAGCACGGCGATAAGCTTGCATTGGCTGACACGTCCACGAGGATTCGTTGAAGAAATTCTGCATTATTCAGGCTTTTTGTATGATGGCGTTTCTTGTTGCAGGTTGTGCCGCCCTCGTGCAGGATCCGATTGTAAAAATTAATTCAACAAATATATCCGGCATTGACACCGCCGGGGTTGATGTTGAATTTCTTATCGGAATTGAAAACCCCAACCCATTCGATCTTGAACTCCTGGACTACACATTCGATCTTCAGGTGATGACCCTTCCATTTTCTCATGGCGGAAGCAAACTGAAATCCCTCTTTCCGTCAGGTCAGATCGCCAACGTGCGATTGCCGATACGGATAAAGTATTCCGATATGATTGAAATTATCAAGCGGCGCCCGGATCTTGACAAAGTTCCGTATAGTCTGACCGCTCGGTTGAATGTGAAGACACCCGTGGGTGAAATTTCCGTGCCGGTTGAAAAAAACGATTCGGTTACGGTGCCTGAAGTTTATCGTCCCGCCACCTATCTGAAGCATTTCATGCAGCAGTTGCAGGAGTTGCGCTGAAGCTTCGGCCGGGGCGTTTTTGCTTGATATGAAAGCTGCCGCTCTGATATAGTCGGGCGGCTTTTTTGTGGTTATCAACGTATTCAGATGTGGAGGCTTTGTGAAGAGGGAATTGTCTTCCGGCAGCACGAACGGCCTTACGCTTCGCACTAAAATGATTCTTCTTTCCGTTTCAGCTTTCATTGGAATTCTGCTGGTCACCGTGATCAGTCTGATGTTGATGAATCAAGTCCGAATCGGCAGCGCTGCTTACAAAACCATCAGTGATAATAAAGATGCGCTTGAAAACATAGCTCTGTTGAAATCCGACCTGTATCAGATCAGTTACGATGTTCAGCGGTTCATGCTTGAAGCGGACAAGGAGGTTGCCGGCAAGGTTGCTGCTAATATCAAAGACCGGACCGCCGATATCGATAAGAAGTTTGATTTAGGCCTGAAACTGGCTGAAGTCCAGGACAGGCGTGATGTTATCAACAAGGCCAATACCATCTGGAAAGAGTATAAAAAAACGTTGCTGGATGAAGTTCTACCGGCCGCCAGTCATGGACAAATTTACCAGGCCAGTAATCTGATGTCCGGGATTCAGTCGGAACGTTTCAACGCTTTCAGCACAACAGTTGCCAAAATGGTTGAAACTATCCGTCGCGATGTGGTCGCAACCGAAAATTCTGTTTCTGAAGCAGTTTTTAATAAAATTATAATTAATATTTTGGTTGCGCTGATTGCAATCGGAGCGATTGCGCTTTTTTCATTTATGGTGACCCGCTCTATTACCGGACCGCTTAACGCGTGTGTTGATTTTGCACGCACCGTAGCCGACGGCCGTTTGGATATTCGCCTTCAGGTCTCCGGTGGCGGTGAGACTGCCGCCCTGGCTGTTGCAATGAACACCATGGCAGAGAACCTGAACAGCATGGTCTCACGTGTCAATTCAACATTGGAGGTACTTACCTCTATTGATATTAATATTGAGAAGTCCGCTCATCAGGTGGTCAGTTCCGCACAGTTGCAGGAGAAATCGGTAAAAGAGACTTCCCAGGCGATTATGCAAATCAAGGAATCCGTTCGGGAGGTTTCCGAAGGGGTGGACCAGCTTTCCACATCAGCCGGCGAGACTGCGTCATCCACTCTCGAGATGGCTGCCAGCATTGAAGAGGTTGCTTTAAGTTCGGAAAAACTCGGCGAAGCGGTCGAAGAGGTCAGTTCTTCCGTAACCGAAATGGCCACCTCCATCAAAGAAATTGGAGCCAGCATCATTAACCTGCTGGATGCTTCCAGTACAACCGCCTCTTCCATTGCCGAGATGGATGCCACAATCAAGCAGGTTGAAAAGAATGCAATGGATACGTCGGCCATCTCCGAGTCGGTAAGAAGCGATGCCGAGACCGGCAAGAAAGCTGTTGAAGAGGCCATTGCCGGTATGCAGGCAATCCGCAACTCATCACAGATAACAGCCGAGGTCGTTGAAAACCTGTCGCTGAGGGCTAATGATATTGGAGCAATTTTGTCGGTAATCGACGAAGTGGCGGAGCAGACCAATCTCCTTGCGCTTAATGCTGCAATCATAGCTGCTCAGGCTGGAGAGCACGGCAAGGGATTTGCCGTAGTTGCCGATGAAATCCGGGAACTGGCCGAGCGCACGAGCAGTTCCACCCGCGAGATTGCCGCAGTGATCAAAGGGGTTCAGGAAGACACCCGCAGGGCGGTGGAAGCCATCAATCAGGCTGAAAACAGTATTTCGGAAGGCGAGAAACTCTCGCAACGCTCGGGGGCGGCTCTTGAAAAAATCGTGACCGGTGTCAAGCGGGCCAGCATTCAGGTAAGCGAAATTGCCAGGGCCACTGTTGAACAGGCCCGGGGCAGCCACTGCATAAGAGAGGCGATGGAGAGTGTGGAGGAGATGGTCGGTCATATTGCCAGCTCGGCTCGTGAGCATTCTCTGGGCACGGACTTGATTACGTCGGCGGTTGAGCGCATGAAGGAACTTACCACCCACGTTCGCACTTCCACCCGCGAACAGAGCCGCGCCAGCAGCCTGATCGCACGCTCGACAGAAAATGTTACCTCGATGGTGGAGCATATTCGCGATGCTTGCCGGTTGCAGGTGGATAGCAGCGTCCAGATTTCAGAGTCGGTCAACAACATTCAGGCATCGACCGCTGCCAACAGCCATGCCGCTACGGTTATGGATGCATCAGTTACCAGTCTGTCCCGTCAGATTGAGCTTCTGGAGAAGGAGATGACCGGTTTTAAAATATGATGCCGGTTTGCATAAACAAAATGAGCAGGCTTACAAAACGATTTTCCGAGCTTAAAAAAGATAATGCCAAGGCACTGGTGACATTTATTACCGCCGGAGATCCGGATCTTTCACGGACAGAGGAAATGATCTGTGTTTTGGAGGCGGCAGGTGCCGACGTTGTCGAACTGGGCGTACCTTTTTCGGATCCGATGGCGGATGGTCCGACTATCCAGCTTTCATCGGAGCGGTCCCTGGCAGCCGGGACAACACTGTCAGGTATCCTGGCAACCGTTAAAAAAACGCGCACCAGGTGCCAGATACCGATCATACTGATGGGGTATCTCAATCCGGTTCACGCTTACGGTTACGAACGTTTCTGCCGGGATGCCGCTGATGCCGGCGTGGATGGCGTTCTTTTGGTTGATCTGCCTCCCGAGGAATCGAGGGAGCTGCTGCCCCATGCCGACCGGCATGGGCTGGATGTCATATTCCTGCTTACTCCCACGTCCGATTCATCCAGGATCGATCTGGTAAATAAAATCGGCAGGGGGTTTGTCTACTATGTAACCGTGACCGGTGTTACCGGCGCCCGTCAGGTCGTTTCAGATTCATTGAAAGCCGAGCTGGCTAACATAATGAACAAGGTAAAGTTGCCTGTCATGGCCGGCTTTGGTATTTCAACTCCTGAGCAGGCCGCTGAAGTTTCTGAATTGGCCGATGGAGTAGTTGTCGGAAGTGCAATCGTCAAACTTTTTGAAAAACAATCCGGGCAACAGCTTGATCTTGAACTGAAAAGGTTTGTCAGTTCGCTGAAACAGGCAATTTAGTGAAGCTTTAACAAACTTGACAGCACCGGGTAATTCTGTTACCTAGCTTTTTTACTTATACTCAAATTATTTAGGATTGTGAAAGAAGCGAGGCCTAGCATGAGCTGGTTCACTAAAGAAAAAACCGGGGTAGAAAAATCCGGCGGCAAAAAGGTAAAAGTTCCTGAAGGAATGTGGATCAAGTGTCAGGGATGCTCGGAAACAGTCATGAGCAAGGATGTGGAAGCCAATCTGCAGGTATGCCCGAAATGTGGCTATCACTACCGGATCTCCGCCCGAAAAAGGCTTGAGGCCCTGCTTGACGGCGGAACCTGGCAGGAGTTTGATGCCGAAATCACATCCGTAGACTTTCTGGAGTTCAAGGATGCCAAGAGCTATCAGGATCGTATAGATGCCGCCCTCTCAAAGGGAGGCTCAAAAGACGCGGTGATTTGTGTTGAGGGAACTATCGAAAACCTGAGTGTCCAGGTTTCCTGTTTCGATTTCTCATTCATGGGTGGCAGCATGGGGAGCGTCGTCGGAGAGAAGATAACCCGTTCCATCGAACGCGGCCTGCAAAAGAACCAGCCGGTCATTATCATTTCCGCTTCGGGCGGAGCGCGCATGCAGGAGAGTATTCTGTCCCTGATGCAGATGGCCAAGACTTCAGCTGCACTGGCAAAGCTTAAAAATGCCGGAATCCCGTTCATATCCCTGCTGACTGACCCGACCACCGGTGGTGTTACGGCCAGTTTTGCGATGCTGGGCGATGTCAATATTGCCGAGCCAAAAGCGCTGATCGGTTTTGCCGGCCCCCGAGTCATCGAGCAGACCATTCGCCAGAAGCTTCCGGAAGGTTTTCAGCGGGCGGAGTACCTGCTTGACCACGGTATGATCGATGCCATCATTCCGCGTACCGAGATGCGTCAGCGACTGGCCTCCATTCTGAAGATGCTGCATCGCTCTGCCGCCTGAAATGTCTCTGGCAGATTTGCTGGAGAAATTGTATACCCGTCGTCGCTTTGGCATACGGCCGGGCGTCGACAGGGTACGAGTCCTGCTGGCACGTCTTGGCAATCCTGAAAAAAAAATCCGCAGCATCCACGTTGTCGGTACAAACGGCAAGGGCTCCACATCAGCCTTCCTCTCTTCCATACTAACACATGCCGGATATCGTACCGCTCAGTTCAGTTCTCCCCACCTGGTACGATTTACCGAGCGTTTCAGAATAAACGGTGCCGAATATCCGGCTGACAGGTTGGCCGACAGTCTTGAATCCGTCCTGGATGCTGCACCGGAAGAAGCCACTTTCTTCGAGATTACCACGGCTCTGGCCGCCTTTGTTTTCAGCCGGGAAAAAGTCGAGCTGGCGGTTATTGAAGCCGGCATGGGCGGGCGTTCCGATGCCACTGCCGCCATCGCCGGCGAGATGACGATTATCACTCCGATCTCTGTTGATCACGCCGAGTATCTGGGGACTACGCTGCCCGATATCGCAAGGGAGAAGGCCGGCATTATCGAGGCGGATACAGTCGTTATCTGTGCGGAACAGGAAAGATCTGTGCTCTCCGTGATTCAGCAGCAATGCCTTCTCGGCACTAATTCTTTGAGCGTTTACGGCAACGGCTTCTCGGCGGGTTGGAGCGCAGGCGCCACACTTGATTACTCCGGTATCCGAAAAAGTCTGCGAGGGCTTGTTCCGGGCATTCCCGGACGCTATCAGGGGCAGAATGCCGCTCTGGCGATAGCGGCTGCCGAGATGATGGATTCTGCAGGAACGTCAATCTCTGATGACGCGATAAGGCTTGGCATTGCCGGCTCCTATTGGCCGGGCCGCATGGAGCTGATTCCGGGCAATCCTCCGCTGCTGCTGGACGGTGCCCACAACCCGGCCGGTTCGCTGGCTCTGGCGCAGGCTCTGTCCGATTATCCGCGGAACCGCATTCTGCTTGTTACCGGTGTTTGTACGGATAAGGATATAGATCTGATCTATGCTCCGCTGATACCGCAGGTCGACCGGATTTATACCGTGACCCCAAATGTGGAACGTGCCATGAAAGCTACGGACCTCTCCCGGTACTTTACCGAGAGAGGTCTCGTCTCCCGGCCGTGCGGTACGGCCGCGGACGGAATTCGCGCCGCCCGAAGCGAGGCCGTGGCTGGAGACCTGGTACTTGTGTGCGGCTCGCTCTTTGTCGTGGGTGAAGTCAAAGCCTGGCTTGGAAATATTGAATATACCGGTATCCGAGGCTGATGTCTGAAATGAAAATATTATCCACACTACTGCTGCTGATGCTGATTCATCTTCAATGTACTTCGTTTACATATGGGGCCGAATTCCCGTTTGATGATGAGAACATCCGTATCAAAGCGGATTCCATGGATCATGGCCAGTCAGATGGGCTCTATAAGGCCAAGGGGAATGTAGTCGTTACCTGGCAGGGGATGAATCTGGCCGCAGACCAGGTTACCTATGACAGCAATTCACATCTCCTGCACGCTGACGGCAACGTAACCGTCTCAAAGGGAAAAGATGTTCTCAAGGGAGAGTCGCTGACGCTCAATCTGGAGAACAATCAGGTTGAAATGGACAAGGCTTCCCTGGCGATGCCGGAAACAAATCTCACTTTCAGCGGTGAAAAGATCATCCGTTTGAATGAGAGCGAGTTTCAAATAAGCTCAACAGAGCTTACCACCTGCGATTTGCCTGATCCTAGCTGGAAATTCGGAGCAGATACGCTCAAGGTAAATGTGTTGGGATACGCAACCGGACGTAACGTTGTCTTCTATATAAAGGACGTTCCCGTTCTGTACCTGCCGTGGATCGCTTTTCCGGTAGTCCGTGAAAAGAAATCCGGGCTTCTGATTCCCAAGGTAGGCTACTCAAATACCCGCGGGGCTCAACTTGACATACCGGCCTACTGGGTCATCTCTCCCAGTCAGGATCTGCTGTTTGACCTGGACCTGTTGTCCAAAAGAGGGATAGGGACGGGGCTTGACTATCGATACATCCGCACCAGAGGCAGTGAGGGGCATCTGGGGGGGTATCAGATCTATGATATTCTCAAGGATCGCTGGCGATGGCAGATCGATCAGAATCACAAAGAAATATTATCCCGGGATGCGAACCTGAGAATGGATATCAATCTTGCCAGTGACCGTTCTTTCCTGGGGGATTTCGGCGAGAAGAGCGGAGAATATAACCGGCAGTCCAGCGATACAACGATAAACGCGCTGAAAACCTGGCAGCACTACGCCCTGTCTTCATATATCCGTTACAGTGAAGATCTTTATGCAGCCGACAACCGGGCCACAGTGCAAACGTTGCCGGCGGTGGAGCTGGCCGGCGTGCGGCAGTCAATTTTCAAGACTCCGCTCTTTTTTGATATCGACGCAAGCATTGCTAATTTGGATCGGGAGTCACCACCCAGCGGGCAACGACTGCACCTGTTTCCCAGGGTGACTTTTCAGCCGTCACTGAGCGGTTATCTCCAGGCATCCATTTTTGCCGGAGCGCATGTCAGGGGCTATACAACCGATAAGCGGACTGCCGGCAGCGGGGTCAAAAGCAGCGATGGCGATCTGGCGCCGGAGGTTGGCGTGCGTCTTTCAACCTCCCTGGCCCGCGGTTTTGATGTCGAATCGGCGAGCCTGAAAAAGGTCAGGCACGAGATCATACCGGAGGTAAGCTACAGCTATATTCCCGAGCGTCCCCAGCAGCGCCTTCCCTTTTACGATTATACGGATCGCATGGTCTGGCAGAATATGCTCGGTTTTTCCGTGACAAATCTGATAAACGGCAAATTCACAAACGGCGAGACCACTGAATACAGGGAGATTTCCAGAATAAAACTGATGCTGGGCTACAGTATCGAAGGGCAGAGGCGCGATCTGCTGACAATCGTGGATCCACAACGTTCCTGGAGCGATCTGGTTTTTGAAAGCGATACATGGCTTAACAGGAACATCCGCCTGACGCTTGACACCCGCTATAACCTTTATGACAATCGCCTGTCTGCAGTTGCAGCCGGGCTGGAGGCGGATGACCGGCAGGGTAATACGATCGCCGCCGCTTATCAGATGGCCCGCGGCGAGGTTGAGTACCTGGAGGGGCGGCTTGCCACCCGATTCCTGAAGCCGTTTTACCTGTCATACCTCGCCCGTTATTCATTTGACCTGGGTGATTTCCTCGAGTCTGTCTATTCAGTCGAATACCGCCATAAATGCTGGAGTGTCAATAGTGCCATCCACCAGCGCCCCGGCAGTTATTCCTATACCTTCAATTTCAACCTGGCCGGTTTGGGCGGCAGATAAAAACCGGCGCCTGAATAATTCCTCTTGATCTGATGCTGTCCGAGAAAATTCATGGCAGGTACTCCAGCAGAAAAAGCCGGCGCTTGTAAACATCCACCATTTCGGTCAAATCGCTGCTCAGCGTACTCCTGCGAACCGGTTTTGCAAACCGCCTTAAGAAACTGCGTTCAGACTGCCCCAATGCAGGATTAGCGTGCCCGGTGCGCGTCGGAATGTGGACGGCGCCAAGCGTAAGGCGGCTGACAGCCGATGACAGGCAGGGGTTCAGAACCAGCAGGCTGTCTTTGCCGGTTTTCGGGGCATTATCAGGAGCGGCCCCCAGATAAAGTATGAAATTTCCAGGTGAACATCGTTCTTTTTCAAGCAGGCGGAGACGGTTTATTTCTTCCCGCAGATTCTCTCTGGCATCGGCGTGCGCAAAGAGCAGCGGCTGCAGGCCGGTCTGGGCAATCATATCCAGCAGTTCGTCAATTCGATAGGTCCGGACACGCGGGTGCAGCAACGCATCGGCAATACCGGAATCTGTCCCGGCTTCATCGGCAACGCTCAGATAATGTGCCAGCCGCGAACCGGGCCTGGCTCTTCTGAACAGTTTCCGTGCTGCGGCGGGCGTCTTGATATCGAGCAGCCGCAAGGCATGACGGATTGCTTCCTCATCTCTGCGCGCATAACGGCTGTACAGCATGATCCTGATGATTCCGTTGGGCATCAGATGCTTTTCCAGGGTTTTCAGGCCTGCGACAGGGTCGTTTAAATGGTGAAGTACTCCATAAGAGTCGATCAGTCCGAAAACCCCTTCAATTGTGTTTCCTTCCTGAATGTCACCGCAGCGGAAGTCCAAATTTCTGCGCCCATGTAGTAGACAGTGCAGGCGGGCTCTGTTCAGGCTGCGCTTGGAGATGTCAACTGCAGTGATGGCGGCATCGGGATTTGCGACTGAAAACGGGTAGGGCGAGAATGTTCCGCATCCGGCAATCAGGATTTTTTGGGCTTCAGGCGGCGGCAGGCTGCTGTTGAAGCGCGTCCAGAGCGCCTTCAGGTTTAGGGCATAGGTGTCACAGCGCCGCACCGATGCAAGCAGAGGGTAATGCGGGTAGGGGTAACATTGGTAATGTGTCTGTACCGGGTTGAGCATGCCGTACTGTATCAGGATGACATCCGGCTTTCAACTTCAAGTATAAAAAAACAGGCTCCCCTGCTTTCAGGAGAGCCTGTAACTATTCTTGATATGAATCTGCCGGTTACTTCTTGAAAGTTGCGTTCTCGACAATTACGGCATACTTGTATCCGCCGCCGAAATCCTTATCCTTGGCAAGAGTGCCGCTGACCGTGACGACATCGCCGATATTGACCATCTCTTTGGATGTGCAGACCAGGTTGTGATTGCCGGCAGCCTGAGTGCCGGTTCCATCCTGAATGTGAACCCAGTTCCTGTCCATGATCTGTGCAGATACCTTGACGACTTTGCCTGTGATTACAACTTTCTTCTTGTCGAGTTTGGCGCTGTTGGCAAATGCACCCTGCACGGTTGATGCGTTGGGTCCGGTTGCCTTCGGCACGGAAATCTTGGCATCCTTGGCAGCTGCTGCGCCCTTGCTGCCGGGGGAAGTCGCCTTTTCTTTGGCCGGCTCAGCTTTTGCGCCCGGCTCAGCTTTTGCGCCCGGTGCCGCTGCAGCCGAAGCTACGCCGCCGGAAAATATTATTTTGTCGAATTTCCGCTTGAGGCTCTTGCTCTCAAAATTGACCATTTCCATGCCGCCATTGAAGCTCATCTGCGAGCCGACCTTGGCGGTGGTTTCCATGACGGCAACCCAGACTTTATCACCATTTGCTTTCTGCAGATTGACGTATGTATAGCCTCCGCTGTTCATTGTCTCGAGCACTTTACCCGAAATTACTTCAGCGGGTTGCGCCGCATTTGCAGCCGTAGGTTTAGCCACCTTGTCCGGCATGGCCAGCGCAGCGGATGCCGACAGTGCAGCAATACAGGTGAGTGACAATATAAATTTCTTTTTCATGGATTCCCCTTTTTTTAATTTACCAGCTTCAGTTCCTGATATTATCATAACCGACTGCCGGTCGGCACTAAAAAATACTGGATTCGGACATGTTCAATCGACTCTACATCCACATACCTTTCTGTCTTGAGAAGTGCGCTTACTGTGCTTTCATATCCAGCAAACCGCAGAACGGTGATCTTGAAAACTACCACAGACTGCTGCTGAAAGAGATGCAGATGGTCTCTGCCGACAGGGTATCCGACCGTTCGCTTGATTCGATTTATTTCGGCGGCGGTACCCCGTCTCTTTTGCATCCCCAGCATGTGGACAGGATATTGGGGAAAGCTGCAGAGTTGTTTTCTATATCGCCGGAAGTAGAAATAACTCTGGAGGCGAATCCCGGCACGGTTGATGGGGATCGCTTGCAGGCCTTCCGGGAGGCCGGTGTCAACCGCCTTTCGCTGGGAGTTCAAAGCTTTGACGACGATCTGCTGCACTGTCTGGGGCGGGTGCATGATGCCGGCCAGGCCCGCCGGGCGTTCCATGATGCCCGAATGGCCGGATTCAACAACATCGGCATCGACCTGATCCATGCCCTGCCGGGCCAGAGTTTCATGCAATGGCAGGCAGACCTGCAGGAAGCTGTCCGACTGTCGCCGGAACACATCTCGGTTTACGGTCTGACGGTGGAAGAGGGTACCCCTTTCGCACTGCGCTATCCCGAAGAGAGCCCCGACATCCCGGATGATGACCGGTCCGCGGAAATGTTCGAGGCAGCCGACACCGTTCTTCCGGCGGCCGGCTATCAGCATTACGAAATCGCCAACTATGCCAGAGACGGCTACCGTTCAAGGCACAATAGCGGTTACTGGCGCAGGGACGGTTATCTGGGTCTGGGTGTTGCGGCGCATTCTTTTCTGCGGGTTGGTCATGGAGTTCGTTTCAGCAACCACGACACGCTGGAGGGATACAGCAGGGAACTCGCCTCAGGCCGCCTGCCGCGCCGCGATGAACATCTTCTGGCTCGGGCAGATGCGATGGCTGAATTCATGTTTCTGGGACTGCGTCTGGTCGAAGGCATTACGTGCGAAAGTTTTGAAGAGGAGTTCGGCTCCCGATTGGATGACATTTACGGTTCCGCCATCGATGAGCTGGTACGGATCGGCCTGCTGCAGCAGGAGCACGGTAATCTGTGTCTGACCCGGCGCGGCCTGCTGCTTTCCAATCAGGTCTTTGCCAGGTTCCTGCCATGATTTCCGCTTGCCTAGCCGCTCAAACCATCTATAATGCTTTCCCATGATTCCCTCGCCCCTCAAAATAGAACTTCAGTGTCGCGTTGCCCAAGCCGTCACCAATCGTGAAGCCGCGGTGGACGTGATGAAGGAGCTGCAGCGCCACTACGGCTGGCTGACCGACGAGGCGCTTGTCGAGGCAGCAGAGCTGCTGGGTTTGTCACCGCTGCAGGTCGAGGAGCTGGCCACCTTCTACGAGATGATCTACCGCCGTCCGGTGGGGCGGCACGTGATTCATGTCTGCGATTCGATCTCCTGCTGGAGTATGGGGGGGGAGACGCTGCTTGGGCAGTTCGAAAAACTGCTTGGGATCCAGGCCGGCGGCACAACCGACGATGGTGCATTTACCCTGCTGCCCTGCTCTTGTCTCGGCAACTGCGGCAACGCCCCGGCCGTAATGGTTGGAGAGCGCCAGTATGGCCCGGTCTTGCCTGACCAAGCCCCGTCCCTCTTATCCAAATTACGCAGTTCCAATCCCTGACTACCGTCCAGGCAGCGCCACGATGCGCCCTGTGCAGACGGGATCTTTTACTAGACGGAGCCGATATTTTCCATCCAGTGGAAATCAAATCGGGCCAACCGGTTGCAACTGATATGTTTAAAACTTTGAAAAAGTGGCAAGCCATTTTTGAATCGACAGCAGAGCCGTCACTGGTCTTTGGCGGCGATGGCGCGTACCTCCGAAGCGGAGTTCATGTCACCGGTTGGCGCGAGATGCTGGGAGATGCGGAAAAAGGGCATCGGGGCGGCTAATGTCGTGATTTTCAATGCAACTTTATGCTGAGGCAAAGCTGCACCTATGGGGATAGTGCAAGTTTAACCAATACTTTTTCATAATCACAGTATAAATATCCAGGATGGGTTGTTGAGCCAAACAATAAAGGAGTAACAATGCCAAAATCAAAACTGACGATAAACCAGCTAATTTCTGAGGCCAAGGTTTTCTCTCAAAAAGAGTCAACACATGACGAACCATCCTTGTACGGTGTCACAGACGGGAAGGCGGTTGGCACCTATCTGGAGCATAAATTCCAAAGGCACCTGCACACCAAGTATGTTTATGCCGAAGGATCGTCGGCAAAAGGGATGGATTTCCCTGAGTTATTGATAGACATGAAAGTGACGAGCATTAAACAGCCACAGTCTTCATGCCCGTTTCATTCGGCAAGGCAAAAGATTTACGGGTTGGGATATTCGCTTCTTGTCTTTGTTTACGACAAGACAGACGACGAAATCAAAAAAACTTGTTGTCTGTCAATAAAACACACCGTTTTCGTTGACCAAAGTCGAACAGCTGACTTTCAAACTACCTCCGGCCTCCTGAAAATACTTGAAAACAGCGGAAACATAGATGATGTGCGGGCTTTTTTCGAGGAACGCATGCTTCCGGTCGATGATATTCAAGCCCAAACACTTGCCGAAGAAGTCCTATCTAATCCGCCCACCGTTGGCTATCTGACAATATCAAATGCCTTGCAATGGAGACTCCAGTATAACCGAATAATTCAAGAAGCAGGTTCAGTCAGCGGCATTAAGCGGGTGCTCTGATGACGGTACGTAAAGAGTATGGAGATTTCCAGACTCCCGTAATTCTTGCAAAAGATGTTGTTTCTCTCATTACTGCAAAATTCGGAGTACCCGGCTCTGTTGTTGAGCCAACTTGTGGACTGGGAAACTTCCTTGAAGTAGCATATTCAGCTTGGGGCGCTGAAATTTCCTATCATGGCCATGAAATAAATCAGGAATATTGTAATTCGGCTAAAGACCGATTCAAAAGTGTTGGCAACATCAAGATTGAACAACGAGACTTTTTCGCAACAGAATGGCAACCTCTATTGAGCCAATCGGGCGGCATGTTTACCCTTGTAATTGGCAACCCTCCGTGGGTTACCAATGCTACACTTGGCGTTCTAAATAGTGCTAACCTACCTGAAAAATCAAACTTCCAAGGGCTTCGAGGCTTCGATGCCAAAACCGGAAAAGCCAACTTCGATATAGCGGAATGGATGATAATCCGCCTTGTCGAGGCCTTGCCAAAGAACGGCGTTCTTGCTTTCCT
Organism: uncultured Geobacter sp.; assembly: GCA_964458105.1. Classification (GTDB taxonomy): domain Bacteria; phylum Desulfobacterota; class Desulfuromonadia; order Geobacterales; family Pseudopelobacteraceae; genus JACRCG01. The sequence goes on from CAYWJJ010000043.1 coordinate 30,196, forward strand.
TTGCAAAACGGCAACCGCTAGAAAAGTCCTTATTCATTTTTGGCAGGAGAATACCCCGATATCTAACGAAGAACTCTATCGCATTGATGCAAAGAAATACTTTGACGTTGCTGTTGACGCATGTCTGTTGATATTACGCAAGTCAGCAGAAGTTAACACTACCGCCAGTGTTTTTGAGTCACTGCATGACACAAAACCAGTCAGTCGATTCGGCATGGAACAGGGAGAGCTGATTGCCAACCTCGATGATTATCAACTGAATAAATACCTCGACGGCTCATCCAACTACAAGTGGCGTTCCGGTGTCAAGCATGATGCAGCGGATGTAATGGAGCTAATACCTAGTGAAGAGGGGTACACAAATGGGATGGGGGAACATGTCGAAATAGAAGATGATTTTGTATATCCACTCCTCAAATCCTCAGATCTTGGCAACGGTCGCCTAATTCCACGAAGGAACGTTGTAGTTACACAAACCACAGTGGGAGAGGATACCTCACGAATACGTGCAGTGGCGCCCCGGACATGGGCATATCTTGAAGCTCACTCCGGATATCTGGATTTTCGTAAGAGTTCGATTTATCGAAAGCGCCCGCGTTTTTCAATATTCGGTATTGGCGAATATAGTTTTGCACCATGGAAAGTCGCAATTTCCGGTCTTTACAAAGGACTCCGGTTTGAGGTTGTGGCTCCGATTGAAGGAAAGCCAACCATGGTTGACGACACTTGTTATTTCTTTCCTTGCGCAACAGAAGACGAAGCACGCTTCTGGGCAGGGCTTCTTAACAAGGAAGATAGCATAAGATTTTTACATTCATTAGTCTTCTTCGATGCAAAGCGACCTGTAAACATAGATGTTCTAAGGCGGATGGATTTTGCTGAGCTAGCGAGACGACACGGTGTATTTGCTCAAGCTTTGCAGTACTTGCAGTCAGCTGGGACATTGGAAGGCAAGAAACAACAAATGCTGGTTTTTGAGGAAGAAGAGGAATATCGAACCAATAAAGTTGCATTAACAGATGAGGCGGGAATTGCCAAGTCTAGTAAAGGGAAAAGACAAAAATAATGAATCACCCCGCAGTGACAGTCTGGCACTCGCCTCATTTTATTTGCTTGATTTGTACACCAGTAATGTATAAAATTTTATACAAACAAAGGTGCCAATGGAACAAGAAAAAGAAATACGCTGGATGGGAACAGCATATCAGGACATCCTTGGATTTCCTGCGGAACCTCGCAAAGAGGCAGGCTTTCAGTTGGGCAAAGTACAGGCGGGGCTTGAGCCGGATAACTGGAAGCCGTTCGACGAGGTAGGTTCAGGGACAAAAGAAATCCGGATTCGCGAGGCTACCGGAATTTATCGCGTGATGTATGTGGCTAAGTTTGAAGAAGCAATCTATGTGCTGCATTGTTTTCAGAAGAAAACAGAAGCGACTGCAAAACACGATAAAGATATTGCAGAAGCGCGTTACCGAGCCATCGTGAGAGAAAGAAGGGACAAAAAATGACGATCGACACCAAAATCCAACACGTTACCAAACCTGGTGCAAATATTTTTTTAGAACTTGGCTTCGAACCGGCAGATGCTGCTCTCCTTCAAGCGGAATCGCAGCAACGTATCAACGACACTAGGGTACTCAAAGAACAGCTCATGGAAGAATTGTCCAAGTGGATTGTGGAAAACCATCTCAAGCAGGCAGAGGCATCCGAAATTCTGAAAGTCTCTCGTCCGCGTGTTTCAGACGTGGTAAACAAAAAGATCAGCAAGTTTACCATAGACGCTTTGGTAGATATGCTGAGTCGAGTCGGCAAGCCGGTTCGAATCGCAATTTCATAGCTCATGTTGTACTGCAATTGAAAAGCAGATCATAGCGTCGGTCCGTCTCCAAATATCACTCCCCCCCATTTAACTCAACATGAATAGCCAGCCAAGCGCAACAGCGGTTAACCCGCAATGCTCACAGCCGTTGCATTGCAACCGTGGAGCGACTTCCTTTCTATTTAGCTGCTTCGAAAGAAGCCGAATACATAGACGTCTCGCTTTGAAATAGAGCGGTATGAAGAGCTTGGCAGGTACAAGTAAAAGGACGTTAAGGGGCTTGTCTGAGAGCCGCTGCAATGTTATGCTCCCGAATACTTATCATGGAACTGGTCCTCTTCAAGCATAACCGGCCCGGCCGGATGACAACCTTCGACGAATACCGCGGCGAGGGAGGCTTTGTCGCGCTGGCCAGGGCGCTGGCCGACATGACGCCTGAGCAGGTGCAGCAGACCGTGATCGATTCCGGGCTGCGGGGCAGGGGCGGAGCCGGTTTCCCGACCGGCAAAAAGTGGTCGTTCGTGCCTCGCAACCTGCCGGGGCCGCGCTACCTGATCTGCAACTGCGACGAGATGGAACCGGGCACCTACAAGGACCGCGTGCTGCTGGAAAGCAACCCGCACCTGCTGGTGGAGGGGATGGCGCTGGCCTGTTACGCGCTGGGCGTGCAGCATGCCTTCATCTTCATCCGCCGCGGCTATGAACAGGCCGCCTACAATCTGCGACAGGCCGTGGCCGCTGCTCATGGGGCCGGTTTTCTCGGCAAAAATATTCAAGGTAGCGCTTTCAGTCTTGAGCTGGATCTGCACCAATCAGCCGGCCGCTACATCTGCGGAGAAGAGACCGCGCTGATCAATGCTCTGGAGGGGATTCGCGCCAATCCGCGCGCCAAGCCGCCTTTTCCGGCCGTCAAAGGGCTGTGGGGACAGCCGACCGTCGTCAATAATGTCGAGACGCTGGCCAACATCCCGGCCATTATCAGCGGCGGCCCGGCTTGGTGGAAAGGTCTGGCGGCCACTCCCGAGGCGGCCGGCGGCAAGCTGTTCTGCATCAGCGGTCATGTGGTCAGGCCGGAGTGCTTCGAACTGCCGCTGGGCATGACGCTGGGGGAGATCATCGACGGCCCCTGCGGCGGCATGCGGCCCGGCAGCACTTTCAAAGCCTGTCTTCCCGGCGGCGCTTCAACCCCCTATCTCACGAAAGAGCATTGGGATGTGCCGATGGATTTCGATCCGGTGGCCAAGACCGGCTCCCGTCTGGGCACCGGCGGAATCGTGGTTTTCAATCAGGACACCTGCATGGTGGCGGCCACGCTCAACCTGATCCGCTTCTACGCCCGCGAGTCGTGCGGCTGGTGCACGCCCTGTCGCGAAGGGCTCCCCTACGTGTGCCATATCCTGGAGCGGATCGAATCGGGCCGTGGTGAAACTGGTGACATCGATATATTGCGGGAACACCTCCGGCTGTTGAACTACGCTTTCTGCGCCCTGGCGCCGGGAGCCATGGGGCCGGTGGAGGGTTTGCTGAAACATTTCGAAGATGAACTGCTGGAGCACATCACTGCAAAACGCTGCCCGTTCCAAGGAGCACATTCCCGTTGATGTTTCGTGTTCTGATTACATCCATCCTGTTTCTGCTCCTGACAGGCAGCTCGTTTGCCCTGACGGAGATTAGAACTATCTCAACCCGCCCCGGCGTGACGATGGACTTCCTGGTCATGGCTCCCGATCAGGCCGTACGGCGTGATGCCCTGATATTATTTCCGGGAGGTAACGGAGCCGGCCCGTTCAAGCTGGGCAACGGCGGCGTAGTAAGCGGCTGGAGTTTCCTGGTGCGCAGCGCCGACAGTTTTATTCGCGGCGGCCTTTCGGTGGTCACCGTCAATCCCCCTTCCGATCACTCCACCGGTATGAGTACCGGTTTCCGTGAGTCCGTTGAGCATGCCGAAGATATTGCGTTGCTGGCCAACTATCTGGAACAGCAGGGGTACGAACGGATTTTTCTGGTTGGAAACAGCCGCGGAACCCTGTCTGTAACGTCTCTGGGTTCACGTTTGAAGGACAGCCATCTCAAAGGAGTGATACTCACGTCATCCCTCGAATATGAGAACTTTCTGCGTTGGCTGCCTTTGGAATCCCTGAATTTGCCGGTGCTGATGGTTCACCACCGGGACGACGCCTGTCGGGTCAGTCCGTTCGAGGAGGCCGAAAAAACGCGGTCATCCCTGCGCAGCCATACCACGGTCGATTTCACCGAAGTCAGCGGCGGCGCCTATCCCCGCTCGGCTCCCTGCGACAATCTGAGCGCCCATGGATTCTTCGGGATGGAGGAAAAAGTGGTGCAGGTCATCATTGATTGGATTGCCGGCCGCAAGGTGCCGGACAGGATCGAGTAGCAATATGCCCAAACTGATCATCGACAACATGGCGCTGGAAGTGCCGGAAGGGACCAACGTACTGGAGGCTGCCCGCAGCATCGGCATCGTCATCCCGCATTTCTGCTGGCATCCTGCGCTGGGCAAGGCCGGGGCCTGCCGGGTCTGTGCCGTCAAAATGCTGGAAGGGCCGGTCAAGGGGCTGCAGATGTCCTGCATGCTGCCGGTCCAGGACGGCATGGTTGTCTCTACCACCGATGACGAGGCGCTTGCCATGCGCCGTGCGGTGATTGAATGGTTGATGATCAACCATCCCCACGACTGCCCGGTCTGCGACGAGGGGGGCGAATGCCAGCTGCAGGATTACACGATTGCCGGAGGCCACGGCATCCGCCGCTACGACGGCAAAAAACGGACCCATGTCAACCAGCAGCTGGGGCCGTATATCGAACATGAGATGAACCGTTGCATCCAATGCTACCGCTGTGTGCGCTTCTATCAGGAATATGCCGGCGGCACCGATTTCGGAGTCACGGGACGCGCCGGCACGGTTTATTTCGGACGCCAGCAGGATGGCGCGCTTCAATCCCCCTTCTCCGGCAATCTGGTGGATATCTGTCCGACCGGGGTCTTCACCGACAAAACCGCCCGCTTCCGGGCCCGCTACTGGGATTACGACATGGCCTCCTCGGTCTGTCCCCATTGCTCACTGGGGTGCAACACCGTACCGATGGCGCGCTACCGTGAACTGCTCAAGATGACGGCCCGCCGCAACGAGGCCGTCAACGGCTGGTTCATCTGTGACCGGGGCCGCTTCTCCAATGCTGCCGTCAACGCCCCGCAGCGGCCGCGCCAGGCTCTGGTGGACGGCCAGGCGGTCGCCATGGATGCCGCGTTGGATGCCGTTCTGGAGCGCTTGAGCGGGTTTCTGGAGCTGCATGGTCCCGACGCTCTGGCCATTGTCGGCTCGCCGCGCATGTCGCTGGAAGGCAACCTGCTGGCCGCCCGGCTGGGTGAACTGCTGGGCGCCGGTGCGCTCTGCTATTTTGACGACGCGCTGCATGCCGAACGGGCAGTTGAAGCGGTTTCGCTGCTGAAAGCCGACAACTGCGCTTCGCAGGACGATGTTCGCCGGGCCGATCTGGTGGCGGTGATGGAATGCGACCTGCTGGAGCAGGCTCCGATGATGGCCCTGGCTGTGCGTCAGGCCTGGCGCAATGGCGCCCGGGTTTTCATTGTCGGCGGAGAAGGCCTGCCGGAAAACGCCGGTGCGGAGTTGTTCAAAGCCGAAGCGGTACGGTTGCTGGCTGATGTACCGGTCGCTGATGCCCGGCGCCCGGTCGTGATCTGCGGCACCTGCCACAAAGATCCGGACGCCATCCGCGCTGCCGCCGGCGATCGTGCGAAGCTGGCCTTCATTCTGGATGGCCCCAACACGTTCGGCTGTGCGCTGCTGGCCCGTGAACATGGGGCGATACCCTTTTCCGAAGCGCTGGCCGGCGGCAAGCTCAAGGGGATCATTACTCTGGAGGCAGATCTGCCGGCCGATCTGCCGCCGGAGATCCGGATGCTGGCCGCCGCCGACTGGCGGCCGACCGCGCTGCTGGAGCGGGCCGAGGTATTCCTGCCGGTCACCAGCTGGGTCGAGATGGACGGTACCTTTGTCAACCATGAAGGGCGTGCCCAGCGTTTCAGGCAGGTCATGCAACCCGGTCTGCCGATCAGGGGACTGGGGCCGGAACTGCACCCGCCGCTGGTGCACCGCCATGACGCGCCCGGAGGGGACATGCTGCCCTCCTGGCGGATAGTGGCGGAGTTGCTGGAGCGGCTGGGGGAGGAACGGATATTGGAACCACTTTCAGGAAAATGGGAGCGGCTGCGCTGTCTGGATGCGGAGGGACCAGGCGAGTTGCTGGCCGGGTCGAAATGACTTTATCCGAAAATACCAGAGATGTGCTATGCGGGTATTCACTGAACAAAAACGAGGAGTATAATAAGCGCAATTTATATGTAGCCATATTTATAACCATACAATAGTATGGTTTTTTGCTTTGATTCCTGATATAGGTTAATTGCATGACAACAACACATTTTGAATGGGATTCAACAAAGGATCATGAAAACCGGCAAAAGCATGGCGTTTCATTCGCAGCCGCCCAATATGCCTTTGCTGATCCACGTCGTATCATCGCTGAAGATGTGAACCACAGCGAAAATGAAATGCGTTATTATTGCTTTGGCAAGTCCGGCGACGGAATACTTACTGTACGATTTACGTATCGAAACAACGTGATTCGAATATTTGGTGCCGGTTACTGGCGGAAAGGAAAGGCGATCTATGAGCACGAAAATAAAATACACCGATGAACCTTTGGGCGAAATCAAGATTATACGTGATTTTCTCCCATCTCCTGCAGAACTGGCTTTCAGTGAGGAATCGGTCAAGGTTACGATATCTCTCAGCAAGAAGAGCGTAGAGTTCTTCAAAGCTGAGGCTACAAAATATCACACTCAATATCAGCGAATGATAAGGCAATTGCTCGATTCCTATACTGACGTACAGTCGGAACAGCGAACAACGCGCTCAACCGTACGCGCGAAAAAACTGCGTGTCGGTTAGTGCCTATATACCGATTGAAGCAGTCAAGGCTGTCAGGATCTGGATACATTACGAGTAACGGAAATAATACATTTCAGACAAGCGAGGAACAATGAAAACAGCAATTCTGATGATGGCGCACGGCAGCCGTAT
>CAYWJJ010000044.1:0-36300 GCA_964458105.1 uncultured Geobacter sp.
GTACGCACGGTGGTGTGGGAGGACGGCGGAAGTAATTCCGCCTCCTACCCGATTTTGTGTTTGAAAATATACTTGCCGGTGATCGGCATAGAGGGGACCAATGCGAAAGAAAATTACCATTCCTGAGATAATCAAGATGAAACAGGCGGGGCAACGCATAACAATGCTGACCTCGTACGATTTTCCGTTCACGTGTTTGATAGATGGCGCTGGAGTCGATGTTATTCTGGTGGGTGATTCGGTTGGAGTTGCCTTTGCCGGGCACGATACTACCCTGCCGGTTACGATGGATGAAATGTTGTATCATGTAAAAGCGGTGCGGCGTGCCGATCCTAAAGCTCTGCTGGTGGCAGATATGCCATTCATGTCCTACCAGGTCAGCATCGAGGACGCCTGCCGCAACTGCGGCAGGATGATCAAGGAGGGGGGCGCCGAGGCGGTCAAGGTCGAGGGAGGCAGCAATGTGTCCCACGTCATCCGCGCGGTCTCCTCGATCGACATTCCGGTCATGGCTCATATCGGACTGACGCCCCAATCGGTGCATCGCATGGGAGGCTACAAGGTACAGGGGAGAAATGAGCAGGCCGAGCGGATCATGGATGATGCGCTGGCGGTGCAGCATGCCGGTGCCTTCGCCGTCGTGCTGGAGGGGATACCGGCCAAATTGGCGGCCGAAATTTCAGCCGAGCTGACAATCCCGACCATCGGTATCGGGGCCGGTCCGGCCTGTGACGGTCAGGTGTTGGTTATCCATGATATCCTGGGCTTGTGCGAAAAATATTCGCCCAAATTCGTCAAGCGTTATGCCGACCTGGCACCACTTATCTCCGGCGCCGTCAAGCAGTATGCCGATGAGGTGCGGGCGGGCGTGTTTCCGGACGAAGAACATTCATTCAAATAAACAGAAGCTATTTTACAGCATCAGGAACCATATGCAGATAATCAATGACATTCAGCAGATGCAGGTATTGACACGCTCCCTCAAGCTGGAAGGCAAACGCATTGCCTTTGTTCCGACCATGGGTTTTCTGCATGACGGACACGCCTCGCTGCTCCGGGAAGGGCGAAAGCGTGGTGATGTCTTGGTGCTCTCGATCTTCGTCAATCCGATCCAGTTCGGGCAGAACGAGGATCTGGACCGCTATCCGCGAGACATGGAACGTGATTGCCGTATTGCTGCCGAATGCGGCGTAGATATCGTTTTTGCGCCGGACGCCGCCGGCATGTATCCGGCTGGCTTTCAGACCGGCGTGACGGTGCGGGATGTCTCACTGCCGCTCTGCGGCGCCAACAGGCCGGGGCATTTTGACGGCGTTGCCACAGTCGTGACCAAGCTGTTCAACATCGTTCAGCCGGATTTGGCGCTCTTTGGACGCAAGGATTACCAGCAGCTGGCGGTTATCCGTCGCATGGTGCTGGACCTGAGCATGCCGGTCGAAATTGTCGGCATGCCGATTGTGCGCGAAACGGACGGACTGGCCATGAGTTCGCGCAATGCCTACCTGTCGCAGGATCAGCGCCGCAGTGCACTTTGCCTGCACCGCAGCATTGTTGCGGTGCGAAAATTGTTTGTCGCCGGAGAGCGTCGTGCAGATGTCCTGCAGAAGTCCGTACTGGAAACAATCAAGCAGGAACCCTCGGTGCTGGTGGAGTATGTCGAGTTTCGTGACGGCGCAACGCTGGAGGAGCAGGAAATCGCCGATAATGCCACTCTGCTGGCGCTGGCGGTTAAAGTAGGGCAGACCAGGCTGATCGACAATACCGTACTTGGTGAGGAGTTGTAACATGCAACGAATCATGCTGAAGAGCAAGATTCACCGGGCCACCGTCACCGGCGCCGCCCGTCTGGTGGCCCCCAAGGAAGAGGCCGGACAGGCCAAGCTGAAGGTTGTGCATTAGGCTCTCCGGCTGGCCAGAGCTGGAATATTCAGGCGGAAGACTCCGGTTTTCCGCCTGTTTTAATTTGAGTCAACTCGACCAGGTACACAGCGCTTACATTTTACGGATTTTCCGGTATCATTGCAGGATGATTACGGTGCAAAGGGGGATACATGTCCGAACCTGCCATCTATGCAGCTTCCTGGTTGATAAATCCTGACCTGCCGCCGGTTGCGGGAGGTGCAATACTTGTCCGTGATGGAGCTGTCTCCGCCACAGGAACATTGTCGGAACTGAAGCGTGAGTATTCCGCTCCGGTGACCGAATACCCCGGTTGCGCGATTCTGCCCGGTTTTGTCAACGCCCACACCCACCTTGAACTGACCCATTTCCCTTCCTGGCGTCTCCGGTCGAATGTGGATTACAATCCCCGTCGATTTACGGACTGGATCATCCAGCTGATCAAGATTGCCCGCGGCTTGGCTCCCGAGGTTTATCCCCCTTCGCTGCGGGAGGGGGTGCGCATGTGCCTGGAGTCCGGTACGACCGCGATCGGAGAGATCGTCAGCAACCCGCAACTGGCAGATATCTACAGGGATTCGCTGTTGTCGGGCCGGTTCTATTTCGAGGTGCTGGGGCAGGACCCGGTCAGATTCAATGACAAGCTGGCCGCGGCGTTGAGCGCTGTAGAGTCGTCAAAAACCGGTTCAATGACAACCGGGCTCTCACCCCACTCGCCCTACACGATCGGCGAAAAATTTCTGCCTGTGATCCGTGACGCTGCCCTGGCGCAAAGGCTGCCGCTGTCGATTCACATCTCCGAATCCGATGCGGAGACAGATTTCATCTTCGATTCCAGCGGCCCTTTGGCAGATGATTTTTACCCCTTCGTAGGCTGGGAACAATACCTGGGGCATCCGCAGCGCTGCAGTTCAACGGAGCTGCTTGATCGGCACGGCCTTTTGACTTCGGAAACCCTGGCGGTGCACTGTGTGCACGTCACTCTGGCCGATGCCCGCATATTGAAGGAGCGCGGAGCCTGCATCGCACTCTGTCCGCGCAGCAACGACAAACTGGACGTGGGGCGCGCACCTGTGGCCCTGTTCAATAAGCTGGGCATTCCGCTTGCGCTGGGAACGGACTCGCTGGCCAGTAACGACTCGCTTTCATTGTGGGATGAGATGCGCTACGCCCTGGATCTGTTTTCCAATGAGCTTGCTCCGGAGGATGTGCTGCGTATGGCCACCAGCGGGGGAGCTTCGGCTCTGAAAATATCGTCGAGCTGCGGTTCTCTGGAGGTCGGAAAGCGCGGCGACTTTCAGGTGATTGCAGGTTGTGGCGATGGAGAAAAAGGGCTGTTGGAACGCCTTGTTCAAAACGGGATCGTACAGGAGGTATATGCCGGAGGAGTTCGTTACGTAGGCTGATCTGCCTGGAAACGGCCGCTCTTGTCAGAAAGACCCCGCCGGATTTTGTCCGGCGGGATTTGCTTTTTTAGTTGGCTTGTTTCTGGCGTTTCTCTTCCAGGATCATGTCTACCGCCAGCAGGAAAACTCCAATGCAGATCAGTGAATCGGCCACGTTGAAGGCCGGCCAGTGGTGACGGTACCAGTGCGCATCCAGAAAATCGATTACCTCGCCCAGACGTACACGGTCAATCAGGTTGCCTACCGCGCCGGAAAATATCATTGCCAGCGAAATCTGGGCCAAACGCTGGTCATTGCGCAGTTTGCGGAAAGCCACCAGAATGACCAGTGCTGCGATAATCGAGACCGTGATAAAAAACGGCAGCCGCCAGGAAGCGTCGGAAAGAAAGCTGAAAGCAGCCCCCTTGTTCCGGACGTAGGTGATATGGAAAAAGTTTTCTAAAACCGGAATCGAATCGAACAGCTGCATGCTGCGGTCAATGTAGATCTTGGTCAGTTGGTCGATAATGATTCCGGTAATGGAAATCAGTGTGAAGAGGGTGTAGCGATTTTGCATGGGCAGGTCCCGTGAAATACGGGAACACTGTTGTCAGCAGTGTCCCCGACATAAGATAATGGTAATCTATCAGCCAGGCAGAGTCAATCAGGCAACCGCAGCTGTACACTTGGGGCAGATGCCCGGATGTCCGGCATCGGTTCCCAGCTCTTCGCTGTAATACCAGCAGCGCTCGCACTTGTCGCCAGGCGCTGCGCTTACCTGTACTTTGAGTCCTTCAATGCTCTCCGATGACCAGCAATCTCCGGTCAAGTTGTCCGCCAGTACGGCCTTAGATACGATGAAAATACTGTTCAGTTCGGCTGCGTATTCCTGCAGAAAATTGAAAAGCTCGGGCTGGGCCGATATGGAGACAGCGGCGTCCAGAGAATGGCCGATGGTCTTGGCGACCCGGGCCAGCTCCAGCGCCTTGGAAACGTCCGCCCGCACCTTGATGATGCGCTCCCAACGTGAAACCAGCTGGTCATCTTTCCATTCAGGATTGAGACCGGGGAATTCGGCCAGATGAACACTTTCTTCCCGTCTGCCCGGCATGTATTGCCAGACTTCATCCGAGGTGAACGACAGTATCGGCGCCAGCACCCGCACCAGGGTGTCCAGGATTTTGTACATGACGGTCTGGGCGCTGAGTCGCTGCAGTGAATCAGCCCTGCTGGTGTACATGCGGTCCTTGAGGATGTCCAGGTAGAAGGCGCTCATCTCGACCGTGCAGAAGGCGTTCACATCCTGGTAGATGACGTGGAATTCCAGCTCCTTGTATGCGGTCAGCACACGCTCCTTGAGTATCTCCAGCTGGTGCAGCGCCCAGCGGTCAATCTCCGGCATGTCGGCGAATGCCACGCTTTGGGTGGCCGGGTCGAAATCATTGATGTTGCCGAGGATGTAGCGGCAGGTGTTGCGGATGCGGCGATAGGACTCCGACACGCGGGTCAGGATTTCCTGGGAGATGCGGTTGTCGTCGCGGTAGTCCTGGGCTGATACCCACAGGCGCAGGACATCGGCGCCGAACTTCTTGATGACATCTTCCGGGGCGGTCACGTTGCCCATGGACTTGCTCATCTTGCGTCCCTGGCCATCCAGCACGAAGCCGTGGGTCAGGACGCTCTTGTAAGGTGCTGTACCGCGGGTGCCGACGCTCTCCAGCAACGACGAATGGAACCAGCCGCGGTGCTGGTCGCTCCCCTCCAGGTACAGGTCGGCCGGGGAACGCAACTTTGCATTCGGCTCCAGCACGGCGGCATGGGAAACGCCCGAATCAAACCAGACGTCCAGGATGTCGTTCTCTTTCTCGAAAGTTGCCGCCCCGCATTTGGGACAGACCGTCCCTGCCGGCAGCAGTTTTTCGGCGCTCCAGTCAAACCAGACGTCCGAACTTTCCTTTTTGAAGATCTGCGCCACATGGTCCATGATGGTTCCGTCGGCGATGTATTCGCCGCAAGCCTTGCAGGAAAAGGCCGTGATCGGCACACCCCAGGATCGCTGGCGCGAAACGCACCAGTCCGGGCGGTTCTCGATCATGCCGTAGATCCGCTCGCGCCCCCATTTCGGGATCCACTGCACCTGGTCGATAGCCTCCAGTGCCTTGGTGCGCAGCTCGTTGGCCTTCATGCTGATGAACCACTGCTCGGTGGCGCGGAAGATGATCGGTTTCTTGCAGCGCCAGCAGTGCGGGTAGGAGTGGCTGATCTTGGAGGTCTGCAGCAGCGCTTCCACTTCGGTCAGCTTGTCGATCACGCTCTGGTTGGCGGCAAAGACCTGCTGGCCGCCGAAAAACTCGACCGTGGCCAGGTACTTGCCATGGTTGTCGACCGGATTGTAGATCTCCAGTCCTTCCTTGAGGGCCAGTTCGTAGTCTTCCTGGCCGTGGCCGGGAGCGGTGTGGACGCAGCCGGTACCGGCTTCCAGGGTGACATGCTCGCCCAGCAGCACGATCGAGTCACGATCATAGAAAGGGTGTTTGCAGCGCTTGCGTTCCAGCAGTCCGGCCTGGAAGGTGGCGATGACCTCCCCGGTCAGTCCGACCGCCGCCAGGAAGGAGTCTTTCAGTCCTTCGGCCACGATCAGAACACCCTTTTCGGTCTCCAGCGCCACGTAGTCGAACTCGGGGTGCAGTGCCACCGCCAGGTTGGCCGGGATCGTCCAGGGGGTGGTGGTCCAGATCACGACGTAGGCCTGCTTGCCGGCCAGGGCCGGGATGGCTGTGGACAGGTCATCCTGTAATGCAAAACGAACATATATTGACGGGGAGGTGTGGTCGGCGTACTCCACTTCGGCTTCGGCCAGTGCGGTTACGCAGGAGGAACACCAGTGGACCGGCTTGCGGCCGCGGTACAGCCCGCCGTTGTGGGCAAAGCGGGCCAGTTCGGCGGCGGTCAGCCCCTCGTACTCGTAATTCATGGTCAGGTAGGGATTCTCCCAGTCCCCCAGGATTCCGAGCCGTTTGAACTCCTCCTTCTGGATATCGACAAACTTTGCCGCATAACTGCGGCACTCGCGCCGCATTTCCAGCTTGCTCATCTGATGCTTTTTTGACCCCAGGTTTTTCTCCACCTGCAGCTCGATCGGCAGACCGTGGCAGTCCCAGCCCGGTACGTACGGGGCGTGAAAGCCTTCCATGCGCTTGACTTTGAGGACTATGTCCTTGAGGGTCTTGTTGAGGGCGTGGCCGATGTGGATATGGCCATTGGCGTAGGGAGGACCGTCATGCAGGATGTAAAGCGGTTTGCTGGCGCCGGTTTCTTCCAGTTTGGAATACAGCCCGGACTGCTCCCATTTTGCCAGCATTTCCGGCTCGCGCTGATTCAGATTGGCTTTCATCGGGAAATCGGTCTGTGGTAGGTTAAGGGTATCTTTATACTCCATGGGATGCTGCCTCCGCTAATAATTCATAAAAACTGTCATAAACTACAGATATCATCCCTGAATGTCAAGGAAACGGGGGCTGCGAAGCGGCGCTGTTGCGCCATTATTTTCAAGATGGATTGTCAAACTGTTAAACTGTGATAACTTATATAGCCTATCAGCTGCCGAAAAGAGGGATGCGAAATGTCCGCCTCAATTCAATCAATGTTTAACCGTATTCAGTGTGCTGCTCACGGCAAAGCTATCAGAAACTATGCCTGGATTCTGGCCGCCGGTTGGACAGTGGTGATCGTATGTTCATTCTGGTGGGCGTACTATCAGCACAATTATGAAATAGCGGAATTCGGACGAACCGAGGCCAAGGCGGCAGCCGAAAGAGACCTGCTTTACCGCCGCTGGACTTCCGTGCAGGGGGGGCTGTATGTGACTCCTTCCGACAAGTATCCCCCCAATAATCCCTATATGTCACATGTCCCGGACCGGGATGTCATCACCACGAGCGGTCGCAAGCTGACTCTGATCAACCCGGCCTGCATGACCCGTCAGGTTTACGAGCTGGCGCTGGAAAACAAGTTTGCCGGCCGTGGCCATCTGACCAGTCTGAAGCCGATTCGCCCCGAAAACGGTCCCGATCCCTGGGAACGCAAAAGCCTGCTCGCCTTTGAAGCGGGAGCCAAGGAGGTCAGCGAAATCCAGGAGTTGGATGGCCAGCGCTTCATGCGGCTGATGCTGCCTTTTGTTGCGGAACAGTCCTGCCTCAAATGCCATGCCTTGCAAGGGAACAAGGTTGGCGAGATTCGTGGCGGCCTGAGTGTTTCGATTCCGCTTGCAGGTATTGAAGCAGCGGCTCACCGGGAGCTTCAGGGCAATGCGTTTGCGCATGGTATGATGTTTTTGCTGGGGCTGGGTGTGATCGGGCTGGGTGCCAATCAGCTTTCCCGCAGCGCCCGTGCCCAGAAAGAGGCCGAGAATGAATTATACCAGTTGAACCTGCAACTGGGAGAGGAAGTCGCTGAACGCGAGGCGTCACAGGATGAGTTGGAACGCCTGAACCGTTTTCTGGAGGAGCGGGTCGATAAAGCTGTCAGCGACCTGCGCCGCAAGGACCAGATGCTGATTCAGCAGAGCCGTCTGGCCGCCATGGGGGAAATGATCAATAACATCGCCCACCAGTGGCGGCAGCCGCTCAATAATATCGGCCTGATCATCCAGAACCTGCAGATATCGTTCGATTCGGGAACTATCAGCCGCGAGGAGATGGAGTCTGAAATCGGCAAGGCGATGTCGGTCATAATGCACATGTCCCGAACGATTGACGACTTCCGCAACTTTTTCAGAGAAGATAAGGAAAAACAAAGCTTCTACGTCAACAGGGCCGTCAACCGCGCTTTGGAGTTCGTTTCGGCGGCGCTGTGGAATCGTGGAATACAGGTCGAGATCGAAGCCGAACAGGAAATCGCTGTCACCGGTTATCCGAGCGAGTATGCGCAGGTACTGCTCAATATCATCAACAATGCCAGCGAGGTGTGTGCCGAGCGTTGCATTGTGAATCCGCGCATTGTTATCCGCATAACGCGTGAAAACGAACGCTCGCTGGTTTGTATCCGCGACAACTGCGGCGGAATTCCGGATGACATCATGCCGAAAATATTTGATCCCTACTTTACCACCCGCGATCCGGACAAGGGCTCCGGCATCGGTCTTTATATGTCCAAGGTGATTGTGGAGCAAAACATGGGTGGGCGTCTGACCGCGCGTAATGTGGATGGCGGGGCCGAATTCAGTATAGAGGTCTGAGTCGGCTTATTATTCCCGCTTGCATTAACTACCCCGAACCTGCTATTATTTTTGGCCGTTTTACCTACCTGACATGATCATCGAAAGGATCACATAATAATGCTTAAAATGTTTGATTACCTGTTTGGAATGTTTTCCAATGACCTGGCCATAGACTTGGGCACCGCCAATACCCTGGTTTATCTGAAGGGCAAAGGAATTGTCGTGCGCGAGCCGTCGGTGGTGGCCGTGCAGAAGATGCCCGGCGGTCAGCAGAAGGTGTTGAAGGTCGGTATGGAGGCCAAGCAGATGCTGGGGCGCACACCAGGTTCCATTACCGCCATTCGTCCGATGAAGGATGGCGTCATCGCCGATTTCGACATCACCGAAGAGATGCTGCGCTATTTCATTCACAAGGTTCACAACCGCAAAACCCTGGTGCGTCCGCGTATCGTTATCTGCGTGCCGTCCGGCATCACTCAGGTCGAAAAACGCGCCGTCAAGGAATCAGCCGAATCGGCCGGCGCCCGTGAGGTGTATCTGATCGAGGAACCGATGGCGGCTGCTATCGGCGCCGGTCTGCCGATCACTGAGGCTTCCGGCAACATGATCGTTGACATCGGAGGCGGCACCACCGAGGTGGCTGTCATCTCGCTGGCAGGTGTTGTCTATGCCCAGTCCACCCGCATGGGGGGCGACAAGATGGATGAAGCGATTGTTCAGTACATTCGCAAGAAATATAACCTGCAGATCGGCGAACGCTGGGCTGAAAAGATCAAGATCGAAATCGGAGAAGCCTACCCCGGTCCCGAAACTCTGGAGATGGAGGTTAAGGGGCGCGACCTGGTTTCCGGCATTCCCAAAACCATCAAGGTCAACTCGGACGAAATTCGCGATGCCCTCAAGGAGGCAGTAAATTCCATCGTCGATACGGTGCGGATCTGCCTGGAAAAAACTCCCCCCGAACTGGCCGCCGACATTGTCGACCAGGGCATTTTCCTGGCCGGCGGCGGCGCTCTGCTGCGCAACCTGGATCTGCTGCTGCGCGAGGTCACCAAGGTGCCGGTGCTGATTGCCGAAAATCCGCTCGACTGCGTCTGTCTCGGTTCCGGCAAGGTGCTGGACGAACTTGACCTGCTTCGCCGCGTTTCGATTACGTCATAGTTTTTGTTGCAGGACACAGGGGACGACCGTTTTCTCTTTGATTTTCGCTCCCCTGTGTTAACTCCCCTTCCCGGTTTCTTATGAATTTTCCCTCCGTAGACATAATCGTTCCGGTCTGGAACAACCTTTTTGAGACGCGCGCCTGTCTGGCTGCCATCCTTGAACATTCGCCGGAGGCGCGCCTGATCATTGTCGACAACGGCAGCAGCCGCGAGACTGAGTTGATGCTGGAGGAGTTCTCCGAACCGCTCGGCGAACGGGGCCTTTTTATCAAATCCGAACGCAATGTCGGTCTGGTGCCGGCCATCAATATGGGGTTGGCCCGTTCCGACAACGATTTTGCAGTTGTCTTGCGCCCCCATGTCATGGTCAATGCCGGTTGGCTAAAAGCACTGCTGGATGATGCCGAAACAGCCAATGCCGGCATACTGTCGCCGATGTTTGCCGGTAAGAGCGCGCCGGTACTGCCCGGGCCGGTTCCGGGCTGCAGTTTGATGGAAAGCTGCACCGTGTCGTTTTCTGTGCTGATGCTGCGGGGAGAGATGCGGATTATGATCGGCTGCTTTGACGAAGGGCTGGACGGCGCAGAGTGGTGCCTGAAAGAGTATGTGCGACGGGCGGCTGACAGAGGGTATCGAACATTCATCTCCGGCAGGGCGGTTGTAACCTGCAGCGAAGAAGCAACCTTCGGGTCAGCCGAGCGCCGCCTTGAGATGACGAGCAGCAGTCGAAACTCATATCTTGCCCGTTGGGGGGCTGCGCAACATTATGTCATTTATTTCGGCAAAGAGACCGAAGCGGCCAGTTTGAGCGATACAATCGAAACTATTCTGGACGGCGCCCGGCAGGGGCACAACTTCACATTGCTGCTGCACCGTCGCCAACTCTCCGATTTTAGACGTTTGGGATGGAACGGGTTGCATGTCGGCATAAAGCTGCATGGTCTGTCGATGCTCTTTCACCAGCGTGCTCTGCAGAAGAAACTGGCATTGCTGCGCAAGGATTACCCCGATATGGTGGTTGTTCGCTGGAACGACGGGATAACTCTTCCGGGGGCAAATGCTTCAATTCCGATCGAAGAACTATATGATGCGATCTCGGAACGCTCTACAAACAGACAAGCTCAAGCTATGGAGGTTTAATCATGATTCCGGAAATCAGCGCTCAATTGCAGGCCCATCGAGACGTCATAAAACGAATTGAAGATGAAATGACCCCTTTGATCGCAGAATTTACCATTTTGCTGGTCGATACCTTCAGACGCGGCGGAAAGCTTCTGGTAATGGGAAATGGCGGATCCGCGGCCGATTCGCAGCATTTTGCCGCTGAAATCGTCGGTCGTTTCAAGATGGAACGGCGCGGGCTGCCGGCCGTAGCTTTGTCCACCGACACATCGATCATGACCGCCATCGGCAACGATTATGGGTTTGACATGGTTTTCCGGCGCCAGGTAGAAGCTTTGGCTGTCGCCGGTGACATGGTGGTCGGCATCTCGACCAGCGGCAATTCCGGCAACGTACGAAATGCACTGATTCTTGCACGTGAAAAAGGGTGCCGCACGGCAGGCCTGCTTGGAAAAGACGGCGGCAGTATCAAGGAACTTTGCGATCTGGCGCTGGTTGTTCCCAGCGACGACACTCCCCGCATCCAGGAGGGGCATGGCCTCATCATTCACATCGTCTGCGACCTGGTAGAGAAGACGATCTTCGCTTGACAAACTGGTTGTACGAATCCGGAGGAATAATGGATCGCAAAACCGTTGAATCGCTTTTTTCACATTCATCCGAGATCCGCTGTCTGGTACTTGGCGATCTGATGCTGGATGAATACCTGTGGGGTAAGGCCGAGCGCATCTCTCCCGAGGCTCCGGTGCAGGTGGTTGATGTGCTGCGTGAGGAGTTGCGCCTGGGTGGAGCCGGCAATGTGGTCAACAACCTGGCCGCACTGGGTGTGCAGGTGTCGGTCTGTTCTGTTGTTGGCGATGATCAGAATGGTTGGGCGCTGCTGAAGGAATTCGGCCGGCGCAATGTTGCCGTTGATGCGGTTTTTCTTGACCCGCTCCGCCGTACCAGCCGCAAGACCCGTGTAGTGGCCGCCAACCAGCAGATTGTGCGTATCGACCGCGAATCGCGGGAGGCGCTGCCGTCCGCTTTTGAAAAACAGGTCTGTGATTGGGTCGCTGCCCATGCCGGGGAATTTCAGGTCATAGTCCTGTCGGATTACAATAAAGGCGTGCTTACGCCAAGTGTGATCGCTTCGACAGTCGCTGCTGCCGCCGCACGCGGCATACCGGTGCTGATTGACCCGAAAGGAAAAGACTACGGCCGTTATGGCGGGGCAACCCTGCTGACCCCCAACCGCAAGGAGGCCGAGGCGGCCTCCGGCATCGCCATCCGCGATGCCGCTTCGCTGACGCAGGCGGCCAACGTGATCATGGATACGGTCGGCCTGCAGCATCTCCTCATAACCCGCAGCGATGAGGGCATGTCGCTCTTTTCAAAGGGATGCGAGGCGGTGCATATCCCGACCGTCGCCCGGGAAGTTTTCGATGTGTCGGGAGCCGGAGACACCGTGCTTGCAACACTGGCGGTCGGCATCGCCTCCGGCTTCGGAATGGCCGAAGCTGCGCGCCTTGCCAACGTTGCCGCCGGGATTGCCGTCGGCAAACTGGGGACGTCGATTGTTACGCCGCAGGAAATAATTGAAGTCGTAGCGTTGAGCCACCACGACAGTGACTCCAAAATAAAGAGCCGCGATGTCCTGGCCATGCTGATTGACGCGGAAAAGGCCAGGGGCAAACGGGTTGTTTTCACCAACGGTTGTTTTGATCTGCTGCACGCCGGGCATGTAAAATACCTGCAGAAAGCCAGAAGCCTGGGGGACCTGCTGGTATTGGGGCTCAATAGTGATGCTTCGGTGCGACGCCTTAAAGGCGCAAAGCGACCGCTGATCTGTGAAGATGAACGGGCCCATATCCTGGCCGCTTTGAATTGCATCGATTACGTCACGGTCTTTGATGAGGACACCCCGCTTGAGCTTATTCGGGCACTTAAACCCCATATCCTTGCCAAGGGCGGCGATTATTCCATCGATGGAGTGGTTGGCAGGGAGATTGTGGAGGCATACGGCGGACGGGTGGAACTGGTTTCGTTTGTAGACGGAAAATCCACATCCAACATAATCGACAAGGTGCTGGAGCGCTATTCGATGGAATGATTTCGTTGATTAGTCTGGTTTTAGGAACTGTTTTCTGGTATGAGAAGGCATTCAGTGATTATTGAAATGTAACAGGAGCAGCCATGACACAGAAGAGCGAACCGCGCAGGGAAATCTGGATACTTGGTGTACGGCCCGGAGAAGGGCGGGAAGAGATTCTCTCGTCATATCTGGAGGCGGGCAACTACAGTTGTCGCCTGGAGCAGTATGAAAATCTCGAACAGGGACGCCCGCTGGGAGTCGTACTTGACATATCGCCCTTTTCCGACGATGGCTGGGGACTGCTGCTGAGGATCAAGGGCTCTCCCGCGACCCGCAATATTCCGGTGCTGCCTGTGTATCTGAGCGAGATGGGGAGGGTTGGGGGGGTCTTTCCGGTGGCCGGTTTTTTCATGCTGCCGATTGATGAACAATACCTGCTTGAACGACTGGCGGTTTATGGTTTGACCGAAGATGCCGAGACCTGGGATCTGCAGGTCCTGGTGGTGTCCCGTACCGGCGAGGAAAAACTCTCCCGGGCTGTTGAATCGATAGGATTCGAAGTCGTCAAGGGGTATACCGGCAAGGAAGCTCTGGCCCTGACTTCGATCCATCCCAAGTACATGGTTTTTTGCTGTCATATGTTGCCGGACATGTCGGTCTTCGAGCTGCTCGAAAAGTTCAAGCTATATCCCTACAGCGGCAACACCCCGATTTTTGTTTTACTTAAAGAGGAAATGAAGGCGGGCGAAAAAACCGCCATGAGTCGCGAAATTGCCCATCTGGTCAGCAAGAAAGAGCTTACCTGTGATGAATTTCTGGCTAATCTGCGGCGGCGGGAATAGAAATATTGAAAGACAAGGATTAAAAAAAGCCGCTCTCCAGGAAAGGATGAGCGGCTTTATTAATTCGGATCATCAGGTATTCTTTTACAGCAGGCCGTTCAACTCCTTTATCTCCACACTTGCCTTGTCACGAAGTTCCTTGGCCCACTGACTGAAGCGCTCCTCGGATTTTTTGCGGTAGAGGGCTTCTTCAATCTCGCTTTTTAACCCTTCGAACGGTTTCATTTTGCCGCTGATCCGCTCTTCCAGTTTGATGATGTGGAAGCCGGCCGGTGTATAAACCAGTTCGCTGATGTCGCCGGCTTTCATGCCTGTCAGGGCATTTCCCAGTTCAGCCTGCATGTCGGCTTTCTTGAAAGTCCCCAGATCGCCACCGTCTTTTTTAGCTGCCGGATCCTCGGAATAGTTTTTGGCCAGCTCGGAAAAATCCTTGCCGCTCTTGGCTTCGGCCAGCACCATCAGCGCGGTGGTCATGGTGCGCTTAATCTCGTCAGCTGGAGATTTGTCGCTGGTTTTGAAGAAGATGTGCCTGGCCCGGTAGCTTTCGTCTTCGGTGTATTTTGCCCGGTTGGCGTCATAATATTCGCGCATCTCGGATTCGCTGACATGTATCTTGGAACGGACCTCCATGCTGATCAGTTTGAGCTTTTCAATCTGTTCCTGCAGCTGGGACCGGTACTGGTCAAATGAGAGCCCCTGACTGGCGAGGGCTGACACCAGAGCTTCCTGATTAGGCATGTTGTTCTGCTTCTTGACATCATCAATGGCCTGGCGAACCTCTTCCTCGGTTACCTTGATGTTAAGCTCGCGTATCTTCTGTTCTACCAGTTTTTTTTCCACCAGACGGTCAAGAGTCGTACGTTTGATCTGGCTGCGGACGGCGTCATTCAGAGCGGCCTGCTTCTCGGCCTCGCGAATGACCGGCTGAGCCTCGCGGTTGACTTCATACAGTGTGACGACATCGTCGTTCACTATGGCGGCGATGGCGTTTACGACAGCGGCGTAAGAGCTGCCAGGAGCCAGAAACACGAGTATTGCCAACAGCAGGGGCAGGGTGAATTTATTCATAATACCATCCGTTCCATTTTAAAAAACAGGAGGGTGGACTGGATGCCCACCCTCACGATTATGCGGCCTGTGCGAACAATAAATTATTTCTTTTCGGGAACAGCAGCCGGTTTGGCGGTTTCGGCAGGCTTTTTGTCTTCCGCTTTCGCGTCGTCCTTCTTGCCCCCCATCTCATTCAGCACATCTTCCTTGACGGTGATCTTGGCGGTCTTCTTCAGCTCTTCCTTGATTTTCTGGAAGACTTCCTGCTGCCTGGACGGCATGATGGCGCCCTTGATCTGCTCCTTGACCTCTTCCAGCGGGCGAACGCCGGCGGCACGCTTGCCGGTCAGTTTTATGATGTGGAAACCGAAATCAGATTTGACCACATCTGATACCTGACCTTCCTTGAGAGCCATGGCAGCTTTCTCAAAGGCCGGCACCATGCTGCCCTTGCCGAACCATCCCAGATCTCCACCCTTGGCTGAAGACGAGTCAACCGAACTCTTCTTGGCCAGTTCCTCGAAATTACCGCCGGACGTGATCTGTGCCAGGATGTCTTTGGCTTCCTTCTCGGTTTTCACCAGGATATGGCTGGCCTTGATCTGCTCGCCCGTCTTGAATTTGTCCTTGTTCTGCTCGTAAAACTTCTGCAGATCCTCGTCGGAAACCTTTGATTCGGTCTCGACTTTTTTCTTGAGGAACGACTCGACAATCAGGCGTTTCCTAAGATCCTGAAGCTTTTCCTCGATCTCGGGTCCCTTGTCGAGACCGTCCTTGGAAGCCTGCTGCAAAATAAGTTCGCGGATCACCATCGTGTCCAGCATTTCCTTGCGCCCCTGGGGGGTGTCGGCCATTGCTTTCAGGTATTCGGGCAGGTTCTTCAGCTCGCGCTCGAAATCGCCGGTGGTGATGCTGCCGCCGTTGACTTCGGCCATGACCTTGCCCTGTTTCTTGCCGGTCGTGGCGGTTTCACCGGAAGGCGTGCCGCCTTTGCAGCCAAATAGTGCAACCGCGCAGAGTGCGGTGGTCAGTAGTTTTGCAGTGGTGATGGTTTTCACGTAAAGCTCCTTTTTTATTGCGAATAAGTATGGTTGAAAACTTCGAAAAGCTAGCATACAAAGGTGCCTGATGCAAGATTATTCCGCTGTAATACAGTGCAGTATCACCGTCATAATGCAAATATCCGGTAACGGTTTACTGCAATTATCCCGGCTCGATCAATATTCGTATAATACTGAAACATTTGACTTCTCGGCAGACTTGCTTTCTGCTGACACTTCGATTCTGTAAACATAGTGATCAAGTCTCAATGTGCTTCCCGCACTGCTTTCGGTGACGCCACCCCCCACAAGCTGGTTGCCGCCGGCTGAGTAAGGAACCCCAGGGGTAGTATCAACGATCTTGGTATAGACCGTAAAGGTCTGTCCATTCAAACCGGACAATTCGAATTTTACATCCGGGTTTATACTTGGCTTAACAACGGAATTGCATTCAGGTCCTATTGTTCCCCAACTCGTCGTGGCAAAATCCAACTTTTTGTGCAGACAGGCGGAACTGGCAAAGTTGGCACGAATGGAATCCAGACCGACAGTCAATGTGCTGGTTGAAACGTTGTTAAACAGTTGGGGGATAATCTCCCTGGCTACAAGATCCGCGCCTCCGTAAGAAGCCTCAACCGTGTTACGATAAGTTTTGTGCGCAGCACTGCCCTTGATTGACCGATCAATCAGATACATGACGCCCAGTATGATGGACAGCATAATGACAGTCATCATCAGGGCCGTTAACAGCGCTACCCCCCTATTGTTCAGCTGCTTCATTGTAATCCTCAGGTACTCTCAAAATCTAGATCAGGTTCTTGGGCCTGACCACAAGTCGGTGCAACTTCCAGCGATAGTGCAGGAAATTTGGGGTTCTCAGATCAACTTCCTTCACCTCGCCGGACATCCCCGCTTCCCCGATCCTCATCTTCGATTCAGTATTATTGAAGTTCTTGTCGAATCCGCCATCCTGGGCGAGAATATAAACCATGACCAGTTTCAAACGGGTCCTGATTTCCTTGGGATCAAGGAGCCATAGAGCATTAAAAGTGCCGAGTGGGGCGAATGATAATGCTTGTTCGCCTGCGGCGTTAGTATAGGTATCGGCAGCGTTTCCGGCAGGGTCCCCGCCGGTATTCCAACCAAGTACAACCTGCATATCTGCAACGCAATCCATTACTGGTATGGCATCCATGTTGCCGCTATTCTGATTCAAAACCGACTTATACAACACACCGGCGGCCGGTGAGCAACCGGTAGGTACATCGCCGGCTACCCGTTTAACATAGTAGTCGGTGCGATTGAAGGGAGCGCGTGGTGCGACGCTGTCAATACCGTAATAATAATACTGCTTGTCGCTGGAACTCGGCGAAAATGGCGTCGTATATGACCCGTCCGCTTTATAGGCAACCGAGAAGGATGTCGGATTGTTGGTGTCATAAATCAATTTCCGCTGCAGTTCGCCGTTTCTATAGCTCTGGCTGACAACAACAACGCGGTCGTTGCGGCCTTCCTGAAGATCGTTAACTCCCCAGATTTTTGATGTTCCCGGACCTTTAATGCTGGTCCAGCACTGCGATGCCGGACTCAGTGATGCATTGGTGGCCTTGATTACAAGATAGTCAGTCTCTGTAAGCACATTAGTTGTCAGGTTATTGTCTGTCACTATCGCTCGTGGAATGCCGTTGGGCGCATCGTTATAGCCCGCAGTGGCCGCCTCGCTGTACACCGGGGGCGGGCTATCTATATCGGTAAAAAGCCCGAAACCGGCCAATTCCAGGTCCCGGCGGAACATTTCCAGACCGACAATCCCTTCGACATTGCTTTCTTCGCTTTTGCTTATGATTTTGGTCTTGGGCAGCATCCGGTCGAAAATATCTGTCGTAATCATCATCACAACGATAAACAGCGCCATGGCGATCAGTATTTCGACTAATGTGAAGCCGTCATTATTTGTAAGCCGACGATTTTGCAAAGTTCTTCTCCGTCAGTTGCCGATGATCGTGGTGAGAAAAAGTTGCTTTTTTACACCTTTGTCACGCCAGGTAACAGTATAGAGTACATTTTTAGATGTGGGAGGATCACTGGAACCGATTTTTGTAACTTTTTCGAATACCGAATAATTGACGAATCCCAGTGCAAAGGGAACTCTGTCAACTGTATTAACAGAGGTGATGTTGGCGAACGGATTAACCCGTTCATGCATCATTGCTCGATCCGCAACCATGACAGCATCATTTTTCAGCTTATTGCTGAAATTGTAGGAAATGGCATAACCCAGAGTTTGCAGCAGCGCCATCAGGCCGACGGTCATTATCAGCATGGCCATCATAACCTCTATCAGCGTAAAGCCGCGAGGTTTACTGTTTTTGGCAGGTAGAAGCATCTACCATCCTCCCGATGCTGGTGCGGGCCTTCTGCACTACGATACAGTCGAGCCCGCCGCTGTAAGTAACAGGCACAACAACCAGGGTAGTCGTGTTGTTTGTAAAACCTCTGCTGTCGAACTCGATCCGGTCGGATGCAATGTTAAGGTCATTCAGGCTGGACCCGGATTTTCTTTTCAGATCCAAGCGGTAGCTGACACTGCTAACCTGTTTGCCGGCGGTATCGTTTTCATAGTCGCTAGTATAAGTCTTATAAATATACTGTTTTGGATCCAGCATCAGGGCGCTTCTCTGCCTGTTCTGCATTGCATGCAGCCGGATTGCTGTAATGTCGGACTGCAGCTCTCTGGTCTGTTTTTCCGTATCTGCCTTGTCCTTCATGCTTCTAAAGTTAAGCGTGGCAACAGACAGAACGATCGCGATAATTGCGATGACAATCAATACCTCCACCAATGTAAACCCGTTTTCTTTCATGTCTATCTTTCCTGAATGTGCAGAAAACGCTTGGTCGGGAAGTGGTTGGTGTTGGCTGTGATGGAGGGCGGCGAGGCTGGCGGCACTCCAGTGAAAGGTGCGGATTCCCGACCGACACTTTGGGAAAACGCATTATTAGCAGACATGTCAACCTGTTGAAAGGCGCCGGTTGAGAGCTGCATCAGCAACTGTCCTTTCAGCTTTGAGGCGCCGCTTCCGCCCGTGTCGTATTTTACAGCCCAGAAAGTGGTGTTGCCACCATAGCTGCAGACATCCTTGGAAGGTGTGAAAGTGGTGAAGGTTAGAACTCCGCTGGTGCTGGCCAGAGTGTCGGTTATGACCCGTTTGGGGTAATTGCTTCCTGAAGCTGCATCAAGATCAATTTTCCAGCCTTTGTCGGTTGCAGCAACAGTGCTAACAGAACCGGTTTGATCAACCAAGCCTGTAAAGGTCGCGCCAGAAGATGATGTGGCGGCGGTAACCGCGGGGGCAGCGTACGAGCTATTGGTACTGCAGTCTGTAGCAAACGAATTTGCGTTTATGAAACAGGGGTCCTTGATACCGAATAGCGATTGCACTTTAATTGGATCATCGTCCTTGGTGTAGTAACGTCCCGTGCCGAAATATAGCCAAAGCTGGGATTTTGTGGCGTCCTGAAGTTTTGTGACGGCAGACGTGACTGGACCGATCCCGTCAATCAAGGTGGAAATCTTCCAGTTGGCCGGATTAGGGTCATTGTAGGTCAGCAGCCGCACTACCCCACCCTTGTCCCAGGCGGTAGGAGCGGTTTCGCTGTTGGCACGGGTATAGCCGATATATACGGCATCATCACTGTAAGCGCCGGATCTGGAAGTGTCGAATTTATCCGTATCGGTGGTGGCCCCGGAAAGTGAGCCTGCGAAGGCGGGCGCGTCAACCGGCAGGGTGAACTGTGTGTTAATATCACTGGTTTCAGCGTTGCTGAAAGTCCGCACCAGCTTGCCGCTTTTCAGGTCAAGCACGAAGATGGTCAGCTTTTTGTCAGATAGACCCAGAAACCAGCCGTTATCGATCGGGCCGGTTGGCCCGGAGGCGAGAACAGCAAACCACTTGCCGTTGCGCGGGAGGCTGACGGTGTCAGCGGCGTCCTTGATGCGCACGATAGCTGGCGTCACCGTAGTGAAGCCGAGCCTCGGATCGGTAAATTCCCACAGCAGCTTCGGATAGTCACCGTCGGGTGTAATCGGATCGGTGACATCCAGTGCAAAAACCGATGAATACCCAAATCCCTTGGTCTTAGGGGACGCGGTATCCCCCGGATCCATGATCGGTGTTTTGACCGTGATCTGCTGCAGCACAGCAGAAGGAACATTGGATTCATTGGAAAGACCACTGGAACTTGCACAGGTAATCTTGTTTGTTTCAACAGCCGTAGCAATAAAATAGCCATTATTCCCTGGTGTTGCAAAACCGGATGACTTAAAAATCGTGCCGATTTTAAATCCAGCCGCAACATAGTCGCAGGATGCGCAGTGAAAATATTTACCATTTCCAGTTATAGAAAGTTTATTGACAGCACCCTTGATCTTGGCCTGCTCAGTGCTGACAGCGCCGCCCAGTCCGGTGCTGCCGAGCAGCAGAGTTCGCCAGCTGGTGCCGCCCTTCGTCAATCCCGTATTATAATTTAGCAGCTTGCTGCTGGAAGAAACGTCAGTCTGTTTCACACACTGAGAGTAGGTTGCGTCGGTGCATGTGATGGTCGTGCCATCCGATTTGGTATAGATAGTCGGATTGACGCTAGCATCAACCAACAGTGGAGTCGCATCGACCATGTAAATGTGCTGATAGTCCGGCCGCAGCAGATATTGCAGATATGGCAACGTGTTCTTGGGTATGAATGCCCACAACTCTTTTCCCAGATCAGTAGCGTCGCTTTTGTCGGCATTTTTGATCTCAGCGATAGTACCCGAGTTTGTACCGTCAAAATTTGAGCCCAGCTTGAATGCATGCAGCATGCCGTCGTTGGCGCCCACATAGGCCGCACCGCGCCAGTTATAATCTTTAGACTTTATAAACTTATCGTAACTGGTATCCGAATAGCCGCTGGGCTGCTTCAGGTTGTAGCTGTTCAGCCTGACTTCCGTTAGAAGCTTTGGAGTTGAATGAATTATATCCCCCAGCCTCCAGACGCTGTCTGTTCCACCGATCGTTACAGTACGATTACGATAGCCATAGGACGAGGCAAAATCGATTCCGCGAACATATTTGATAATATCAATAGCTTGGGTATCGTTAGTGTCCATGTATGGAGCCAACTTTGCCGCCGTTGTATTGTCGAATTGGAAGTCAAGCTTTGTGGCGGCTGACGAAGGATCGCTGGTAAAAATGGTGCGGGGGGTATCTATCAAATTCCGTGACCAGAGGCTCCGTCCAGCGCGCCAGAGGGATTTTGCATCAGCGGGATCATCAAGTTCGGAATCCGGGGTGGCAGAGTTGTCCTTGACTCCATCGCCGTTTGCATCAGCATACAATCGGACCTTGGTTTTATCCTTGGTATTACCTGTTCCTTTAACAAAAACAAAGTCCGCAATTTTATCATTTTTAAGATTTAGCTTCAGATCGTTAGTGCTGTCCTCACGAATAGTTATATTATTCAATGTGGGATCAATGTAATACCAGAATGCCTGAAGTTCGCCAACCCAAGTGGCCGAACTGCCTGATTCAAACTTTTTTTCCGGATAATACATTGCTTGAAGCAGCGCCGAACCACTATTGTCGTTATTTCCCATGACAGAAGCGGCAGTGCCCGACGATGTCTGTTTAAGCATATTTTTCAATGCTTCCTCGATCGCATCTTTCAATGCAGCCCCATCGCCACCCTCAAAGTAATTATATGGCAGCCCGGTAGCCTTCTTGGCCCAAGTTTCACATTCCTTATTCCATGTACCGGTGGGATTGCATTGCGGCAATGGATACCCGCTGGCGCCGTTAATAATACGACTGTCCGCTGGCAAAGCGGTAAAAGGATACGGCATGGCAAGCGTCCCCTCTTTATCATCATACCCGCCAAATATTGCCGCTGTTATCAAAGAATTTCGACCGTAGACACCATCACCGAAAGCATATACGGTGTAGACTGAAACAGTCTGTCTACCCGCGAGTGGATCTGCACCTAAAGCAGGGGCTGGCCGCATATCTGTTGTATGCATCGCATGAACTGTCGGCACCGGATCCTCCGTGAGCGTGCCGGGGGGAGACGCAGGGTAGGTAGTGGTAAAGACACTCGGCCAAGCTCCATCAGAAACCAACAGAACGAATGATTTACGGCATGGGACCGGAAGTGAGATTGGTGTGATGCCACCATCCGAATCATAATAGGGGTCTTTTAAATAATCTCCCTTACCATTTACCAAGGTTTGCGTAGTGGTTTGTTTGAAAAAAGCCATCGACTCTTTAATTCCAGTCCCGGTCGGTGTTGCTCCGTAAGCTAATTCGCTGTTGATTGCAGTGATGTAACTTGAAAGAGGCTGGCTTTTACCGACCCTGTAATCACCAGTCAATTCTGCAAAAACGGAAACTTCAAGCTCTGCCTGAGTATAAAGTCCATGAATCACTCCATCGACCACTTCAATGGGTGTAAGGACATTTGTGTTAGCAGCAGTCAAAGTGCCCAGACTGCAGGTGTTGCCGGTTTGATCCGCTATCGCTAATTTCCGCGTTTCAACATATGTGTTCGAATTGCTGTCTGCGGCATTGTTGGTAGCAGTAACGGTAAATGTGCAATGCAAATTAGGCTCAGTAACTACATATTTTGCTCCATCGCTCTCCAGAACTGCATCGGTCGTGGTAGTTGATTTAACACGTCCACCGGTGAAAATTTTCCGGACGGTATCCAGTCGGGTTGTCACAATCCAGTTGAGCAGATTCCCTGAAAGACAACCAGTGCTGCCGTCGCCACTAATGCTTCCTTTTCTGTTCGTCGTACTTGTGCAGGTGTTTTTTTCAAAATAGCCGCCAGTCACATTATACTTGTAATACTGCTCCTTATCGAAATAGCCGTAATACTCTCTGGTTGAATCATATAGCTCGCTACCGGCTACTGTTTGTGTGGTACAGCCAGACACATAGCCATTAGGACTGCCTGTAGTGTCACCCGTTCGTGCGCAATCCCTGTATGCCGGCTGTTGCATTGAACCGGAAAGGTCAAAAAGTATGTTGATGTTCGGCTTAGCGTTCAGCGACAGATAGGGAGGTGCACAGGTGTAGTCTCCATTTTTTATCTTAAGTTCGTCATCTGTTAATGCATAAGCTTGCTGATAAATTAAGAGCTGCAGTGCCAGCAGCAAACCTGTAATCATCCTTTTCATGGTTGTTGCTCCTCCAATTGTCGGCCTGGACAACATTGGCGATCGAATAAGATCATGAATAATCAGCCTATTAACGTTTTTGTTTGTTTTCGTAAGGAAAGCAGATGGTTTCCGCTTCCCGGAACAGCTCCATGGCAGCTTCTGAAGTATTAGGCAAAGGGTTTGCTACCAGAATTCGCTCCATACAATCCTCGAAACTTCTTGGCTGTCCTTCAGGCCTTATTTCAACTGTAACCTTCGGTTCTTGTGAATCAGCCCTGGGCAATAGTGTCTTCTCCGGATTCGGTGCTGCAGATTGCGCGACAGTCTTCTGCAGCCGTTTCGGTATTACTGCCGAGAGCGGTTTGAATCCGCCCCGCACAATCTTTTTTCCCGCCTTGTCCGAGGCAGCCTTCTTTTCACCCCGTTGATTAACGTAGGGCGTGTCCGAAAAATGCATGGTGCCATCGTCGGCTTTCCAACTGTAGACTCTGGTTTCAGGTAATGGCTGTTCCGCATCGGATGCCTCTGCAGCGGACTCTGCGCCACCTGTTTTTGATTCCGATTTATCGGGACTCTTCCCCGACGCTTCAGAATTCGTGATTTTATCATCTCGTGGAACGCCTTGCTTGGGCTTGTCCTTTTGGGATGCATTTTTTTCGCCAAAAGTATGGCCGTTCTTTTTGAAAATCAGGCCAAGATCATTTAATTCGGATCCGAATGTATGACAACTCTTGCATCCCATGCCGTACTTTTTGGCAAATGAGGCAACCGCCCAGCCATTCCCGGTCGTCAGAAGCAGGATAACGACGACCTCCAATGCCGTTTTCAAAAATCTTATCCGTATTGCCATATGAACTCCATGTTGAAAAGCAAGTGCGAAGCAGAAAGCGCCGGTAGCGCTGATTGTAAATTGTTGTCATCGCGAATGCACTTAAAAAACCGGAAACCATTGTTGGAATTGGCAACAGAATCAGGTCGTACTACTGAACGACCGGCGGCAGCAACCTTTTCAGCACTTTTCCGGCGGTTTCGATGATCTCTTCGAAGGTGGTTCCCTTCAGCGTGCAGACCAGCTTGTAATCCGGCGTGAACTGGTAGTTTTTCGGTTCACTGCGCATCATGCCGATGATCGTGTCCGGTGAAGCGGGAGTGCGTGGGTGGAAGGAAATCACCACCGTCTTGCCGCTGTAGTCGATTTGCCGCACCAGCAGTTTTTTCAGCATTACGCGCAGCTTCATGATCTCGAACAGGTAGGAGGTCGCCAGCGGATATTTGCCGAAGCGGTCGCTGACCTCGTTCTGCACGTCCAACACGTCTTCTTCGCATTCGGCCTGGGTCAGTTTCTTGTAGATCACCAACCGCTGGCCGGCGTCCTTGACGTAGGCCTCCGGGATGAAGGCCGGCACTTTCAGGTTGATCTCCGGCTCGACATGTTCGACCATTTCCTCGCCCCGCATGCGGCAGATGGTCTCTTCCAGCATCTGGTTGTAGAGTTCAAAGCCGATTTCAGTTACGGTGCCGGATTGGCGGTTGCCGAGCATGTCTCCGGCGCCGCGGATCTCCATGTCGTGGGTAGCGATGCGGAAACCGGCACCCAACTCGGAGATGTCCTGCAGGATCCGCAGGCGTTCGCGCGCATCCGAACTGATGGCGCCTTCGCCGGGGATCAGCAGATATGCGTAGCCGCGCTGGCTCGATCGTCCCACGCGCCCGCGCAGCTGGTACAGTTGTGACAGTCCGAACTTGTCGGCATGGTCTACAATCAAGGTGTTGGCGTTGGGGATGTCCAGGCCTGATTCAATGATCGTCGTGCAGAGCAGCAGGTTGGTCTCGCCGTGCATGAACCCCAGCATGACCTTCTCAAGCTCGTGTTCACCCATCTGGCCGTGTCCCACGGCGATCCTGGCTTCCGGCACCAGTTGGGCCAACAGCTCGGCCCGCTTGGCGATGGTCTGCACCCGGTTATGAACAAAGAAGATCTGCCCGCCGCGCCGTATCTCGCGCAGTACAGCTTCACGAATCAGCTCCTCGGAAAATCTGGAGACAAAGGTCTTGACCGCCAGCCGGTCCACCGGCGGAGTGTCGATGATCGAAAGGTCGCGGATGCCCATCATCGACATATACAGCGTGCGCGGGATCGGGGTCGCGGTCAGGGTCATGATGTCAACCACGGCCCGGAAGGCCTTCAGGCGCTCCTTGTCCTTGACCCCGAAACGCTGCTCTTCGTCGATGATCAGCAGCCCCAGATCCTTGAAAAGCACATCCTTCTGCAGCAGGCGATGGGTGCCGATGATGATGTCGATGTTACCCTTTTTAAGGCGCTCCAGGATTTCCTTCTGCTCCTTGGCGGTGCGGAAACGTGAGATAACCTCGACCGTGACCGGATAATCCTTGAGTCTTTCATGGAAAGTTTCGTAGTGCTGCTGGGCCAAAATCGTGGTCGGGACCAGGATGCCGACCTGCTTGCCGTCCAGGGCGGCCTTGAAGGCGCCCCTCAGCGCAACCTCGGTCTTGCCGTAGCCCACATCGCCGCACACCAGGCGGTCCATCGGTTTCGAGTGCTGCATGTCTGCCAGCACATCCTGGATCGCGGAGAGCTGGTCGGGGGTTTCTTCCCAGGCAAAAGATGCCTCGAATTCCTTGTACATCTCGTCCGGCGGCGAAAAGGCGAAGCCTTCGCAGACCTGGCGCTTGGCATAGATTTCCAGCAGCTCGCCGGCCAGTTCCTCTATGTTCTTGCGGGCTTTCCCCTTGGATTTTTCCCAACTGATGCCACCCAGTTTGTCCAGCGCCGGCTGAGAACCTTCCGGCCCGACATAGCGCTGCACCAGTCCCAGGCGGTCGACCGGCAGGTAGAGCTTGTCGGAGCCGGCATACTCCAGCAGCAGGAAGTCGCCGCCGATGCCGCCGACGCTGATGTGCTGCAGACCCCGGTACAGTCCGATGCCGTGGTCAATATGCACCATATGGTCACCCGGCTTGAGCTCGGCCAGTGATGACAGGATCTGCTTCTTGCGCACCTCTGAGACGCCACGGCGTCTGACCCGCTTGCCGAACAGTTCCTCTTCGGTGATCATCGCAAGCTGCGAGGATGGCAGCCGGAAGCCGCGCGAGATCTCGCCGAGCAGCAGGGTTATCCCCACTCCCCAACCCTCCCCCGCTGGGGAGAGGGTTTCCCGAAATGGCCCTTCGCTGATGCGACACTTTATGTCATATGGCGCCAGCAGCTGTTTCAGGCGTTCCGCCTGCGGCATCTGGTGGCATGCCATCAGCACGCGCTGCCCCCCGTCAAGCCATTCGCGCAGTGTGCGGGCCAGCGGCGCCAGGGCATGACTGCTCTCCTTGGAAACGTGTACCCGCAGGTCGCTGTTGTCCTGGCAGGGTACGCTGAACATAGCTGTTTCTGCGGCTGTTTCCAGAGACAAGCCGGAAAGTTCGATGCGGCTGCGTCCGGTGATCAGAACGTCCAGTTCGGCTTCGGAAAGAAACAGCTGCTCTGCCGGGGAATGGGCCAGTCCGCCAGCAACCGCCTTGGCTGCTCCGGAGGTGATCTCCTCCGCAAAACTCAGACATTCAAAGCGGATCGACTCGGGGTCCAGCAGAACCAGCGGCACTCCCGGGGCATAGTCAAAAATCGTCTCCAGCCCAGGGTGCAGCAGCGGCTGGAGAAAATCCACTCCCTGGAAGTAGACCGCGTTCTGCAGATCCTCCAGGATCAGGCGCCGCCGGTTGGCCGGAATGTCCAGTTCGTCGCAGCGATGTTTCAGCAGGGGAGCTATATTATCCAGTATTTCGTCCGTAAGCAGCAGTTCACGCGAGGGGAGCAGCACGAGTTCTTCCACCGGCTGCAGTGAGCGCTGAGTGAGCGGATCAAAGGCACGGATGGTCTCGGCCGTATCGCCGAAAAACTCGATCCTGACCGGCGTCGGCATGTTGGGGGGGAATATGTCCAGGATGCCCCCCCGCACCGCGAAGGTGCCGCGATCCTCGACCAGCGGCACATTGGCGTAGCCCATTCTGACAAGCTTTGCCAGCAGGTCGTCACGATCAAATTCTTCTCCGGTCACCAGATAACAGGATGAATCATTCAGCGTTGCTCGCGGCAGAACCCGCTGCAGGGCTGCCGCCACCGGCATGACGGTTACTCGTACGGCTCCGTTTTGCAGGTGGAAGAGCGTGTCCAGGCGGGCGCCGGAAATATCGGGGTGGGGAGATGATGCCGAAAAAGGAGCTGAGTCCCAGGCCGGAAATATGAGCGGCTGAGCCTCCCCTCCGGAAAAAAAAGCCAGTTCCCGGCAAAACTCCTCTGCCACTTCCTGGTTGGCTGTTATGACAAACAGCCTGTCAAGGCCGGTCCGCAGCAATTCAGCAATTATCAGGGCGGGGGACGAGCCTTTAAGGCCCGGGATGGTAACGCGCTGGTGGCCGCTTTTGAGTGCGGCAACCACGTCCATTATTTGGGGAATAAGAGGTGTCATGTGAGGTCTTGTTTGAAACCTGCTTGATTGGCTTGTATCGGTTTGTTGGACTAATGTTTCCGCAGGCCGGCTTTCAGCTTTGGTTTGCCGTCTTCGATAACAACCCTGAACGTAAAATTTTCAGTACCCAGTTTTGCCGCCAGGATCGGCCTCTGCTTTTCAATGGTTGCCGCAACAAGGTCGCGGGTGATCTTATGTGCCGGAAGGTTGCAAGCCTTGCGAGCCTCACGGAACTCATGGACGATACGGTCCAGGTCGCTTGCCGCACTGTCGGGTGCGGGTTCGGAGGTCTTTTTCTCCGGTTTGCTGCGCTGCCGCAGGTGCAAATCGCTGATAAAGCGGTCCCGTGAGTATCTGCCCTCTTCGATCAGCTTGAGAATTCGGTTCCAGTGCTCGCGATATGTATTGAAACGGGCCACCAGCATGTTGAAGCGGTGTTTGTACATGGTGTTATTGATCGGCACTCCGGTATAGCGTCGAACCATTTTTTCGACTTCGCCAAGCAGAGGCAGCGGTTCACGCTTCTCCAGGCCGATGAAGTATTGTTCGTACTTCAAAATCAGTTCGCTCAATTGCTGGTCAAGTTTTGTAATATCATCGGCAATTGCCATGCGGAAACCTTCTCCACCAAGTCGCAATCAAACGATTACGTTGTTGGCTTCGTCGTTGGCTCAATAACGTACTTATAGTACGCCTTTGTCGCCACTTTCCTTGCCGCCTTGTACTCATTTTGATTGCATCTTTGGTATCAGTGAGTACACCAAAAACAGCCATTCACTATATCGGAAAGGGCAGATAAGTAAAGATTAAAGATAGTAATCACGCCTCGCAGTGCTTGGCGCTAATAACTTGACGCTTCGAATATCATCGCATAAAATGCCGACTTGCAAAAGTTCCCAGCCACATCAATCTGTACACGTTCTGACCCGCCAATTTTATATAGATATGGAGCCGCTATCGATGGAATCACGTGCCGCCGTAGTACTTGCCGCTGGAAAGGGCACCCGCATGAAGTCCGGAGTAATCAAGGTGCTGCACACTGTCGCGGGGTTGCCGATGATCTCATGGCCGGTTGCGGCCGCCCGTGGAGCCGGGGCCGATCCGATCGTCCTGGTGATCGGACATCAGGCTAATGCGGTTCAAGGCGTATTTCGCGGGGACAACAGCATACTGTGCGCCATGCAGGAACAGCAACTGGGCACCGGACACGCCGTGGCCTGCGCCCTGGATGCGTTGGCCGGTTTCAGGGGAACCGTACTGATCCTGTGCGGCGACACTCCGCTGCTGCGCTCCGAGACGCTGGCCGGTCTTTTGAAATTCCACGCTGACCATGCGGCCGTTGTCACTGTTCTGACCGCGGTCATGGACGAACCCTACGGTTATGGACGGGTCGTGCGCGATGAAGACGGCAGGGTGACACGCATTGTAGAGCAGAAGGACGCCGACCCGGAAGAACAGGATATCCGCGAGATCAACAGCGGCATCTACTGCATGCAGTCCGATTTCCTGTTTGAAAATATCCGCTCCATCGGCAACAACAACGCCCAGCAGGAATACTACCTGACCGATCTGGTGGCGATTGCCGTACGGAAAGGGTTGGTCTGCCTGGCAATGCCGACCGGAGATCCCGACGAAATCATGGGGATCAATGACCGTGCCCAACTGGCCGATGCGGCCCGCATCCTGCGTCGACGCATCAATCGCGAGCATATGCTCTCCGGCGTGACAATGATTGATCCGGAACAGACCTATATCGACCAGGGAGTCATTATCGGTGCCGATTCGGTCGTTCATCCGAACTGCCAGATCGGCGCTGGAACAGTGATCGGCAGTGGCTGCGAAATCGAGCAGGGGGTCAGCATCTTCGGCTGCCGTATCGGTGACGGCTGCCATATCAAGGCCGGTTCGGTCCTGGAAGATTCCGTGCTGCATCAGGATGTGGCGGTCGGTCCGATGGCTCATCTGCGTCCCGGCACGGTGCTGCAGAGTCACGTCAAGATCGGAAACTTTGTTGAAACTAAAAAGTTGCAGATGGGAGAGGGGTCCAAAGCATCACACCTGACCTATCTGGGTGATGCCGAAATCGGCCGTGATGTCAATATCGGCTGTGGCACCATCACCTGCAACTATGACGGCGTCAGGAAGCACCGTACGGTTATCGGGGATGGCGTTTTCATCGGAAGCGATGTGCAGCTTGTGGCGCCGGTCACGGTCGGAAGCAACTCGCTTGTGGCGGCCGGCACAACGGTCACGATCGATGTGGAGCCGGATTCGCTGGCGATTTCCCGCGTGCCGCAGGTCAACAAGGTCGGCTGGCGTCTGAAGAATAAATAACCGCCGCAGAATGCAGTCAGGAAAACTACATGTCAGAACTGCACCAGGATACAATCACAACTGAATCGATTCTGATCATCGAAGATGACACCGGCTTTGCCGAGCTGATGTCCTCAACCCTTGCCGACGAAGGCTATGTCTGCCACCGGTTCGCCCGCGGTGACGCCGCCTTTGGCTGGCTGGCGTCAAACGTGGCGTCTCTGATCATCCTGGACTATACCCTCCCCGACATGACCGGAGCATCTTTTATAGACCGGATGCGCGAGTTGGGCATGTCGATTTCCTTTGTAATGGTGACCGGCCGTGATGACGCAAGTCTGGCGGTCGAGATAATGAAGACCGGCGCTTGCGATTTCATGATCAAGGACACCACCTTTCTGGACAGATTGCCGGCGGTTATTGCGCGTTCCCTGCACGAAGTCAGAACCAGGCGGAAGCTTGAAAAGGCCGAGCTGGCTCTGCGGCTGAGTGAAACCCGCCTGGCCCGGGCCCAGAAAATCGCCCGCATGGGGAGCTGGGAGTGGAACATTGCCAGCGGCGAGATTTACTGGTCGGACGAACTGTACCACATCTTCGGATTGACGCCCGGAGAGCCGCGGGAAATTTGCATGGAGTGGCTTTACACCATGATCAGTCCGCTGGATCTGCCTGCTTTCAAAAAAGCGGTGTTGAATTCAGTGAAAACCTGCCAGCCGTTCAACATCAATTATCGCATTATTAACAAAAACGCCGGGGAAATCGTTGTAAGCACCCAGGGAGAGGTCGAATGCGACGAGTTCGGGTGCGCCCGTCTGCTCTCCGGCACGACGCTTGACATAACCGCCCGCATCCGTGCCGAAAGCGAAATTCAGCAGCTGATCAACTACGATACACTGACCGGCCTTCCTAACCGCAGCCTGCTGTATGACCGCCTCCATATTGCAATCGCCCAGGCCGCTCGCGACAAAAATCTGCTGGGGGTTCTGATCCTTGATCTGGACCGTTTCAAGGGGATCAACGACACACTGGGGCATCGCGCCGGCGATAAGCTGCTGAAGTCTGTTGCCACGCGTCTTGAAGCCTGTGTCCGTGAAACGGATACACTGGCGCGGTTGGGCGGGGACGAGTTTGTCGCCATACTGGTCGGCGTGTCCCATGAAGAGGGCATCACCAAGGTCGCCAAAAAGATTCTGACAATCGTTTCAGAGCCGGTCTATATTGACGGGCACGAGATCTATTCCACCTGCAGTATCGGTATTGCAGTTTATCCGATGGACGGTGACGACAGCCACACTCTGCTGAAGCATGCCGACCTCGCCATGTATCAGGCCAAGGAGCAGGACCGTAACAACTTCCAGTTTTTTTCGCGCGATATGAACATCAAGGTGCTGGAGCGGATGATTCTGGAAAACTCGATGCGCAAGGCGCTGGAGCGGGAAGAATTCTTTCTGGTCTATCAGCCGCAGGTGGATACCCGCTCCGGTCAGATTACCGGAATGGAGGCGCTGCTGCGCTGGCAGCATCCGGACCTGGGGCTGCTGGGGCCGGACAAGTTTATCTATCTGGCGGAGGAAAACAACTTTATAATTCCACTCGGAGAATGGGTGCTGCGCACCGCCTGCCGCCAAAACAAGGTCTGGCAGGACCAGGGGTTGCCCGCCGTGCGCGTGGCTGTGAATCTTTCCGCAAAGCAGTTCAGCCAGTACCATCTTGATCAGGTCATTGCGTCCACCCTGCTGGACACCGGTCTGGAACCGGAGTATCTGGAGTTGGAGATCACCGAAAGCACTATCATGAAGGATGCGGAACAAAACACGGTCATCCTGCAAAAACTCAAGGAAATGGGGATTTCACTGTCAATCGACGACTTTGGGACCGGCTATTCCTCGCTGTCATACCTCAAGCATTTTCCAATCAGCCGCTTGAAGATTGATCGTTCTTTTGTGAAGGACATCACCACCAACCCGGATGATGCCGCCATTGCCGAGATCATTATCGACATCGCCCGTTCCCTCAAAATGAGCGTCATTGCGGAAGGTGTAGAAACCCGCGCACAGATGCAGTTTCTTTCGTTCAACAACTGCATTGAGATGCAGGGTTACCTGTTCAGCCGCCCGGTTCGGGCCGAGGAATTTGCCAATCAGCTCAAAAACGGCTTGAAGTACTGACCTCACCGATAATACCTGAAAAAATTTCATGCCCCCTTATCTCCTGATAAACCCGCTCTCCGGTTCATATTCTCCGGCCCTTCGCTGCCTGAAACGATAGCCGGCTTTGCCGGAATTTACACTCCATGAATATCCTCCCCAGGAACAAGGACTTCAGGCAATTTTCACATTATCAGGCCACTGTTGCCTTGATTTCCCTGCTGAATCCAAATCTGTTTGGTTGACATTACTGCGGACTAATGATATTGACGGCTAATTCGATTTGCCTGTTAACTTGGCTTCTCATCCATGTCTCCGGATGAAAACTACTTAAGTAGCCCTGCCGGTTTTTCCAAAGAAAGAAACCCCCACTGTCCATTCAGCTGTTTGATATGGCGTTTTTGGGGTTGCGTCTCACTACTAAATTCCATATTGTCCCGGCAGCGCTTGTGAAGCGGCCGCCTGCATGCCTGACGGACGGATACCTGGAAAATTTCAAGAGGAGGAAAGATTTATGAAACCTCAAGACAGATGGCTGATAATGCTGTGCGTAATTGGACTATTTGCGCTGGTTGATATCGGTAATTCGTTTGCAGCTGAAAAAGAAGCGGCTAAAAGCTCGGGAAAGGCGGCTCCCCAAACCGCAGAGCTTTACAACGCCGAGCCTGCGCAGCTTACGCCGGTACAGTGCGGCCAGTGCCACAGCACACAATACGGTGATCTGAAGGGCGCCGGAGGGCGCCACCGGTTCGAGTGCCAGAATTGTCACAAGAGTTTTCATGCCTATAGCCCGGTCAAAAACAACTGGGAAACATTGATGCCCAAGTGCCGGGAGTGCCACCTGTTGCCGCACGGCGAGAAAATTACCGAATGTTTAGCCTGCCACGGCAATCCCCATGCACCCAAAAGAATTCCGATGTCGAAGACACTGCTTAACTCATGTTCCGGCTGCCACAGCAGTCCTTTCGAGCAGTTGCAGAAATTCCCCAGCAAGCATACCAAGTTGTCGTGTGACAATTGCCACACCTCGCATGGCTTTATTCCCAGCTGCAACACCTGCCACAAACCGCATTTTGGTGGCCAGGAGTTCAAGACCTGCGTCAGCGAATGTCATCCGGTGCACCAGCCGTTGCAGATCAAGTTTGCAAAAGATGCAAACGCCAAAACTTGCAACGCCTGCCATGACAAGGTCTATGTCAAGTGGTCCAAGACGCCGAGCAAACACGGCAAGGTCAATTGTGTCAGCTGCCACAGCAAGCATGGCTATATCCCGCAATGCAGCGTCTGTCATGTCGCTCCGCACAGCAAACAGCTGCACGAAAGATTCCCGAAGTGCCTGACCTGTCATCAGGATCCGCACGATCTGCCGACCAAGCTGCGCAGCAAGTAAGCGCAGTGCGTATCGCAGATAACCATCAACTGCCAAAGGAGAAACTTTATTCGTGCCAGGCCGCCGTCTTTCTTTACTGATCCTGATCTCCGGATTGCTGGCGTTGTCGCCGTCGCCGGGCCGGACAGCCGATCTCAAGGTTGCCTCCGAAACGATCTTGCGCGGTTTTGACAGGCAGGCGGCTGATGGAAAAAAACTCAGCGCAGTTCCGGCTTACGAGTATCTACAGCTCGATTACGGCAATCTCAAGAGTTCCGGTCTGTCGCTGCACGCCAACGGTTGGGGGCGGGGCAATCTGGGTGACAACTACAACGACGGCAATACCGCCGGAGAGCTGCTGCATGCTTATCTTCAGTATCTGTCGCCCGGCAGGGACTACCTGCTGCGCGCCGGACGTCAGTACGTTTTCGAAGGTGTGGCGAGGGACAGTATTGACGGGGTCTACGGCAAGGCATACCTGACTCCGTCTGTTGCACTTTCGATGTATGCCGGATCGCCGGTTGCCCTCGATACATCAAACGGCCGTCAGGGTGATTTCATGTTCGGGGGAAAGCTCGCCTATTCAAAGCCCGGGCAGTATGATGCCGGCATTTCGCACAAATACATATCTGACAATGGTTCCCGCCATGAAGAGAGCCTGGGCACGGATTTTACATTGCTTCTGCCGGGAGATATCTCCTTGCTGGGGCATTCCGAGCTTAATCTGATGACCACGGGCTGGAGAGAACATTCCTACGAAATGCGCCTGCCCGTGAAACAATTCGTGTTTAAGCCATTCTTCCAGCATTTCCGTTATGAAGACTACTTCAGTCAGCGCAGCAACAGTTCCACCCCCTTTCGTTTTTTGCAGGGAACCGGCAACACTTTGACCGTGGCCGGTACGGAGGCGTGCTGGTACCCCTCCGAGCATGAAGAATATGTGCTGCGGTTCAAAAATTTCGAGTATGATCACCGGTTCGGCGATTCCCAGTTGTATACCCTCCTCGCGATCTGGAAGTGGAAGATACTGTCGGAGGTTGGCGCGGAGTTTGGCCGCATGCAGGGAAGTAATTTGGAAAACAGATATTATCAGGGCAGGGGATATTTTTTCTGGAACATTTCTCCCGGTTTTGTAACCGGCGACGTGATGTATGTCAGCTATGACCAGGCGATCTACAAGAAAAACAGTTCCCTGTTTACCTCTGTCGGAGGTGGAGTCAAGTTCATAAACAATGCGCTCAGTGTCAAACTGTCGTTCGACTACAGCAGCGATCCTTATTTCGACCAGGACTACCGCTGGATGCTTAAACTAAGTTATCTTCTCGATAAAACATTTGCCGGCAGCGAGCGGAAAAATTGAAGATTGTCTGCAAACTATTGAAAGGGAGTCCAAGCGTGAAACCCCTTAAATATACGGCTTTACTTGCGGCAGTATTATTGATGGCGCTGCTGGTCTCCTGTGCGGCAAACAGCGGCTACCGGCTGCCTGCAGCCCATCCCGGAATTCTTGAACTGGGGGAAAAAAGGGAATTCTGCACAAAATGTCACGGTTTCAAAAAAGTGCCCCTGGATTTCGAACGCTATAACCACACGGCGCTGTTTACCGATTCGCATCGCATGGTGGCTTATCAGGACGAGAGGGTCTGCTCGATCTGTCACAGTCAGAGTTTCTGCAGCGATTGTCATGCCACACGTGTCGAACTTAAGCCGTCGCTTAAAAATTCGACCGAAAATTACCGCCGCGTTCAGCACCGGGGAGATTTTTTAGCGCGTCACCGGATTGAGGCGCGTATGGATCCCACATCCTGCTTACGTTGCCATGGGAATCCTAAATCAGCCAGAACCTGCCAGCCGTGCCATGGGTAACAGCAGTAGAAAAATAAGAGGAGCAAGAGTATGAGATGGCTTTCGGCTATTGTATTGCTGTCGATACTGAATCTGGGCGGGTGCGGCAATTCCGGGAACCCGAATGCTCCAACATCTAAAGCGCCCCACGAAACTGGATGGGTGGCATACCACCGTAATGACATTGTCAGTTTCAAAGGCATCACCAGTGCCCGGTCTTACATAGACGGTCTTCTGATAAACGAGCATGTTCTCCAGTGCCAGGTCTGCCACGGAGCCGGTCTGATGGGCGCCAAGGCCGGTGCGGCCGGGCCTGCCTGCCTTGATTGCCACGTTCTCGATCCGGTCAGGTACCCGATCATGTGCTACTCCTGTCATGGGGGGCCTCCAAAGGTGAAAACGCATCAGTGGTATTCGACGAACCGTGCCGGGCGTAACGGTTTGACGCTGTCCCCAGCGTTTATCAGCCGTGTACAAAATGAGATTGATTCAAAAATCCAACCTGTAATTCACATAAAGCACAAAGCCGTTCCACTGCCCGCCGATGTTCAAGTAAGCTCCGCCAACCTTGAACTGCCTGTATGTGTCAAGTGTCATGGCGAAAAGAGCGAATGGGCCGCAATTCACCATACGGTAGTGATGAATAATCCAAAGAACAACCCGCCGCTAGGGTGTCTTGGGCCGCTTCCTTTCGGATGCCATACCTTTAAATTCGGTCCCGGTGGATTTCTATTGGAGACCCCTAAATGTTCAGTTTGCCATGATCCGCTGCCGTGATTCAGGGTTGACTCAGTAGCTTGAAAACCATCAATTAAACCCGAATACACAGCTCTGCCCAGCCACACGAATGTCTGGGCGCCGGAAGCCTTCCTGACAAAGAAGTTCCATTTCACTTCCGTATCAAATCACCCTCTTGGTTGGTTCGTCTTCGACTCCTCAACATACATCCTCTCTCTATCCCTCACCCGGCCTTCGCCGCTCGATCGCCTGAAAAACCGTTCCTGATTCCAGCATTGCTCAGAATTGCTTTGTAATAAAACAGCGTATCACATATACTGATTAACAATTTAATACGATAATTCAGTAACTTGCACTATGCACAGTAACATGCTAAATAATTTCTTTTAGGTAAACCCCCACCTCTGGTGGGGGACCCCAAATGTTTG
>CAYWJJ010000045.1:0-33254 GCA_964458105.1 uncultured Geobacter sp.
GCAGCAGGGCTGTTGACAGGATCAGTTCACGTGTTTTTTGAGGTTCTTTTGGTGCAGGGGTCATAGGCCAACTCCCTAGAACGATCGTTCTAGGGAGCGATTATGCCTTAATGAAATCGGGTGTGTCAAGCCTTGATTAGGGCGCACCGGAGTGGTCACCATTGACGCGTGACTAAAGCAAAAAACGTGAGAAAAATAGATATTCCAACAAGACAGAAGCACCGTCCAAAAGCCTCCGCTGTTCTGCCAAGCCGTGTGCTCCCAAAACAACCAGCAATAGTGCCTTATAGGTAATTTAATGACATAGACTCGAATTGGTTTTCTAACACTTCTAACCATGATCGCGTTCGCCGGAAATTCGGTGCTATGCCGTATCGCACTCAAGCACACCAGCATCGACGCTGCCAGCTTCACCTCTATTCGACTGGTTTCCGGAGCCGTTGTACTTTGGGCGATTGCGGGTTTCTTTCGCAAGGATAGCAGGGGAAGCGGCAACTGGATTTCGGCTTTTGCCCTGTTTGCTTATGCAGCCGGATTCTCGTTCGCGTACATAAGCCTGACCGCTACGATCGTTCAGCTTAGCGTTCCGGTTTTCGCAGCGCTTGGCGGCATCATCCTTCTCGGGGAGTCCGTAACTGCGCGTTTCTTGTTGGCATCCCTGGCCATCCTTGGCGGCATAGCATTGGTGATCTTGAGTAAGTCACAACGAAATGGCGCTCAACCGGGCAGCTAAAGGGGAAGGTTCCGGCAAAACCACGTACTCCACAAATTGCATGAAAAACATCTTATAAAAAATGGTATTCGCACATCGGAATATACTCCATGTATGCGGCGGTTTTCTGCGC
Source organism: uncultured Geobacter sp. (assembly GCA_964458105.1). Lineage (GTDB taxonomy): Bacteria > Desulfobacterota > Desulfuromonadia > Geobacterales > Pseudopelobacteraceae > JACRCG01. The sequence goes on from CAYWJJ010000045.1 coordinate 846, forward strand.
GGCTTCTTTGCCGTAGAGCAGTTCTATGACATACAAGCTCATGTCGATCCCGGCGCTGATGCCGCCGGCTGTGATGATCTGGCCGTTATCCACAAAACGCTCATTTCTTACGATTTCAGTATTCGGAGCAAGCCTTGCCAGTTCGTCAAAAACCTCGTGGTGTGTAGTCGCTCTAACCCCTTCCAGAAGCCCTGCCTTTGCCAGAATCAGGGAACCGGTACAAACCGACATTACCTTCTCGGCAGTACGTGCTGAAGCTTTGATCCAGGAGATAACATCGTCCTGCCCCAAGACGGCCCGGCTTCCTATGCCACCCGGTATGATCAGAAAATCCGGTTGCGGCGCCTCCTGCATTCCGAAATCCGGATTTACAGAAAGGCCATTTCTGGCTTTTACCGGCACTTTTTCTCTCGCCACAGTATAAACGTTCAGAATGCTGTAGTGATTGAGTTCATTCGTAACGGAAAAAACTTCAAACGGCCCGGCAAAATCCAACACTTCCACATCATTAAATAGAAAGATTGCAGTATTCTTTTTGCTCATGTGATGTCCCTCTTCTATTCCAGACCGATTCACTTCTTTGCCATATAGCGGTTCTTCAAGTTGATCGTAACCATGTCATTAATAATGGTAGTAAAAAGTGTAAAATCACGACACTGTTCATAAGCAAGAAGCGCCCGATTTATTCACTATTTTATTCTTTTTATGAAGTCAGTCAGGCTGGTCCAGGATTATTGTTCTGAGAAAAGATAAAGCGTCCATAATCTGCATCTGATTTAAGGATGTGTTCAATGAGCCAGCGCCTCAAAAACGTGAATATTTCCAGAGTGGTTTCAGCCTTACCCTGTTTGAAGTCCTGTTGGAACTCCTGCAGGTGCTGAATGTAGCTGTTATGTTCTGCAATATGTTGTTCATACCGTGGATAGGAAGATTCCATCATCCAGAGTTCTTCATGAACGAAATGATAGCTGACATAATCAGACAATTCATCAAGAAGTTCACCGCAGCATTCCAGAGGGGAGTCATGTTCCAATTCGTTATAGGACCGGTTCAGAAGGTCCACCAGGTGCTTATGGTGTTCGTCAAAGGGCTCCACACCAACCAGAAAGCTGTCATTCCATTCTACAATCGGCATTACAATTACCATCCATTAATTTGATAGCAGCAATCATACGTGCAAGCCGGTTCTTGTCAAGTTTGAAGAATGAGGGAACGGAATAATTATGCACACTCGCCTTGTGGTTTGTTATTGCTCCGGTGGTTAAATATGCGAATCGTAGGGGCGAACCTGGTGTTCGCCCAATCGGGGCGCATGCAATGCGCACCTACAGTCAGGGTTTAAATGTTTAACCGCCGGATCAATAGTTCGTCAGGGCGCACATTGTAAACAAGCAAACCGGGGGAGAGATTGAATACAGGAGGGCTGATCTTACGGGTTGGTCCTCTTTTTTATCTGCTCTTCGAGGGCCTTGAGTCACCCATTGGCAACAGGGAAATCTGATCTGTCATGTCTTTGGTATAGACTGTTTTAATAAGAACATGTATATGATTTTGTAGATAATTCAGATTGTGAGGTCATCTCATGTTGATTTTGAAATGTTGGCTGAAAATCTAATGATCACAGAATAAATGTTCCATTTGGGAGGATGAGCGGTTCACGCGCGCGTGCGCGTGAACCGCTCAATAAGATGTTAAGCAATGAAAAATAATTCTTGATAAAAGGAGACGTATGCCATCACGAGGTGTGGTAATTGCCCCAAAGTTTACATTTGACGGAAGGACATTGCATTTCCCTGGATTGGTCGGCATTGACGGAATTAGTCTTCGTCAGTATCTCGTTTACTGGGACAAAATAGAATATCCCCAGAACAACCTAATCCATATCGCAAATTCACCAGACATCGACTTTCTCGTTGATACTGGTGTCCTTACAAGGACGATGATCAGGTTTGGCGGCTTTTCTGGTGATATTGGCGCCGGATATGTGCTTGCTCAAATTCAAGCGCTTAAGATCAAAAATGACATAGAGCCAGGACAATGGTCCTTAGCGCAAGCGACCGACAGATTATTTATTCCAGAGGATGTTTCGAGCGCGACAAGGGCCGTAGAAATAGAATTGTATCGTTCACTGCCTCTTCCAAGCGAAGATATACCATTGACTGATATTCTAGAATTCAAACTTAGATATCGAGATGAACTCTTTGCTCTTCGCTCTTACATTGATGAAATGTACCAAGAAATCATCAATTCCCGAGATATTCCTCGGGCACGCATAGCAGCCATTGATAGACTACAACAGGCAATTACCGATTTGAATAATGTGGCAAACGAACGTTGGCCCGCACGACTGCTTTCTACGCTTAAAGTCGAAATAAATGTACCCAATTTGATTGTACCAGCCGTGGCAGGCGCATCATTAGCCACTTCATTCGGCTTGACCGCAGGTGTTGGCGCAGCTCTGGGGGCTGCATTAGGTGCCATAAAATTCGACATTGCTGCTACTCGGAAACTTAATAGCCTTCCTGCGAACGTTAAAGAGCTGGCATACATACACAAGATTGAAAGAGAGCTTTAAGCCTAACTAGGCCTCGGACCATGACCGTCCAAACTACCGGGCGGCAGGTCAACGCCGGCCCCGATTGGTCACAACAATAGGAAAATAGGGACATCCCCTGATTACTGTTTAATCGCCTCTATAATGTGGGGAAACCTATGGGCTCAAAGTTGACATTTGGAGATTCGAAAATTCCGGGAGAATAATATCCAAATGTCAAACATGACCCCAAGTAAAAGCATTCCAAGCATTACCTCGAAATATTCGGGGCTTTTACCATCAGATAGTCCTGTGTGAAGGACACTCAGCCCGATTTTACCGACATTACCGGAACATGATCCTGAAGAGGCCTGCCATGTGTATTCCCGTCCGCTTACCAGTTGTTTCTGCTATCCTGCTTTGCCTGGCAGCGTCGCTAAAAGCGGACGCGGAGACCTTCCACTGGGTCGATGAAAAGGGTGTCATGCATTTCACCGACAACCCATCCACCATGCCGCGCGGAAAGCGAGCGAAGGTTCAGGTGCGAGAAGATGTAGCCATCAGCAATTCAAGCGTGAGGGGTGCCCTTTACGTGACTCATCGAAATGCCGGTGAAAAAGCGCGGGAAGAGCAGGAAAGGGCGCGTCAGCGGCGGCTGAGTGAAGCGGCAGAAGAGCAGGAGCGCAAATTCTATCAGGCCAGAGACAGGCGTCTGAAAGAAGAGCAGGAAAGGCGGGCGCAGCAGGAAGCCCGGGAGCTGAAACGTCGCCTTGATACAACACCGGTGCAGAAGTCTGCAGAAGAACTGGGCGGGTTCTCGGTCAGCAGCGGTTCCACATGACGCAAAAGACGCTGATTCCGTGCGAATCAGGTAATCCGGGGGAAAACTAACAATATTGGGCGAACATGTAGGTTCGCCCCTACGATTTGTAAATTTAACCACCGGAATTAAATCACCATATATTCGCCGCAACCGGCGACGATGCGCGATCTTCAAGCCGGATTGCGTTTGCCTTGCACACGGAACGGCAGATTCCGCAACCATAGCAATAGGTCTGATCGACTACCGCTTTTTTGTTGGAAGCGCTGTAGCTGAGCGCACCGAACTGGCAGAGACGCATGCATTGCCGGCAGCCGCTGCAAGCCTCGGCGTCTATTTCCGCGACATATTCGGCGCGGAACATGACCGGAACTTCATGGGTGACGGTGGAGCGCAGGGCCAGGCAGTCTGTCCTGTCACAATTGCAGATTCCGCCGATGAACGGGGTCTGGAAGGTCCAGACCGTATGACAGAGCCCTTCCAGTTCATGTTCGCGGAATGCGGCTATGGCTTCCTCCCTGGTGAGCATTTCGAACTTGTTGTCATCAACCCCGCCGGCGAACTTTTCCTCAAGCGCCTGAAAAACCTCCAGAAGCTTCCCGCCGTTTGGTCCCAGGCTGATGCCGTAGCAATAGCGTTTCTCCCTGCCCAGCGTCGATTGCCGGCAGACGCAGGCTACACGGGTGATGGAATTGGTAAACTCGAAGATCTGCTCGATCTCTTCGATCGGCACAACCTGCCCGAAGTGGACTTTTTTCATCCTGCGGCTGATCATGCGACTGAAGAGGGTTCTGATGAACCAGGGCATCTTCTTGAGACGGTCGAAGCCCTTGTTCATCTTGGATACCTCCAGTTCCCATGCCTTTGGATCTGCAAACATCTCCAGAAATTTGAGCCGGCGAAGATCGCTCAACATATCCTCGGAGTAGTTCTTGGCCTGCAGGTACCACTTCTCCCCTTCTCCATGTTTCAGACAAAATTCGCACATTTCTAACCTCCTCAGTAATCCAGATACCCGGCACGAACCTTGGCCAGAACACGCCCGAACAGCTTGATGCGCAGCAGCATGCCGTGCAGCCCGAAGCGCAGCAGAGCCGGAAGCACCCGGTAGAACGGAACCGCCTTGCTGTAGAGATCGGCCAGCTCCCGGTAGAACTCTTGCAACGGCAGGGTAGTCGGAAGGAGCGTATGGAGCATGTCGTACAACTCCGGCTTATGGCTAAGAATTTCCTGTTTGTGTTCGGCATGGAGTTTCGTGGACGTCTGGGGACGTCCTTAAAAACTTTATGCCTTTTTTTGCTCTTGCAAATCAACTTTTTAAATACGTCCCTTTAGTCCCCGGAAAATGTCGCCGGACAATCTCTTCGACCTCAATGAGCCATTCCTCCCTTTGCTCCAGTGTGCTGGTAACAATGATGCCGAACGTCCTGCGATAGAAATTCTCCACTCCACACAGGCCGAAGATACAGTTTTTCCAGATCGTCTCCAGAGGGTCGCCAAACTCCTTCATCTCCCGTTCTTTCTCGGTATTGGAGGTATTGAACACCAAGGCGGCCTTGGCCCGCAGCAGTCCTCTCGGCACCCCCTCGCCGCTGTCCTCCTCGACAAATTCATAGGCCACGCCGGGGCGGATTACCCGGTCAACCCACCCTTTGAGAATTGCAGGCGGCTGGCCCCACCAGTTGGGGTGAATGACTATAATGCCGTCCGCTGCGGCAATCTCAGCGCAATGCCAGCCAACAGCCGCATCCAGCAAGGCATTCTTCGGGATCTCCCCAGTGGAGAGCAGGGGATCGAATCGCTCTGCGCAGAGGTCATGAAAATTCACGGTATGACCATCACGCCGCAAGGTTTTCACTACCGTGGCAGCAATGGCGTGGTTAAAGCTCCCCTTGTCGGGATGCCCGAGAATCACAGATATCTTCATGGTTGCCTTCCCACCCTATTATTTGATTCCAATCCCTTTAAAGCTTCTTAGCGAGGGCGCGCTGTCCAGAGGGAGTTACCGGTGCCGGTGTAATAATAGATGACTGTATGCATGGTTGTACCGCCGTTGAGCACTTTTCGTTCGTGGTGCATAGGTAAGTTCCGAGCACCCCCATCATCCATTTGCTTACTCTTGATTACGTGGAGCGATAGAAGCGTTAGACGCCCTGCTGGGCTAGGAGATCAACATAGGCCCCTTCAAGCAGTTGCGATGGTTCAGCACCGAGCTTCGCCATGAGTTCATGAGCCTCCCGTATACCCACTTCGGCGGGCTCGTCCTCATCGAGAACAACCTCCAGCTCCAGGAAGTGCCCCAAACCCTCGACCTTGTCCAGATGCACCCGCGTCCTGCCGACGAGAAACAGGGTGCGGTGTTTCTGAACGCGGCCTGCCTGGCCATAGGCCAGAGACAATGAGTCACGGAGCGTTTCGGGCGCAGAGGTCGGTGATCGCAGATAGAACGACTCCTTCGGACCTTGCTGGTTTGCTCGACGGTAGAAGATCAGTTCCCCCTCTTTCTCGGAAAAGGCGCGCAACTTCAGTCTGCCCGTTTCGCACCGGAAAAATGTATCGTCCTGGATGATCTCGATTGGCCCTTGGTCCGCGATGGCGGCTGCCATTGGCAGAATGGCTTCTACACTCTCGATGCGTGCCTTTATTTCAATGTTTCTGGCCATATTTCTGGACTCCTGACAGTAGTAAGGGGCTTCGCATGAAAATCACCTGCCAGCCTCTCGGTTACGGCGAATGGTATTTGCCAGCTCCTGTATTCGGCACGTCGCTTCCGCGAGAGTGCCCAATCCCATTTCCCTACGCAAGTTGTCAACGTCTTCTGGATTTTCCATCGGCAGTGGAAAGGCAGTGCCATTTTCATCTACATCATGCTGGGTACCGTAGATTTGCAGCCTGCCGGACATGGTCAGCACCCTGTCTTGCAGATAGGCGAGGTGCGCGCCTTCCGCTTCGCCGCTTCTAACGGCCTCTCCGAGAAGTTCCAGGCATGATCCCATAAATTCGGTATCCAACACTGCATGCTGAACAATGAGCCAAACAGCTTCAGCGCCCTCTTTGCCTACAAGGCTGATCCCAGGCCAGCCGTATTGTTCGATTACACCCTTTATTCGTGCGGTATTTCTCTCGTGAACCGCCTTGATTCTCGGATGGTATTCGACCGTACCCAATTTGCCGCTATCTACCAACTCTTGCAATACTCTCTGATCTTCATGTTTCATCGCAAGAAGCTCATCGTGAAGTTCTTTGTTCAATGCTTAATTTCCTCCCGCCTGCTATTTCGACTTGTACTGATAAACTCCGAATTTTCACTAATAGTTATTCTTTTTTCAGGCGGGATTGTATTCTTTTGTAAACCCGCCGATCTGCCCCCCTGTGAGTTTTTCCAGATCATCGGGGGATATCTCCAGGGTCCGGTCGGAACGGCCAATGCCGCAGTAGATGGTCGGCTGAATCGTAAGCACGTCGTCATCGATGAAAACAACTGCATCCTCTCTGAGCGGGAGCGGCGAAACGCTCCCCGGTTCGACCCCCAGGAGTTCCCGCACCTCCTCCGGCGCGAGGGGGGCAAGGTCGCGGCGATTGACGCCGACAAGGGCCGCGAGTCTAGGATAATCGACCCTTTTGATGCCACGGAGCGCGGCCAGTACAAGCCCACCGTTCCTGGTGCGGAATGCTATTGTCTTTACTATGCGAGCCACGTCGAAAGAGAGGTTCTGCGCTGCATCCTCCATTGTTCGCGAAGGCGCATGCTCATGGAGCGTGAATGGAAGACCGCCCTGATCGACAATCGCCAACAAACGGCCAAAGGCTGAGCCTGGCATCACTGTTTCCCCAGATAGCGGCTCTTCACGTTGGCCCCTATCATCCACTCGGCCATTGCCCGCTTGGGCAGGGCCTTCTTCAATTCAGCCGCAATTGCATCGGCATCCTGGGCCCCGGCCGCCAGTTCGCGCGCCTTGGCGTCGAACAGGATCAGGTACTCCTTCATCTCCCGCAGGTCCTTCTTGGTCGAAAGCGGTCCGTGGCCCGGTATGATTCGCTCCACATCCATGGCCAGGAGCACGTCGAGGGTCCTTGTCCAGCCGGAGATTTCGCCGTCGGCCATGAAAGGATGGAAGTCGGTGAAGAGGATATCGCCGCTGAAGAGAAGCTTCCTGGCCGGGAGGTGAACGATCACGCTCCCTTCCGTGTGGGATGGCGCCACGCGGATCAATTCAACGGTTTCGCCCCCCAGGTCGATGGTCAGCCGCTCGCTGAAGGTCAGCGTTGGAAAAACAATCTCGGTTCCAGCCATATCCTCAGGCTTCAGGCCGAAGTTGGCGATGTTTTTCAGGGTTGTTTCGCCGACCTTTACCAGCAGTCTGCGGTCGGCATCATGGGAGATGACAGCGGCGCCCAGTTTGGCAAAGACACAGTTGCCAAAGGCATGATCAAGATGGGTGTGGGTGTTGACGACATATCTGATCGGCTTGTCTGTGACCTTGCGGATGTCGGCCAGAAAACGTTCCCCTTCCTTGGCGGAGATGAGGGTGTCGACAACGAGAATGCCATCCCGGCCGATCACGATGCCGGCGTTGGCGGCGAAGCTGTGGGCGGGGGAGGCATCTTTCTGGCCAATGTAGGAATAGACGTTGTCGGAAATCTTCGTCAGCCCTTCCTGCGCGAACGCCACGCCGCCACAGACAACAGATACAACCAGAATACATAGAACAACGAACTTCTTCATACTCTCCCCCTTTTTAATTCATCAATTTCAGGTTCAGCGATTTAATAAAATGCTTAGAAGCCTGAAATAGATTACTTGCCAGAGTCCACGAACAAACCAGAAGATGGCATAAAAGGCTGCCAGTGATGTTCCGAGAGGCGTAGCTCCGGCGAGTTCTTTCGTATGGATAAAGGATAGATATGCAAACAAGAAAAACATCGGGATCAGGAATAGGTGGATAGTGTAGAGGACCCGTGCTGTAAGCAATCTTGTTTTCTCGAAATCCTCTTTCCAGCCAAAGAGTCGATCAAAAAAGCAGTGGCCGATACCCACTGTGGCTGAAAGAAATCCGCCAAATAGTATTACCGCTTCGTTCATAGTTGGATGATCTCCCAGAGATATAGCGACATTTTTTAATTTTTCCAAGAAATAATTAATGTTGCATTTCAAGATATCACTTCAACACCCTCCTCATAAATTCTCCACGAGTTAAAGGTTTTAAACGTGCCGATCTTATGCTAATTTGGCTTTCATTTCACCTGTCCGAAAGAACAGGTGCCCCCCTATTCATAGAGATTCCGATCATGACGTCCACATTAAAAATATTGCTTTCCAATCGAGACTCGCTATCCCTCCTGGAACTGATCCAAGCCTCCCTTGCCTGCAAACGGGAAGAGCATTTGAAATCGCCCATCCTCAGCATGCACTCCATACTTCCGTTTGACTTCGGCGTCTGCAGTCTGGTCAAAACAGGGAATTGCGAGTTGACCGACCAGTGCGATGACTTCACGGACCTATGTGATATCATTAATATTTCCTACCCCGCCGAGTGGCTTGATCTCTACATTAATAGAGGGTTCCACCTCATCGATCCCATCATCAAAGAAAACTTCACCAACTTCGGCGTCCAGTATTGGACAGAAACCTATAAGAAATACGGATGGCCGAAAGAGTTCATTACGCTGGCAAAGGATTTTGATCTCAAAGAAGGTTATTCCTGCGGCGTAATGGACCACACCCAAAGGGAGGCGAGCCTGTTTTCCATGGCGGGCGCGCTCTCTGACCACCCCCGCAACCGGCAAATTCTCGATATCCTCGTGCCTCATCTGCACCAGGCTCTCAGCCGTGTTTCCAGGGGCAGAAGGGTGCAACCAACCGCTACCCTCTCGGCAAGAGAAAAGGAGGTCCTCATCTGGATCAGGGAAGGTAAAAGTTCCTGGGAGATCTCCATGATCCTCGATATCAGCGAGCGGACGGTCAAGTTCCATATCGCCGCAATTCTTAACAAGCTGGGTGCCGCGAACCGGGCACATGCCGTGGCGATTGCCATGTCCTGCGGGATAATTGGTATGGGGTGAGGAAGGATGCCGTTGACCTTTTCACTCCTGTCCCGGCGGTTTCGGCAAATTCCAACTTTACCCTTCAACAACTGGCGTCACCAGCTGCGCCGCAATGCCAGGTGAAGCCGCCGGGCCGCGGAAAGGGCACCAAAGGGACCATCATTCGAGCCGTAGGGGAGTTCGCCACCGACTGTGACCTTCCATAGGTCGGTCAGATTGTACCCGACCTCCGCCTTGAGGAGGCCGTCGCCGTGTTTGAGCCCCGCGGTCCAGACCAGCTTCCATTCACCCCATTCCTCCGTCCGGTTCCAGGCGGCGATCAGGGCGGGGAGTATCGCCCGGTCAAAGAGCAGGGTTTCATCAACAGGAGTATCCAAGGCATTACCAGCCAGGGTGATCAGCAGGGTGCCGTCGCCGAATCCCTTTTCCGCACTCAGGGAGCCAATGATGGCATCCCCCAGATCACTATCCCGTGAGAAAGTAGCAGCCACTTCGCCACGCAGGACCCAGGGGCCAATGAGCCGGGAGATCTCGATCCCGGCGCCCTCCTCCTGGGCATAATGGCGTTCGACAGGTACGCTGAGACCGGAGGGGGTAGATGTCGCCTGTCCGAAACGGAAATCCAGAAGCGGCGCGGGGCGCACCCCGATTCTCCCCCAAGCCCCCAGATCCCAATCCCCAAAGGTGTAGAGGGTGCGCAGGGCGGCAAAGCCAAACTCCGAAGGATGGGAATCGATCTCCTTGAAGGCCGTACCCTCTGGAAAACCTTCCGCCTTGAGCAGGGCGTTTCGGCTGCCAAGCACCGGGATACGCCAGGGGGTGGTCACCGGAGAGACGACCGCTTCGTAACGCAAGGGACCGTTCTGGCCAGTCAGGCGCAAAGCCCAAAGTGGGAGTTTTTCATCGCTGAATGGGTCAGTAAGATCACGAGGAAGGAAGGCATCGGCCGGGGAGTAGCCGTCGGTTTTGCCCCAGCCCAGCTGAAAACGGCCCAGTTGGAGGTCCAGGTCAGGGGCAAGCGGCAGTCGCACCCAGAAATCCTGCACCGAAAAGGGAGACCGCCGGATGTCTTGGTCGGCCAGGTCAAAGAGCCGCGGCCCCTGTTCGTCCGAAGAGATCCACTCACCTCGCAGCGAGGCTGTCAGTTGGACACCGCCAAGCTTCTGCTCCCACTTGTTGAAAAGGGTGCCCCAGCCGAGCAACCACGGATCGCGGTGGCTGGCGCGTTCGGAATAGGCAATGCCTTTTGCCTCGGCATAACCGGAAAAATTTTCAGCCCACGCCGGGGTTGAGATAAACAGGAGCAGCAGGGGCAAACAAAACTGAAGGTGGAGCCGGGTCAATCGCCCCCCTCTCGATTCAGGTTTTGAAGTGTAAAACGACCGCTAGGCTGCGGCTTGTCAAAGGCGATCTCTTTCAGAATGACCGTGGTTTTGCTCCCTTTCTTCAGGTTGTTCATCTCCCATTTTCTTGCTACCCAATGTCCATCAACATTCTGCAGATCAGAGAGATTAAAAACCTTGCTCGGTTGCTTGTCGCCTTTCAGATAGAGCTCCTCGCGCAGCAGGTAGAGGATATCCTTGCGCAGGTAGAGTAACTTTTTCTCATATACCGACTTGCCGCCGCTTTCCAGTGGGGTTGCCGCAATCACATAACAGGGCTGCCCATCCACGGTCTGCTCCCCCTGCAGCATCACTTTATATTTTTCATGATCGAACTCTTCCATATCCTCATAATTGAAATCGGTGCCGACAAATGATGCATCCCGGTCCTGGGTAGCAATGCGCCGTTCCCGCTTCATCGAGGGAAGGTAAAGCCATTGGTCGTCGTTCTGCCCTGCAGCGCGCGATATGGACAAAAAACCAACTCCTTTCACCTCCGGTGGATCGGTGAAGCGGGTCAGGGTCTTGGCGTCACCGGCGAACCCTTGCCGGAAACTTTTCCACCCCTTTTTGCGCACCTTGCCTTCCTTGTTCACCACAGTGAGATTTCCGGCATACTGCTGGGTCTTGGTCCGATGCCGGTTTTCCGATTCTTTGAGCAAGGCACGTGCGTCAGCCCCCCAAACTATGGTGGAACAAAGGACTGAAAGAAGCAGTGCCGTAGCGATCCGAAGTATATAGTTACCTGTCAATTTGTTTACCTCCGCAGTTAAATGGTCTTTTTCTTAACCCCTCCCAGCCTCCCCTTATCATAAGGGGAGGAGATTTCCCCCTCTTAAGCTAAGAAGAGGCCAGGGAGTTATGGTGCGCCTACTCATACTCGATCGCCTCGGTGATTTTCAGCCGTGCCGCCTGGCGTGACGGCATCCAGGCGGCCAGCGCCGAGATGAGCGGAAGGGCGATGAGTAGCTGGGCCAGTATTTCCCACGGGTAGTGGTGGGGCATGCTCCACCCGGTGAAAAATCGGGCCACCGCCCCCTCCATGAAGGCGGCGAAAAGATTTCCGGCAGGAATTGCCGCGGCTACGGCCACCAGGGCGACCACCAGCGCCTCCGCCACTACGCTGCGGACAATCTGTGACGGGATAGCCCCAAGCGCTTTCAATACACCGATCTCCCGCGTCCGTTCCGCCACCGAGATAAGAAGGGAGGTGACTATGCCCAAAAATGCCACCGCCAGGGCGAGAAACACAGTTACCCGTGTCAGGGCGTGGAAGGCATCGATGGCCTTCTTGATCTCGGCAATGAACTCCTGGCGGGTCGATATCAGCGCCGGCATTTTCCCGGCAAGCTTCGTCCGTATCAGGTTGCGGACCTGGTCAACATCCGCTCCGGGAGCCACCGAAAGATCGAATATGTCCACCCGGTCGTCCTGCCAATGGCGCAGGTAGGTACTGCGATCCATGAAGATCCCCCCCTGATCGGAGCTGTAATCCCGTACCACCGCCGCTATGGGAAACCGCACGAGCCCCTGGGGCGTCATCAGCTCCACTGTCTGCCCGACACCCAGCTTGAAGCGGCCTTGAAAATTCTCCGAAACAAAGCACATCCCTTGCCGGCCGACTCCCTGGCGTATGGCCTCCTCATTGCCACTGAAGTATTCGTACTTGATCCGCTTCATAACCGGCTCAATCTCAAATGAGCTGATGACAATCTGGCGCCCCTGGTACATGGGGCGGATCGACCTGACCGATTCAACTGCCCGCACTCCCGGCACCTTCAGCAGTTCCTGCCGCAGGTTGCCGGCAAAAAGATAGTCGGGGCGGGAGAAGTTGGCGGATGCCCGCACGTAGAGGTCGCTGGTCAGGACGTCGTCCATCCACTTGACCATCGTTGACGTCATAGATCCCATGTACCCGCCAAACCCAAGCACAAAGGTGAGGGAAAGCGCCATGGCCATGACGGTGCCTGAGGTTCTGCGGGGAGCCGCCAGGAGGGCATCGGAGCAGAGCCGTCCCGCGACCGGCGACAATCGCATGAGCAGCGGGGCAAGGAGGCGCAGGAGCACACGGGAAAACGGCCCGACGAGAAGCAGCATTCCCACTCCGCCCAGTGCCAATACGGAAAGGATGAGGGGGTTTCCGCCATAGGGGGGGGAGACGGCGATCAGAATGGCGCAGCCCAAGGCAAGGACACCTGCTGCGATGCGAGGTGCCTGGCTTTTGGCAATCTTCGCCTGGAAAGCCCCTTTGGCAAAGGCCTCGGTCGGTGAAATCCGGGATGCGGCGAGGGACGGATTCCAAGCCCCCACGACAGAGGCGACGATCCCCAGTATCATAGACTCCAGGACGATCCCTGGGGGGAACTTGATTGATCCTCCGGAGGTGGTGACTCCATATACGGTTTCCGTCGTCTGTCCCATCATGCGGAGGAACGCTTCGGAAATTCCCCCACCTGCCAGGCATCCTACAGCGCCGCCGACCATGCCGATTACCAGCGCCTCCATCAGGAAGAGGGCTTGTACCTGCCGCGGCGTGGCCCCCAGGGCGCGCAGTGTTCCGATATCGCGGCGTCTGCGGTTCACCGCCACGTTGAAGGCGTTAAAGATCAGGAAGGTGCCGATGCAAAGGGCAAAGCCGCTGGTAACGTTGAAGCCCGCCACGAAATTGTTGACCGTCTGCTCCATCTGCTTGCCCCGGCGTTCCGGCGTTTCCACGCGGTAGGCCGGTCCAAGGGCTTTCTCCAGCGTTACCGTGCCCTGGGCCACCGTAGTTCCCTCCACAAGCCGCACATCGATGCGGTCGAAGCGGCGCCCACGGCCGAACAGCTCTTGGGCGGCGTAAACATCCACGATCATCAGGTTGCCGCCAAAGGCCTCGGCAAAGCCCTTGGGAGATAAAAGCCCCCGCGCCGTAACCCGTTTTAGCCCGATTGGCACCCGCACCGGGATGTCGTTCCCGATTTTGAGCCCCGCCCGTTGGGCAAACTCGCGGGTGAAGATGGCGGAATTGGGCTGGGCCAGGAACAGGAGCGGATCATCCAGGTCGGCGTCCTCACCTTCGAAGCCGTATTCGCGCATCTCCCGGTCCCCCAAGAGATCGATACCGATCACCATCAGGCTGCCCAACTCTCCCCGTTCCGGTACAACAATCTGCTCGATGACCGGCGAAATCGCCCGAATTCCCGGAAGGATGCGGATCTTCTCCTGCACTTCCTCCGGCACACCTCCGGTCATGGTTATCTGCAGATGGGCCTTGCCGGCGACACGGTCAACGGTAGAGCGGATCCCCTTGACGAGGGTCCCCTGGGCGCTCCGGATGGCGCTGAAGGTTGCCACGCCCACCACCACCCCCAACAGGGTTAGTAAGGTCTTCATCAAGTGACGTCTGACGTAGCTTACGGACAGGGTCCGGAGCAGGAAGTTCATTTCCCACCCCCGGATTGTGTGCTGTCCCCCTCCACCTTGCCGTCCCGCAGCTTGATCAACCGTTCGCAGGCCGAGGCGGCATGGTGGTCGTGGGTGACCATGACGATGGTGGTTCCACGTTCCCGGTGGATGGTGCGGAGCAGGTTCAGGATTTCCTCGCCCCTGGCCGTGTCCAGGTTGCCGGTCGGCTCGTCGGCCAAAAGCAGCGGCGCGTCGGTGACCAGAGCCCGTGCAATTGCGACGCGCTGGCGCTCGCCGCCGGAAAGCTCGTCGGGGAGATGATGACTCCTTCCCTCAAGTCCGACCTCCTTCAGTACGCGGTCAACCTTCCGGTTTATTTCCCCGGCCGGAATCCCGGCCAGATGCAACGGCAGTGCCACGTTCTGACTGACCTTCAAGGTTGGCATCAGGTGGTAGGCCTGAAAGATGTAGGAAACCTTGGAGCGGCGGAACAGGGAACGCCACTTCTCGTTCTCCTTGGCCAGGTCCTTCCCAGCCACCACCACTTCCCCGGAAGTAGGGACATCGAGGCCTCCCAAAAGGTTGAGCAGCGTCGATTTTCCGGAACCGGAGGGTCCCATGATCGCCACCATCTCGCCGGCCTTAATGGTCAGGTTGATCCCGGCCAGGGCAGTTACTTCGGATTTGCCGTCGTAGGTCTTGATTACATCACAGAGCTTGAGCATTGTGGAAGTCTCCTTTTAAGTCAAAAAAACTAACCCCTCCCGGCCTCCCCTTATTTCAAGGGGAGGAGAAAAAGGCAAAAGGCATAGCCTATGTTCCCCCTCTTAAGTTAAGAGGACCCAAAGGGCCTAAAGGGGTTAGGTGGAGTTAAGGTCTTCGGTAGAAGTCCAGGCCGCCTCCTGTTTGAAGATTTTCCTGAACTCGCAGCGCCCTTTCAACTTGTAACAAAAGGCCCGCCCTCCGAACGTGAAACGGTTGGACCAGATGGTCATGGGCAGGCTTCTGGTGTAGCCTTTCCGAGCCGCTTCCATAGCGTTGTCAATGCCGCGCAGGAAGAAATTTCTGTCCCCGAAATCGAACAGCCCTTCCTGCTGCCACGGCTCCATAAACCAGTAAAATCCGTTCCGGATAACTTCCAGATGATCCGGCTCCATGTCGTCGGGATCATCGAAGCGGCAGGCCCTGGCAATGGCGCAATTCAAACCCGGCAGGTCCCGGTCGAGCGCCGCCTGGATCGCCACATTTGAAAATATCCACTCCTCGTCGCATAAAGCCAGGGTGCAGCCGAAGTCGATCAGTCCGAGGCGGCCATCCGCCATGAAGATGAAGTTGCCGGGGTGCGGGTCTGCCGGAAGCCAGTGCAGGCGATAATAGAGCCGATAGGTAGCCACCGTCAGCAGGTGGACATAATGATCTCGCTCCCCCTGGCCGGGATCTGTTGCCAGGAAATCGTTTATATGACATCCATGCAGGTACTCGGCGGTCAGCACCCGGCCGGTTGAGTATTCGTCATAAATCTGCGGCACAACCACCTGATCTGCAGCTGTGAATGCACTGCGGGCCAGCTTGCAGAACATGGCCTCCTGCGCATAATCCGTCTCCATGAGCAGCATGCGCTCGATGTCGGCCAGTTTGTCGAGCGTGTCCTGCCAGTCCTTGCCCAGACACATGGGCTGAAGCAGCAGACGAAGATTGCGCAGGTCGGACTTGATGGAGCGGGCGATGCCGGGGTACTGGATCTTGACCGCCACTTCCTCGCCGCTGTGAAGCCGGGCGCGGTGCACCTGCCCCAGCGAGGCGGCGGCGAAGGCCTGCCGGTCGAAGGAGGCGAATATCTCCTCCGGTTCTCGGCCGAACTCGTCCAGGAAGACCTCCCGAACCAGAGCGTAGTGCATGGGAGGGGCTTCGAAGTGTAACGCGGAGAGCACTTCGACGAATTCCTCCGGCACGATCTCGGGGAGATTGGCCAGCATTTGGCCGATCTTCATCACCGCACCGCGCAGGTAACCCATGGTGCCGAGCAGTTGCAGCGCTGCGGCCAGATGGGCTTCACTCTTGAGCTGCTGTTTTTTTCCCGCGTCGCCGAAACGGCTGCGCAGCCAATAGGCGAAGTAAACCGCGGCAATCTTGGCCTGAAGAGAACCCAAGGTCCAGATTCTGGAAAAGGAGTTCACCGGCACTTTTTTATTGGAGATGTTGGTAATCAACTTTGCCAGGTGCAGATCGGTCGGATTGCTGATGCTACCCTTCGGCAAGGCGTTCAGTAGCATTTCCATTTGGAGAGATTCTGTAGTTTTCGCTTCTTCAGCCTGCATGTGCTGCTCCTTTGTCCGACCCGGCGCCGGAAATCACCTTTACGAAGAAGCTCAGGGAATAATCGGTCAGGGCCCGGCTCTCTTCCTGGTTGGGGGATAGATCGTTTGTCCAGAAGGCGAGGATGCCGAGATAAAGTGACCAGTAGATGGTCATGGCAACATAATCGGGGGCCTCGCTGAAACCGTGCCGGCCGATGATCTCCTGCACAACGGCCAGATGTTGCAGGCGTGCCGCCTCCCCTTCCTGGCAGATGGTCTTTCGGGGGAACGGGCTTAATGAACGTTCCAGGACCGGGCCGAGAAAAGGGCGCAACGGCTGCAGCCGGCGCAAACCTGAGGCGACAAACAGAAAAAGATCCTCAGCCAGATCCTCTTCACCGGTGCGGCGACGCAGAAAATCATCCCGTCCCTGGTCGAATGCTTCAGCGACCATGGTCATTGCCAGGGTCTCCTTACTCGGGAAATAATTGAACAGGGTGCCGGCGGCCAACCCGGACGCCAGGGCGATGTCCCTGGTAGTGGTATCTTCGAATCCCTTGTCGGCGAAGATCTCGGCCGCCTTTTCCAGGATGCGTCCCCGGTTTTCCTGCTTGGACTGTTCGCTGATGCGCATGAACTTCCTCCATTAATATGAACGTGCTCACTATAAAGAACTTTAATAGCAAACACAATGTAAAAGTGAGCGCGCTCATAAAATGCTGAAAACAAAAAAAGGGGACGGAATCACTCGATTCCGTCCCAGACACCTGCTAGTGCTGATTAATTTTAATGTATTTACTCTAACTTCATTCGGAATTGCTCCCATAAACAACTGATTTTCACCCTTAGAACCTCACATGCATCAGATAAAAATCATTCAGCGCCGAACCAGCCTTTCTGGCGCTCTTCTTCGAGGCGGGCTTCCAGATAGTCCCACAGGACAGGACAGCCGGCCTTGATCGGCGGACCAATGCGCTGTACGACACGTTCATGGCTGATGCCGTTCTCACGCCAGCTCTGACCGTTGTTGGCAAGATTGAGCAAGGCAGGCATGGCGCGGTCGGCGGCATGGGCAAAACGGGCTTCAAGAGTTTCGGCAGTCTCGAATTCCAGCCACAACTCCATAAAGCGGGAGCGCTGCGGCTCATCCAGGATTCCGAAAATTCGTGTTACCGCCGTCAGTTCGGCTGCCTTTCGATCTTCCCAGCCATCTACAGCGAACACGATGGTATCTCCGGTATCAATCTCGCCGACATCATGAACCAGCAGCATGGCTACCACCCGATTCATATCAATATCTGCCCCGGCATAGGGCGCCAGGGAAAATGCCAACATCGCTATCTGCCAGCTGTGTTCGGCGGAATTTTCAAAACGGTCGAGGCCCAGAGGGCGGCTTTTGCGTGTAACGCCCTTAAGCTTGTCCAGTTCAAGAATGAAATCGACGATCTGCTGCATTGAGTTTGTCCCGGTCATGTAAGTTTCGAACTTCCTCGAATTTATTCAGATACAACTCCAGAGCCTCCGGAGAGAAGCTGGATGACGAAGCAAAGCAATGTCCACAACGTCAGGACGGCAGCGGCAGTGCACCAACAACGGTAATCCCCGCCCACCCTACGCTGGCTCCCTCGGCTTTCAATTCGCCAAGCAGTGACAGCTCTTCGACAGGATGCGGCAGGACGTTGATCGTCGCTTCGGCATCGTGCCACTCCGAGGCCACCTTGCCCTGGATATCGGGCAGCACCCAGTTCAGCTCCGGGCACTTCCCGGGCTGTGTCAGATCAGGCCAACCAATGGTCCCGATCGTCTTGTTTGCCAGGAAACCATAAGGGCGGCCCGCATTCCCGGTAAGCTTCAGGGATGCTTCGATCAGCCTTCTCTCCTTCACGGCCAGGGTCGCACCCATGCGGCTGCCGGCTTTCAGCGGAACAGCCGCCACATGCTCAATCGGCAACGAGCGGGTAAGGTACGTCGTGCCGAGTTTTTTGGGCCACCCCTGGAGTAGTCCGCGAATGAGGGAAATGTCCTGATCGACCCAGATAAACGGACAGAAATTATACACCGAGCCGTCCGGGCGTTCGATTTCGACGATGACGATGGTCTCCCGATACTGGGCGTAGACCGGGTCGATCAATTCGCTCCCATCGGTTGTCGCCTGCCAGTCAGCGAAATGGACGCAGCCGCTTCCCGTCAGGCGGCCAAGTGCCGGCGGCATCAATACGGCGCTGTTCGATGTCTCACAGCGTATTGCCACGTTCATCAGCCAGCCTGCATAGTGCCAGGGGGGCGAAGGGACAATCGAAGATCGGCCACTGGCGGTAAACGGCGCGCTAAAACTTTTGAATTCCTGACTCATAACAATCCCTCTCTTGCTAACGTGATGGACAGAACGTTCAGCTTTCCATGACCTTGATGACGACATTATCGCCGTTGGTATATCTGTTTTTGTCAAATGTGTAGGCTTGACCCTGCTGGTTACTCTGTTGAGGTAGGAGTAATCGCCCGGTGCCAGTAATTCCGGCTTGGCCGGCATGCCTGCGCAGTCGGCCAGCATGAATACCAGCGTCGCAAGGCCGACCCAAATCTTGGCCGTTTTTCCCATACTCCCTCCGGCTCCATATTTGACTCGATAATGTCCTTCATGTACCGAGACAATGCCTGACGATCTCCTCCACATGAATGGCGGCGGTATTCAGGAAGGGGATGCCGTAGGCCTGTGCGGGAAGGATCAGCGGCAGCTCGGTACAACCCAGGATAATGGAATCTATCCCATCCCGCTCGATCATCCGCTTCACAATAGCCAGGAGCGCCGCCCTAGTCTCATCCTTGATGATCCCCCACTCGATCTCGGAGAAGAGCTTCTCGTGGATGAACTCGCGCTCCTCCGGCAAGGGGACGAGCACCGCCATGCCGCGCTGCTGAAAGGGTCGCAGGAAGAAGTCGGCCTGCATGGTGAAGCGCGTCCCCAGCAGGCCGGGCCGCTTCACCCCCAGACTGGCCGCCTTGGCGCAGGTCGCCTCGACGATGCTGATGAGCGGCAGGGGGGAACGCCGTGCCACTTCGTCGAAGACCACGTGCGGGGTGTTGGAGGCAATAGCGGCAAATTCGGCACCGGCGCGCTCAAGCGCCCCGACTTTCTCCAGCAGCCAGTCCGCCAATCTGTCCAGGTCCTTGGTCTCCATGATTCCGAGCAGTTCGGTCAGGTCGGCGCTGTAGACAATGATGTCGGGATAATGCATGCCTTGGTTGCGTTCCCGGAAGGCGTCGATGATCCCCCGGTAGTAGTCCAGGGTCGATTCCGGCCCGATGCCGCCGATGATACCGATTTTCTTCATTTGATGTCCTCCTTCACCTTGTAGCGATCCGGCTGATTGAAAAAAGTCATGTCGGCATAACCGGCATAGATCCTCCCGGAATGCAAGATCCCTTGCGGAATGAAATAACGATCCCCTTTTGCGTATGACCGTTTTACTCCGCCAATCACCAGATCGATTCTCCCCTCCAGAACCACGCCCCACTGACTTTCGTGCGAATGTTCCTGCAACTCGACATCCTCATCGAATTCCATGAAGATGATCTGATGGCTGTCCGCCTGGGAAAGATAGGCCGATATTCCCTTCAACGGAATATCGGCTTGCGGCAGGTTCATTACGGGATCGGGAAAGACTTTCGACACCGGCTATCTCCTTTCATATCTTATCAACTGGGAGGAACATGAGCATTTCCGCTCTTCAAAGGTGAATTTTAAAGCTGCCCTCTGGTATTCCCCAAAAATCGCTCACGGTTATGCCCAAGATTGCAGCTCGATGATGTTGTCCTCAGGATCTGTCATATAGCACCAGGTAACTTTTGTACCTGCCTTGGTCGTAAGAGTAATAATTTCGCCGACGGTTCGGCCGCCATTGGCAACAACTTCTTTGCTGGCGGCATGCACGTCATCTACCTCAAAAGCCATGTGGCCGATTCCCGGGCGGTTAACTGCAAGTTGCGGTCTTGGCTCAAGGGCATCATAGCTGTAAATTTCAACTGTCGGGCCATTTTCGCCACAACCCGGCAATCGCAGATGCACGCCCCGCAGATGAGCGTTTATCAGACCGGTTCCCGCGTCGAGTGCTTCTCCTGAATAATCGCGCTCTGGCGGTACAAGCACACAACCAAATACGCGAGTATAAAAATCAGCCAGATTTTGCCAGTCCTCGGCGATGATGTTTGTGTGAACGTACTTTGCTTTCATATTTGTTGCTCCTGAAATGAAATATCTCATTTGCTATGTGTCATTTACCAATAAAGCATGCCTGCTTACCTGACTACGACACCCGTTATGCAATAGAACAGTCCCTGTTCAGGATCGTTCCCACTTGCAACCCCAATCTGACTGAAGCCGGCGGCGGCCAACATCTCTTCAACCTCGCTAATTTCGTACAGGTTAAATCCATGTACATGACCTGGCCACGCTGCCAAGTCGGCTTTCGAATTGAAACAGAGAGCGATCAATCCTCCACTCTTCAATACTCGCTTGCATTCAGTCAGAGCAGCTAAGGGCGACTTCCAGAAATACAGGGTATTAACGCTGCAAAGCTTTGAAAATTCCGCGTCCTTGTAAGGCAGGTTTTCAATATCGCCGAGCAGAACTTCCGCACTTCCGGCATCAATGAACCTACGGAGTCTGCAACGGACAAGTTTGACCATATCGCCAGACAGTTCAACACCGACTGCAAACGCGCACAAACGGCCATCGAGTACCCGTTCAAGCAAAAAACCGCTCCCAAACCCGATCTCGATGAGCCTGTCGTCAGCATTCAGGGCAAGCCGCTCCAACGTCAACGCATTCATCCCTGTATTAGCCTTTTCCAGCCACCGAGCTGTAAACAGGCGACCAAACAAACCGGAGGGTCGAGCCAGCTGCTTTGAAATCAACCTTTGAAACATACTGATTCCATCACCAAAATTATTTTGACACGACAACGGGCTAGAAGTTAGTCAGGCGCCATTTCGCCTCGGCTGCTATCTGTAATCCACCAAAAACTGCTCCAGCTTTGGCAAGCACTCTACCAGATTGCTCCTGCCAAACCCTATGCGAAAACAATCGTACTCGTCGCCGTAAAGAGTTCCCGGAAGCAGCAGTACTCCAGCGTGTCGTACCAGTTCAGCACAGAATTGTTCGACCGATTTTCCCAAATAGCGCGGGAAGGCGATCGGACCTGCCTTCGGCTCATGCCACACAAAATGATCCTGATGCCTGGAGAAAAACGATGCGAGCAGGCTCAGGTTACGCCGGATTATTCCCAGATTCCGTTCAACTATCGAGTCGCAATGACGCAGGGCAAGCGTGGCAAGGTACTCACTGGGAGCGCTGTTACAAATCGTGGTGTAGTCTTTAAACGCGGCAAGTCCCCCAAACAGCTCTTTGTTGCGAGTAGCGACCCACCCGGTGCGCAACCCCGCCAATCCATAGGCTTTGGACATAACACCGAGGGAAACGGCTCGCTCGTTTATTTCCGCGAAGGCCGGCAATCTTTCGGCAGGATCATATTCCAGACCTCGATACACTTCATCGGAAAAAACAAGAAATCCCAGCTTATCCGAGAGATTCGACAATTCATGAATGAACTCGGGATCGGGCAGATATCCGGTCGGATTGTGGGGAAAGTTGACAACAACAACCTTGGTCCTGTCAGTTACATTATCCTCGAGAAACTGTAGGTCCAATTCCCAGGCACGATCGGGATCTCCCCGCCACTCCGTTACTTCCGCACCAATGCTGCGAGCCACTTCCCCAAGAGACTGATAGTAAGGAGTATGAATAATGATGTGATCACCTGCTTCAAGGACAACATTCATAAAGTTGAATATTGCTTCTTCGGCACCGGCGTGCACAAGAATCTGCGCCGATGAGATATTTTGATAAAGAGAGGCAATCTGTGTTCGGAGTTCGGGGCTACCAATCGCTTCCGTATATCCGAGCCAAAGCGATGACAATTCCTCATGCGCATTTTGCTCAAGCTTAAGCAAGTCTCCCACTGAGAGGCTCTCGCAGTCGGAGCAACAAAGCAGGTACGGCGCTGTAAACTCGTATTGCGCGAAAAACTGCTCAAGTCGAAAAGGTTTCAACTTCATTCAATGACTCCCATGACAAAAGATAGGTTTGAGTGACCGTCTAATCGGACTTGCTGAGTTTCAAAACATTCTGTTCCTACCCTGATTTTAGGAAGAAAGCTGCAGCGCCCGAAGCGCGGCCATTGCTGCCTGTGCCTGCTCAACGCGTACAAATATATGGTCGTGGTATGCTCCAGCCATGACGTTACAGCTGATTCCAGCGGCGCCGAGTGCCGATGCAAAGGCTGCGGTCAGGCCGACCGCCTGCAGATCGGAATGCACACTCAATGTTATCCACGCAGCACGAAACACAATAGGGAAGCCAGCCTCCAGGGCTTCCGCCTCGGGCAGAACCATTGTAATTCCCTCGGCCTCCCGGAATGTCGCTAACGCCGTCACTGCACCGAGGTCAGTGGCATGGGAGACCGAACAGTACACATAAACGCCACTGTGTAGAGTGGGCTCCATCGACTGCAGTAACAAGGTCAGGTTTGAGATCGGTTTACTCATGTCACCACCGTCAGAATTCAGAGTCCAACAAAGGCGCAGCTATTGACGGTCCGCCGGAATGATTGAATCTTGCGAACGGGTTTTGATCAGTAGTCACCTCTTGATGGATTACTATCGGGTCTGAGATGAGGGCATACTTGGCATCCTCGGGGTATGTCACCGCAATCTCAGGCGTATCGCCGGCAAAAGCCCGAACTGCTTCCCAGGAAGACCACAGGGTACACAGAAAGAAATGCGAATGGCCGTCTTGCTCGACACGATTCACGTATGCGGCGGCATTGCCCGCTATTGACCGTGATCCTTGAATCCCGGTTTTTTCAAGGTAAACAGCGAATGCATCGCCATGTTCAAGAGGCACCGCACCGTGCCAGGTACGAGAGATCAACATCAGGTTCCTTTTTAAGTTACGCTATAAAGCTCAGAGGGATTTGTATCCGAGTCAATCGGCCTTGTTCTCTTGCGGAAGTATTCGTTTTCAGATTGCCTGGCGATTGGCTGTATCAAAAGCAAGGCCATAATACTCTCGACCAGAAAACTCAAATACATCAACGACTAGCATGCCAAGCTTATGAGTATGTGCTTTGTATGATCGCTGGTTGACCTTGTTAATGAATGTAATGCCAACGGGATAGCGGCAAGACAATGCCGTACGCATTTCATCAAACAAACGCGGGAATGCATCCGTCCCTCGCAAGCTGGAATCAACGCAGATGGGGCCATATTGAAAGGTGTTTTGATCTGTAATTTTTGTGCCATTAAAGATAAATCCGGAAAGACGGGATATCATATAAGGGAAAATGGGCCATTGAGAGAAGTAATCCCAACCGGCTGCCATGGTGTAGCCTGAAATTTCCCCTTCACTTTCCGCGACAAACAAACCTCGTTGGTTAAGAACGCCTTCCAATTGAGCGATTGTGAAACGAGTGGTGACAAAACCATTCTCCTTTTCCGATTCCGATAAATTTCCGAAAAGATTTATCTCCTGCAGACCCAAAATTTTTTGTAGGTCATTTGCATTGGCAAGTCTGGTAATCATAGAGCTCCCTTGATTCTTGTAAATGTGCATTCTGCGGAAAGTGTCCACTTGCCTTCTTTACCGGAAATCGCCCCGTAGCTGGGGGCGGCCATCATTCTGCTTTTGCGTATTATGCCTCGCAACATCCACTGCAAACCATCCCAGAATCCGCCAGTACCAAGGCACTTCCGAGACTCCAGCGGCGGGTTTAGCCTGGGCCGGCAGCGGAGACGCGGTGTTTACGGTTTTCGGGAGTAACGTAGTCGATAACGCTGGCGGTGCTTTTTTCAATTCAGGCTGTATCCCGTTTTCCTGGGCGTGGCACAGCGGAGGTGCGATGGAGAGGGCAGCTCCACACAACAGAATCCATAGTTTTGTTCTACTCGTGGCCATTATTTTCTCCTGATCGGGTTTAATACCAAGTCGCAATCAAACGATTACGTCGTTGGCTTCGTCGGTGGCTCCTCAACGTACTTATAGTACGCCTCGCTCGCCACTCTCCTCGCCGCCTTGTACTCATTTTGATTGCACCTTGGTATAATACGGCGGCTTCGGGAAGTTGTGCGATCCCCGTTAATGCTCTGGACCGGCTGAAAAGTTTGACAAACCAGAGCTTATTCGCCTATAGAAATTCTTTTCGCTAAAAGACTCGGGCTGGCCCGCGCGTTGCCGTATTCGGCAGCATGCTCTTTGGACAGCCATGCCTTCGACGGAACCTATATCATTTCAGTCGTTTGGCTGGTTACTATATGCTAATGTTTAGCGGAAATCACCAATTCGTTTTAACAGGGATTATATAAGCAGCGATCGGCGGGATGGGGCTACATACGCAACGGGGCGGAATCTCGCGATTCCGCCCCGTTTATTCAGCATATTACGACTTGATCAGTACCGGTAATGCTCGGCCTTGTAAGGCCCCTGCTTAGGCACGCCGATATAGGCGGCCTGCTCGTCGGTCAGTTCGCTCAACTGGGCGTTCAACTTCTTCAGCTGCAGGCGGGCGACCTTCTCATCCAGGTGCTTGGGCAGCACGTAGACGCCGACCGGGTATTTGTCCTGGTTGCAGAACAGTTCGATCTGGGCGATGGTCTGGTTGGCGAAGGAGGAGGACATGACATAGCTGGGGTGGCCGGTGGCGCAGCCCAGGTTGACCAGGCGTCCCTTGGCCAGCAGGATGATGCGTTTGCCGTCCGGGAAGATGACATGGTCGACCTGGGGCTTGATCTCTTCCCACTGGTATTTTTCCAGCGCGGCGACTTCGATCTCGTTGTCGAAGTGGCCGATGTTGCAGACGATGGCCTGGTCCTTCATGGCTGCCATGTGGTCATGGGTGATGACGTGGTAGTTGCCGGTGCAGGTCACGAAGATGTCGGCCTTGTCGGCGGCATATTCCATTGTCACGACGCGGTAGCCTTCCATGGCGGCCTGCAGGGCGCAGATCGGATCAACTTCGGTTACCCAAACCTGGGCCGAGAGGGCACGCATGGCCTGGGCCGAGCCCTTGCCGACATCGCCGTAGCCGCAGATCAGGGCCACCTTGCCGGCGATCATCACGTCGGTGGCGCGCTTGATGCCGTCCACCAGCGATTCGCGGCAGCCGTACAGGTTGTCGAATTTGGACTTGGTGACCGAATCGTTGACGTTGATGGCCGGGAATTTCAGGTCGCCGCGCTCGTGCATCTGATAGAGGCGGTGTACGCCGGTGGTGGTTTCCTCGGTCACGCCCTTGACCTGCGCCAGGCGGGTCGAGTACCAGGTCGGATCAACGGCCAGCTTGGCCTTGATCGCCGCGAACAGGATTGTTTCTTCCTCGGAGCCCGGTTTGGCCAGCACCGCGAGGTCCTTTTCGGCCTTGGCGCCCAGATGCAACAGCAGTGTGGCGTCGCCGCCGTCGTCCAGGATCATGTTGGAGAAGCCGCCGTCGCTCCATTCGAAGATGCGATGGGTGTAGTCCCAGTACTGCTCCAGGCTCTCGCCCTTGACGGCGAAAACCGGCACCCCGCCGGCGGCCATGGCGGCCGCGGCGTGGTCCTGGGTCGAGAAGATGTTGCACGAAGCCCAGCGCACTTCGGCGCCCAGCGCGGTCAGGGTTTCGATCAGCACGGCGGTCTGGATGGTCATGTGCAGCGAACCGGTGATGCGGGCGCCCTTCAGCGGCTGTGCTGCGGCAAACTCGTCGCGGATGGCCATCAGGCCCGGCATCTCGGTTTCGGCAATCTTGATTTCCTTGCGGCCCCAATCGGCCAGGTTAAGGTCTGCTACGATGTAATCTTGTGACATGATTTAAGCTCCTTTTTGTTGTTGTGATGCTGTTAATCGTTGATTCGATTGTAGGGGCGATCCTTGTGATCGCCCTGGTTATGATCCGGGTGGGTGCTGGCGAATACAAGATTCGCCCCTACGATGCCTTCACCACCAACACCGTTTCCTGCCCGCTCACCCCTTCAATCCGCTCACATACTGTTTTGCTGAACCCGGTCGCCTTCAGCCATTCGGTCAGTTCCGGCTCATCGAATCCCAGCCACTGGTCGGCCAGTTGTTCCCGGACCGCTTCCCGTTCGTGGCGGGCCAGATCGGCCAGCAGCAGCGAACCGCCGGGGGTCAGCACCCGCTTGACCTCGGCCAGCACCTGAGCCGGGTCGGCGGCATGGTGCAGAACCATGTTGGCCACCACACACTCCACCGAAGCGTCCGGCAGCGGCAGATGGCTCATCTCCCCCAGTCGCAGTTCGATGCCGGCGATACCGGAAGTGGCTAATCGGCGGCGTGCTTCCTCCAGCATTGCAGGAGAATGATCCACTCCGATTACCTTCGATGCCCGTGCCGCAATTTCGGTCAGCAAAGCTCCGGTACCGATGCCGATTTCCAGCACGGCGACGCTTTCCGGCATCTGTTGCAGAAGTCGCTGGCGGTACTCCGGCACTGGCAGCAGCGTGCGGGCCAGATCATCCCACTGGCGGGCATGCCGGTCGAAAAATTCCTGGCTGCGGCGGCGACGTTCCTCAAGCACCGTTGCCACGGCAGCCAGATCCTGCCTGCGTTCGGGCAGCGTGTCCAGATTCCGCTCGAATGCAGGGCGGATAGCTCCGAAGAAGCTGTTCAGTTCGCCGGCCCGAAAGTAGCTCCAGGTCCCCTGGCGCTTGACCGTCAGCAGGCCGGCCTCGGTCAGTATTTTCAAGTGGCGCGAGATGCGCGACTGTCCCATACCCATGATGCGGGTCAGTTCCTGCACGGTGAATTCACCGTCAAGCAGTACCGCCGTCAGGCGCAGCCGGCAGGGGTCAGCCAATGCTTTAAAAATTTCGATCATAGCCTATATCTAAGAATGCGATTTATATATATCAAACAATCTTGATTTATCATGATTGGCTGCGGCCGGTCAAGCGCAAAAAAACCCTCCGGATTTAACCGAAGGGCTCGTATAAGGCTACAGCCATGGGTAATTCTCAGGCATTCTTTCCTTCGTCGCCGAATAATTCGTCAAAAATGGCCTGTACCGTAGTTATGTGGTCTGATTTCCAGGCGTTGGTACCACAGAACACCAGGCCGGTTTCCACGTCACCGCGCTGAGCGCGATCAAGAGAAGTAACGATGCAAAAACGCTCGCCCGACTCTTTGTAGGAACATTTTTTAAGACATCCCAGTCGGCAGGGGGTGGCATTGTCCAGGTCATACTGGCGTATGTTGTCCTGGTTGCTGAGAATGGCGCGGCCCGGCAGTCCGGCCGGACTCATGATCAGGCCGATATCCTCCGGTTTGCAATCAATATATTTCTGTTTGAAAGCGTCATCTGCATCACACTCCTCAGTACAGACAAAACGTGTTGCCATCTGCACGCCGTCGGCGCCTTCGGCCAGGGCCCGTTCCAGGTCTTCCCGGCTCCAGATGCCGCCTGCCGCGATAATCGGCACGTCGGCGCCATACTCCGTGCGGAACAGTTCCTTGACCTGGCGAACTGTCTCATACTGGTCATATTCGCCGGTGCCGATATTCTCCAGCTTCTCGCCCAGGTGTCCGCCGGCGGTGTCCGGATCTTCCACCACCACAGCATCCGGCAGGCGATTGAAAGACTTGTGCCATTTTTTTGCGATCAGCTGGGCTGCCCGCAGTGATGAGACAATCGGAACCAGCGCCACGTCTGGAGCATGGGCGGTGATTTCCGGCAGGCTCAAAGGCAGGCCGGCCCCGCAGACAATCACCTTGGCGCCTCCCTCAATTGCAGCCTTTACCAGTTGCTCGTAGTCGGACAGCGCCACCATCACGTTAACGCCAATGATGCCGTCAGGAGCAATTTCATAGGCCTTGCGGATTTCATCCTTAAACGCTTCCGCGTCGGCTTGAAAGTAGTTTTTACCGTTGTAGAACGGACTGTTGAGGCAGATGCCAGGGGCTGCCACCAATCCGACGCCGCCGCACTTGGCAACATGCCCGGCCAGCCGACCGGCTGATATGCGCACTCCCATACCACCTTGAATAACCGGGTAGCGAGCAATATGTTTGCCTATCTTGAGCTGCTGCGTCATTAACAACCTCCAGTTTTCCATTTCAATCCGGTTATCATAGCAAGAGACAGGGCGTCTTTAATGTAATATTTTTGTAAAAGAGTTTTATTGCCGATGCAGCACTTCGTAATTTTTCTGGACTTGTTGACTGTTTCTCACTAGAATTGGGAGCTAATTAAATTCAGGAGTTCAACATGGAACCGGAAAAACGGGAATATTTTAAGAACATATTGAACGAAGAGATGAAGACGCTCTTGGGAGAGGCGGGTAAAACCGTAACCGAGATGACTTCCGACGCCTCCAATTTTCCAGATCCGACCGACCGCGCCACGCAGGAGTCCGACCGCAACTTTGAACTGCGTATCCGTGACCGTGAGAGGAAACTTATCAACAAGATCAAAGATGCTCTTGATCGAATTGAAGCTGATGAATTCGGCATTTGCGAAGACTGCGGCGAAGAGATCAGTGAAGCGCGTCTCAGGGTCAGACCGGTTACAACCCAATGCATCAACTGCAAGATGGATGCGGAAAAAAAGGAACGTCACTAAGTTAGTTTACAACCAAAACTAGGCGCTCCAGGTGCAGACCATGACAGCTACTCCAACCTTACAGCAGTCTGTTATCGACAACCGGTTGTCCGGGCTGACACTTCTGTATCAGTTCAGCAACACCATGCTTTCCACTATACGCCTGAACAAGCTGACCCACCTGATACTTACCGCTCTTACCACGCCGGCGTCTGGGCTGTTTGAACGCTCCATCCTCTTTTTACGCAATGAAAAATCTGAAACCCTTCAAGGCATGCTGGGGGTCACGCGCCAGACATCGGCCGAACTTGAGATCATCGGCGACCAGGGTTCCCTTGGGAGCCGCTGGGACATAAGTGATGAAGTTGTTGCCCTGCAGCGGTCAGACGAGTTCTGTTCGCGCGTCCGGATGGCTCGTGTTGGAATGAACGATAACTGCCCGCTGATCAGGCAGGTCATTAATGATCGCAGCCTGATATACCTGAATGAAACCAGCTGTCATGAGTGCGTAACCGGCTGTATAATAAGAAAGTTGTGCGGTGGCTCATTAGCTGCGGCTCCGCTGATCGCTACAAACAAAACCATCGGCATCATCGTAGTAGACAACCCCGAATCAGGCCGCCCAATCACACGGGATGAACTGCACTTTCTGCAACTGTTTGCCAATCAAGCCGGCATGGCGATAGAAAACTCGATGCTTTACAACAGAATTGAAAATGCCAATGCCAGCCTGCGGGATGCGCGGGAGCGTCTGCTGCACGGCGAAAGAATGGCTGCAATTGGCGAGATGGCCACCAACCTGGCACATGAGCTCAAGAATCCACTCGTTACGATTGGAGGTTTTGCAGGGCGTCTTCTCAAGTCATTGCCGGGAGAAACCAGGGAGTATCATTATGCCGACACCATCGCCAATGAAGTAAACCGGCTTGAGAAAATGTTGACTGATATTCTTTCATACTCTCGCAAACCGACTATCTGCTTCAGTGAGTGTGACCTGGCGGAAATCCTGCAAGAATGCATCGCCAGCTGTACAACCGCCTTTGAAGACCGGGGGGTGTCCCTGTCTACCTCCATCGCGGGCGGAGCATGGTTGCTTCATGGAGATGCCCATCAGTTGAAACAGATATTTCTGAATCTGATTCTGAACGCCTGCGACGTCATGCCCGATGGGGGGCAGCTTACGGTATCGGTTTCCAGGGCGATTTCTGATGAAAATTCTGCAATAGTAAGTATAATGGACACCGGTGGGGGGATACCGAAAGAGATTCTTCCTCGAATTTTTAATCCGTTTTTTACGACAAAACAACACGGTACCGGTCTCGGCCTGGCGATAGCCAACCGCATTGCCATCAACCATTTCGGCTCAATTGAAGCAGAAAATAGTGACCATGGCGCAATATTCAAGGTTATACTGCCACTGCTGCCACATAATAAATAATCAGGAAATGGGGCTGTAGCTCAGCTGGGAGAGCGACGCGTTCGCAATGCGTAGGCCGAGAGTTCGATCCTCTTCAGCTCCACCAATAAAAATAAAGGGCCAGCTTGTCAGGCTAACCTATTTAATTTTTCCAGTTGCATATTAGTTGCTGTAGGTTATTTCACATTTGAACCCTCAGAGATGTTTTTTTCGACGTATCAATGGGTCTGTTCTCGTTTCGTCTTCCTCAATGGATCAACTCCAACCGTTGCCCAGCCAGTGTCCCGTTTGAATTTGTCAATCTTATTTTGTTCGAGAAGTGCATCTAAAGCTCTATCGTTAACATAGTCAAAATGGTGATCATTATATACAACTCTTATAATATGATGATCTGTTGCTGGTGGCACAGCCTCAGGTTTACGAATTGATTTTCTTATCGGATCTTTATCAATGTCAACCCATCCCGAGCTACGCATGAAACCAACAATTTTTTGGGAATCGATCAGTTTTTGCAACATATTCTTGTTTACATAATCGAAACCATTGTCAGTGTAGTGAACATGTATGAGCATAATACCCACCCCCTCTCTTTACCATTCAGCATAACAAATACCAGATTATAGCGTCAATTCTAATGCTGTAGGTGCGGATGCAACTGAAATCATACTCACATTGACATTTTGTTGTCAGAGTGCTGAAATAATACTGTGATTAAAAATCCTAATTAACAGTGTTGGAAATTGAAGGGGGGCGGGTATGAGAATGTTTCTATCAATTTTACTGGCTACAACACTTGCGTCAACGCAAGTTCTTGGTGCTGATATGAACTGGTATACAGGCGATGAACGGTGTCCTCCACCAAAGGATGACGGAACGTACTCTGCGCCATATGATGCCAATGATCATCAATATGAATTTCCAACATTTCCAGATGCCGAAAAAGCTGGATGGTTTTGTTCCTACCAGCGGGAAGATGGAGTAATTGTTCAATATGGTGACAGCAGAACACCTAAAGAAAAATGGCTAGCAATGTGGGGAGGAAGTGATGGATTTAGCAATTAACATTTATAATCCAACCCACTTTGAAACCTAAACATTAGCATGGTATAATTTGTGGCATGTAGATGAATAAAGTTGTTTTGGAGGTTTATCATGACCTCGTCAGGCAGGGATGCCGACTTAAATCCAATTGTTGGAGTGATGAATATACAACTTTGTAAGATCTTTGAATGTATAAGTTTTATACAGGATGGAATATTTGATACACAACGGAGTTGCGCTAATATCAATGGTTTGCTGGATCAGCTTGAACAACTTTGCCAAATGCATTTCATGTATGAGGAAAAATTGCTGGAGGAACTTGATTTTCCTTCAGTTGCAGAACAGACACATCTGCATGATTTGTTCTTGAAGGCTATTGGCCAGTTAAAGTCAGAAAACAACCAGTGCCATACCCCCTCCTATTGTAGCGGTTTTATTCAACTTAGATTAGACTTTGTTTCCAATATGAACAAAGAAACCATGATGCTTTGTGATTTAATTATGAATAAATATAGTTAAGTTGCTTTCATGGGTCTACATGTAATGTGGTCAGGGCCTGTTAGTATAAAAAAACCCCACCAATGTTCGGTGGGGTTTCTGTTGTTAGAATACTTTTCTTTACAAGCATTCATTCGAGTTATTGTTTCAATTGTAAGACATTATACTCATCATTACAGATTCAAGCCTGGTGGAGTATCTCCCATATGAAGCCTCCTTCAGAAGGATTAGTATTTCTTTCCTTCTGAAACTAATATACCACCCGCAGCATAAAAAAACACCTATTGAAAGTAAACATCCCCCACCAGAGGTGGGGGCTTTCAAAATCGTGAACCGCTCAAA
>CAYWJJ010000046.1:0-32371 GCA_964458105.1 uncultured Geobacter sp.
ATATCTTGACCACCGTCTTCATATTCTTTGTTTTACCCCCGTTGCTGATGCTGTTCGAGTAATCAGCTTTCGCAAAGCAAACAAAAGGGAAGGTGATAAATATGGCAAACCGCTTACCATTGACTGATAAAGATGGAGAAGTACGGGAGCTGACGAAAGAAGATTTCAAACATTTCCGACCAGCTTCCGAGGTTCTTCCGCAATTATTCAGCAAAGAAGTAGCTGATGAGATGCTTGCCAAAAAGCCAGGCCGCAAGCTAGGCAGCGGTGTTAAGGATTCACAAACCGTGCGCTTTGACCGTGACGTTCTCGCCGCTTTCAAGGCAACCGGAAAGGGCTGGCAGACCCGTATGAATGAAGCATTGCGTACATATCTAAAAGAGCATCCAATGACGCACGCTTGATTCACTCCTTTTACCTTTTTTCGCCTTTTTATGCTGTTTCGGTTTTCCTTCGTTTTCTTTATGGCAAAAAGCCTGCAATTCCTGTCTTAGTGGGGTTTTTATTCTTTTTTCCACTCTTCTTTGCCGCTCTGCCAAATTGTTTCTCCGGCACCAAACGCGACGACAGCAAGTTCCTCTTCTCGTTTCTACGGCTACGGCGCCACACTCCTACTACTCTGAACGACTTCGCCAGCAACACCGCCTTTACTTTCGGTTTCTATGTCTTTTCTCCGGCCAACGTCGTGGCTGAACCGCGACCGAAGTGAGTCGTGCTCGAACCGCGTGTTGGGCTTTTCTTCTTCAAGGGTTGCTTTCAAATAGGTTCCCTGCCTGCTTGCGGTTAAATCTCTCACTCCATAGAAGGTCAAAATATATAGGATGAAATGATGGTGAGAACGACCGTGCCTTATCGAGGGTAAGAAGATGAAGTTGTTCGTAAGCATGCCGAGTTGCAACGTCTTTGTAGGTGGAGCGCCTACTCAGCCCGAAGAGACGCAAATCGCTCTCGGTAAAAAGTTGCGGTGAGCTAAAAATCCAGGAGTCTAGGGGCAGGAATAGAAAGGGAACCAATCGAAGACGATCAGCATCGGAAATCTCTTCAGCCATTGAAACTATGTGCTCAATATATAGGTCGACTGGCTTTCTGGTTTTGTTGTAACTCAATAGCTGTTTTTCTTCGACGTTGGTTAGCCTGTCCTTGATTTCTTGCCGTATTTCTTCTGAAAAATTATCCAGTTGCCCACGAGATGGTATTCCCTTCAAACCATCGAGAATTGCCTCCTTTTTCTCCTCAAAATACGGATCAAAGACCGATGAGGCACCACGATCATATCCAGACTTCCGATAGAATCCACGGAAGGTATTCCTCCCGACCGCCTTCTGGAGGGAAGTTTTCCCGCAAACCCTTACTCCGCGGATGATGTCACTGTATGCATACTTCGGTGATGGCTTCAGAAAAAGACGTTCTGCAAGGTCATGGAAGGTCATTTGTCATTCCTTTACGCCCAACAAGTTAATCTACGGTATCCTTATTTGAGTAACTTGTTACCCATACAAGTTGCTTTTGCCAATAAAACTACAGCGTTGCTAGTCGTGATTCGAGTTGCGTGCCGCGAATCAGTCTATATGCCACAAACCAGACTTTTAATTCTGCATCCCATCTCTCTCGCATGCTACGGAGTTGCTCGCGAAGTTCTATTTCTTCAAAATGATTATCAACATTTTGCAGAGTCCGGTAATTTGCTCGAATATATACGCATACCTTGGCAGGCTGTAAATTAAAATAATCAAGTAAAGAACAGGCAATGATCCAGCTTCCGGTAAAGGTCGTTCAGGCTGGCTGCCACGGATAAAGACCTCTCACCCGCGCATGCAGACGGGCCAGGCCGAGCAGGACATCGATATTGGGTGTAGCTTCGCTGACCATCTGACCGATCTCGCGCACGGCACTGACCAAGGCATCCAGCTCCACGGCTCGCCCCGCCTCGATGTCCTGCAACATCGAGGTTTTAAACGCTCCCAGTTTTCGAGTAACCGCATTTCGCTCCTCGCCGCTCTGCTCAATCGGACAGCCGATCCTGGCACCGATCCTCCCCGCCTCCACCATCACATCCAGACAGAATTTCTTTACCAGCGGATCGTCAAGTATCAGATCGCAGGTGGCTCCAGTAATCGCGGAAACAGGATTCATAGTCATGTTTCCCCAAAGCTTGAACCAGAGGTCGTACTGGATGCTGCTTGATACCACAACATCCAGGTCCGCTTTGCCGAGCAGTTCGGCCAGCTTGCGTATCCGTTCGGAATCACTGCCGTCCGGTTCACCGATGATCAGCCGCTTTCCGAAGCCGTGCCGTACGAATCCGGGTTCATTCAGGGAAAAACTGCCGTGCACGACGCAGCCCACCGTATTGCGGGCCGGAATGGCAGCGGCTATGGCTCCATCAGGATCGACGGAGGCGAGGCGTGTCCCGGCGTACTCGCCGCCAAAGCCGTCGAAAAACCACCAGGGGACCCCATTCATCGCCGTCATCACGATCGTGTCCGGACCGATCAGCGGGGCGATCATTTGAGCCACAGACGCCAGAGCGGTCGCTTTCACCGCCACGACAACCAGATCCTGCACGCCAAGCTCATTGGGATCATCCGTTGCCCGCACCTTTTCCGAGAACATGATGCCATCACTATGCAGCCTCATTCCATGTTCGCGCAAAGCCTCTAGCACGGCACCACGCGCAACGGCATTCACTTCAAATCCCGCGTGAGCGAGTTTTGCACCGATGAATCCGCCTACCGCGCCGACTCCGTAGATACATATTTTCATACGATTTCCCCTTTCCCGATAATAAAAGTGACGCCCTGCCCGGCAGATAATCAAACCAAGGCGGACCACGATTGATTTCATTCACGCTGGCACTATGCCGTCTCTTGATCCAAACGTCAAAAACGAAACAGTGTTTTTGATATATTTATTTGGTTGACAACATTTTTCGACGATGATAATTTTATATACAGAACCATGGTTCTATATGGAGAACTAAATGGAAGATAAAAAATTAATCGATGAAAAATACATGGTGCCGGCTGTGGAGCAGGCCTCAAGGGTACTGTTTTGCCTGGCCGCCAACAACGCTTCCCAAATGAGCCTTCCGGACATCTGTGCCCAAGTGGGAATCCACAAGAGCAAGGCCTACTCGATCCTGCAGACGCTGCAAAAATTCGGTTTGGTTCAACGGTTCAGCGACCGGAAAGGTTACGCACTCGGGCCGGGTTTGATCACACTCTCCCGTAAGGTGCTGGACGACTTCAACGCGCCGCGCCTGGCGGAACCGCTCCTGGAAGAGCTGGCCAAAAAGACCGGCGGGACCGCCACACTGGGATTGATAACTGACAGAACGGTTTTCGTCGTAGCAAAAAACGAAGGCGGTGTCGACATTGGCGTCACCATCCGCACCGGCCATCGTTTCCCGCTCAGCTATGGTTCCCATGGCAAGGCGATTGCCGCGGCCCTGCCCGATCAGGAACTTGAACAGCTTCTGAAAGAACCAAAGCTGTATTTCCACGGCGGCTCGGAGAAACTTGACCGGAACCGCCTGACCGAAGAACTGGCGCAGTGTCGGGTCGATGGCTTTGCCATGGACCTGGGAGATATGAAGCCCGGCCTGAATTCCGTGGCATCTGCCGTATTCGGACCCGGTGAAAGGCCGATCGGCTATATCGCCCTGATCGGACTTTTTTCAAACGAAGCGGCACATGAATCCGGACCATCGGTCTGCGCTGCTGCAAAAGAGCTCTCGCGACAACTGGGGGCCCGGATTGACTGATACCAAGTTGCAATCAAAATGAGTACTAGGCGGCAAGGAGAGTGGCGACCGAGGCGTACTAAAAGTACGCTGAGGAGCCACCGACGAAGCCAACAACGTAATCGCTTGAATGCAACTTGGTATCACAAGCGTCAGGAGGGAAGATCATGGCGACAACAACAATAAAGAAGCGACTCAAGACACAGCATCTCAGCCTCGTTGTCAACGGCAAGCCACTTGAACTGGAAATTGGCAGCCTGCCCCACCAGGTCGAGACATCGCACACACTGGCCCACACCCTCAGGGAGACCCTGGGACTGACCGGCACCAAGGTAACCTGCGACAACGGCGCCTGCGGATCATGTACCGTTCTGATGGACGGCACGGCAATCCTTTCCTGTATGACCCTGACCGTCGAGTGCCAGGGGCGGAACATCACGACCATCGAGGGGATGGCTGATAGCGAAACCGGCCGGCTCGACCCCCTGCAGCAGTCCTTCATCGACCATACCGCCTTTCAGTGCGGGTTCTGTACGCCAGGGATGATCCTCAGCGCCAAGGCACTCCTCAATGAAAACCCATCCCCGAGGGAAGATGAGGTAAAAGAGGCCCTGTCCGGAAATTTCTGCCGCTGCATCAGCCATTACCAGGTGCTCAGGGCGGTCATGGCAGTTTCTGAAAAGGGGGGCGGCCATGTCTGAAGAGTACCGTTTTATCGGCAAGTCGACCCGCCGCAAGGATGCCACGGAAGTGGTTACCGGGGCGACCCGCTATCTGAATGACATCAAGTTTAACGATCTGCTCCATGGCAAGGTCCTGCGCAGTCCCCATCCCCACGCCCTGATCAAAACAATCGACAAGAGCAGGGCCGAGCAGCTGCCGGGTGTCAAGGCGGTGCTGACCTGGGAGGATGTGCCGGACTGGAAAGGGGGTACACCCCGCATCACCCGTGTCCTGGATCGCAAGCTGCGCTATGTGGGAGATGCCGTGGCCCTGGTGGCGGCAACAAGCGAGGAGATCGCCAGACAGGCCTGTGCCCTTATACAGGTCGAGTACGAATTGCTGCCGGCGGTTTTCGACGTGGAAGATGCTTTGCAGCCGGGCGCTCCCCAGCTCTACGATGAGCTGCCCGGCAACATCGTCACCCCCGGCATGCCGGCCTTCGGCCCCAACTCGCTGACGGAAGTGGTGATGGGGGACGTGGAACAGGGATTTCGCGAAGCTGATGTCATCTCCGAGGGGACCTTCGGCTATGAAAACATTCCCAACCCCATCCCGCCGGAGCCGCCCGGGGCGGTGGCCATCTGGGAGGATCCGAACCGGGTGACGCTGTGGGTCTCGAACCAGGCCTCCTATCTGGACACGATCATCCTGTACCATGTCTTCGGCAGAAAGGTGGAGGTCCGCACCCAGGGCACCGCCTGCGGGGGCAGTTTCGGCACGAAGCTCCTCTCTTGGCAAATCCAGTCCCATGCCACGCTGCTGAGCAAGGCCACGGGACGGCCGGTAAAATTGATCCTGAGCAAGGAGGAACATATTGCAGCGTTCATCCTGCGGCCCGGATCGAGGATGCAGGCCCGGGTGGGGATGAAACGTGACGGCACAGTGACGGCAGTGTCCGGCCGGTGGCTGGTGGACACCGGCTTCTATTCCATGACGACCCAAGCCCAGGTGGCCGTGGGTTGCGGCGAAATACAGCTCATGACCCGCTGCGCCAACTGGGATCTGAAAACCACCATTGTTTGCACCAACCGCAATGCTTCGGGCGCTGTGCGGGGATTCGGCGGACAGGAATTGAAATGCGCCTTTATCCCGCTGCTCTGTCAGGCCATGGAGCAGATCGGCCTGGATCCGCTGGATTTCATCAAAAAGAACTATGTCAAACCGGGCGACGGCTATTTCTGGCGCGATGGGGCCTGGTACACCTACCGGGGAATCGACTACTCGGACGCCATGGAACAGGGTGCAAAGCGCTTCGGCTGGAGGGATAAATGGCAGGGCTGGCTGCAACCCAGCTCCGTAACTGGCACCAGGCGGCGGGGCATCGGGGTCGGTGTGCACGGCAACGCCGATATTGGCGAGGACTCTTCCGAAGCCTATGTGCGCCTGAATCCTGACGGGACTGCCCTGCTCTTTTCCTGCATCACCGAACATGGCACCGGCCAGCGCAGCAACTTTGTCAAGATGGTGGCTGAGGTGCTGCAACTGCCCATGGAACGGGTCACGGTGACACCGGCCGATTCATTGATCAACCCCTTTGAGTACGGACCTTTCGGCTCGCGCGGGACCTACGCCATCGGCAGCGCCGCCATCAAGGCGGCAGAAGATGCCCGGCGTCAGCTGTTCGAGCTGGTGGCCCCCCGTCTGCAGGCACAACCCGATCAGCTGGACACCGTCGACGGGGTGATCTTTGTCAAAGGACAGCCGGAGCGGAGCATCCCGTGGCGGTCCATGGGCCATGAACGGACGATCCTGGGCTATGGCCGATTTGACCCGGATTTCACCCTGGCCAACTGCATGACCACCTTTGTTGAGGTGGAGGTGGATACCGAAACCGGCAAGGTGGATCTGCTGCAGGTTGTCAACAGCACGGACGTCGGCCAGATCATCGATCCCCCCGGTCTGGAAGGACAGTTGAACGGCTGTTTCGGCTCGTCCGGTATCGACAGCGCCCTGTTCGAGGAAACAGCCTTCGACAACACCACGGGGCGCATCCTCAACGCCAACCTGATCGACTACAAGTGGCGCACCTTTTCCGAACTCCCTCCCATCGACAACGTAGTCCTGGAAACTCCCGTGGCCAGTCACCGTTTCAAGGCCATCGGAGTCGGTGAGGTATCCACTTCACCCGGTCCCATGGCGGTTCTGATGGCGGTCTCAAATGCCATCGGCGTATGGCTGCACGAGTATCCCGCCACACCGGAGCGTGTCCTCAAGGCGCTGGGCAAGCAGCCGGTCAAGGCCCGTACGGGAGGTGCCGCATGAGACACTTTACCCATATCAATGCCCGGACCGTCAGACAGGCGATAGCCGCCCTGGCGAAGCACAACGGCCAGGCACGGCTCAATGCCGGCGGCACGGACCTGTTCGGTGTCCTCAAGGATGAATTTCTGCCGCTCTACCCGGAAGCGATCATCAACATCAAGAACATCCCCGGCCTGGATTATATCAGGGAGGATAAGGATCTGCTCCGGATCGGCGCCCTGACACGCCTCGTCGACCTGGCACAATCCCCACTGCTCAGGCAGCGCTATGGGGCACTGGCCGAGGCGGCCCATGCCGTTGCATCTCCCCAGATCCGTAATGTGGCGACACTGGGGGGCAACCTCTGCCAGGATGTGCGCTGCTGCTATTATCGCTATCCGCGCCATATCGGCGGACCGATCCAGTGTGCCCGCAAAGGCAGCGGCCCCTGCCTGGCAGTGAAAGGCGACAACCGCAATCACGCCATTCTGCAAGGGAGGCGCTGTTTTGCGGTCTGCCCTTCGGATACCGCCGTTGCCTTGACCCTCTACGATAGTCAGCTGCTGGTGGCAGGCCCGGGCGGCGAGCGGCTGATTGCTGCCAAAGATTTTTACACACCGTTGGGTAATGGGCTCAGCTCCGATGAAATGGTCAGGGAGATCCAGGTCCCAAAACTCCCGGAAGCGCTGCAGCAGACTTTTCTCAAATTCACCCTCAGAAAACCGATCGATTTCGCCATTGTCAGCGTTGCCGCTCTGGTCAACCGGTCGGATGGCGTTTGCACGGATGCCCGCATAGCCCTGGGGGCCGTGGCGCCTGGAGTTGTTCGGGCAGTGGCGGCCGAGGAGTTCCTGCGGGGTCGTTCGCTCGACCCCGAAACCGCCGCACAGGCCGGCGAGCTGGCACTGGCAGCTGCACGACCGCTCAGCCGGAACGCCTACAAAATCCAAATCGCCAAGACCCTTGTGGCGCGGGCGTTACTCAGCCAAGACTCCTCCAATATAGTAAATGATTCAGATGCCTACGATCCAACGGAATTATCCACGTTTCACCGGTGCGGTTCCGCTGCTTCGCACGGGTATGCCACCGTTGTTGATTCAGGGAGCGGGGCGTAGTTCAGCACTGATTTCACTGCCAGTTTTACTCGGAGCGCACAGGGTACAACCCAACAAAAAGGAGGTATGGGATGAAAAAGGGTATTGTAGGTATCAGTATGTTTGCAGTTATTGCGACGGCCGCTGCCGCACAGGCGGACATCACTATTGGAGTAAACCTGTCCTCGACAGGGCCGGCCGCTTCTCTCGGCATGGCGGAAAAGAATGCCATCACACTCGGCCCCGCAGTCATCGCCGGTCATAAGGTTAACTACGTCGTCTATGATGACGCCACTGACACTACCAATGCTGTGCAGAACGTAAAGCGCCTGATCTCGGAGTCGAAGGCCGATGTTTTGATCGGGCCCAGTACTTCTCCATCCTGTAAGGCGGTTGTTGACACTGTTGCGGAATCAAAAACACCTATGATCCAGCTTGCTCCGGCCATTGCAGGCTCTTCCGATGATCCGAAACGGAGATGGATTTTCAGTGCTCCGCCAGCTGACGATGTTTATGCTACCGCCCTGCTCAAACATATGGGAAAGAAAGGGGTCAAAACAGTTTCTGTGATTGCGGTGGATGATGCCTATGGGGAAAGTTGTACAACTGCCTATAAGAAACTGGCGGATGCCAAAGGGGTGAAGACCCTGACTGTCGAAAAATACAAAAGAGCCGACACGAGCGCCACTGCACAGGTATTGAAAGCGATGCAGGGTAATCCGGATGCAATCTACATCGCCTCCTCCGGAACACCTGGAGCGCTGCCGCACGTAGCGTTGATCGAGCGAGGCTACAAGGGGAAAATATACCAGTCCGGCGGTTCAGCTAACTCCGAATTTCTCCGCGTTGGCGGCAAGGCTCTTGAAGGTTCGTTCATGCTCGGTTCGCCACTTCTTGCTGCCGAGCAGTTTCCTGACAACTATCCAGCCAAGAAGGAAGCTCTTGAATTTGCAAAGGTATACGAAGCTAAATATGGAACTCGCAATTTTTTCGCATCCATTACCTGGAATGCAATGAAGATCATCGAAGCCGCTGTTCCCAAAGCCCTTAAGGCCGGCAAACCCGGCACGGAGCAGTTCCGGGCCGCTCTGCGCGATGCGATCGAAGGGACAAAAGGGCTGAAGGGAGCCGGAACTGTGGTTACCATGTCCAAGTCCGATCATACCGGGATTAACCAGCTCGGCATGTGTGTGCTGAAGGTTGAAAACGGCAAGTGGAAGCTGGAAGATCACGCCGAATACAAGTAATCAGTCAACAGCCACTGCGGTGGCTTTTCCCGCAGTGGCTGTTGACGGCACATGACCATGCAAGTAAAAAGAAATATTCAGGAGCGCTCGATGGTCAAGATCGTCATATTCTTCAAACGGAAGCCCGGAATGTCGGTCGAGGCTTTTCAGCTGTACTGGCGTACGACCCACGCCGACATAATCGTCAGGCTGCCCGGAATCCGCGGATATGTCCAATCACACGTGCTGGCCTCGGCCCATCGCAAGGGGGAACCGGCATACGACGCAGTTGCGGAGTCCTATTTTGACGACACCCAGGCAATGAAGACGCTCGTCAATACGCCTGAATATGCCGGGGTGCTGGCCGATGAGC
Source organism: uncultured Geobacter sp. (assembly GCA_964458105.1). GTDB lineage: Bacteria > Desulfobacterota > Desulfuromonadia > Geobacterales > Pseudopelobacteraceae > JACRCG01. The sequence continues at coordinate 9,400 of CAYWJJ010000046.1, forward strand.
ATAATTTCATCGACGGGTCAAGCATGGGTTCGATCATCACTGATGAATATGTGATCAAGAACGGACCGGTCCGGCAAAATGCTCTCAAGAGCATCAACTTCGTCAATCGAAAGGCGGACATGTCCATCGATGATTTCCAGTCGTACTGGCGCAATGTCCATGGACCGTTGTGTGCGGCAGCGCCGGCCATGCGGCGCTACGTACAGAACCACACCCGGCGGTCGGTCTACAACAGCGGCAGGATTCCCGGCTATGACGGTGTGGGCATGATCTGGTTTGACGACATGCAGGCATTGCGCGACGCAACACCGACACCCGAATTTGAAAAACTGAGGAATGACGTGGAGAATTTCATCGCAAGCGACAGATCCCCCTCTGTCCTGACCCGGGAGTACGTCATTCTACCGTAACGGATCCGGGCTGAAACGAGATGGATGCATTGGAAATGCAGTGCCGGGCATTACCTGAATGGCGAACAACAAGGTTCGACCAGCTATCTCTCAAGTTCTTTCCATTTATAATCGATCAGTTCCAGCAGGACTCCATTCATATTGCGAGGGTGGAGCAAGGCATACTCGCAGTCCCGGAAGGGCCGCACTTTACCTGTGGCATCATCGTCAAGAGGATCGGGGTTCGGTATAAAACGGTATTCGCCGGACTCCAGTTCCCGGACCGCTTCGCGGGTGTTTTCCACGTTGAAGCCAATCAGCATGATGCCCTCGCCGTTCTTCTCGATCCATTTGGCCACCGGGCCATCAGGCGTGGTGGATTCCATCAGTTCGAAACCCACGCCATCAAGCCAATAACGGGCTACGCGAATCTTCTCGGGCTCATCCTCGTAACAATCGTCCGGCTCTGACTTGCCCAGAATGGGCTCCCATATTTTCCTGGCTGTATCCAGATCTTTTACCGCGATGCAAAAGTGATCCATTTTTTTAACCTTCATGGTTTCTCCTTTTCTCAACTACCCGGTTTTCCTGACGTACATGACGTAGTACGCGATTATGCAGCCAAAGGTCACCACCCCCAGCGCCAGATATACATTCGAGTATCCGAAATGCTGGATGGCTCCCCCCAGCAGATACGCACCCAGCCCGATTCCTCCGTCGAGACAGGTAAAAAACGTGGCGGTTACCGCGCTGATCCGGTGTGCGGGCGAGAGTTGAATTGCCAATGTCTGGAGGCCGGGCACCGCCATGCCGAAACCGATACCGAACAGCACGGCCGCCGTCAGCATCCAGGCGGTTGCATGGATGCCGCCCAGTATCAGCAACCCTCCCGCCATGGTTACAATTGCCGTACAGATCGCCACATCATACCCCAACCGGTCAAACATACGCCCGGTCGCAAGCCGTGAAACAACCGAGGCGCTTGCCATGACCACGAAAAAATACTCGGTGACCAGCGGCAGATGCAGTTGCGTGGCATAAACCGCGACAAAGGTCAACACCCCGCCATACGAAATTGCGAGCACGAGCAGGATCAGCGATACCGGAATCGCCTTGACCTCAAATAAATCTTGAAACGAGAAGCGCGGTTGAAGCGGAGCCTGTTCCCTGGGGACCGGAATGGCCGCCACAATCAGCAGCCCGAGCAGGGATGAAAAGGTAGAGAAGATAAATACCGCATGATAACCATAGGTTTGGGAAAGGCTCAAACCAATGTAAGGGCCGATGGCGCCGCCGGCCAGTATCGTGGCCGTCAGATAGGCCAGCCCCTCCCCCTTTCTCTTCAGTGGAATCAGGCGGCTGCCAAGCGCCATGATCGACGTATTTGCCACGGCAAAACTGGCGCCGCTCAAAAATCTGATCAGCATGATACTGGTGACCGTACCGGCCGCAATATAAAGCAGATTGCTGGCCATGAACATGAATGCGCTGCTCAGCAGCACCCGGCGGATGCCGAAGCGCACCTCCAGAGTGGCGGTCTGGGCACGGAACAATACCGCCGCCGCCAGGAAAATACCATTAATCGCTCCCGCGACCTGGATCGAGCTGTGCAGTTCTTCCAGCAGGTAGGCCGGCATGACCGGCATGTAAAGCGAAAAAGGGACAAAGAGAAACAGCATTCCGAGCATTGTCAACGAGAAGGAACGTGTCCAGAGGATTTCGGCACCGGTATGTTTCACTAATTCGCCTCCCGAAATTTGACACCGGCATTTAAACGACCAAACCTCCGAGGTTTTTGTCAAACCCCGGAGGTTTCAATGCTCACAGGTTCACCCTTTGATTGCTAGGCTTTCCTGACGCTGCAGAGCAGCCCTTTCCACTGGGGATAGCCCAAGATCGGCTCCCGGCAATTGCAATCGGTCAGGCGGTTGCAGTTGGCCTCCCTTGGCCAGCCGTGGGGCACCAGCACAACTCCTTCCATGGTTCGATCACTTACTTCGGCCTTCATCTTTACCCAGCCGCGGTCGGTCTCGATAATGACATCATCGTGATGCGCAAGGCCGTACTTGGCAGCCGTTTCCGGACCCATCTCGGCCCGCGGATGCGGATCCAGTTTTCTCATTGATTTGATATTGTGCATCTGGGAGCCGTTATAGTGAATATAACGGGTGCCGGTGGACAGAACCAGCGGATATTTTTCTCCCAGTTCCTCCCAACGGGCGCCCTGAGGACTCTTTTCCGGTTCCAGATAGGTCGGCAACGGATTGAAGCCGACCTTTTCAAAGGCCTCGCTCCAGATCTCTATCTTGCGGGTCGGTGTGGCAAAGGAACGCTCGCTCAACTCGTAGCTCTTTTCCTGGTAAAAAGCCCCGCCCGGGCTGGCCTTCAGGTCTTCAAAACTCAGGCTGCACGGCTCCAGCTCGTGAGCCACCAGTTCCTCGTCGGTCTTCCAGGGGAACAGTTCCCCGAAGCCGCACGCCTCGGCCAGCTCCTTGTAGAATTCCAGAACGGTCTTGCTCTCATGGTAGCGGTCCACAGCCGGTGGCCGCAGCATCAGGTACGGCAGGCAGTGGCAGACGTTGTAGTTGTAGCCCAGACCCCAGAACTCAAGCTGGTTGGCGGCCGGAAGCACATAGTGGGCATGCTCGGCGGTCTCGGTCATGAACAGGTCGTAGACCACCAGCAGGTCCAGGCATTCCGGGCAGAGGCTTTCCGTACCTGCCAGCTTTATGCGCTTAGGGGTGGCCATGACCGCGTACCTTCCCTGCTTGGCCCGAGCTTGCCATTATCGACTGAAGCTTCTCCAGCGTCGAAATCAACAACAGTGTGCAGGCGCGCTTGTCGGGGCTGGCTGCCAGAATTTCCTCGCATCGGCTCCCGCCGTATGAATTCACTGACTTGACATTGAACCAATCTGTCAGCTCGCCGAGCAGCAATGGAAGCATCTGATCCTGTTGCTCCCGGTCGGGGCTGGTCCCCAGATAGAGCGACAACGCACAGGCCGCCCCGCTAAGTATCCCGCAAACCCCGCCGGTGTAGCTGCCGAAACAGAGCGCCGCCATTGACCGCACCAGGTCCGGATTTTCCTGTCCCATGCCGCGCAAAACGAGCTTGACTATGATCTGGCTGCAGCACAGGCCGCTCTGACGTAGGTGCAGGATATCCAGGTAAGGGCCATCCAGCTGTATCGTATCCATCTGCTGATTGTTCATTATGCAGATCTCCTTGCAACCAGGAGGTGGTATCCCATATCCCTGCCGGCTGCACCGGTTTCCGTTCCATTAAAAAAGCACCCTTCTCCTATCAAGCCGAACCGGTTTTCCCCAACTGATCCGGGCGCCATGATCAGCTGAACCGCCAACTGCTGCAGATCGCGAGTCCGGTCTTCCCAATGTTCGATCGTAAAACCGGCCTCCCGCAGCATGATCTCAGTTTGTTCCCTGGTTGCCAAGCGATCGTCCGCTGACGGTTCGGCCACACGGTTCGGGCGGGCCGGCCTTCGATAGAGATCTGTCACCAGCAGCAGTCCATCCATGCGCAACACCCGCTTAAACTCGGCCAGGACTTCCCTGACAGCGGTCTGGGAGAGCACACACTCGCAAACGATCCCGTCAAAACTCGCCTCGTCAAAGGGGAGCATCTCCAGCGCGGCACAAACCAGGGGCAACTCCGGAGAGTGCCGGCGGGCCGCTGTCAGCATGGGCGCGGAGCTGTCAACGCCAACGACGGTCAACCGGCAGGTTTGGGCCAGATATCGCAGAGTAGCTCCCATGCCGCAGCCTGCATCCAGAATCCGGCTGCCTTCCTGAAAATTGCCGAGCCCGAGCAGATGCCTGGACAGCTCGAGACCGCCCGGTCTCAGCGTATCGCCGGACACCTCCATCAGCCTGCTGCATGTATCGGGGGTCCAGCTGTTCATTTCACGGTTTCCTTGCATATGCGGTTACTTGTCTTCAAGCATGCGCTCGGCCAGGGCCATTTTGGTAATAGCCTGCTCCTCGCTGACAAGCACCCGCTGGCAGGATGGACAGGCAGGAAGGTCAACGGCAAAGGTTTCATCAAGATAGGCCAGTTTGACGGTTGCCAATTCCAGCGGCAGGTCGCATGCGCTGCAGAGCCAGCCTGTTTCGGTCTGCGCTTTTTGGGATGGCATGTTATAACCGTGCAGGATTCTCATACGATGGGAATAGGCGCTGTAAATCGTGTAACCACCCTCTTCCGGCCCGTACTCCACCCAGTAGGTAACCTTGGACGGGCTGAAATACGCCAATCTGTGACCAGTGGCCTCATGAGTATGAAACTGCCCCTCGCTCTCTGCAAAACAGAGCACCGAACGGATATCCTCATCCCTGATTCCCCTCTCTTCCAGCAGGGTCCGCAAATCTCCGGAAATCCAAAGGGAGGCGTTGCCGTCACATATCATGTCTGATTGCCCTCCTGTTTTCATATGGCTCAGTTGTTTACCCAATAAAGAACAATCTGGTTATCTTCAAAACCCAAGTTGCATCAGAATTATGTCCCCCCTCCCTTGACGGGAGGGGGTTAGGGGGTGGGTGAAGCAACAACTTTGTGCATTCCATAGCAACTTCCCCCCCGCCCTAACCCTCCCCCGCCAAGGGGGAGGGGATACTTTTGCTGCTTGAAAAAGGTCACTTGAGCCAAGTGGATAACCAGAAAGAGCAATTGTCATGCCGACATCCGGAATCCCGACATTACAATGGCAGTAAACGCACTACATACCGGAATTGGCGCATTAGTTATACAGTTGCAGCCCATTTATCGCCGTTACTCCAGGCTTCAATTGATGATATACCCGCAACTCAGACGGTATTATTGTCTGCTAAGCAAACAACTGTATGCTTTCAGGACACCCGACACTGCCACCACCCCAAAAACAAAACACCCCCAGCCCCTTGCAAAGGGGAACTGGGGGATGGGGAGTTGTATTAAAACTGCAGTTATTTATGTTGATTTGCCGGACTCACCAGGGCCTGTAACCGAGGTCGGCGGATATGCCTGCCGCGCAGTTCAGAAGTTTCGCGACCACCTCTTTTACCCTTGCATCGTTTTTGGAGGACATCGGCAAAGCGGCCGCCACGGCGGCGACCACTTCCGCATTGGAATTCCTGATCGGGGCACCTACCCCCCACACCCCTTCGATCGCCTCGCCAAACTCGACCGTGTACCCCTGGCGTCTTATCTCCTGCAACCTGGCAAGATAATCTTTTGCATTCACGATGCTATTACTTGTGAATGCTTTCAGGGGCGAACAAGCAAGCAGCCTTTGCACCTCCCCTTCTTCCAAAAACGCCATCAGTGTCATCCCGAGCATTCCGAAATTGGGCGGGTCACGCCGAAGGCCGATATCGGAGGCTATTCGAACCGGGCCGTCACACTCGACCTTGTCGAGGTAAACCAGCATATCGTCCATGATTGTGCCGACCAGCACGGTAGTCTGCAAATCATCCCTGAGGCTGCTCAGGTGCGGCTTTGCAATTCCTTTGAAACTAACCGAGCCAAGCGCCGCCGCACCGAGGGACAAAAATATCGAACCCAGCCGATAACGGCCTTCGACAGGATCAAGCACGATGTACTTGTACTGCTGCAACGTTGAAAGGATTCTAAAGGTGGTCGGCTTGGAAAGTCCGGTCTCTTTGGTTATTTCATCCAGAGAAAACCTGTTTTTACCCCGTGCAAAGACATTCAAAACCGCGATTGCTCTTTCAACTGCACGGATCGAATATTGATTGGAATCCTGTTCCGCTTGAGCCGTTGAGCGCCTCGCGGTCATCTTCCGACTCGATTCAAATTATTCAAAATCATCTCCTGTGTCATGACATTATGCCCGTTTCTCAATCACCTCGTCTATCCAGGACAGAGCGGCGGCCACGGTGGGAAAGCCGATGGTACTGGTCAGGACAATGATTGCGTGGTGGAGTTCTTCCGCTGTGGCGCCCGCATTCAAGGCACGCAGGGCGTGACTGGACACCGAACCCTTTGAATGAATGGCGGCCGCCGCCCCCAACTGGATCAGATGCCCGGTTTTATCATCCAGTGGGCCCGACAGGCGGGCGGCCTTGCTGAGTGCTTCGACAGCCTCTATCAGGTTGCCATGACGTTCCTTGAGTTTGAGATAGAGTGGTGATGGTTGCTGTGTCATGAGTTGTCTCCTGTTTTTGTGGGATTGGGATTGTGGTTGTTGTCGTGGTGATGATTTTACCAACAATCCCGCAGAGTGCAACTATTCCTTGCGCACCGCTCCCAACTGCCGCTTGCTGACCAGGGCGATCCCGATCAGCACCAGGACAGCTCCGACACCAAAAAAAACATCTATTTTTTCATGGAGAAGAAGTACCCCGAAAGAAACCCCGAACAGCGGTGACAGAAACAGAAACACCGATAACTGCGAAGCGTTATAACGACGCAACAACGAAAACCAGGCCAGAAACGCCGCGAATGTCACCACAATCCCTTGATACAACAGGCTGGCCCAGGCAATTTTGGTCATGGTAAATCTGCTGGCCTGCCCTGACAGCACAGCATAGCACAACAACAGAATGAAGGCTGCAACCAACTGGTAGAGAAGTGTCTTGGTCGGAGGCGCTTCCGACAAACGCGTACAGCGTATCAGCACCGTCGTAGCGGCCCATAAGATCCCTCCGAAAATACCCAGGGTGTCACCCCACAGCATGCGCGGGCTGATGCCGTTCTGGATTGAACCACCCCCAAACGCCAATGCAATGCCGCCGAATGCGATTGCAACACCAATCCACTGGTGCAAGCGAAGGCGCTCGGCAGGGAGAAACCAGTGCAGGGTCAGTGCTGTAAAAATTGGCGCGGTATATAGAAATACGGACATGTGCGAAGCGGTCGTATAACGGAGCCCCTCTGCCACGCATAAAAATTCCGTTGAAAAAGCAAGACCGGCAATAATGCCGGGAAGCAGGGTACCATCCCGCAGGTTGATGCGTTCCTTCCCGCACAAAATGACAAGGTATACAAGAAATGCGCTGATCCCGAAACGCAGGGCTATCTGCAGGATTGGAGCAATGTCGGGTGCCGCGGCTTTGATTGCAACCTGATGCAGCCCCAACACCATGCACAAAACGATCATGCATCCGACCCCGAATCCATCCATATGTCTTCGTTCAGCCTTCATCGTCTGTCTCCAGCTTGTCTGTTTCGACCTATCTCTTCCTGAAAAAAAGAGGCCCTCCCGGAATGGAAAAGCCCCCTTTGACACCACCGAATAAATGCCGGGCAACTTTGCCTCATTTTCAATAGCGAGCTGTCGCTGTTACCGCGAAACCCAAAAGTCATGTGACATAAAAAGCGGTGAAGTGCAACTGCCCTGAGATGGTATTATTCAATTTTTTGCGAAAGCGGCACAAGTTTGACGTCCTCCTTCGGAGAACCCTTTTTGCCGTTTTTATAGCGAAGGTAGTCATCCGGAGTGTTGATATTGACAAATGAATCGAACTCGGGATCAAAGAGAGCTACCTCATCCGGAAGCACTTCCCGTACCTGCACCCGTGAAAACAGAGCTATCACCCGGCTGTTGCCGTCTCTTTGCAAGATTTCATCAAGCGCCGGCAGACACTCCTTCCGGTAGATCGCATGGAGCGGTTCAAACCCGGCTTTGGTTGACGGAATCACGAGATCCGCACCGGCAGAGAGGGATGCCTGGTATCTTATCAGTTCCGTGTTCAAATACGGCATGTCGCAGGCCACGACAAAGATGGCAGAATGCTTGCTGTGTTTCAGTCCCGAGTGTATCCCCGCAAGTACTCCCTTGTCCGAATAGAGATCCGGTACTTTTCGACAGGGCAGAAACGAGTATTGCTCGGGCGCGTTGGTTACGACAATCACTTCATCGAACAATCCCGCCAGGATCTGGTAGATACCCTCGATTAAACGGACGCCTTTCTGCGGGAGAAGCGCTTTGTTGCTCCCCATCCGGCTGGAAATCCCGCCGGCCAGGATGACTCCCGTCACCCCCTTCACTTTCTCCGTGGAATCAGCAATAGCGCAGAAACCAGGGATGTCCGGGGAGATCGAAACGGCCTGTTTTGACATATTGATGAGAGTTGCGATCCCCCGGCCCTTCGTTTTCAGTGTGAACGGAAACTCTTCCACCACACGTTTTTTCCGTGCAGCCGCTCGCCCCTTGCCGTAGTTGTCGTTGGTGTGTCTGTGAATGCCGATCATGGCAGAACCTCATTGTAAATCCGTAAGTTTTGGGAGCTCGTTTCCGCCCAGGCGCCCGAAGCTTAAGAAATAACTGCATTATTTCCCGTCATGCCTTCCTTACCGAACACATCAGCGATTTCACATCGGGATAACCGAGAATTTGTTCCCGACAGTTGGTATCGGTCAGCAGGTTAGCATTGGCCTCCCCCCCCCAGCCGTGGGGAACGAAGATGCATCCTTCCGACACCCGCTCGTCCAGCGCCAGCTTGACCTTGATTTGGCCGCGGTTGGTTTCGATGATGATGGCGTCACCATCGGACAGGCCATACTTCTTACCGGTGGCCGGCCCCATTTCGGCAATCGATTCCGGGGCTTCCGCGGTCAGGGCCGGAACACCACGGAACTGGCTATGCACGTTGTAATAGTTGCGATGCCCGGTGGACAGGATGATCGGGTATTTTTTCAGATATTCGGCACTGCTGCTCTTCGGACTCCGCTCCGGCTCGATGTAGACCGGCAGAGGATTGGCGCCGACATGTTCCAGGGCGGCACTGTAGATCTTGATCTTGCCGGTCGGGGTGGCAAACATGCCTTCTTTTGTCTCGTATTTCTTTTCTGCATAGTACAGGCCTTCCGGGCTGTCGTTGAGCATCTGGTCGAACGTAATCCCGGAAGGGCCCAGTTCGAAACGGATCAGGTCCTCTTCGGTTTCCCAGGGGAACTGATCACCAAGCCCCAGCCGTTTGGCAAGTTCGGTAAAGACCTTCCACTCTGACCAGCTTTCTCCGATCGGTTCGATGCATTTCTTGCGGAGCATCAAAAAGGGCAGGCAATGGCAGACGTTGTAGGTGTAGGCCAAGCCCCATTTTTCCAGGTGCGAGCAGGCCGGCAGCACATAATGGGCCTCTTGGGCGGTCTCGGTCATGAACATGTCATGAACCACCAGCAGGTCCAGCTTCCGGAACGCATCGCGAAAAGCATTGGAGTCCGCCATTGACACAAGCGGGTTGCCCCCCACCACGTAAAACGCTTTCAACTTGTCGGGTATCGCCTCCGGCACCATGGTGATGACGCCATACGGGCTTTTTCGCCCCCAGACCTCGATGAACAGCGGATACTCGTCCATGCCGAGCGGATCACCCTCCACGTTGAGCCCCACATTGCCGAAGTACGGCCGGGGACTGATAACCCAACCGCCCGGCACGTTGATGTTGCCGGTGATGATCTGGAGGACCGAGAAGGCACGGCTGTTCTGTGTTCCACCGGCGGTCTGGTCCTGGGTGCAGGTGCCCTGATAGATCGCGGCGCCTTTGGTGGCAGCAAACATGCGCGCCAGTTCCCTGATCTTGTCAGCAGGTACCCAGGTTATTTCCTCTGCCCATTCAGGGGTGAAAGGCTCTATGTGCGGCACCAGCTTGTCGTATCCGGAAGTGAACCTGTCAACAAAGTCATGGTCCACCAGGTCTTCCTTGATGATGACGTGCATCATCGCCATCGCCATGGCACCGTCGGTGCCGGGCCGGATCTTCAGATACATGTCGGCCTTGTCGGCTATTGGTATACGCCGGGGGTCAATCACCACCAATTTGGATCCCTTGGCAAGATTCCTTTCCATGGCCAGTTTCAGTGGAAAATCGCTGGCATCCGGGTTATGTCCCCAGAGGATGTAGAGCTTTGAGTCAAGTTCCTCGGTAGGGTATTTGCCGAAGGTAATCTGCCTGGTACGGATGCGCATGCGGTAGCAGATACTCTCCACCGAGAAGAAATTGGGGGAACCGAAGGCGGCCTTGAATCTCTGGGTCAGCTGCGCCATCTCAAGATTCTCTACACCGATGGATCCGCTGAACACACCCAGTACGCTCGGCCCGAATTCTTCCTTCAACTTGTTCAATTTAGCTGCTATTTCATCCAGGGCCTGATCCCAAGATATCGGGACGAAAACACCATCAACCTTCTTGAGCGGCGTTTTAATGCGGTTGGGAGAATAGATATGGGTCAACGCCGCTTCCCCCTTGGGGCACAGCTCTCCATCGTTGATCGGGTGCCCCTTGAGTCCTTCGACCTTGACGGCCTTGCCGTCCTCGATTGTGACGGTGGTTCCGCAACTGTGATAACAGAGGGTGCAATCGGTTAATACTTGCTTTGTTGATGCCATGGTCTGCTCCTGTAATTTATTAAGAAATGTATGCCGCCAGGACAATCGTAAGCAGCATGGTGTCGGCGGAATCGGTCCGGGAAGTAATGATGACCGGCGCTTTTGCACCCATCAAGGCCGTCGCAATCCGTTGCTTGGTGTAATATACGAGGCACTTGCGCAGCGGATTGGCAGCCAGCAGGTTCGGCATCATCAGAATATCGGCCTGCCCGGCAACACCGCCCCCTACTTTTTTGTACTCCGCAGCCTCCAGCGAGATGGCATTGTCAAAGGCAAAGGGGCCGTCAACCAGGCAGCCGGTGATCTGGCCGCGATCGGCCATCTTGCTCAGAGCCGCCGCTTCGATTGTGTCCGGCATGGACGGGTTTACTACTTCAACGGCCGATATTACCGCCACCTTGGGCAGCGTATTGCCGAGCTTGTGCGCCAGGCTGACCGCGTTTTCAATGATCTGTTTTTTCTCGTCCAGGGTTGGCGCCACGTTGATGGCGCAATCGGTCAGGAAGCGGAATCCCCCTCCTGACGGCTCAACTATTTTCTCATAGACCGTAATCTCACTGATGACCTTGTTGTCATTCAGCCCCTTCTGCTTGTCCAGCACCGCCCTCATGAAGGTTGCCGTGGGCAGATTGCCTTTCATGATGGCGTTGGCGCTTCCGGCAAGCACCAGCCTGACGGCTTCTTCGGCCGCCTCTTTTTGATCGGTTATATTTATGATATTAACCAGATGGGAATCGAATCCCACATCCGCGAACATGCTTATTATTTTTTGCCCATCTCCGACCAGGACGAATTCGGCAAGATCGGCTTCTATCGCCTGCTTGACCAGCTTTATGACTGTTGATCCATCGGGTGCAACAATCGCAATTTTTTTCTTAGGCTTTTCCTTTACCGCAGCAATCAGTTCTTCAAAAGACTTGATCATTTTCAACCTCCCCTTAGTATATTGAAAGCTTTTCCTCACCGTTAAAGTACCGCATGGCGCCTGCCGCCAGCGCTTCCATCTCGTTCTCACCCGGATCAAGCAGCACCTGTGCAATGAATGAAACCTTTTCCTTCAAACTTTCAGTGAGCCTATTGGAGTATGCCAGACTGCCGGTAAGGGCTATCGCATCCACACGCCCGTTGAGCACGGTTGCACAGGCGCCGATCTCCTTGGCGATCTGATAGGACATTGCTTCAAAAACCTCCGCGGCAACCTGATCCCCTTCGACGATCCGCTTTTCAATTTCAAGGCCGCTGGTTGTCCCCAGATATGACACCAGTCCGCCACCACCCTGCACGAACTTCATGACCTGTTCCCTTGAATATTCACCGCTGAAACAGAGCTTTACCAGATCCCCGGCAGGCAGCGTCCCGGCGCGCTCCGGAGAGAAGGGACCGTCGCCATCCAGGGCATTGTTCACATCAACAACATTCCCTTTCCTGTGCGCCCCCACCGATATGCCTCCGCCAAGGTGGGCGACAATCAGATTAACATCTTCATAATCCTTACCCAGTCCGGCAGCGATTTTTCTGGCGGTCGCCTTCTGATTCAAAGCGTGAAAACTGCTCTGCCTCTTGATTTGCGAGATGCCGGAATAGCGGGCGTAGACGCACATTTCATCCACGGTGGGAGGGTCAACCGTGAGTGCGGGGATGTTGTGCTGCTTCCCCAGGTCATATGCCACGATGCCGCCGCACATATTGGGGTGCTGACCGAATTTTCCGCTTTTCATGTCATCGATCATTGCCGGGCATATTTCATAAATCCCTCCCGGGATCGGTTTCATGTTTCCGCCCCTGCTGGCGACCGCGTCCAGCTCGTCCAGCAGCACTCCTTTTTTAGACAGAACGCCAAGAATGGTATTCTTCCTCAATTCATACTGATCGATAATGGTCTTGTACTGCTTTAATTCTTCAGCAGGGTGATTTACCGACTCGGTAAACAGCATCTCCCCGGATTTGCTGACAGCAACCTTGGTGGATGTCGAACCGAGATTGATTACCAGGATTGTTTTTTCTTTTTCCATGTACAACTCCTTGATTATATTGTCTGGCAGGCAATGTATGATTAATCCCGCAACGATTCGACGCTGCAATCGTCGGAAGCTGGTCGGAAACGATCTTTATATGCAAAACAGTACCATTATACCTGTATACAAAGCAATTAATGCGCCAACCTCACGATTCAACATAATTTATAAGTTCATCTTATCCGGGGTTATTACCAAGCTTGATGCGAAGGCGTTTGTATTCAAGTGATTAAGCCAGTAAATAAGCACGATTTGGAGCCGAAAACGATCCGGCTGAAATAGCGGTTTGAAATGACACTGTAATTGCTATATCTCTACAAGTTGACAAAAAGAAGCCTGACCGATTGCTGAATTCATCGAACCGCACCGAATAGTTGTCTTGTAAGCAAACAGTTGTCTGTTTTCCGGACATGCTGACAAAGGTTTTTTTTCCAATAAAACGGCACCCCCTGATCATGCAGGGGGTGCCGGATAGCAACAGACGTCTTGAATGCAAGATGAATTAGAAGAAGTAGTATGCAGCCAAGCGGAAGACGTTGTTAGTGCCCATGTCAGGACTACCGGCTGCGTTGCCACCATATTGTGTCACATGGTGTTCGAACTCGGTTGCCACGCGAACCGCGGCATTCAGGTCATAGGTTGCGTTGACATAGCTGAGCTCATTGTACTTCTGGAAGACACCGCCAGTTGAGGCTTTGTAAGCTGTGTAATTGATTGCACCACGGCGCATGTAGCCGGCGGTTAAACCCAGATCCTGGGTGGGGTAAAATTTGAGCTGGCCATACAGTGTGAATCCTTTGGCAGCATGCAGGTTGGGTTTAGTTCCAACGAATGCTATTGAGGTTCCGTTTTGAACATTCAGTCCATTTACCATAGCGGCCTGGGTTTCCAACGAAAGCGTCATGGTGCGGTTCTTACCGTCCTTGGATTTAACCAGCGGGACAAAACCGTAGAAACCATAACCATAGGAGTCAACAGCCTTGTTACCGTCGACTCTTTCGCTGCCGACCATTCCGAACAGACCAACCTGAAGCGGGTTCATGCCGAGGCCCATGAAACCGGGAGAAACACCCAGAGCCTTGCTGGAAAACATGATCTGCCCGGCTGCGTTGACCAGATCGCCGTACGGGCTGTTATTGGGAGCCGTTGCAGTGGTAACCGACGGATAGGCGTTGGACCCGGAACCATAAGTAACAGATCCCGAGGCATTATTCTGAACCGGGTTCTGTACGGCCAGCACAAACTTCAATGCATTGTCGGTACCCAGATTGAGCTTTTGAGTCAAACGGATCTGGGGTACTCGCGGGCTGTTGGGGGTTCCGGTATCGCCACCCTGGCGGAAGTCAATCGTATCGGCAGCGGCCGGGCCGAAGACATCCCAGAACTGCCCGAACAACAGCTGGGTATTGGCCCAGTCAAGACTGCCGTAAGCATGACGCATGCGCATATTGCCGAATTCATTGGACAAGGAGTTTGCACCGTAGAAATCGGCCTCAACCAGAGCACTGGTCTTGGCGCCCAGGAAGGTCGGACCGGCCACCTTGAACCAGAGCCGGCTCTGCTTTGCGGTGAAAATCGACTCCTGCTTGGAGCCGCCTCGGGTTGCACCAGCAGTGTTTGTGGTCGGTCCGGATGCATTCGAATTGTGGGCATAGTCGAGCTTGACGTATCCGCCAAGGGAGAGCTTGAACTTGCTGGTCACCGGTGAGCTCATGGCGCCGTAGATGCCGGGAGCAACCTCGCAGTCCGGCGCGAAATCGCAATTGTACGGAGCAGCTGTAGTGCCCAACGGGACCGGTTCTGCAGCCATGGCCGGTACTGCTGCAAGCAACATCAAGGGTGCTATCGACTTACAAAGCTTTTTGATCATTTGTGCCTCCGAAAATAAAATTTACCTGCCAAAACGCCTGTGTTTCAGGATTGTTGAATGCAACCAGGTGACAGCTCACCTCCTTTCCAAGATTACTGGTCAGGCCGCTTCATGTCGGCAGTTTACTGCCGGACTGTTATTCGGCCCCCACCAGATCGTTGATGCGCGGTTGTCCTCCCTTTTTGATAAGGCCATACCCTCCATTTGTGCCGACAAAACCCTGTACTTCGATGGTCGCCACCAGCTCACCCGGGGCGAGGCCCAGCCCTTCAACGACAGTGCCTCCCCGAAACACTTTCAACGTCTGAAACGGAGTGATTCCGGAAGCTCTTCCCAGATTGAAATAGACTTTCTCCCCATCCACCGCAACCACCAGACCGAAGCGGGGGATAAATGCCGCCGGTTTACCACCCAGCGTGGTGATCCCGGCTTGCGGAGCAGTTACCGCCGCAGCACCCGTAACCGGTTGTGATGGAGCGAGTCCTTCTTTCACCGCTTCGTAGCCCCGCTTCGCCAGTTCCCCGCCACGCGGGACTCCATTATCCACACTTGATCGCGGCACCCAAATCGTCTCGGATGCATTGGGAGACATGGTAAATGCCGGGTTCGGGATTTCAACATAGTCATTCTGGCCCTTGGTAGTGGCGCAGCCGGCTACCAGCCCAAGAAAAAGCAGGAAAAGTATTTTACAGGCCAGGCTGCCGCGAATCATTGTTGTTTTGCGCATTTTATTTCCTTTCTGAGAGAATGAGATATAAGTGCAGCGACAGCAACCACCGCACCTATGTGGCAGAACTAGGGAGTTTTTAAGCATATTGGTACCGTATTGCCAATTCACTGTCAACCAAATAATGAACACAGCGTTTTAAAATACACTGTCAACACGGGATCAACATAGGTTTGCAAGTCAACCAATCAAACCACAAAGTCCGGCCGACCGGATCAAGACAAGCCATGTTTCTTGAACTTTCAACTCGTGCCGGCTTGACAAGCAACACAATCGCACCGGACCCAACACGTGTAACACTGTTATATTAAACAATTTAAACCAAAAGGTCGCTTACCGTACCAACGACATCAGAGGATATCCGGACTTGCTGCAATGATCCTCTCCGATGTCTCCGATATCGAAGATGCTCTTGATGCTTATGTCTACTCGGGATTATTCGGGTGGGACTCGGCCTATATGCAACAGGCCGGTTGAAACCGCGACATGCTTGTAATGAAGCCGGTTTTTAATGTATTTGCGCAAGCTTTTCATACAGCTTGGACCGGCTGATACCCAGCAGCCGCGCCGCCCTGGACTTGTTGCCGTATGCTTCGCTCAAGGCAGCTTGAATAGCTTCCTGTTCAATATCTGCCAGACTATGACCTGTTGAAATGGAAGATTTCTCGGCTCGCCTGATATCATCAGGCACATCCTGAATGCCAATCAAGCCGGATTCGATATAATTCATCATTCTTTCGATAATGTTTTCCAGCTCCCTGATATTGCCAGGCCAATAATAATTGACTAACGCGTCCATTGCCGGCTTAGCCACTCCATCAACTCTCTTGGAAAAAAGCTTATTGTATTTGTTTATAAAATAATCCGCTAAAACAGGGATATCCGGCTTGCGCTCACGCAGGGGCGGGATCCACAATTCCACAACGTTAATCCTGAAATACAGGTCTTCCCGGAACTTACCTTCAGCAACAAGGCGTTTTAAGTCTCTGTTCGTCGCAGCAATGATCCGTACGTCGATTTTGCGACTCTTGGTCGCTCCGACCCTCTCGATTTCTTTTTCCTGAATGACTCTTAAAAGCTTGCTCTGCAATACAAGAGGCATATCGCCGATTTCATCAAGAAATATCGCACCACCATCGGCCAGCTCGAATTTGCCCGGCTTGCCGTTTTTGCGGGCCCCGGTAAAAGCCCCATCCTCATACCCGAACAGTTCAGCTTCGGCCAGCTCAGCCGGAATAGCCGAACAATTTACTTTTATGAAAGGTTCTTTGCGTCGATTGGAAGCATTGTGAATTGAATGGGCAAACAGCTCTTTGCCTGTACCGCTTTCACCTGTGATCAGTACTGTTGAATTGCTTCTCGCCACCTGGAGCACCTGAGATTTAAGCTTTGCCATGCGCTCATCATTACAGACAATGCTGCTGATGGTATAACTGGTGCCGTTAACCTTAAACAGTTCATCCTTGTAATAATCCAGTTGAATATTTAGCCGTTGCAACTGTTGCATCACATCGGTCAACTGGTCCAGGTCCTCATAGATTTTTATTACGAAGCCCTTTATGTTTCCCTCTTTTGTAATCGGCAGAGAGGATATGACACATGGTTTGCCGTTGATCTCCAATACCTTCAGCGCCAGGTTGTTGTCTGTCATCGGGATAAAGTTGTTTATGTTCTGCCCGATGACAAGCTCTCTTGACTCGCCCAGCTTATTGCAGAAACGTGCATTAACCAAAGTAATCCGGCCATGCTCATCCAATACCGCCACACCTTCGTAGGCAACCTCCAGGACCGTCTCCAGAGTCATCTTAAGCTCTTTGACCGTCTCCAGTTCATGCGCTACTCCCTCAACGCCGGTGAGGTCCTGAATGACAAAGATCACTCCCTTGTTTTTTGTGTTTTGAAAGATGGGCACTGCCGAGGCGATTAATTTCAGAGAGGAATGTTCGATCTTGCGAGGAGTGATCCACTGTCCATCAATTATTGGCGAGAATTCTTCTTTCAGCTCGTGAATATAGTTACCAATATGCTTCCCTATCTGCAATTCCCTGAGGAAATCCTTGGCATACTGGTTTGCCGTGGTGACAAATCCTTTATCATTGGTTGCCACTATACCGGCCGGCACATTCTCGATTACACTCGATAATTCCTTATACAGGTATTCAGTCCGATCCAATAGTTCAATTACTGTACCGGCCTGAGTGGCCACGCCAATGGGTTCATTCTCGCTGTTGACTACAACGGTTTGACCAACTTTAGAACCATGCAGCCAATTGGATATTTCCTCCAGTTCATTAAACGAGGTATCTTCCGGCAAATGGACTACTTCCCGGATATAATACTTGTCGATGGCCGTATCGATACTTATGTTGTTCAGCAGGCAATCGATCAAATTGGACCGGGAAAAAAAACCTATCAGTTTTCCCGCTTCATCAACGACAGGTATGCCATTCAGCTTGGAGCCTTTCAGCAATTCAATCGCGCTGCGTATGCTGTCCTGGGGATGCATCCGAACCTTCGTAGAAAGCATGATTTCGCGAACCAGCATTGTGGACATCTCCCTTGGAATACGTAACGAACTCGTACGTATTATTTAATTGATCCGGGCTTAATGATAGCTGGTGCTTTAACTTCCCGTCAAGAACGGTTTAATAACGGCGCGAACAAGTCTGAGCAAACAGTAAACAGATATTCCAATAAGACCACTTCTCTAAATGTTTCAGACAGATGCATTGCAGTGAGCCTGGTACTCCAGAATCCGCCTGCGATATTCTTCCGGAAAGGGGGTCGGCTTATAAACCCCGCTCGATTCATCGATGTAGCAAGCAGCCATCCGCGCATCAAAACATGGCTGCCCCGCATCGTCATATCCCACAACCGAATACACGATGCTGGCGGCGCCCAGACGCGCGACCGTTACCGCTATGTTGAGCATTCGACCCGGTTCCATATCACGCAGATACTTGCAGTTGATATCCACAAACGGTTGCCCCTTCAGCATGATACATTGCTGCAGCCACGATATGCCGAGAGTTTTCCGATACCATTCGCCGACGGCTTCAAGCGCATAATCATAAACCCGCGGCGCATAGACCTTGCCCGACATGCCGCACTCACCATAAGTCACACGATGCTGCTGGATAAAAGGCGCTGCCGCACCGTTCAGCTGCAAAAGCGGCCGGTTATTTACGTCAGATGCAGTAGTCGCTGCCAGGCTCCGCTGGGTGTGGCGACCACCATGCAGATCGGATACTTTCTCTAGGTACTGCTGAATTATCTGACGATACTCGGAAGGGATCCGGACGATTTCCGTATTCAATCTGTTGACAAAACAGGCAACCAGGGTCGCCCGGAAACAGGCGCGCCCTGCTTCGACCTCGCCGGTTGCCAGAAAGGTGATTGTGGTCGGGTCAGCCCCGACAACAGCTACGTGCAACTGAACAGTCTGGCCGGCGGTCAGGGGGCGGAGATATTCACATGCGATGCTGACAAACGTCACGTCGAGATTGTGCCGTGTGCAGAGGTTCGCCCAGGAAATCCCCAGCACCGACTCATACCAGGCATCGAGCGCTTCCACGGCAAAATCGATTGCCCTGGGGGTTTTATAGATACGCGCCGCATCGCACTCACCGAAACCGATCAGGCGCGGATATATAAATGACTCCGTCATCTTTGCAACATGCCCGGCTTGCATGTTTTCAAGCTTTGCTTCGTCCTAATATGTGGCCATGTGTGGGGCTTTTGATGCAGGGCATGCCTTCGCTGGCACTTGCCCCGCAATAAATGCATTTTTTGGGACCGGCATCGACAACATGACCGTTTGATGGACTATGGATGCAAGAACCTCCGGCGGTTGCCTTTAACCCGCAATGGATACATTTTCCGGGAACATACACGAGATGCACTCCGGTGGGACTGCTGATGCACGGTTCTCCTGCAGTTGCCGTATTGCCACAATATCTGCATTCAGACATTTCGATCTCCTTACGAATTATTATTAGAAATAATACTTGCCGGATTCTTTCGCCGTCTCTGCAAGCAGGTGCTTGGCCTCCAGCAACCCTTCCACCGCACAGGCGGAAAGAGTCGAGACAACCTTCTGCATATCGGTCATTGCATTCCCTTTCAAGGCATAGGCGCAGCAGCGGGACGCAGCGAACTGGAACTGGCTCGACAGTTTGAAAGCCACGACCTTGACAACGGCCTTGAGGATCTGTTGTTTTGTTTCACTGGCAGTCGCAATCGTTTTACTCGCCCTCAGAACAGCGCTTTCCATGGCAAATATTGTGATGACCATGTCTGCAACCGCCAGCAGTACCTCCTGATGGTCCTTGGCCGGCACGGCAGCTCCAAGCACAGTCAGAAAAAGCTGCTTGAGCCGTGCAATCGTTGCCGCTTCCAGATCGAATTCCCCGGTATAGGCTGTTTCGGTCGCCTTCCCCTCCTGGGCTTGCCTGATCAGATCCCAGAGTGCGCTGCCATTGCTGTCGGCCTTGCGGAAAAGCATGGTCGGAATCAGGATGCGATTGATCTCGTTGGTTCCCTCGAATATCCGCTGGATCCGCGAATCCCGGTAGTAGCGCTCCACGGCGTATTCACTGATATAGCCATAACCGCCATGGATCTGAACAGCTTCATCGACAACCATATCAAGCTGTTCGGTACAGAAGACCTTGGCGATGGCGCACTCGGCGGCATACTCCTCGATCGCCTTCTGGTAGCGCTCGTAATAATCTGCTCCGGATTTATCCAGCTTTGAGATTCGGCCATCCAACAGGCCGGCCACACGATAGATCACCGATTCGGAAGCAAAGTTGGACGCCGTCATGTCCGCCAGCTTTTCCTTGATGGCGCCAAATTCTCCGATCTGCTTACCGAACTGCTTGCGCTCCGTTGCATAGGAAGCCGACTCGGCAAAGGCAGCCTTGGCCATGCCCAACGACTGCGTAGCCACCTTCAGGCGTCCCACGTTGAGTACGTTGAAGGCGATCTTGTGACCCTTGCCCGGCTCTCCCAGCAGATTTTCCACCGGCACCATAACGTGATCAAGAAAAAGCTGCGTCGTTGAGGAGCCCTTAAGCCCCATCTTTTTTTCCTCATCACCAACGGAAAAACCTGTGAATCCCTTTTCAACCAGGAAAGCGGAAAAGTGTTTGCCATCGATCTTGGCGAACACCGTGAAGAGATCCGCAAAGCGCGAATTGGTAATGAATTGTTTGACGCCGTTCAAGATGTAGTGGCGGCCATCCTTAGTCAGGGTAGCCGTAGTTTTTGAGCTGAGGGGGTCGCTGCCGCAGCCCGGTTCAGTCAGGGCATAAGCACCGAACCACTCTCCCGACGAGAGTTTATCCAGGTAGCGTTCCTTCTGGTCAGGTGTTCCGTAATAGACCATCGGCAGGATTCCTATGCCGGTATGGCCGCTGAACGCCATGCAGAATGAGGCCGCCGGGGCGACCTTCTCGATCATCAGCATGTTGGTCGTTTTTTCCAGCTCCAGACCGCCGTATTCCTCGGGGACTTCAGCGAGGAAGAGGCCAAGGTCGGCACACTGGCGCATCTTTTCGACTATAAAATCGAAATCCTTGTCCTCGATCCGATCCATGTTCGGAAGGACCTCTTTCTTCATGAACTCATCGGTGGTTTCCGCAATCTGCTTCTGCTCGGTAGTAAATTCTTCAGGTGAAAATATATCCATACAGGCAGTGTCGGCCAATAAAAATTCTCCACCGCTCAGAAGATCGCTTTTCATGGAATTCTCCTTATTACCAGTATCAAATAGATAAACAACTTATCTTAAAGCGATCAGACCAGCAGGTAATCTGCTATCTGGATGACTACGCTCTCACAACAAAAAAACGCTGCCCGAAATGATATTGAATAATTTAATCAATTATACAAAAAACAATACCCACGGGCAGCAAACGAATAACTGCAATCCACTTCATTTATTCATGCAATCAGCACTATTTGCTACTTATCCGAATAATCGTAGAAGCCCTTGCCGGTCTTGCGCCCCAGGTAGCCGGCCTTGATCATTTTGCGCAGCAAGCCGGGAGGGGCAAAGCGGGCCTCTTTCATGTATTCGTAGAAGATGTTGCCCACATGGTAGCCGATATCGGCACCGGCAAAATCCTGGAATTCAAGCGGTCCCATCGGCATGCCGCAGCCCAGTTTCATGGCGGTGTCGATGTCTTCGGCCGAGGCTACTCCCTCTTCCAGCAGCCGCACGGCGTCCAGGATGTAGGGGACGAACAGGCGGTTGACTACGAAGCCGGGGGTGTCTTTGCAGGTGATGGTGGTTTTGCCGATCTGCTTGGCAAAGGCCAGGGCCAGTTCGGTGGTGCCTGCCACGGTCTGCAGGGCCGGGATGATTTCCACCAGCTTCATCATCGGGACCGGGTTGAAGAAGTGCATGCCGATGAAGTTGGCCGGGTTTTTCACCAGTGCGGCCATTTCGGTGATGGCGATCGAGGAGGTGTTGGTGGCGTAGACCGTGTTGGCGCCACAGACGGCATCCAGTTTGTTGAACAGTTCCTTTTTGACGTTGATGTCTTCGAAGACCGCTTCAATGATCAGCGGTGCGTCGGCCAGGCTGACTACGTCGTTGGAGAAGCTGATCCTGCCCTGGATCTCTTTCATCTGCTCTTCGGTGTAGATTTCTTTCTTGACCATCCGTTGCAGGCTTGTGGCGATGGTCTTTTCGGCCCGGGCCCAGACCGCTTCGCTGACGTCGACCACTTTGACCTGGTATCCGGCCTGGGCCGCAACCTGGGCGATGCCGGCTCCCATGCTGCCCGCTCCGCATACGCCTACTGTTTTGATGTCTTCGATGTTCATTGTGCGTTCTCCTTTGGTTGTTGTGTATTTTGAAGTTTGTTTATTTTTGTTTTTGTTTTTATTTGTTCAGGAAGTTCGGTTTCCGTTTTTCGACGAAGGCGGTAAGTCCTTCTTTGGCGTCGTGGGTTTTGCCGTTTTCGGCGCTGTATTTGCGCTCCACGGCCAGAGCCTGCTCCAGGGGAAGCTCGATCCCTTCATGGACGGCGGCCTTGATGTAGCCCAGGGCCTTGCCGGCGCCGGAGGCCAGTTCATTGGCGAATTTCATGACTTCTTCCCGGAAGTTTTCAGGTTCGATCAGCTTGTCCACCAGGCCGATCTCAAGGGCCGTCTGGGGGCTCATGGTTTTGCCGCGCAGCAGGATGTCGAGGGCTTTGGAGAGGCCGACCAGTCGCGGCAGCCGTTGGGTGCCGCCTGCGCCGGGGATGATGCCGAGCCCGGCTTCGGGCAGGCCGATCAGGGCTTTGCCGGAGGTCATCAGGCGATAGTCGCAGGCCAGGGCCAGTTCGCAGCCGCCACCCAGGGCGTGGCCGTTGATGGCGGCGATGACGACTTTTTTCATGTTGTTGAGGATGTTGTTGGCCCCTTGCAGCAGTTTGGAGAAGTTTTCGGCTTCGGTGGCGTTCTGGGCGGCCATTTCCTTGATGTCGGCGCCGGCGATGAAAGCTTTTTCCAATGCGCTGGTGATGATTACTACGGTGATGTCGTCCATCTGTTCCGCTTCGCTGAAGGCGTTGAATAGTTCAAGTCCGAATTCGCCGTTGAGCGGGTTGGTGGGTGGGCGGTTGAGGCTGA
>CAYWJJ010000047.1:0-32117 GCA_964458105.1 uncultured Geobacter sp.
GCCCCTGGTCGGTATCGGCAATGGCATCGCGCTCGCCCATGATCTCTTCCAGCAGCGCCCCCTTGGCCCCTTCCCACAGTGCGATGCGCTCGCGCACGCGCCGGTCCAATCCGCGAAAATTATGCTCAACCTCGCGGAAATCACTCAACAGCTCGCGCGCCATGGACATGAACTGCTGGAAGCGCTCCTTCAACGCCGTATCATCCAGCATCGGTATATCGCCAGACAGAACCCGGGCAATTTCTACGTCTATTTCGTCGCGCCGCTTGTGAAGTTCCGCCAAACGGGTCTGGGGGTCGGTTTCGCTCCCATCGCTCATCTGCTTGAGCAGTTCAAACAGTGTCAGCAGGCGCGACTCGGTGCCTACGAAACTGCGCTCGGTGAGCGTTCCCAGCCAGGCAATCGCCTTCTCGGTGGCCGGCACCAGGTCGAAATGCGGTTCATCCGAACCCTGGCGGTAGAACTTGCGCAGCCAGCCGCGCTCGGCGGCCGCCCAGTCGTTCAGGTAATCAAGGGCGGACTTGGGAAAGGCGCCCGCCCCCTGCCGCTCGCGCAGGGCAAACAACTCGTCTTCCAGCGCTTCCGCCAGATCCGCCTGCGCCATTACCCGCACATTGGGCACGATGAACACCCGGTGCAGGAAACTCGCCACCAGCGGCGCGTGGTCGGAACGCAAAAAGCGCCAGGCCGGATGGCTTTGGCGCAACAGATCAAGGGTGGCGAAATCTAAGCTCAATTTTTTACTCCACAATCAGGCATGTACTTGAACAGCAACCGGCAACAACTAGACACAACCCAAAACACATTGATACAACCTGAGACATCGCAACACATACATTGCTGCTGCCTAAAAGTCTACAGCCTCTTACCCCACTTCGGCATAATCCCGCACCCGGAACTCGGCCCCCAGTGATTCCGCCAGCCTGCGGCAGGCATCCATATCGCTCCCCGGCACAGTCACGGCGCTGGCCACCACCTGCGGGATATGCTTTTTTGCCTCGCGGATAAAGTCGCAAACCCCATCAAAACCGGCCTTGCCAAAGGGTGTATTACAGAGGCGGTCATACTCGGCTGCATCAGGGGCATTCAGGCTGATGGAAATGCTGTCAACCAGCCCCGCCAGCTCCGGCAGGATATTGCGGCCATGCACCAGATTAGCCTGACCGTCGGTATTGATGCGGACGCAACAACCGCGCCGTTTAAGCTCACTGGCCACCTGTTTGACCAGATCAAGCCGGATCAGCGGCTCACCATAGCCGCAGAATACGACTTCATCATATCCCTCCGTCTTGCCGGCCGCCGCCATGATCTCATCGAAAGAGGGTTCGCCATCCAGCAACAGATTGTGCCCTTTCACGGTAAAATCGTCGAACTTTGCGCAGAAGCTGCAACGGTTCGTGCAGCGGTTGGTGATGTTCAGATATAGTGAGTTGCGGATGCGATAGGCGATCTTGGTTGATTGGTCCCAGAGGCGGATGCCGAACAGGTCGCGTACATTCTTGGTTGTGATGCGGGCTACATCATCCAGGGTCAACCCCTTTAGATCGGCAACTTTTTCGGCTGCGATCCGCGCATAAGCCGGCTCGTTGCGTTTGCCGCGATAAGGCACCGGGGTCAGATAGGGGCAATCGGTTTCCACCAGCATCCGGTCGATACTGACGGCGCGCACCACATCCCGCAACGCCTCGTTTGATGCATAGGTGACCGTTCCGGGAATCGAAATATAAAATCCCATCCCGATCGCCTCGGCAGCCATGGCCGCGTCCCCCGAGAAGCAGTGCAGGACACCTCGCCTTACCGTACCTTCCCGCAGGATGTCCATGACCCGCTCGTGGGCATCGCGGTCGTGGATAATAACCGGCATTCCCAAATCACCAGCCATCTGCAGAAAGCGCCGGAACACAACTTCCTGGACATCACGCGGCGACCGGTCACGATAAAAATCGAGACCGATTTCTCCGATAGCAACGACCTTTGGGCTGGCTTGGGCAAGGTTTCGGATGATGCCATAGCACTTTTCGGTAACGCGGCCGGCATCGTGCGGATGTATGCCGACCGAGGCATACAGTTGCGGATATTTTTCGGCCAGCTCGACCGATTCGCGGCTGGATTCGATATCCGTACCTACCACCAGCATGGCCGCCACACCGGCATCGGCGGCACGCGCAAGCATCTCATCAAAATCCCCGGCATAATCACGATAGTAGATATGGGCGTGGGAATCGATCAAAACCGGTTTCGATTCATTCATCATCTACCCTTTCAACTCTTCTTTGAGACCTTCCACAACAGCCTTGACTTCGGCAATCATGTCGGCCGCCTGTACCGAGGTTTCATATTTCAGGTATTTTTCAAAGTAAGCGATCGCATCAGCGGTGCGGTCCTGGTCCATGCAGATTCCTCCCAGGGACAGGTAAGCCATGCCGTAGGTCGGATCCAGGCGTACCGCCTCCAGGCACTCTTCCTCTGCTTCTTCCAGTTCTTCCAGATCGTAGTAAAGTTCACCGAGATTAAAGTGGGCGACCGGGTCCTCCGGGTCTATTTCGACCCCTTTTTCAAAGGCCTTGATCGCTCCTTCCACATCTCCCTTGCCGTATAGCGCATCCCCCAACGCATTCCATGCGAAGACATTTTCGGGTTCCAGCTCAAGAGCCTGCTTAAAGGCGCTGATGCCTTCATCACTGCGGTCCTGGCTGTTGTGCACCAAACCGATGCTTACCAGCGCATCGGCATCCTTGGGATCGATTTCCAGCACCTTTTTGTAGCAGACAAGGGCGTCATTGTGCTTTCCTGCTTCAAACAGCATGTCTCCAAGCGTTATCAAGGCTTCGGCATCTTCCGGAGACAGCTTGAGACCCTCGCGGTAGCGCTCAATGGCATCATCCAACTGTCCGTTTTCGGCCAGCGCATCCCCAAGATAGAACCAGCTTTCCGGTTCGCTTTTGTGGCCGGCCCAGTATCCTTCAAGTACCGCGATAGCCTCCGGCAGTTTGCCGGAATCGAGCAGATCGAGTCCGTTTTTAATAGTATCATTAATGATTGTGTCGTTCATAACCGTTCCCCTGTTGATTGTGATTTTATTGTCCAATACATGCAACAAAGATAGCAGACACGCCTTGACATTTCCAGCGTATATCGGCCATCAGTATTTTACATTCCATTAAAAAGCCTCTATACTCCACGAAAATCCAGTGCAACGGGGCAGTTCGATGAAAGAAACCCAGCAATCTCTCAGTCTGCGTACCCTTGAAGACATCAGCACGATCATTTTACATTCGCACGACCTCCAGGAAACGCTCGACAATATAGTCGCATTGGTCTCCAAACGAATGTCCAGCGACGTTTGCTCGATTTATCTGCTGGAGGCCGATGGCGAAACCCTGGTGCTGAAAGCGACCAAGGGCTTGTCGAAAGCTTCCGTAAACCGGGTCTCGATGAAGGTTCACGAAGGCCTCACCGGCCTGGCGGTTGAGAACCGGGATATGGTCATGACGGACAACGCCCCTTCGCACCCGCGTTACAAGTATTTCAAGGAAGCCAAGGAAGAGAAATTTCTTTCGTTTCTCGGTCTGCCGCTATTTGAGCATAAGGCGCCGATAGGCGTGATTGTCATTCAGACCCGCGAGGCGCGCAGTTTCAGCAAAGACGAAATCAGCGCCCTGCGCACGATCACCTTCCAGATCGGCAGCATCATCCACAACGCCCGTCTGTTGGATTTCATCCAGCACAAAGAACGGGAGCGGGCCTGGTTTGAACAGGAACTGGCCAAGGTTAAAAACGGTACGGTCAGCGATTCAGCGCCATCAAAGAAGGCGCGCAAGCGGGCCGTAACTTCCAGGATGCTGGCCGGCACAGCCGTGTCGGGAGGATTCAGTCGCGGCAAGGTTTACATTCTCGACCGTTTCAACCACAAAGTGGTCAAACTGGCCAGGGTCGGCACTAAAGCGGAGGAACTGGAAAAATTCAATATCGCCCTTGAAAAAACCAAGATCCAGACAATTTACATGGAAAAACGGGTCAGCGAAACACTCTCGGCCGATGACGCCGCCATTTTCCACACCCACCTGATGATTCTGGAGGATCGTGGTTTTTCTTCCAAAGTAACCGATTTGATTGAACAGGGACTTGGAGCCAGCCGTTCCGTTCACGATGTGGTTCAACACTATATCCAGGCGTTTTCTGAAATGGCCGATCCATATCTTCGCGAGCGCTCGGCCGACATGGATGATATCGGACGACGCATTATTGACGTTATAGTCGGAAACAACTCCATCGACATCATGCTGAAGGAAAAACGTGTCATCATTGCCGAGGAGATCTTCCCTTCCAACCTGGCCATGCTTGATCATGACAAAATCCTGGGCATCGTCACCGAGAAGGGAAATGCCTACTCGCACGCAGCGATCATGGCCAAGTCACTCGGAATTCCCGCCGTACTTGGCATCGAAGGGTTGATGTCCGCCGCCAACGTCAAGGATGAAATCATTGTTGACGGCACATCGGGGCACATTTATTTAAACCCGGACGCCGCCATAAAAAAAGAGTATGTCCGTCTGGAGCAGGACCATGCCGGGCGGATGAAGGAGCTGGAAGGCCTGCGCGACCTGCCGGCCGTGACTACCGATGGCGTGGCGATTACGCTGAGCGCCAATATCGGATTGATCTCGGATGTAAAAGTCGCCAATCTGCATGGTGCTGAAGGGGTCGGACTATATCGCACCGAGTTCCCCTATATGGCCCGCTCCGCCTTCCCCAACCGTGAAGAACAGGCCCACATCTACCGGAAAATACTGGAAGGGTTCCCCGGTCAAACCGTCAACATCCGCACGCTGGACATCGGCGGCGACAAAGGTCTGTCCTATTTCACTTACCCATCCGAGGACAATCCATTCCTGGGATGGCGCTCCATCCGCGTATCGCTGGAGCGCCAGGACATTTTCAAAGAGCAGCTGGCCGGAATTCTGCTGGCTGCACATGCCGGCAACCCGACAATCATGTTTCCGCTTATCAGCAGCCTGGACGAGATCCGCCAGATCCGGGAAATACTGACCCTGGTCAGAAATGAGCTGCTGCGCGAGGGACACGATGTCCCCGCCTACATCCCGTTCGGAATCATGGTCGAGATACCCGCGGCTGTCCAGATTATTGAGTTTCTGGTTCGGGAAGTGGATTATGTAAGCATCGGCACCAACGACCTGGTCCAGTACACGCTGGCAGTAGACCGCAACAATTCCCGCGTTCGCCAGTATTATGACCCGCACCACCCGGCAATAATGCATTCGATCAAGCGCGTAGCAGATGCTGCCGCCAAGGCGGGCAAGAAGGCTTCCATCTGTGGAGAAATGGCCGCTGATCCGATCAACGCCCTGCTGCTGGCCGGCATGGGCATCCATGAGTTCAGTCTTTCAGCCCCCAGTATTCCAATTGTTAAACATGCCATTCGCAGTAATAGCATCGAATGCTGCCGCAAGCTGGCTCGATCTGTCCTGGCCAGCCGCAGCAGTGCCGACATCCGCCGCTGCCTAGAGGAAACACGTAAAAAGCTGTCCCTGTAAACATGCATGCCTAACGGCCTCACTTTACAGCTGATTCCCGGCATGATATTTAATTAAACTCAAAGTTCATTTCCATCACTGCTGCAGAACATGCATGATTTCAAGAGGTATCAAATTGTACGACGGCCGTCCCACTTTTGCCGAAATTGATCTTGCGGCGCTTCATTACAACTTTCATATGATCCGTTCGTCCATCCCGCGGCGGACCGAGATAATGGCGGTCGTCAAAGCCGATGCCTACGGCCACGGTTTCATGGATATCAGCCGGGAACTGGAAAAGCTGGGGGTCAATGCCTTCGGTGTTGCATTTCTGGCCGAAGGCATCCAGCTTCGCAAGAGCGGCATCGACAAGCCGATCCTGCTTCTCGGGGGTGTCTATCCCGGCCAGGAGCGCAAATGCATCGGTTACAACATCTCCACGACAGTTTTTACCATTGAGCAGGCCCTGGCGTTAAACCAGGCCGCTGGCAAACTTTTTCGCAAGGCGCAGTTGCATCTCAAAATTGACACCGGTATGGGACGTCTCGGAGTTCCTTACTTGTCAGCCCCCGGGTTCCTGGCTGAGCTGAAGAAACTGCCCAACATCGCCCTGGAGGGGATCATTTCCCATTTCGCCAGCGCCGACGAACTGGATGAATCCGGCCAGTATTTCACCAGACAGCAGGCCGAACGTTTCAGATGGGCAGTGGCCGAGGCACGCAAAGCGGGATTTCCCCCCCGTTACATCCACATTGCCAACAGCGCCGCATCTCTGCTGCGTGAGATTCCGGAATGCAATCTGATTCGTCCCGGCATAACCCTCTACGGCGCACTGCCGTCAGCCGACTTTCAGGGCAAGCTGGATATAAAACCGGTCATGGGTCTTAAAAGCCGGATTGCGATGTTGAAATGGGTTGAACCCGGCACCACCATCAGTTATGCCAGACGCTTCACTACAGATGCAAAAACATTGATAGCGAGCGTTCCGGTGGGATACGCCGATGGTTATCCGCGCTCACTGACGAATAAAGGTGAAGTTCTGATTCGCGGCCAGCGGGCAAAAGTTGCCGGAACGGTCTGCATGGACTGGATCATGCTGGATGTCACAAACATCGCGGGAGTTGCGGTCGGCGATGAAGTCGTTCTGCTGGGAACCGACCATGGCGGCAACTCCATACAGGCCGAAGAGCTGGCGAACTGGGCCGGCACGATTCCTTACGAGATTTTCTGCGGAATCAGCAAGCGGGTTCCGCGAGTGTATTTGAAATAGATCCGATTTGGGGAGCAAAAGAAAGATGATTAAACTGACACAGATGGTAAAAGCCGCCGGTTGAGCCGCGAAACTGGGCCCTTCAAGCCTGGCGGAAGCCCTGGACGGGCTTTTCACATTCAATGACAAAAACCTGCTGGTAGGGCCGGAGACCTGCGATGATGCCGGGGTTTACCTGATTTCGTCGGAACTCGCCCTGGTGGAAACGGCCGACATCATCACGCCTCTGGTAGACGATCCGTTCACCTTTGGCCGGATCGCCGCCGCTAATTCAATCTCGGACGTTTATGCCATGGGCGGACGACCGGTGACAGCGATGAATCTGGTTTTCTTTCCTGCCTGCGCGCTGCCCGGAGAGGTGTTGCGTGAAATCCTGGCCGGCGGGCAGAGCGTTCTGCAGGAAGCTGGCGTCAGCCTGGTGGGCGGTCACACGGTCGAGGATGACGAGTTGAAATACGGGTTGTCAGTGACCGGCCTGGTGAATCCCGACGGTATTATCCGGAACTCCACGGCACGGCCGGGTGACGAGTTGATTCTGACCAAGCCGCTCGGCAGCGGCATCATATCCACCGCCATCAAGGGGGAGATGGCTTCGCCTGAAATCGTGCGGGAGGCTGTGCGGTGGATGACCACCCTCAACCGGGAAGCGGCGTCTTTGATGGTTGACTGTAACGCCAGCTCCGCTACCGATGTGACCGGCTTCGGGCTGATCGGCCATGCCTGCGAAATGGCGCGCGGCGCCGCTGTGACGATCAGGCTGGATCTTTCGGCGATTCCGCTGATGAGCGGGGTCGACGGGTTTGTATGCGACGGAATGGTACCGGCCGGATGTTACCGTAACAGAGACCACTACCAGCCCTTTGTGAACAACTCTGCGGCAATCACCCCGGAAACGCTATTACCGCTTTTTGATCCGCAAACTTCGGGTGGACTACTCATCGCTCTTACCCCGGAAGATTCCGTGCGCTTTATCTCCGAAGCATCCGACAGGGGCATTTACGCCCGAAGAATCGGTGCGGTCCTCCCGTCGCAATCACATCTGCTAGAGATTGTCTGATATGACAAAATTCGCATTCGCCATCGACCTGGGAACCACCACCCTGGCCGCCTCGCTCGTCGATTGCGGCACAGGCCGGCGCATCGCCATGTCCGGAGCCATGAACCCGCAACGCGTCTTCGGCGCCGATGTGGTAACCCGCATGGATGCCGCCGTTAATTCCGAACAGGCGCAGCGGCAGATGACTGCCCTGATCCGTGCGGAACTTCTGCGCATGGCGCACGAACTCTGCCTGGGCAGTGGCATCGCCTGGCGCGATGTCCGTCAGGTTGCGATTGCCGGCAATCCGGCCATGCAGCATATCCTGCTGGGACTGTCGCTGAAATCGCTGGCTTTCCCGCCGTATCGGCCGCTCCACACAAGCGGCACGATCATTAATGCTGCCGACCTGGATTGGGACGGCAATGCTGATGTTTATGTATTTCCCATGCCGGGCGGTTTTGTGGGGGGCGATACGGTAGCTTTCATATACGGCGCCGCCCCGGACGATTCCACACTCTGCCTTGACATGGGTACCAATGGGGAGATTGCCCTGATCTCCGGCGATACGATCTGGGCGACCTCGGCTGCGGCCGGACCGGCCTTCGAGGGAGGCAACCTTTCCTGCGGCATGGTTGCCCTGCCGGGGGCTGTAAATTCGGTAAGGGTCGATGACGACCGGATCAAACTGCAGGTCATAGGTAACGGCCAACCGCTGGGGATTTGCGGCTCGGCGGCAATCGAAACGATCAGCGAACTGCTTCGATGCGGGATTATTGAGCCAAACGGAAGATTGCGTGATGCGGGCGAGATTCCATCGAATCTGGCGTCGCGGATAATTATCCATAACGGAGCCAACGCCTTTGTGCTTCACCGCGATGCGCAGCGTCAAATCATGATCACACAGGACGATATTCGTCAGGTGCAGCTTGCCAAAAGCGCCATCAGAGCCGGTATTGAGGTTCTTGCCGAAAGATCGCGTATACATTGCCAAGCCTTGAAAAATGTGACTCTGACCGGTTCCTTCGGTGCGGTTTTACAGGCCGATTGGCTGAAAACGATTGGAATTTTTGACGAAAGTATGATACACATCACCCGCTTTAGGCCCGAAGGGGCGCTGACCGGCGCTGAAAGGGCTCTGGCTCTGGGTTGCGGATTCAGCTTTGTCGAAGAACTCAGCCAACGTTTTAAAGTTGTGCCTCTTTCCGGAACACCGGTCTTTGAAGCTAAATTCATATATAATATTGACTTTCCACGTCCCTGACCTGAATGGCCCAGCAATATAACATTATACAGAAACAGCTATAAGGAGTTTCAGCAATGGCAAAAATCACCCGGGCACTGATCAGTGTATCCTACAAGCGCGGCATCATTGAGTTTTCAAAAGTACTGGCCAGCCATGGCGTGGAGATCCTTTCCACCGGCGGCACCGCCAAGCTTCTGCGCGAGGCCGGGCTGACCATCAAGGATGTCTCGGAATTCACCGGATTTCCCGAAATGCTTGACGGGCGGGTCAAGACCCTGCACCCCAAGGTGCATGGCGGCCTGCTTGGCATGCGGTCCAATCCGGAGCATGTGGCCAAGATGAAAGAGCACGGCATCGAGAACATCGACATGGTGGTGGTAAACCTGTATCCCTTTGAAGCAACGATAGCCAAGGAAGGGTGCCGACTGGAAGATGCCATCGAGAATATCGACATCGGTGGGCCGACAATGCTTCGTTCTGCAGCCAAAAACTATCACGACGTAACCGTGCTGGTGGACAACACCGATTATGCGACGGTGCTGGACGAGATGCGCGACAATGACGGCGCGGTTTCAGCGGAAACTAACTTTGGCCTGGCGGTCAAGGTTTTTCAGCATACTGCCGCCTATGACGGAGCCATATCCAATTATCTCGGATCACGCCTTACCAAGGAGATTCAGGAGTATCCGCCCACATATACACTGCAAGTAAAAAAGGCTCAGGATTTGCGCTATGGCGAGAACCCTCACCAGACCGCAGCCTTCTACGTGGAAAGAGGCATTACCGAACCATGTGTTTCCAATGCCCAGCAGCTGCAGGGCAAGGAGCTTTCATTCAACAACATCATCGACCTTGACGCGGCCATCGAGACAGTCAAGGAATTCGAGCAGAGTGCCGCCGTCATTATCAAGCATACCAATCCCTGCGGAGCTGCATTGGCGGATTCACCATTGACGGCCTATCTCAAAGCCCGCGAATGCGATCCGGTCTCGGCCTTCGGCGGCATCGTCGGATTTAACCGGACAGTGGATGCCGACACAGCTCGAGAGTTGACCTCAACCTTCCTTGAAGCGGTCATTGCACCCGGCTACACCGATGAGGCGCTGGATATTTTTACCGCTAAGAAAAACGTGCGCGTAATGCAGGTGCCGCTGCTGGACAGTTATATACCCAAAGGCTATGACCTTAAACGCGTAACCGGCGGCCTGATGATCCAGAGCAGGGATCTGGGCATGATCAACGCGCTCGACTGCCGCGTGGTTACGGAACGCACCCCCTCCACATCCGAATATGAGGCGCTGGACTTCGCCTGGCGGGTCTGCAAGCATGTCAAATCCAACGCGATCGTCTTTACCAACCGCGACCAGACCGTCGGCATCGGCGCCGGGCAGATGTCGCGCGTTGATTCATCCAAAATAGCGGTACAGAAGTCCCTGCTGCCGACCCATGGCACGGTATTGGCGTCAGATGCCTTCTTCCCCTTCCGCGACGGAGTTGATGCAGCCGCAGAAGCTGGAGTCACAGCCATTATCCAGCCGGGCGGCAGTGTCCGGGACGAAGAGGTCATCAAAGCGGCCAATGAACATGGCATTGCCATGATTTTCACCAATATGCGCCATTTCCGACATTAAACCGAACTTGAGCCGAAAACAGGAACCTGACCATGAAAATACTCGTTATCGGCGGCGGCGGCCGCGAACATGCCCTGGTATGGAAGATTGCCCAGTCACCTCTGGTTGACAAGGTCTACTGCGCACCGGGCAATCCCGGCACCGAAATGCTGGCCGAAAATGTATCCATCCGCGTGGATGAACTTGATAAACTGCTGCTGTTTGCCCAGGCCAATTCCATCGACCTGACAGTGGTCGGCCCCGAACAACCGCTTTCACTTGGAATTGTCGATCTGTTTGAAGCAAACGGACTCAAGATCTTCGGCCCATCCAAAGACGCCGCCTACATCGAGGGAAGCAAGGCCTTTTCCAAGGACCTGATGCATAAATACAACCTGCCGACCGCCGCCTACGGTGTCTTTACCGACCTGGCAGAAGCGGAGGCTTTCATCGACCGCACCGGCGCTCCCATCGTAGTCAAGGCCGACGGCCTCGCGGCCGGCAAGGGTGTCATCATCGCCCAGACCAAAAACGAGGCAATGGATGCAGCTCGCGACATGCTGTGCGGCAACGCCTTTGGTGATGCCGGATCGCGGGTCGTCATCGAAGAATTTTTAACCGGCGAGGAAGCATCATTCCTTGTTATCACCGACGGCAGAAATATTATTCCGCTGGCGAGCGCCCAGGACCACAAGGCCGTTTTCGACGGCGACCTGGGACCCAATACCGGCGGAATGGGCGCCTACTCGCCTGCTCCGGTTGTGACTGCCGATATACATCAAAAGGCCATGCAGCAGGTGCTGCGCCCGGCGATCGACGGCATGGCCGCCGAGGGACGCCCCTACCGTGGAGTTTTGTACGCCGGCTTGATGGTTAAGGATGGCTGTGTAAAAACGCTTGAATTCAATGCCCGTTTCGGAGATCCTGAATGTCAGCCGCTGCTGATGCGGATGAAATCCGATATTGTGCCGGTTCTGCTGGCTGTGGCCAATGGTGACCTGGCAGGCCTGGATATTGAATGGCATGACAAGGCGGCCGTCTGTGTCGTCATGGCTGCCGAGGGATATCCGGGCGACTACCGCAAGGGCGATGTGATTGACGGACTTGATCAGGCTGCAAAACAGCATGATGTGTATGTCTTTCATGCCGGAACAACAAATCAGGCCGGCAAATGCGTCACAAACGGCGGCCGGGTTCTGGGAGTAACGGCATTGGGCAGTACGGTGCAAGAAGCGATTGCAGCTGCCTATAAAGGGGTCGCCTGCATCAACTGGCCAGGCGTCCAGTATCGTAGCGACATTGGCCGTAAGGCACTGAATCGAGCTAATTAATTACATTTTTCAAGGAAACGGTTTATGAAATCAGATCCAATGGTACTGCTTGTGATGGGAAGTGACTCCGACCTGCCGGTCATGCAGGAAGCGGCGGACGTTTTGTCCAGATTCGGCGTTGCATACGAAATGAGAATATCATCGGCACACCGCTCGCCGGCGCGCACATTGGCGCTTGCATCGGACGCGGCCGGCCGCGGTATAAAAATCATCATAGCCGGTGCCGGTATGGCGGCACATCTTGCCGGAGTCGTAGCGGCCAAAACCACCCTGCCGGTAATCGGCGTCCCAATGCCGGGGGGGGCACTCAACGGAGTAGATGCATTATACTCTACCGTCCAGATGCCGGCCGGTATTCCGGTCGCTACTATGGCAATCGGCAAGGCAGGCGCCAAGAATGCCGGTCTATTTGCGGTTCAGATCCTGGCTCTCTCGGATGCCGAACTTTCTCGGGCTATTCGTGAATATCGTGTTGAAATGGACAATGAGGTGGAACAGAAGGATAAGGAATTGTTGAACAGGTAGGCAGTTAATACAGAGAGAAATACTCAGGCCGTTCTGAATACGCGCTTGAGAATTATTTGGGGCTGCAGGTCAGCCCCTTTTTTATATTCAGCCACAGCGACGAGCTCGGAACCGCTGGACAATCTGACAAGTGACGGACTTGTCCCTGGTTGCGACGCTTCAAACTGTTTTCCGCTCCACTCCGGAGACCTGCCATGAAGTACCCTTGCCAACCCGGCCTCGTTCAACGGTATATCAGGCAAATGCCCCAGTGCTTCATGTGGAGCAACAAAATAATCGGCCGAGCGCCCCTCTTTGAAGGCGATTTCCAGCATCTCCAGCGTAATCGAACTCCGCAGATGAAATGGTCCGCTGGCAATTCTGCGCAATTCCTTCAGGCAGGCGCCGCACCCCAGGATGGTACCGATATCGTCGGCCAGGGTACGAACGTAAGTCCCTCGCGAGCATGTCACACGGAATGAGACGAATGGAGCGTTAAACGAAAGAAGTTCCAGGGAATGGATTTCAACCTGACGCGCAGCCCGTTCGACTTGCAGACCTTGCCGGGCCAGTTTGTATAACGGTTGGCCACCCTGCTTGATGGCAGAGTACATGGGAGGAGTTTGACTGACGATTCCGGTGAATCGCGCAAAAGCATCCGAAATAATTTCAGGGCTGACCAACGAATAATCACGCTCGGACAACACCTGTCCGGTCATGTCAAGTGTATCAGTGGCTATACCCAGTTGCATCAGCGCCTCGTAACACTTGACCCCTTCATCAAGAAACGGGATCGCTTTGGTACCGTCATTAACCGCTATCGGCAGAACGCCGGTCGCAAAAGGGTCGAGGGTTCCGGTATGCCCGACTCTTCGGGTTCCCATAATCCGGCGTACCCGACTGACAACGTCATGTGAAGTGATGCCGGCCGGTTTGTCGATGATGATAAAACCGTTTATCAAAGATTTGCTTCCACAACTTTGTAAACGGTGGCCTTCACTTCATCAAGGGTTCCATCCAGCGTGCATCCGGCTGCATTATGATGCCCGCCACCGCCCATCTCGGCGGAAAAGGCAGCCACATTAACCTTGCCTTTTGATCTGAAACCTATCTTGAATTTCCGTTCTTCAAGCTGACGGAAAAAAATTGCCACTTCGACACCCCGAATAGACCGTGGATAATTCACAAAGCCGTCTGTTAATTCAGCTCCGGCATTGGTGGCGGCATACATATCCAGTGTCACGGTAACCGATGCAGCCAGACCGCCTTTGATAATCTCAAGTGTCGGCAGACAACAGCCCAGAAGCTGCAGACGTTTCTGCGGCTGATTTTCATACAACTGTTCAGCCACATCCCAGGCATTGACGCCACATTCGATCATCTCTCCGGCAATGGTAAAGGCTTCGCGATTGGCGTTGGAATAGCGGAATGATCCTGTATCGGTAATAATCGAAACATACAGGCAGATGGCTGTTTCCAGATCCAATTGGTAACCGAAAGCACTGATGATCCGGTATACCAGCACGCCGGTTGCAGCGGCATTTGAGTCGATCAGATTGTGGGTCCCGAAGTTATCACAGGAAAGGTGGTGGTCAAGGTTGATCAGGGTGGCAAACTGCTTGAAGTTGCAGAATTCGCTGCCTGCACGTCGCAGTTCTCCGATATCGAGTACGAAAGCGACATCAAAAGAACGATCCGGAATATACGACAGAGTAGAGCTGCAACCTGGCAAGAAAGCATACAGGTCTGGCACGGGATCTTTGAAATGAACCGTTACATCCTTACCGATATTGCGAAGAAACGACGCCAACGCCAGGGTCGATCCGACCGCATCGCCGTCCGGTCCTTCATGGCTGGTTAGTAGAAAGAAAGAGTTGCTGCGGATGTTTTCAATGATCTTCTGAATTGTTTCCGTCATGCTCTGTATGTATCTCCTTGAGCAGAGATTCGATTCGCCTGCCGTAATCCAGCGAGTTGTCGTATTTGAAAATCAGTTCCGGAGTATGACGAATGGTGAGATGTTTGCCGATTTCGCGGCGTATAAACCCTTTGGCGCTGTTGAGACCAGCCTCGGAATCTTTTTTTGCCTTTTCTTCACCAATGACAGTGAAAAAGATTTTAGCGAGACTCAGATCGTCGGTAACCTCTACACCGGTAATGGTAACGAAACCGATCCGGGGGTCGTTAAGACCCCGGGAAAGTATCGAACAAATCAACTCATGGATGGTCTCTGCGACCTTGTCGGAACGTTTGTGTTGCATCAGGAAACCTCTAGGGGCAAGGGACAAGGGGCAAGTTCAATAGCTTTTAATAAAACCTTGACCCATGTCCCCTGACCCTGGTGCTTATAATTTTGTGGCGATTTTTTCCATTTCAAATGCTTCTATAATGTCATTCAGCTTGATATCGTTGTAATTCTCAAGCCCGATACCGCATTCGTAGCCGCTCGCAACTTCCTTGACGTCATCTTTGAAACGTCGCAGCGACGACATCTTGCCTTCGTAGACGACAACGTTGTCACGAAGCAGGCGCACCTGGGCATTACGCAGCATTTTGCCGTCCTGTACATAGCAACCGGCAACGGTACCGACCTTCGGCACAGAGAAGATTTCACGTACTTCGACCCGGCCAAGGAATTTCTCCTTGAAAGTAGGCTCAAGCAGGCCTTCCATAGCTTTCTTCACATCCTCGACAGCATCATAGATGATACTGTAAAGACGGATGTCAACCCCTTCCCTCTCGGCGTGGGCATGAGCTTTGACTTCGGGCCGTACGTTGAATCCGATCACAATCGCATTGGATGCTGCCGCCAGATTGATATCTGTCTCGGTTACCGCACCAACTGCAGAATGGATCACATTGAGACGAACCGCATCGGTGGAAAGCTTGCGCAGCGACTCAGATACCGCCTCCACCGATCCCTGCACGTCCGCCTTGACAATGACGTTAAGATCCTTGACTTCGCCGCTCTGAATGCGCTTGTAAAGGTCTTCCAGTGAAAGCTTGGTATGCTTGGCAAAAATGACTTCGCGTTGTTTGATCTGGCGCAGCGTGGCAATTTCTTTGGCCTGTTTCTCATCCTTCATGGATACAAAAACATCCCCGGCATCCGGTACACCGGAGAGGCCGATCAGCTCGACCGGCATAGACGGACCGGCTTCAAGAACTTTTTCTCCGCGATCGTTCTGCATGGCGCGGACACGGCCTGAGTGAATACCGACCACGCAGTAATCACCTGCCTTGAGGGTTCCTTCCTGCACCAACACAGTTGCAACCGGGCCGCGCCCTTTATCAAGCTTGCCCTCAACAATCGTGCCCTTGGCCTGTTTGTTTGGATTGGCAGTCAATTCCATCAGGTCGGCCTGCAGCAGAACCATTTCGAGCAATCCCTCAAGATTAAGACGTTTCTTGGCGGACACTTCCACCATTGTTACATCTCCGCCCCACTCGGAGCAGACCAAGCCCTGTTCGGTCAGTTCCTGCTTGACGCGCTCCGGCTTGGAGTCAGGCTTGTCGATTTTGTTTATAGCAACAATGATCGGAACACCGGCAGCCTTGGAATGGTTGATAGCCTCACGGGTCTGGGGCATGACACCATCGTCGGCGGCAACTACAAGTATAACAATATCGGTTACTTTTGCACCACGTGCACGCATGGCGGTAAATGCTTCATGGCCTGGCGTATCCAGGAAGGTTATCTTACGACCGTTCAACTCAACGTCATATGCGCCGATATGCTGGGTGATGCCGCCAGCCTCTCCGGCAATAACATTGGCTTCGCGAATCGCGTCGAGAAGAGACGTTTTACCGTGGTCAACGTGGCCCATGATCGTTACAACCGGCGGACGCTTTTCAAGGGTCTCGGGGGCATCCGGTACGGATTCAAGAATTTCATCAAGGTCGACTGCAACGTTTTCAACCTCATAATCGTATTCCGACGCCAGAATGACAGCCGTGTCAAAATCCAGAGGATGGTTGATCGTAACCATCATACCCATTTTCATGAGCGATTTGATCAGATCGTTAGCCTTGATACCCAGCCTTTTAGCCAGTTCACCGACAGTGATACTCTCGGATATTTTAATGATACGCTTGATAGCTTTTGGAACTGTAATTTCGGTTTTCTTTGTGTCGGGAGCACGCTCTTTGCCACCTTTTTTCTTAGAGCCTTTGTAGACCGGATCAAAAGTGCGTTCGCGTTTTTCAATGATTTCATTTTTACGCGGTTGTTCCTTTTTCTTGGCGGGAGCGCCTTTTTTAGCTCCCTTGCCCGCATCACCATAACCTGGGCCGTCTTTTTTGACACCACGTCGATTGTCGCCGGCCGGAGGAGCGGCGGGCGCAAGCTGAACCTGCTTCATGCGGGACCGGTCAAGTTCTGTTGCCGGAGCGGATGGAGTCGGAGATGCCGGCCTTCTCTGTTCATACGCAGCAGCCGGCTTTCTCTGATCAGCGGCAGGTGCCGGCCTTCTTTGAGAGGCATCGGTTGTTGGTCTGGGAGGAGCGGTTCGCTGTTGAACAGGTGATTCCTTGGTAACAACACGGGTCGGCCTGTTGGTAACGCCCGGTATCTCTATCATGCCAAGAATTCTGGCCTGGTTGGGTCCTGCTTTTACAGGTTCCGCAACTGCGGCAGGCTTGACGGTGACGGCAGGCTTGACAATGGTTTCTGCCTCGGCTGTTTTCTGAACTTCGCTTTTCGGCTCAGGAGCAGGCGTACTGACTTCATCCGGAACCGCCGCGACGGGAGCTGAAACAGGTACAGAAACAGGAACGGTGACAGGAGCTTGAACAGGCTCCGACGGTACCGCTGCTATAACATCCGTTTTCGGTTCGGAAACCGGTTCAGGCACATCCGACAAGGGAACTACTTTAGCACGGCGACGAATAATATTCGAAGCAACCCTGACTTCATCAGTGCTGTTTTCCTTGGGCTGAGGGACTGTCAGACGAGCCACCACATCCTCATCGACCTGTGAAGTGGCCGTCTTTGCGTCAATACCAATTTCTTTGAGTTTGGCAATGGCTTCCTTGGGCTCCACACCCAATTTCTTAGCCAGAGAACCCAC
Source organism: uncultured Geobacter sp. (assembly GCA_964458105.1). Lineage (GTDB taxonomy): Bacteria > Desulfobacterota > Desulfuromonadia > Geobacterales > Pseudopelobacteraceae > JACRCG01. The sequence continues at coordinate 17,601 of CAYWJJ010000047.1, forward strand.
ACTAATCTTACTCATACTATTTATACCTCCCCCAGGAAGTTTCTATACCGATCAACTGCTTTAAGTATTGAAGCGACAAATCCGCCGGATTTTATGGCAATAGCGCTTCGCGGAGCCTTGCCGAGAATTGCCCCGAAATCGTCTTTTGTTGCTACTGTACGGTGTAACACTTTATTTGCATTGGCAGTACAAACAATTTTTTCGCCTATGCCCTCGGAAACATCCGTTGCAAGCAGCACAAGGCCAGGCTTTACCTTACCCCGAAGAGCGTCAGTAACCATCGAGCCGCCGCCAATAACATTGCCCGCCTTGTTGGCGAGACCTATCAGGCTGATGATACGGTCAAACAACTGCTGTCGGACATGCTCGACCATCTGCTCCGGCAGCATCACTGTAACGTCTCGCTTGAAAGAACGCTTGAACTGATTTTGTGTAACCGCCTTTACAAGACAGGAACGACTCAAACAGGTATAAGCGCCGCGGCCAGGCAGCCTCGAATCAAGATCCGGCAATACTTCCATCTCCGGAGACAGAATAAAACGGATCAAATGATCCTTGTTATTAGCCGTCCTGCAGCCGAGGCAACTACGCTGAGGCTGTTCTGACTCCCCATGACGGGCCATGAGCGGTGCTATTCCGCCTGTTCTTCAGTTACTGCCGAATCGGACGATTCTGTTTCAGTTTCCTGAAGCGGCTCTTGTACAGCGTCAGTAGCATCGTACGAAGCAAATTCCTGCAGTTCAGCCTCGGCAACTTTCGATTCACTCTTGATATCTATACGACATCCGGTCAAACGGGCCGCCAGACTTACGTTCTGGCCGCGTTTACCAATGGCAAGGGAAAGTTGGTCGTCCGGCACAATTATTTCAAGGACACGTTTCTCCTCATCCACAAAAACCTTTGAAACCTGAGCCGGAGACAGGGAGTTACAAGCAAAACGCGCAATATCTTCAGACCACGGGATAATATCGATCTTTTCTCCGCGAAGTTCCGAAACCACATTTTGAACACGGGCGCCACGCATGCCGACACAGGCTCCAACCGGATCAACATCCCGGTCATTGGATGAAACCGCTATCTTGGCTCGGCTGCCGGGATCGCGTACAATGGCGTTAATCTCAACAATACCTTCGGCAATCTCAGGAACTTCAGCCTCAAAAAGTTTGGCAAGCATGCTGGGATGTGTACGGGAAAGCATGATTTGGGGCCCTTTGGTTGTCATGCGTATTTCTGTAATGATTGCACGAATACGGTCGCCGGGACGATACACTTCCCTGGGCATCTGCTCCTTGGCCGGCAAGACAGCCTCGGCACGCCCCAGATCGATCAGCAGTTCACCTTTTTCAAAACGGCGCACCATGCCGGTAATAATTTCCCAGATACGGTCGCTGTATTCGTTATAAATAGTTTCACGCTCAGCATCACGCACCTTCTGTATTATGACCTGCTTCGCGGTCTGCGCAGCGATGCGGCTGAATCCGCTTGAATCCAGCTTCTCGCCCAGCGAATCACCGACCTCGGCTTCCGGATCGATTTCGTGTGCTTCCTCAATACATATCTCTTTATATGAGTCCTGCACCTCTTCAACAACAGTAACAAACTCAAACAGCTCCACCTCGCCGGTCTCATGATTGTAGTGAGCTTCCAGGTCGCGTGTATTGCGGTATTTCTTGTTTGCCGCTGTCAAAACAGCCTGTTCCATTGCCTCCAGCACCACTTGACGATCAATACCCTTCTCTTTGACAAGCTGTTCAATGGCGTGCTTGAGATTTATAGTTGTATCCACGGTTGCATCTCCTTGCTGGCATGTTTAAAAATCAAATCAGAGCTCAAATTCAAGATTGGCTTTTGCAACCCGCTCCAATGGGATGGAAGCGGTCTGACCTTCCGTCAGCGTCATCTTGATTACACCGCCGGAAAGTCCGTCAAGCGTCCCCAGAAACGTCTTGCGTTTGTTGCCTTTATCATCCTGCAACGGCTCGTATGTGCGAACTTTGATCAGCCTGCCTGAAAAACGCTCATAGTCCGACGGCTTTTTCAGAGGACGATCCAGACCGGGGGACGAGACTTCCAAAGTATAATTACTGGCAATCACGTCCTCCACATCCAGAATCAACGACAATTCGCGGCTGACATTAGCACAGTCATCAAGAAGGACACCGCCCTCCTTGTCTATAAACAGACGAAGAACAGCATCCCTACCGACCTTGCCAAATTCGATATCGACCAGCTCAATCCCCATTGACTCAAGGATCGGCAACGCAATATTACGAACATATGTGCAGGTATCTTCCTTAGGTGCAGACATCCCAAACCCCACAAAATAAAAAAAGTGAGCTTTGCGAGCTCACTTTCGAGTGAACATAAATTTTCACATCTTTACCACGGTATGCCTTGAAATGCAAGAATATTTTCAAAGGCATGGACTGTTATTTTATGCATACCCGGCGCACTTCCAGAATATCGGTCAACCCCTGAAGCACCTTGATAATGCCGTCCTGCTTGAGGGTTATCATTCCATCATGAGCGGCCGCCTCACGAACATCGTCCGTATCGGCACGACGCTTTATCAAACCTTTCATTTTCGGCGTACACTCCAACACTTCGTGAATACCTAGCCGGCCGCGATATCCTGTATTACTGCAACGGTTGCAACCTACCGCTCGAAACAGATTGATATTTTCGCTTGTGAATCCTGTGTTTGCAAATCCGGCACGACCATATTCATCAACAAGTTCGTTGAACTCCATCTCAGTCGGCTGGTAACTTTCCTTGCAGTCTTTGCAGAGTCGGCGCGCCAGTCTTTGCGCCAGCACACAGATCAGAGAATCAGAAAAGCTATATGGGTCAAGACCCATATCGAGAAGACGGGTTACGGTTTCCGGCGCAGAATTGGTATGCAGCGTGGAAAAGACAAGATGCCCTGTCAAAGAGGCCTCAACAGCTGTACTGGCAGTCTCCTCGTCACGCATTTCGCCAACCATGATCACATCAGGGTCAAGACGTAAAAATGAGCGCAAAGCAGCCGCGAAGGTAAAGCCGATACGTGGGTTGATCTGCACCTGACGCAACCCCTGCTGGGTAATCTCAACCGGATCTTCAGCAGTCCAGATCTTGCGGCTTGTCTGATTGATCAGAGCAAGCCCCGAGTGCAGAGTAGTTGTTTTCCCTGAACCGGTAGGACCAACCACCAGAATCAATCCGTACGGGGTATTAAGCGCTTCCTTAAAAACACGATTGTTACGCTCAGTCAATCCAAGGTCATCGAAACCGATCGGATCACCGCTGGCCAGCACGCGAATAACCACGTCTTCAAGTCCGCCAACTGTTGGCATGGTTGCGACGCGCAACTCGACATTCAATGGACCGAACTTTTTGAAATCGATCTTGCCGTCCTGCGGTTTTCTCTTTTCGGCAATATCCAGATTAGCCATGATTTTTATTCGTGAAGGTATTGCAAATTTATATTTGTATGGGATTTTCTGGTAGATCGAACACTGGCCGTCAACACGGGTGCGGACAACAACATCCTTTTTACCGGGGTAAGGTTCAATGTGAATATCTGATGCTTTGTCCATATAGGCATCATAAACGATCTTATTAACCAGCTTGACGATAACGCTGTCTTTTTCAGTAACTTTTTTTGTTTCTTCTTCAATTTCCGGCTCGTCTGCCGAAGTTTTGCTCAACAGTTCAATGATGCTGTCAGGCACTATATCAAGATTGACCTCATCATCAGCATTGGAAGTACTGGCTATGTCTATGTTGTAAAGTCGCTTAAGAGCCTTGGATATACTGGCCTCAGTCGCAATTGCAGATATTATTTTAAGCCGGATGCTGTCTTCGAGCTCGCGAATATCATGCTGTTTAAGCGGATGAGCCATCGCAAGGGTAATGGTATTTCCGATTTTGGAGATCGGGACTATACATTGTTTTTGGGCATAAACAGCACTGATATAGCGGGAAAGAGACAAGTCCAGGTCGGTTGCATTTATCTGTATGTACGGCATGTCATACTGGGAGGCAACAGCCTTGGCAAGGATTTCCTCGTCAACATGATGAAGCTTCAACAAGGCTTTTTCCATGGATATGTTGTTTTGCCTGGCAAGGTCACGTGCCTGAGATATCTTTTTTTGATCAACGATACCGTCTGCGATAAGTATGTCGGTCAGCTTCAGGCGTTTATTTTTCTGATCCAGAACAAAGCTTAGATCACTCTCTTTAATAAAACCCAACTTGCACAACAACTGACCGATCGGCTGATCCGGAAAGAGCTTTTGCAGTTCAAGGGCCTCCGCCAGTTGCTCTTCAGTTATAAGCTGCTGATCAACCAGCAACTCCCCAACTTTTTTGACACTCATATGTCGATTGCTCCCAGTGAATACAAAAAACGCTCGTCCTTTTAGAAGGCACGAGCGTTATATCAGAAAAAGCTATAAAGTAAAATTGTTTCAACGGTTTTTAATACGATATCCATTCTCGGTCAACAGCTCGCGTATTATACGGTCCATTGACAGATTAGTCAGAAAAAGACCTCCACCAGGAAGAGAGCTGTCATCAAGCTTGATGCCGGACATTTGTAGAGAGTACCCCAAAGACCTTCCCTGAAGCAAATTGTGCTGGGCATAAGTGCCATTTAACTTCATGCGGGAAACTATTTTCTCAGAAACCTTCCGGAAATCGTCCTTGGCTTCGAGAATCACTACGCGATACCCTTTTGTCTCCAGAATCCTGAACAGTGTGTAGTTAACCGGATCGCCGTCAAAACGGGTAACGACAAAACGTTGTCCCCCACGTTCAAAGTATCGCTCAGCATTGACAGCCAGGGATATTCCGTTATTATCCGCCGCAAAAACGTCAAGGCTTCGATCATGTTCGGAAACCACTGATATTGCGGCAAGAATTGCATCTACAATCTCAGGCTGATTTTTGGCAGTTATCAGATGAATGGGACGTGATTCAAGATCTGCACTGTTTTTGAGAGAAGCAAAGGGCTCGTACAGCGTAAATCCTTCCTTCTTAAGAAAATCGTTCAGGACTGGGGGTACAGCTACCCGGCCACTGTTCATCAGAACCACATCGTGTTTGATGAGGCTTTCGGGGGTCTTTTCAATTTTGAAATCAGACTGAACCGTCAGCTTAGGATCTATTCCAAAATCCATGCTGAAGTTTTCTTCAACCGAGTAAAATCCCCCCGCTTCCAACATTGCCGACATAAACTGTTTCGTGCCGGCATTGGAGTAATTAACTATTCGTATATTGGGGTTCTTTTCCTCGATTAAATACTTAACAAGCGGCGGAATGCTGGAATTCCGGTCCAGTAGGATGCGTGCACCATCCATGGCCGCGACCATCGGATAACGTTGTGGATCAAGCGTCAGAGAAAAGGTAGGCGTTTGCAAAGAAAACGGTTTCTGGTCATTTTTTTGGGGCACAATCCTGTCCCAGGTTTCGCGAACCTTGCCCAATGCCTCTTGTGAATCAAACTGAGCAACTGGCGATTCAAGCACTAATGTCTGCCCGGCAGGTATTTCGGCATCAGCAGATTTGTAAGTTGCCGTATTTAATGGTTGAATCAACTTAAGCGAACCATCGGCACGCCTGCGAACTGGAGGAATAATGATTTTTCGACCAATTTTTAGACGCTTTATATCGTATATATTATTTTCGCGCCTGATTTCTTCAATAAATGATTCGGCTTCATTATTGCTGAGCCCATAATCACGCATCAGGATTTTAAAGAGATGGTCTCCAGGTTTGACAATGTAGATGGTACCCTTCTCTGTAGCAGCAACCTTTTCGGAACTTGCATGAGCTGTATGCTTCACTGTTTTTCCGGATGTTTTTACCGGGGGAGTTGAAACGGCAAGAGACTGCGGATCAATTTCAAAACGTGGATCCATTGCCGCATCGGCGCTGGAAACAATGCATAACGCAACCAGAAATGAAACAGTAAAAATATTTAGTAAGTTAGAAGTAGTTTTATGCGCTTTTACAAACATATATATTGCAGAAATTGACTTCGTTAACGCACTTATCCCGTTTAACGGGACCGGGCTGAATTCAGAAAAAAATGGCATCACATCTCCGCATGTGGCTTGGTTTCTAGTATCACACAAATATTGGTGTTTATACGGCGCAAGATGAAAAGTCAAATCAGTAACGTAAAAACATCAGTTAAGCGAAACTACAAATGCTCGAACTGTTTCCTTATTCTTGTAGATGATAATATCGGCTTTCTGATCAACAACACCCCTCAACTCAGTCACCCCTGACTTGATCTTACGGGATCCCACTTTGTACTCCGCACTTCCGACTAATTCCGTAAGTACCGACTTCAAGAACTGTTCTGTCAGGACATTACCCTTAGTGGAAAGAACCTGCACCGCTTTGATGGTCCCGCCAGCATTAAATACCCTGAATTCCATATTGTTAGCAATATAGCGCTCCCACCCAGGATTTTTGTTAGCGTACGTACTGTCATGGCCATGCAGCGGTATAAATTTGGGCAATGTGGAAGAGGCAACTGGATTTGCCGGGGAACTTGTCTGTACAGATTTTTTTGACGAAGAAGCAGCAGTAGGCTGATCAGCCACTAAAGCCTTGGCCGGCGACAATCGCTGTTTCATAGAAGTCAGTAATTGCGGTTTTTGTTTCAGAAGATACCATCCGCTCACTGCAATTGTAATCAGCAGCACCGACAGAATTAGAACATTCCGCTTCATATGAGCTGATTCCGTGCGGTAATTCTCCTCGAAAGCGATTAACAATTCTTCCGGTATCAGTTCTTCGGGAGAATCTTTTTTATTTTTGATTTTAAAATCTGATGCAGCAACAGAAGCAAACGAAGGAGCAACCTCGACTGCAGCCTGAGGCGTATTAGAAACTGCCGCAAGGACTTGTGCGTGTGGCATGGTTTCTGAAGATGTATCAATTGCGGCCTTAGGTTTGGCTGAGTCCTGCTGACTGCCTGATAAAGATTTATTCAAGAATGGGATTGATGAATTGTCGTTACTCTCCGGTATTGTTGCAAACGGATCAGTATCATTTGCTGCATGACTTGGCTGCCGCTCAACTACGTTTTCAGCACCAAGCTTGGCAGATGCCCCGGTTGCCTTGTCGAAAATAGCGTCATTTTTTTTTGATTGTGCCGATTGAGCCAACAGCATTTCTGCAATTTCGTCAGAACTGCTTAATACAGATACAGGCAAGTCCTGGCCCAAAGCATCTGGTGCTGCAGTTGATGCGGCAGGAGAAGGATTGCCTGAATCAAGGTCCGACAAAAAATCATCGACCAATTTGTCAGCATCCACCTGCGACTTTTCAGGAGCATAAACAGCGGATAGTACAGGTGTCTCAGGCAGGATGGGTGGATTATATATCTTGCCCCATTGCTCACCAAGCAATGATTCCAAGGTATTCTGGAAGTTTATAGCAAGACTAGCTTCCGGCTGATTCAAGTCAATGACATGCTCGAAAAGCCCTTTGATCATCTTGGCCTTGCTGCTTCCCTCATGCATAAGAATAAATCTAGGGGAACCGGTTCCAAGAAGCATCTGGATATGACGAGCAACACTTTCTCCAGTAACTCCTGCAATCTGCTCCTGAATACAGACCGTAGCCGGACGTTTTTCAAATACATCCTTCAAGCCATGGTCGAAGTCTGGAACCACATCAATAATAACCTTCAACACCGGCTGCAGAACACTTTTTATGTACTGTGCCTTGGGATTGTTCGATATGAAAAGCAGATTGAGCATGAATAGCCTTTTAATCTAAATTCGCTGATATGTACACGGCTTAACCTTACTTGTCAACACCAATGGCTTGTAACATAATCACAAACGGCCATTGTTTTAACAGGAAAAGGCCTTATTCAGAATTTCGGCCTGTTGTTCAAGGTGTACATGGTGTGACCCGACTGCTGGACAGGCGTCTTCCGATCGGCCGACATACTTGAGAGGAATGGATATTTTTTCAAACTGGCTGCGTATATACTGCCAAGACCCCATATTTTGGGGTTCTTCCTGAACCCAGAAATAGCGGCAGTTGGCTGAGCATTGTTTAACCAGTGCAGTTATTTCGTCGCTGTCAAACGGATAGAGCTGTTCAATCCTGACAATAGCAACACCAGCCCCCCCCAAGCGTTCCCGTTCTTCAACAAGTTCATAATACAGTTTGCCACTACAGAACAACAGACGCTCGGCCGAATACAAATCAACACCATCTGCAATAATCGTGTGAAAGCAGCCATTGACAAGCTCCTCAATCGACGAAACACAGCGTGGATGACGTAACAGGCTTTTAGGAGTAAGCACAACCAGCGGTTTTCTGAAAGACTGTAGTATCTGGCGTCGTAAGAGGTGAAATATCTGAGATGGTGACGACGGGCAGACCACGACCATGTTTTCCTGAGCACAGAGCTGCAGAAAGCGCTCAATGCGGGCGCTGGAATGTTCCCCACCCTGCCCTTCATAGCCGTGTGGAAGCAGCATTACAATACCGCTGGCCCGGTTCCACTTGGTTTCCCCGGCGGCAATGAACTGATCGATGATAACCTGGGCACCGTTGGCAAAATCACCGAACTGAGCTTCCCATATTGTCAGGGCATGAGGCGTCTCCAGTGAATAACCATACTCAAAGCCAAGGACCCCGAACTCGGACAACAAGCTGTTCCAGGCCTGGAAATCGGCGGTTTCACTCGCGACAGCTTTCAACGGAGTATATGAACGTTCGTCATTATTATCAATCACGACACAATGGCGGTGGTTGAATGTACCCCGGCGCGAATCCTGTCCGGATATGCGGACCGACACCCCTTGTTCCAGCAGTGTCGCATACGCCAGTGTTTCAGCATTGCCCCAATCGATGCCTTGTCCTTTCAAAACCGCTTCAAAACGTTTCTGAATCAAGTTGAGAATTTTGGGGTGGGGGATAAAGCCAGGGGGTAGCTCGGCCAGCCTCTTGGCAAGCTTCAGAAGAGTCTCATTAGCGACTCCGGTTGCTACAGGCTTGGGACTGTAGGCTCGACTGACATTTTGCCACTTATCCGAAAAACCGACTTTGTACTCTTCAGGCTGCTTGCCGAAAGTGGATTCCAGTGACTGGGAAACATTCTTTTCAACCGCTGCAAGCATCTCTTGAGAAACTGAACCCTCCTGCCCCAAATAATCCGAGTAGATTTGGTTGACCGGTGGCCTGGCAGAAATTTGTTTATACATGATCGGTTGGGTAAAGGCCGGCTCATCACCCTCGTTGTGTCCATGACGTCGATAGCAGATCAGCTCGATTACCACATCACGACGGTATATCTTGCGGTAGTCCATTGCAATGTCTACAACATGCATCGCCGCCTCAGGCGCCTCCCCCTGTACGTGAAAGATCGGACAAGCCAGCATCTTTGCAACATCGGTCGCATATCGGGTAGAACGGGAATCTTTGGGAATGGTTGTAAAACCGATCTGGTTGTTGAGTACAATATGGATTGTTCCGCCGGTTCCATATCCTTCAAGCTGAGACATGTTAAGAACCTCCATGACGCTGCCCTGCCCGGCAAATGCGGCATCGCCATGAATCAGTACAGGCAGAACCCGTGCGTTCCCATCCGTCCCGTAACAATCCTGACGCGCACGGCATTTCCCTTCAACCACAGCGTTGACGGCCTCAAGATGACTGGGGTTGGCGGAAAGAGTCAAATGCAGGCGATGTCCGTTAACTTCGTTTTCAGTGGAATGACCCTTGTGATATTTTACATCACCATCTCCAACAAAACCGAAAGCCAGTGTATCCTGAAATTCTGCAAAAATTGATTCATAGGACTTGTTAAATATATGGGCCAGTACATTCAGGCGGCCACGATGGGACATTCCCATAACCAGGTCACTGACTCCCCTCTCGGGACAGTTCAGTACAATCCGGTCCAACACCGGCACGAGAATCTCACCACCTTCCAGCGAAAAACGCTTCTGGCCAATGAATCTACGATGCAAAAACGACTCAAACAAAGCTGCCTGATGGAGCTTCTCAAGAATATGCAGTTTATCAGACACAGCCAGCTCAGGCCTATTACAGTCAGGCTCCATTTTATCGATCAGCCACTGTCGCTCACCAGGGTCCTGGATATGCATGAATTCAGCACCTATTTCACGACAATAGGTTTCTTTCATGACAGCAACAATCTCACGAAGGGTGGCCATTGGTTTCATATATCTGCGACAGGCAAATTGTGTATCAAGGTCGTTTTCGTCAAGCCCGAAACAGGATAATTCAAGAAGAGGATGTTGTAACTGGCAAGGAGATAGTGGGTCGGTACAGGCTAGCATATGGCCGACATTGCGATATCTATAGATCAATGACTGCACACCGGACTGCTTAAGGGCATGGGATTCGCTTGCGGTAACCTGTTCTATAAGACCATCCGAAGCAAACTCAAATCCCCTGAAAAACGCTTGCCATTCTACCGGAACTGAATCGGCAGAATGCTTCCAATCTTCATGCATTGCTTCAAGCCATTTACCAGAAATATTTGCCAACAGGCTTGCATCCATCCAAGTGTCCCCGCCAGTGTTGAAGTATTAATAGATTCGGGGAGATTAGCACAAAACCAATCTTGACGGAAAAAAAATGTACCACTTACAGCATTAGATTGGAGTCCATAATCAATGTTATTTCCTGATCTCACATCAAGAACTTCGTATGGTAAACCATCAAAAACACCTGATGTATCTTTAGTTTGATACTCGAATATCTGTTTTAACTTAGGCATGACTACAAATTATAATTGCGCTGAAGAAACCACACTTCATACAAATTTTACTGCCGCCAACACGACAGGTTGACATTACTGGAAAAGGCATGCTATACAGTCTCTTTACACAGCGCTGATAACTTTTCTGTGCTAGTAAATATCAACAATCTTATCTTTTGCGAGAGTGGCGGAATTGGCAGACGCACCAGACTTAGGATCTGGCACCGTAAGGTATAGGAGTTCAAGTCTCCTCTCTCGCACCACAATATTTCCGAATGTTTGTTCTATTGACCTTCAGACAACAAACATTACATTTCATATCAAAAGAGGATAGTCACCATGCAGGTAAACGTTGAAGAGCTCAGCCCGGTTCAAAAAAGAATCAACATCGAAATCCCGGCTGAACGGGTAAACGAAGAGATAGAACGAGCCTACTCTGCTATTCAGAAAAAAGCCAAAATCCAGGGTTTCCGCCCCGGCAAGGCACCGATGAATCTTATCAAACGTACCTACAGCGATGCAATGCGTGACGATGTCATGCGCCGCCTGTACGAGCAAACCCTTTACAAAGCACTTAATGATCACAAAATCGAACCGGTTGACTCACCTACAATTGAGAGCGACATACTTGAGCAGGGAACGACATTCAAATACAGCGCCCTTGTTGAAGTAATGCCCCAAATTCTTTTAAAGGACTACACCGGACTTGAAGTCAAAAAAGAGAAGTATGCGGCCAACCCCGAAAGCATAGAGGGAGAACTTGCCCGCATGCGCGAGAATATGGCTCAACTGATCCCGGCAGATGAGAATTGTTCCATCGAAATGGGGAACTCGGTTTCTGTCGATTATTCATTTTCCGTGGAAGGACTCCCCGAGGAGAGTTCTGTTGCCGAAGACGCCGTTGTTGAAGTCGGAGAGAATCGCCTGATTCCGGGCTTTGAAGAGCAACTGATCGGCATGAAGGCAGGCGAGACCAAGGAGTTCAGCCTGATTTTGCCGGAAGGATATCGCAATTCAGAAGCTGCCGGTAAAGAGGGGCTTTTCAAGGTAACAATCAAAGAAATCAAGCGCAAGGAACTGCCTGAACTTGACGATGAGTTCGCACAGCAATTCGGTGATTACGACACTATTGTTGATCTGAAGGCAAAGATGGTTGAATATCATGAAAAACATGAAACCGAACGCATCGAAAACGAACTTAAAGATCGCGTTATAAAAGCTCTTATTGAGAAGAATCCACTTGATGTTCCTGAATCCATGGTAAAGCGCCAACTCGACTACATGCTTGAAAATCTGAAGAACCGACTCAAGAGCCAGCAGATGTCACTCGACATGATGGGACTTGATGAAGCAGGGTTTCGGGTTCGTTTCCATGACGATGCCGCCGACAAGGTAAGAGGCGGATTGCTCCTGATGGCTCTTGTGGAAAAAGAGAATATTACAATTTCCGATGATGACCTTAACGAGCACTACGAAAAGATTGCTGCCGGAAATCCTGACATGCTCAAACGCATCAAGGAGTATTATTCCGCCAATCAAAATGCAAAAAACTCTATCATATCCGAGATAAAGGAAGACAAGGCTATCTCCATTCTGATCAATAGTGCTGTAATCACTGAAGTTGATGGCGCCGAACTGAAAGCGGCCTGAGGAGAACAGAATACATGTATATCCCGATGGTTGTTGAGCAAAGCGGACGCGGTGAGCGCTCATACGACATATATTCCCGCCTGCTGAAGGAAAGGATCATTTTCCTTGGCGGGGGTATTGACGACAATGTAGCCAACCTGGTCATTGCCCAGCTCTTGTTTCTTGAGGCTGAAGATCCGGACAAGGATATTCACCTTTATATAAATTCCCCCGGTGGAGTAGTTACAGCCGGCATGGCGATCTATGATACAATGCGCTATATCAAAGCCCCTGTTTCGACCATTTGTGTTGGCCAGGCAGCTTCAATGGGTGCTATACTGCTAACTGCTGGAGAAAAGGGAAAACGCTACAGCCTCGAACACTCCAGAATCATGATCCATCAGCCTCTTGGCGGATTCCAGGGACAGGCAACCGATATAAGCATACACGCAAAAGAAATTCTGCGTATGAAGGATGAACTGAACGGTATTCTTGCAGAACTGTCCGGACAAAAGAAAGAAAAGGTGGAAACAGACACCGAGAGAGATTTCTTCATGTCTGCAGAGGATGCCAAAGAATATGGTCTGATAGATGCAGTTTTCTCAAGGAAGCCGGTAACAGGGGGTACTCCATGAGCCGAAGAGACGCACCTCAGGAACATCTGACTTGTTCTTTCTGTGGGAAAAGCCAGGAAGACGTAAAAAAACTTATCGCCGGCCCCGCTGTCTATATTTGCGACGAATGCATTGAACTCTGTAATGACATAATTGCCGAAGAAATGAAGATGGAAGAAACGCTTGGCCCGGACCTTAAGAAACTTCCGAAGCCTCGTGAAATAAAAGAAATTCTTGATGAATATGTAATTGGACAGGAAAAAGCAAAGAAAGTACTTTCTGTCGCTGTTTACAACCATTACAAGCGAATTGATTCAGGTGGAAAACCTGGTGATGTTGAAATGCAGAAGAGCAACATCCTGCTGCTCGGCCCCACCGGATCGGGCAAGACATTACTTGCTCAGACATTGGCACGTATCCTCAAGGTGCCTTTTGCAATGGCTGACGCAACGAACCTCACCGAAGCCGGCTATGTGGGTGAAGATGTGGAGAACATCATTCTTAGCCTGCTGCAAGCCGCAGACTATGATGTCGAACGGGCTCAAAAAGGCATCGTATATATTGACGAGATCGACAAAATCGCCCGCAAGACCGATTCACCTTCAATTACCCGCGATGTTTCCGGCGAAGGCGTTCAGCAGGCTCTGCTCAAAATCATTGAAGGTACCGTCGCCAGCATCCCTCCAAAGGGGGGGCGCAAACATCCTCAACAAGAATTTATGAAGGTTGATACAACAAATATCCTCTTCATATGCGGTGGAGCATTTGCCGGGCTTGAAACCGTCATTCAGCAAAGAATCGGCAAAAAAACGCTCGGCTTTGGGGCAGATGTAAAAAAACGGGAAGAGAAAAAACTGGGTGAATTGCTTAACAACCTGACTCCGGAAGACCTTCTCAAATATGGCTATATCCCCGAGTTTATCGGCCGTCTTCCAATGCTTGCAACCCTGACTGAACTTGACGAAGAAGCCATGGTTCAAATACTGAAAGAGCCTAAGAACTCACTGGTAAAACAATACCAGAAGCTTTTTGACCTTGAAAATGTCCGTTTGCGATTCACGGATGGCTCTTTAATAGCAATTGCCAAAGAAGCCCTGAAAAGAAATACAGGTGCCCGAGGTTTGAGAGCAATACTTGAAAACTCCATGCTGGATATAATGTATGATGTACCGTCTCAACCCAACGTACAAGAAGTTGTAATAAATGAAGACGTAATCTACCACAAAGAAAAACCGATAGTTGTTTATGAACAAGAGTTGAAAGACGCCGCCTGACCCTATCCTCTTGTTTTTAAACAGGTTATAGATTTTTCAAACCTTATGAGCTGGCAATTGCTCAATAAAAACATGATAAAATGCTCCGATAGCCCAGAAACTGCAGCTTTACACGAATTTGTTCTTGACAGAATTCACTTAAATCTGATAAACACTGTGTCGCTTTGTTATCACAATTAAAATTTATCGGAGGTGTACCGTGACAAAAGCAGAATTGATCAGTTCAGTAGCAGAGCAGGCCGGCCTGAAAAAA
>CAYWJJ010000048.1:0-30461 GCA_964458105.1 uncultured Geobacter sp.
TCAAACATTTGGGGTCCCCCACCAGAGGTGGGGGTTTACCTAAAAGAAATTATTTTACACGATCCATTACCTCAATGAATCAATAACATTTTGCAAAAGCTCCAGATGACCTTGATCATACTTCTCCATTTTGAAAAACAGATCCGAAAGGCCATGATCTCTGTAGGTTAATATGGATTCGATGTGGCGCTCTGCCAAATCCATTTCAATAACTAATGCTATTTCGAATGCTTCCGATAAAGACAACTGTTTTGCTTCAATTGCACGGTGAATTGAATCCAGCTTGTCTGATAAAGTAATCAACTTTTTGTCTTTGGAATTAACATCCTTTTTATTCTCTCCAAGATGGAGTGCTGCCAATTTAAATTGAGCGGCATGGTTGTCTTCGTCATTTGCAATCTTATGCCAAAGCGCCTCTATTTCAGGTGAGTCAGAAAACATCCGTTCAAAATGGCGATAAATATGAGCGCACTGCTCTTCAACCTGGCTGCATGCATCAAGAAGGTGTATTTTATTGAGTGGTAATGTCTCGGTGTTATTCATCTTGCTGCTCTCCAATTAATATATATCCTTAGCAATCCGGAATAAGAAAACTGACCTTGGGCAGTATACAATAAACCACCTCTAATGGTATATAAAGTTTTGCTCAATATTGCACTAAATGTCGTTCCACACAAACTGGCGGCCTTGGGAAAGGTTGGGCAATCAAGTCCGGCAAAAATTGCCACAAGAGAATAAGAAACCAGATATTCGTATCTACATCTTTTAGGGTGCTGAATACTCCATTTCGGGTATCTATCAAGCAATCAATTAAATACTGAAAATAAAACGCTGAAATATCGGATTGTTACAAACAATCTAAGTGTTGGCATCAGTTATGCTTTATAAAAATCAGCAATTCAAACTCAACCAAGGAGATTTAAAATGAAAAAAGTTCTTTCCTCAATCGTAGCCGCCATCGTAGCCCTGTCCTTCTCTGCTGTAGTTTTCGCTGCTGACGCAACCCCTGCTGCTCCTGCCGCTGATGCTGCTAAGCCTGCTGTCGAGAAAAAAGAAGTGAAAAAAGTGAAAAAAGCAAAGAAATCAAAAAAAGCTAAAGCAGAAAAGAAAGAAGCCGCTCCTGCTGCTGAGGCTGCTCCTGCTGCAAAGTAATTCACTTTCAGTAGGTTAAATAGAAATGGCCACCTCGATGTTTGAGGTGGCCATTTTTGTTTTGTGGTGTTGGGCACCTACAGCATGATTGCAAAATGAAAAACCCCACCCCCACACCGTGCACCTTCAAATAAAGCGGAGGCGGCGGCCCCCCACGAAAATCCCCGGATCTGGTTTAAAATTAAAACTTGTAGGTGGCCGATACGGCGAACAGATGTGCGTCACTTTTGAAGGTCCCGGCCTCTTTGGCGTTTGCAACCGTGCGGTCAACCCAATGCACCCACATGTACGCCAGGTCAATGGAACCAAATTCGTTATGCAGGCCGGAGCCGATGCTGAAATTGTGGCGGTCGGCATCGGGCAGTTCCGGACTTAGGGTGGAGTCGGGAATGGGGCTGTTGTCGTAGGCATAGCCGGCCCGCAGATCAAATTTGGGTGTCAAGGCGTATTGTGCGCCAAAACGATAAGCCCAGACGTCTTCCCAGTTCTTGGCGTCGGGCTTGTTGTTGAATGCCGCCGCCATCGGAGCTTGGAATTTGAGTTCCAGCTTGTTGTAGCTGCTCCAACCGGTACGATTGGCATCAAACTCCAGGGTCAGCTTGTCGATCGGCTTCCATGCTACGCCGAGTGTGAGATCATCCGGGAGTGTAATGCCGGTTGAGACGGATGCCTTGAGCTTGTTGGCCAGTCCCAGGGCCGGGTTTCTGCCGAGGGTGGTTGTTGCAAGGAATGTGGCATCGCCTTCCAGGTCAAGCTTGATCTCGCTCCGGTAAGCTGCTCCGAAGCTCAGGCTTGAGAACGGTTTCCACTGCAGCCCGAAATTATAGCCATAGCCTACCGCGGTTGCATCCGCACCCAGGCTGCCCAGTTCCTGATAGGTGCCCGCCAACGGCAGAAGGGGGTTTCCCGGAGGCAGTGAAGCGGGAATCTGGGTGTACGCCATCTTCTGCATCGAAACCTGGGCATAGGTTATGTCCAGGCCACCGGCCACCGCCAGCTTCCAATTGTCAAAACGATAGGCCACGGTTGGCTGGAAGTTGATCGGCTTGATGGATATTTCCTGGATACTGTCGCGAAACTCACTGCTGGCATCCCAGCGTTTTGCCAATGGATTGAACGAGTTGATTCCCAAGCCGAAGGAGATTGGCATGCTTTCCAGAGAAGTTGTTGCGTAAACGGTCGGTGCTATAAAGATGTCGCGGTTGGCTTTTTCGGAAACGGTGGTGGCGCCGCTAAGCTTTGTCGTGCCGTCAAACTGCGTTTGCGGCACAAGAATGGTGGTGCTGCCGATCTGCAGCTGATTTCCTTTCTGGAAGGCAATGCCGGCCGGGTTAAAGGCCAGCGCAGAGGCGTCATCCGCCTGGGCGGCAAAGGCATTGCCCATGGCCATGGCCTTGGCTCCCTGCTCCGCAACCTTGAACCCCGCTCCGGACGACATGGTTGCCGTTCCTATCACAGCTGCCGTAACACACGATACAACAACGAGTCTCTTTTTCATGCTAATCTCCTTTCTTGATGACGGTAACTTGATTTACCCGGTGCAATAATGTATGGAAACATGACAATATGTTTTTAAGTATACATAAATTATAATAATGTAAAGCCGTGCAAAGCTGAAAAATAAAATGATATTATATTTGATATGCGTGCCAGGTTTATGGGGCGTTGTCTGAAATAGATCATTACTGGTGGTAACCGATGAATGAAACCGCTTACAAGTCAATACCCGACATGCTGCGGGCAAATGCTTCAAAATTCCGGAGCCGGGTTGCCCTCAAATATCGCAAACAGGGCGTCTTTGTTACGCTGACATATGCGGCCTACTATGAACGGGCACTTATGGTTGCGCGCGGGCTGAAGAAGCTGCATATCAAGCCCGGTGACAGGGTCGCCATACTTTCGGAGAACCGGGCCGGATGGGTGATTGCCGACATGGGGATTTTGTGCGCCGGGGGCGTCACCGTTCCGATATACCCTACCAACACTCCCGAGCAGATTGATTACATGCTCAATCATTCGGGAGCCCGGATCGTGTTTGTTTCCGGCAAATTCCAGTACAGCAAGCTTCTCAAGATCAGGGAGTCCATACCGGGTGTGGAGCTGGTCGTCTCGTTCGAGCGCTTTCTCGGGGAACAGGCTTTGCCGGTCTGCACCTTTTATCAGCTGTCAGAGATAGACACGCCCATTTCCGACGAGGAGAAAACGGAAATCAAGGCCGGTATCGACCGTATTTCGCCGGATGACATGCTGACGTTGATTTACACGTCGGGTACTACCGGCGTGCCGAAGGGGGTCATGCTTTCGCATAACAACATCCTTGGCAATATACGCTGTCTGACAAAGCAGAGCGGCGTTGTCGGCCAGGATGATGTCCTGTTGAGTTTCCTCCCGCTGAGCCACATTCTTGAAAGGACCGCCGGTTACTATATGACGATTTGTAACGGCGCACTGATGGCGTTTGCCGACAGCATTGAAAAAGTTCCGGAAAATATGATGGAGGTGAAACCGACCTTGATGGTGTGTGTGCCGCGGTTGTTTGAAAAGATTTATCACCGGATATATGAAAATGCGCATCAGATGCCGGTCATCAAAAGAAGTCTGTTCCACTGGGCCGTGGATGTGGGTAAAAAATATATTGAGGCCAAGTATATCCGTAAGCAGCCATCTGCTCTGCTGGGCTTCAAGTACGCTATTGCCGACCGCCTGATCTTCAGCAAGGTGAGGGCCAAGTTTGGCGGAAATATGAAATTGTTTTGCAGCGGTGGGGCGCCGCTGGATAAAACGATCAATGAATTTTTCTGGGCCATCGGTCTCCCGATTTTTGAAGGGTATGGCCTCACCGAGACAAGTCCGGCGCTATCATTCAACAATTTTGAACATATCCGTTTCGGTTCCGTCGGGGTCGCACTGGAGCAGACAGAATTCAGGATTGCTCAAGATGGTGAAATCCTGGTCAGAGGTCCCCAGGTGATGCTCGGCTATTACAATGACCCGGCTGCCACTGCCGAGGCCATGCAGGACGACTGGTTCAGAACGGGTGATATAGGTTATCTGGAGGGGGATTTCTTATATATAACCGATCGCAAAAAAGAGATTATTATTACCGCCGGCGGCAAGAACATCCCGCCACAAGCGATAGAAAGCGCGCTCAAGATGGACAAATACGTTTCTTCCGCCTTTGTGTACGGCGACCGGAAACAGTATCTGACCGCTCTGATAGTACCGAATCTGGAACGGTTGCTTGAGTTTGCCAAAGAGAAACATATTCATTATTACGTAATTGATGATCTTGTCATGAACGAACAGGTTCAAAAACTGTTGGAGCAGAGAGTAGCCGATATCAACTCGCGACTCGCTCCGTACGAAAGTATCAAGAAATTTGTGCTGCTGGCCCATGATTTTTCCATCGAAGGCGGCGAATTGACCCCGACGCTCAAGCTCAAACGGAAGGTCATTTATGAGAAGTACAAACAGAAGATAGAGGATCTGTACCTTGATCACAGCAATTAAGGACGTGTACATTTCTTACCTGCAGGGAGGAAAAAATGAAACAGATCGATAAAGTGGCGGTGCTGGGGGCGGGGGTAATGGGCGCGACCATCGCCGCACACCTTGCCAATGCCGGCATTCAGGTGCTTCTGCTGGATATCGTGCCGAGCGAGCCTAATGATGCCGAAAGGGCCTCCGGGCTCACGACCGGTGATCCGATAGTGCGTAACCGAATCGCCACCGCCGGACGGGACGGGCTGATGAAGATGAAACCGGCCCCCTTCTTTCTGCCGGGCTACTCCGCCAACATACAGGTCGGAAACTTTGACGATGACATGCCGAAACTTATGGATTGCGACTGGGTGGTGGAGGCCGTCATTGAAAACATGGCGATCAAGCAGCAGCTGTTCACCGGGAAGGTTGTACCGAATCTGAAGGAGGGGGCCATCCTCTCCACCAACACCAGCGGCCTTTCGGTCAACGAAATGGCGGGATGCCTGCCGGAGAATGTCCGTAAAAACCTGCTGGTCACCCACTTTTTCAATCCGCCCCGTTATATGCGCCTGCTGGAGATCGTTGCCTGTGCCGCGACCGATCCGGAGGTGACCGCCTTTATGGCCGATTTCATCTCCAGGCGGCTCGGCAAAGGCATCGTCTATGCTAAGGACACCCCCAACTTCATTGCCAACCGGATCGGTGTCTACGCCGTCTGCAACTGCGTGCGCACCATGCTGGAGATGGGGATGACCGTGGAAGAGGTCGATGCCGTGGCCGGTCCGGCAACGGCCCGCCCCAAAAGCGCCGCCTTCCGCACCGCCGATCTGGTTGGTATCGACACTCTGCTGCATGTGGCCGACAACTCCCATGAGTTGCTGGTGAATGATGAACAGCGGGAAATTTTCAAGCTGCCGGACTTCGTAATAGAAATGGTTGCCAAGGGGCTGCTGGGCAACAAGAGCAAGCAGGGTTTCTTCAAGAAGGTAAAAGGAGAAGAGGGGCAGGAGTTCTTCTATTACGATTACAAAAGCGGAGAATATGCGCCGTCTCAGCGTCCCAAGTTTGCCTCGGTAGATGCGGCCAAGTCCATCGATGACCCGGGCAAACGGCTCAAGTCACTGATTTCCGCCGGCGACAAGGCGTCCCTGTTTGCCTGGGTCAACCTGCGCGATACCCTGCTCTATACCTTTAAGCGGATTCCGGAGATTGCGGACGATATCGTCAATATCGACAATGCCATGAAGTGGGGCTTCAACTGGGAGCTGGGACCTTTCGAGATGCTGGATGCCGTCGGTGTTGCCTACTTCGTGGAGCGGGCCGAAAAGGACGGTGTGCGGGTCCCGGATGAACTCAAGGCGATCGAAAGCTTCTATAAATTCGAAAACGGCCGCAATTACTACTACAGCATTCCTGATGGCAAATACCGCGAAGTGCCGCAGAAGCCGGGGCACATCAGCCTCTCGATCCTCAAGAGAAACAACAGGATACTGGAACAGAACAGCGGTGCCTCGGTAATCGATCTGGGGGACGGCGTATTCTGTCTGGAGTTCCATACCAAGATGAACGCCATCGGCGGCGAGATCCTCTCCATGGTCCATAAAGCCGTCAAGCGCACCGAAGAAGAGGGGATCGGCCTGGTGATCGCCAACGAGGGGAGCATGTTCTCGGCCGGCGCCAACCTGATGCTGCTGGTGATGGCGATCGCCGAAGGGGCCTTCGACGAGATCGCCATGACCGTCAAGAGCTTTCAGAAGGCGATGATGGCGATCAAATACTGCAAAATTCCGGTTGTGGCCGCTCCGCACAACCTGGTAATGGGGGGGGGCTGCGAAACCTGCCTGCATGCCGATGCAATGGTTCCGCACGCCGAAACCTACATGGGGCTGGTGGAGCTGGGGGTCGGCCTGCTGCCGGCCGGCGGCGGCACCAAGGAGATGGCGATTCGCGCCATCAAGCTGGCCGAGCAATACGAGATGGATGCCACACCCTTTGTTTTCAAGAACTACATGAATATCGCCATGGCCAAGGTCAGCATGTCGGCTGCCGAACTGGCGCCGATGGGTTTCATGCGCCAGGGGGACGCCATCACGATGGATCTGGACAAGCGCATCCATGACGCCAAACTGAAGGCCATCGCCATGGCCGCCAACTATCGCCCCGGCCATCCGCTGGTTGATCTGAAGGCACCCGGCCGGGGCGTGGCCGCCTCGATCAAGTCGCAGCTCTGGAATATGCGCCAGGGAGGCTTTATCTCCGAGTATGACCAGTATCTGGCCGGCATGGTTGCCGATGTCATCACCGGCGGGGATGTTCCGGCCGGCACCCTGATCAGCGAGCAGTACCTGCTGGATCTGGAGCGGGAAGCATTTGTGCGGCTCTGCGGACAGAAGAAGACTATGGAGCGCATTCAGCATATGTTGAAAAAGGGAAAACCGCTGCGGAATTGATGCGACATCTGTAGGGGCGATCCTTGTGATCGCCCACAAAATTGGCGGCAAGGGCGAATACGAGATTCGCCCCTACATAAACACACTGACGGAGGATAGCGATGAGAAACGCATATATTCTGGCCGCCTACCGTACTCCCGGCTGCCGTGCAAAAAAAGGAAAGTTGAAAGATGTCCGTCCGGATGATCTGGCGGCGGCCATCAAGGGGCTGTTGGACAGAACCGGCATAGATCCGCACGATGTCGAGGATGTCATCATCGGCTGCGCCTTCCCCGAGGGTGAGCAGGGGATGAACTTCGCCCGGGTGGCGGCGCTGAAGGCCGGTGTGCCGGTCGAGGTTCCGGCCCAGACCGTCAACCGATTCTGCTCCTCCGGGCTGCAGACCATCGCGACCGCGGCGGAGCGGATCATGGCCGGATTTGCCGACTGCATCATTGCCGGCGGTGCCGAGAGCATGAGCATGATTCCGATGGGGGGCACCAAATACAGCGCCAACCCTTCCCTGGTGGCCAGTTGGCCGGAATCTTACGCTTCGATGGGAATTACCGCGGAACTGGTGGCGGACAGGTACAGCATCACCCGTGAGGAACAGGACGCTTTTGCCGCAGCCAGCCATGCCAAGGCTGCCGCCGCCATCGGGTCCGGCAAGTTCAAGGACGAAATTATTGCGGTGGAAGTGGAAAACTGCGCCCTGGTAAATGGGAAAATGAATCGAAGCAAGGAACTGGTCGATAGCGATGACGGCGTGCGGAGCGACACGACCGCAGCCGGGCTGGCCAAGCTGAAACCGGCCTTCAAGGCCGCCGGCAGCGTAACCGCCGGCAACTCATCCCAGATGACCGACGGTGCTGCGGCGGTATTGGTTGTTTCCGAAGATTATCTCAAAAAGAGCGGTAAAAAGGCCTTGGCCCGTTTTATCGCTTTTGCCGTCAAAGGGGTGCCGCCCGAGATCATGGGCATCGGCCCGGTGGCGGCCATTCCGGCTGCGTTGAAAATGGCCGGCCTCACGCTGGACGACATCGGCCTGATTGAATTGAACGAAGCCTTCGCGGCCCAGTCCCTGGCCTGCATAAAGGAGTTGGGAATCGATCCGGCCAGGGTCAACGTGAACGGCGGTGCCATTGCTTTGGGGCATCCCCTGGGCTGCACCGGAGCCAAGCTGACCGCCAGCATCCTTCAGGAGATGCGGCGCTCCGGCACCCGCTACGGCATGGTTTCCATGTGCATCGGCGGCGGCATGGGAGCGGCCGGAATTTTCGAGAAGGTGTAGGGGCTGTTTTTGATTTTAAAAGTTCCCCCGCCCCTTGCGGGAGGGGGCTAGGGGGAGGGGGAAGTTGCAATGTACTGCTTCGTGGCAGACTCACCCACCCCTCAGTTCCCTCCCGTCAAGGGAGAGGAGGCTGATAGTTTCAATCCATATATTCAAAACGAGGTGAAAGCATGGCCGCAAAACTATTCAAAGGTGCCGAATATCTGATCACCGCAGCCGATAAAAACAATGTTTTCACGCCGGAGGATTTCAGCGATGAGCAGCGCCAGATCGGCAACACGACCGAGCAGTTCGCTCTGAACGAGGTTTTTCCGCATCGCGAGGAGATCGAACATCACAATCTTCCGCTGACGGTCGAGCTGATGAAGAAATGCGGTGAACTGGGGCTGTTGATGATCGATGCGCCGGAAGAGTACGGCGGGCTTGAGCTGGACAAGGCCACCAGCATGCTGGCGGCCGAAAAACTGGCCCCAGCCGGATCGTTTTCGGTAACCTACGCCGCCCATACCGGCATCGGCACTCTCCCGCTGATCTATTACGGCACCAAGCAGCAGAAAGACAAGTACCTGCGCAAGATCATTTCCGGGGAGTGGATCGCGGCCTACTGTCTGACCGAGCCCGGCTCCGGCAGTGATGCGCTGGGAGCAGCGGCGACCGCCACCCTATCCGGGGACGGGAAACATTATCTCCTGAACGGCACCAAGCAGTTCATCACCAACGGCGGCATCGCCAATCTTTATACGATTTTTGCCAAGATAGACAAGCAGCACTTCACCGCGTTCCTGGTGGAAAGGACCACCGAGGGGCTCAGCGTCGGCCTGGAAGAGAACAAGATGGGGGTCAGGGGTACGTCCACCACCCAGATCATCCTGGATGATGCCAAGGTGCCGGTTGAAAACCTGCTGGGCGAGATCGGCAAGGGGCACAAAATCGCCTTCAACGTCCTCAATGTCGGGCGTTTCAAGCTTGGGGCAGCTGTCACCGGTTCGGCCAAGATAGCGCTCACCACCGGGATCAGGTATGCCAACGAACGCAAGGCGTTCGCTGTAACGATTGGAAGCTTCGGGGCCATCCAGGAAAAGATTGCCGACATGAGCGCTGCCATCTTCGCCTCGGAATCGGTCGTCTACCGGTTGGCCGGCCTGATAGATGACCGGCTCGCCACGATCCCGAAAGGTACGCCTGATTACTATGAAACCTATCAGCAGGGCATCGAGGAATATTCGGTCGAATGCGCCATCGTCAAGGTCTTATGCAGCGAGATGCTGGCGGATGTGGTGGATGCGGTCGTCCAGATTCATGGCGGCTACGGTTTCATACAGGAATATGCCGCCGAGGGGTACTATCGCGACGAGCGCATCAACCGCATCTGGGAAGGGACAAATGAGATCAACCGCCTGCTGATCCCGGGCATTATTCTCCGACGCGCAACGAAGGGGGAAATCCCGCTCCGGCAAGAGGCCATGAAAGCCTTTGAGTCGCTGATGTCGCCATCCTTTGACGAGCTCGACGATACGGTCCCCTTTGCGGCGGAAAAAGCCCTGATAGCCAGCTTGAAACAGGCCTTTCTTGTGCTGGCCGGCAGCGGCGTTCAGAAATTCATGGATACGATCAAGGACGAGCAGGAGATCCTGCTGGCCGTGGCCGATCTGGCTATCAACATCTTCGCCATCGAAAGCGCCGTGCTGCGTGCCGAAAAGATCCTGCCAAAACTGAGCGAGAGCAAAAAGGCTTCCGTCCGTGCCGCCGTGAAAGTGACTACCTTCAACGGCAACGAAAAGGCGGCTTCCGCCGCGCGCCAGGCGGCCTACTATATCGAGGAGGGTGATACCCTGACCATGCTGCTGGCCGGCATCCGCAGGTTTACCAGGTACGACGCCAGCGGACTGCTCAAGGCAAAACGTCAACTGGCAGCCGCCTCCCTCGAAGCCGGGAAGTATGTTTTTTGATATTGGTTGCCGGTTGTCAAGCTGAATAAAGTATCCGATGATGCTGTAATGGCTGCGGAAATACCACCAATCGGCATCACGACAAGGAGCAGAAAATGGCACAGAGCTATTCAACCAATATTGAACTGAGGTTCTCCGATCTGGACGCATATGGCCATGTAAACAGCGCCGTATACTTCACCTATCTGGAAACGGCGCGGGTCAAGTTGTTTCATGATTTCATCCGGGAGAACTCGGAGCAGGGGATTTTCAGCGTTGTCGCGCGGGCGGAATGCGACTACAAGATCCCGATCATGCTCTATGACGAGGTCATCGTCACGCTCTGGGTATCCAGAACAGGGCGTTCCAGCTTCGATCTGGAATACCGGCTCCACGACAGTCAGGAGAAGGTCTACGCCACCGCCCGTACCACGATGGTCTGTTTTGACAGCGTAAAGAACGTAACCGTGCCGATACCGGAAAGCATCAGGGCGCTGGTGTGTCAGCAGCCGGTCTGAAGGGGCAGGAGATGATGAAATGAGCGGCACAGATCTGATACAGAGTGAAATAAGCGAGGGAATCCTGAGCTTGCGCATCAACCGGCCTGACAAGAAAAACGCCCTGAGCCTGGCTATGTATCAGGCCTTGGCCGATGGCCTACGGCAGGCGGACAGCGATGACGCGGTGCGGGTGATCCTGATCAGCGGCGGGCAGGAGTGCTTCACCAGCGGCAATGACCTGGCAGATTTTAGCGGCTCGCCGCAGACCGGCCCGGAGAGTCCCGCAATGCAGTTTCTGATTGCTGTCAGCGAGGCTCGCAAGCCGCTTGTGGCGGCGGTCAACGGTCTGGCGGTGGGGATCGGCGTCACGATGCTGCTGCACTGCGATCTGGCCTATGCCGGGAGCGGCGCCACCTTCCAGATGCCGTTCGTTAATCTGGGCCTCTGTCCGGAGGCTGGTTCCACGCTGCTTCTGCCGCGCATCATGGGGCATCAACGGGCGGCGGAGCTACTGCTGCTGGGGGAGGTTTTCAGTGCCGAAAAGGCTTGCAGGCTGGGCATCGTCACCGAGGTCTGTCCGGACGGGGATGTGCTTTCAATCGCCCGGAGCAGGGCTTTGCAGCTGGCTGCCCAACCGGCGGCCGCGCTGCGCCTGGCAAAGGATCTGCTCAAGCGGGACTATGCGGCCCCGTTGCGGGAAACCATCGCCGAAGAGGGAAAACAGTTCCTGGCGCGACTGGAGTCGCCGGAGGCGGCCGAGGCGCTGCAGGCCTTCATGCAACGCAGGAAACCTGATTTTACACGGTTCAATTGATTTATATTTGGCTGACACCGTTTGTCATCAGCGGCATCAAGAAAAGCCTGCGGAATATCCTGCAGGGGAAATCAGGTAAAACCGTCAATCCGATTATTCAGGAGTAGCAGTTCCAAGTTTCGGGATCAGCCGTTTCCGCCCTTCATTGTCAATGGCCACATATGTGTATGAAGCTTCCGTGACCATGAAAAACGAATTATCTTTATCGGCCCTCGTTTCCCGTAAACAGGGTTTCACCCAAACCTCCAGCCGGATGGTGACGGATGTGTTGCCGATTTTTGTGACTTTACCGTAGCAACAGACGACATCGCCGATCTTTACCGGCTTGATGAATTTCATGGCATCCACCGCAATTGTAACTGCGCGGCCGCCGGTGGTTTCTATCGCCATCATGCCGCCGGCGATATCCATTTGCGACATGATCCATCCTCCGAAGATATCGCCATTCGCGTTTGTGTCACTCGGCATCGTGGAGGTACGGAGGAGCAGTTCTCCCTCCGGATAGGCATTGTGATCGGTCAAGGAATTCTCCTTAGTATGATTTTAAAAGATTTGAAATTGGAATAAAGAAAAGACGACACCGGAGGTGCCGCCTTATGCTTTTAAGCCTTTATATTTGGCAAACGGTGTAGTTCAGCCCTGCATGATGTATTGTTGTAGATTCTTGATCACGAAGTTCTGCTCTGAAATGATCGTATTGACCACGTTGCCCATTGATATAACGCCGATGACGCGTTTATCTTCAAGAACCGGAAGGTAACGTATGGCATTTTCAATCATGAGGGCCATGCACTCTTCAATGCTGGTGCTGGGCTGGATGAATAGTACTTTCTGGCTCATAATTTCTCTAACCAATGTATTGCTGGATGTTTTTCCCGCCAGATAAACCTTTCGAGCGTAATCGCGCTCGGTGATGATCCCCACCAGTTTTTCATTCTCCATTACCAGGAGCGAGCCGATATTTTTCTCTGCCATAATCTCAATTGCAGCCAACACCGTTGCATCCGGTGCGATGGTGAAGATACCATTAGCTTTGCCCTGAAGTATATCTTTGACGTTTTTCATGATTACTCCTTCTCTTGGAATGTTAGGGATAATAAATCACTCTTAAGTCCAGACTGTATAACACCCGACATGCGTCGACGTCAATTTTATTAGAGCTGGAACACTGTTGGCCTTCAGTTGAGCCAGCTGGTCAAACAAAATCACTTCACAAATTTCATGGCGGCTGAATTCATGCAGTAGCGAAGGCCGGTCGGCTTGGGCCCATCATCGAAGACATGGCCTAGATGGGCGTCACAGCGACTGCATACGACTTCCGTCCGCTTTGAGAACAGGCTATTGTCGGAGCGGGTCGTTATGTTTTCCGGGGCGATCGGCTGCCAGAAACTTGGCCAGCCCGTGCCCGATTCGTACTTGTGCTCCGACCGGAACAGGTCGTTGCCGCAGCAGATGCATTGGTAAATGCCGCTTTCGTGATTGTTCCAGGTGGCGCCGGTGAAGGCCCGCTCCGTACCTTGCTCGCGGGTGACGTGGTACTGTTCCGGTGTCAGTTGTGCGCGCCATTCTGCGGCACTTTTGACGACTTTATCGCTCATGATGTATCCTTTCGTGGCAGCGGAATAGAGCCTGACCTTGCCACTGCGCGCAGTTTCCGGCTTAGCCGCGGAAGATGATGGTGTCGTACCTCCGGTGCAGGCGGTCACCGCTGCGAACAGAATCAGGCATAACATACTTGCGGAAATTCTCATGCGGACCTCCGATTGCGTGATGTGCAGGCGTCTCTGCCGCTCTGCAGATAACACCTCTCATGCTTAGGCTCCCTGCTGCAACCTGTTATAGCAAGGTGTAATCAAAATGAGTACAAGGCGGCGAGGAGAGTGGCGACAAAGGCGTACTATAAGTACGTTGAGGCGCCACCGACGAAGCCAACGACGTAATCGTTTGATTGCAATTTGGTATTAAACTGGGAGTGACGAGCGGAATTACCTTCTGTCTCCCCGTTGAATTGAGCCACCTCCGCCTCCGCCACGTGAAGGCATGTTTTCCATTCTTCCGCCCCTTATGGACTGACCGGAAAAACTTCCACTCCGCGAAGGCGCGCTAAACGATCGGCTGCCCCTGCTGGATGGTGTGAACGTCCTCTCGACAGATGGCGGCGCCGCCCTGCGGGAACCATTAAAGATGACCCTGCTGCTTCCCGGCACCCCGGTAGAGATGAAACTCCTCGGATTGGTCACGCCGATGCCTGCATAGGTCCGCCCCCGAAACCGATCTGCCGGATCAACCCGGAAGACCCGGTTCCTTCTGATGTCGTTAAAATGATTCGACACGAAAAAAGGACGGTCATGAATGTAAACGGAGCGATGGAAGTCGTTCAGGATGAAGAATCCTGGGAACCAGAACCCGTACCACCAGAACGGCGAAGGTACCCAGCCGTACAGATAGTAATAATCTGGAGGAGGAGCATAATAGGTTACCACCGGCGGACCCTGTTCCGCGTAATAATTGTTGACGACCGCCGGGTCGGGATAGTTTTCACATTTCGGTGGCTTGCACGTATAGGCGTCGCCATCTTTATATGGCTTGATCGAAAGGCCCAGCCCGGCCTTGACCTCTTCAAAATTTTTCAAAGCCTCCTCGCGATTCATGTCCAACTTGTCGGCGCCCGCGGCGTCACTGACCGATTTCTGTAACTCCGCTATTATATCCGGAGTCACAGGATAATCGGCTATCCAGCCATTACGGGGCATTATTCCGACCTCTCCCAACCTGCTCTCTGCCTCTGCCTCGTTCTCACCGGCGTCCAGGGAAAAAGCGGATGCCAACGCGACGGCAAAGGTGCCTTCCCGAACCAGCTGCTGACCAATCGGCGGCGGGGCAACACTCGTCTCTTTTGTTTGCGCCTGCCCGATAACCGGGACCAGAAGCAGAAACAGACTTGCGATTACGGCCATGCTCTCTCTTAATATAAACCTTGCCATGACGTTACCTTCCTTTCTCTATACGGCCCGTCATCCGGCCTCCTACACAAAACGACACGCCCAGGATGCGTACGAGCGCCTGCCCTGAGAACCATTGACTTATGTGAATATTATAACGCAAATAAACTTCATGGCGGGACTAATTTAGCGGCGGCCCTGAATGGAGTAACGCGATTTCAACATTGCGGCGGGATACAGGCGGGAGGGGGGGACCAGCCCCATGGCCTGGAACTGGATGATCTGCACTGAGGGGTGCTGATAAAGAGGTTGCTTTCCGATTGCGATCAAGCTGGTGACAGCTGCTTGGCTAAAGCCTGGCGGATCTTTTCGGCTAAGATATTCCATGCACTTTTCGGTGTGCCGTTGTTGTTGAAAAGCCCTAACGAAGAAATCATTGCACTCAATTCCTTGTTGTCTGCGATGCCGAAACGCGTGATGATGGATTGAATATAACTATCCGGCAGGTCGTACAAAACATATAGCCCCAGGAATTCGATGCTTCCTGCATTTGCCGCGGCGCCATCAAGCAGGTTGGGGATGAATTCCGACTGTGCCTGCTCGCTCCCGTTCATTCCGAGTGTACTGGTACTCCATCCGGATTCCGTGATGGCAAATTTCTTACCCATCCGGGCAGCGATCTTCGATATGTCGCCAATCAGCCTTGGCGCATCTTTTGGTGAAGTTCCCGCTATGATTTGCGGATAGAACGTAAACCCGATCATGTTGCCGTGAACTCCGACTGTTTCAATAATGTCCAGTGCGTTGTCGTTCAGCGCATCATGGTACGTGGAAATGGTTCCGATCAAAACTCCAGGGTATTTGGCCGCAACCGTCCGGCAAAGATCCTGATACATTTCGCCGAAGGGCACGATTTGTGACCGGTTGTTCCTCAGATACTCATCAATTTCATTGCCGATCCAAAGGTAAGCGATCTTTCCGTTAGAACGTTCAAGCAGGGCCAAAATAAACTTTGAAAACCGGTCTTTAAGCGCCGGATCAGCAAATGTGGTAAATGTAATATCTGCCGGAAGAACTCCTGTTTGAGCGTTGTCCGGGAAATTGACTATTACGGAATTTTTTAAGCCGAATTTATCTTTCAACCTGAGGCGGTCATCGAATTCCGTCCAGTCGAAAGTGTTCCGGCTTGTTTCGATTCGACCCCACTCAATATATTGCTGGGTGATGTCAAAACCCGCTGTTTGTATTTTGCCGTAGGCATCATCCAGGCAGGTTGCCGTCCAATCGCTCAAATTTCCGCTACATGAAGGGACAATGCTCAACAGCGGTATTGTACGCGCGCCGCCCGAATTAGTGGCGGTTGGCGACGACTTTTGGCCGCATGAAGCAATGAAGAAAAAAACAACTGCGAAGGAGACCAGCAGAAAAACTCTTTTTTGTATTTTCATACATGACCCCATGCTGATTGTTTTATAAAACCGCGCTCCGGATTTGATAAATGCCAGCGACATATAATCCATCGACCTGTCAGCGTCAATATCAATTATTATTGCTTGCTTTTGCGAATAAGCACGGCAATGGCATAAGCAATTTGCACTCATCGGTGACATCGTCTAAACTGAGGGTCGATCATTCGCTAACAACTGTCAAAAAGCGCAGGTCTGAAATTATGCTGAGTGACAAGCTCAAAATCCCCCTCATAATCGGTCACCGCGGCGCATCGCGGGAAGCGCCAGAAAATACTCTGGAATCGTTCCGTCTGGCCTGGGAGCAAGGGGCAGATGGAATCGAGGCCGATTTCCGTCTCACTGCCGATGGGCAGATCGTCTGCATGCACGATGAAACGAGCTGGCGGACTACCGGAGTTGACCTGAGAATCGCCGATAGCTCACTGAAAGAGCTGCGCCGTCTGGATGCGGGACTCTGGAAAGGGGCGGGCTGGTCCGGCGCCATGATCCCCACCCTTGATGAGGTGCTGGCCGCTATTCCGTCCGGCAGCTGGTTCTATATCGAGATCAAGAGCGGCCCGGAGATTATCGCTCCCCTGGAAAGAGTGCTGAGGGCATCCAAACTTACGCCGGAGCGGATCAGGCTGCTGTCGTTCAGTGCATCGCTGATTTCCGAACTCAAGCAGCGGCTGCCCGATTGGCGCGCCTGCTGGCTCTGCGATTACCGGCACAGCCTTATGCGCAATGTCTGGCATCCCTCCCGTGAATATGTACTTGATACCATCCGGCGCTCAGGCGCTGACGGCCTGGCCAGTGCGCACCGTGCTATTTTGGATCGTGGTCTTGTTGATAGTCTCAAAGCGCTCGGCAAGGAAACCCATGTCTGGACCGTTGACCGGCTGACCGCCGCGCAACGCCTGCGCGAACTGGGGGTGGATTCGATCATGACCAATCGCCCCGGCTGGCTGCGTTGCCGGCTGACAGGAACTTGCGCGCCATGAATCCATCACGTTCAGAGCTTCTGCAAAGAGTGGATGATGTTTCCAGGCCGTGGGACATCATCGTGGTTGGCGGCGGTGCAACCGGCCTTGGAGCAGCGATCGATGCAGCCAGCCGCGGCTATCGCACCCTGTTGCTGGAACAGGGGGACTTTGCCTGCGGGACATCGAGCCGCAGTACAAAGCTGATCCATGGCGGTGTGCGCTACCTGCAGCAGGGCAATCTGTCACTCGTCCGAGAGGCGCTGTACGAACGGTGGGTCCTTTTGCAGAATGCCCCGCATCTGGTGCATGATCTCCCCTTTGTAATCCCGCTCTACAGCTGGTGGGAACGCCCTTTCTACGGCGTCGGCATGGCGTTGTACGACCTGTTGTCGGGCGCTCACGGGCTGAAGCATTCCCGGCACCTCAGCAGGAAAGAAACGATCGAACTGCTTCCGACCGTCAGACTTCAGGGACTGCGTGGTGGTATCGTCTATCACGACGGCCAGTTTGACGATGCCCGTCTGGCGGTCTGCCTTGCGCGAACCATAGCCGACCTGGGGGGAACGCCGCTCAATTACATGAAAGTCAGCGCCCTTGCCACCAGCTCAGGACGGATATCCGCCGTTACCGCGATAGAAAGTGAAAGCGGCAAAGAATATAAGCTGTCCGGCCGGGCGGTGATCAATGCTACCGGTGTCTGGTGTGATCAGCTGCGGCGAATGGACGAGCCTTCATGTTCTGCCCTGGTCACCGCCAGCCAGGGAGCGCACCTGGTCCTCGATCGTTCGTTTCTGCCCGGCAACTGCGCGGTCATGATTCCCCATACCGATGACGGCAGGGTTTTTTTCGCGATTCCCTGGTACGATCATGTCCTGATCGGCACCACGGAATCGCCCCTCGCCGATATAACACCGGAACCGGTTCCATTGCCGGACGAGGTGGATTTCCTGCTGGCCCATGCAGGCCGCTTCCTTTATCGCCAACCGACCCGCTCCGATATCCTCAGCAGTTTTGCCGGTCTCAGGCCGTTGATCGGAGGCAAAAACAGTTCGAATACCGCAAAACTGAGCCGCGAATACCGGCTGTCGGTCTCCGGGGCGGGGCTTGTGACTATCACCGGCGGCAAATGGACCACCTATCGCAGCATGGCTGTTGCTGCGGTTGATGCCGCTGCCGCACAGGGCGGGCTTGATGCGCGCCCATCGACCACTCACGCGCTGCGCCTGCATGGTTGGGAGACGCCGGCATCTCCGGCGGGACCGCCGGAAGGCTATGGCTCCGACCGGAGTCTGTTTGAACAGTTGGCCGACGAGCAGCCGGCCTGGAAAGAGCGTCTGCATCCCCGCCTTCCCTATACGGTTGGCGACATAGTCTGGGCTGTGCGCTTCGAATGGGCGAGGAACGTCGAGGATGTGCTTGCCCGGCGCACCCGGGCCCTCTTTCTGGACGCGGCAGCCAGCATTGAAATTGCTCCCAGGGTGGCCGGCCTGATGGCAACCGAACTCGGTCATGACCACTCCTGGCTGACTCGCCAGCTGGAAAGCTTTAACATGGCTGCAATGCGATACCTTCCGGCCCCGGAAGCGGCATGGAAAGGGCGACCATGAACTATTCCGCCTATCTTGCCACAGGCAGGATGATTGCCCTGATGCAGGGCTTATCCAGGATCAAGGTCGCTATTCATGGCCATGAGACGATCCCCGAAGGTTCGATTATTTTTGTCGTCAACCATTTCACCCGTATCGAAACCCTCCTGCTCCCCTATCACATCTATTCTCTCACCAAAGTGCCGGTCTGGACGTTGGCAGACCACTCTTTTTTTGAAGGCCCGCTGAGCGGCTTCCTGAAAAAAATAGGGGCGCTATCCACCAGAAATCCCGATCGGGACCGCTTGATCGTTAAGAGCCTTCTGACCGGGGAAGCCAACTGGATCATTTATCCTGAAGGGCAGATGGTCAAGAACAAGGAAGCGGTTGCCAGGCCCTCCCTCTTTGGTTTTCACCGTGGCGGCCGGCGGCCTGCTCACTCCGGGGCTGCTACCCTGGCGCTGCGAACCGAATTCTACCGGAAACGTCTGAATTATATGCTGACGGAAAATCCCGCGGAAGCGGAACGGCTGATGAACATGTTTCAGATTGAAAATATGATGCCGATCCTGACCGAAACAACATGGATCGTCCCGATCAATCTGACCTATTATCCCCTTCGGGCACGGGAAAACGTACTGAGCGCACTGGCTGAGCGTTTTGGCCGCAACATCTCCGACCGGCTCAGGGAGGAACTGTTGACCGAGGGAACCATGCTTTTCGAAGGGGTGGATATCGATATCCGCTTTGGGCCTGCCATCCCGGTTTCCGATTCGCTGACCGCTTCGCGGATCAGTCGGGACATGTTCTCGCTGCGGCAGATCAATTTCGACGACCAGCTCCCATCCCTGCCGGCCATGCGCCAGGAAGCGACCGCCCTGATGCACCGTTTCATGGCCGAAATTTATAGTTTGACCACGGTCAACCACGATCATCTTTTTGCATCGCTGCTGGCCGCGCTTCCTTTTAACAAAATATCCGAAGAGGACTTCCGGCGGCGCGTATTTCTGCTGACCGGTCTGGTTCCGAACAAATCGCCGGTCATTTGCCACCACAGTCTGGAGATTGGCCAGGTTGCCCTGCTGACGGACGACCGCTACCACAAATACCGTGACTTTCTGGCGTTGGCCCGCGAAACCGGCGTTGTCAGTGTCGAAAAGGGGCTGCTGCACAGGAATTCAGACCGTATTTCCGCAGGCAGTGAATTCCACCGGATTAGAATCGAAAATCCGCTCGGTGTGGTTGCAAATGAAGTGCGGCCGCTGTCGGATCTTCAGCGTCAGGTGCGCTGGATGGCATGGCTGCCGGAAATGCTGATCCGTCGTCGGGTTGTGGATATTCTGCTGCGTCAGGCCGCTGACCAGTTTGAAGCTGATTATTCAAGCTTTCAGCGGTCGGGCGAATCCAAAGAACGCGGAATTGGTGCACCGTTTATGCTGAAGGGCAAATCACGGCGGCTGGGCATAGTGCTTGTGCATGGTTTTCTGGCGGCCCCGCGTGAAATGCTTGAACTGGCAACCTATCTGCACGGAAAAGGATTCTGGGTGTATTGTGTCCGCCTGCGGGGGCACGGCACCGCCCCCGAAGACCTTGCCACACGTAACGGTAGCGACTGGATTGAATCGGTGGACCTTGGTTACGCCTTGATGAGCACCATCTGCACGCGGGTCGTGGTGGGTGGGTTTTCGTTCGGAGCCGGCCTGGCGCTGGACTGCGCCGCTCGAATTGCCAGGCTGGCCGGAGTTTTTGCGATATCGCCACCCTTCCGTCTGCAGGATATCTCATCACGATTCGCGCCTGCTGTAACCACCTGGAACAGGATCATGGATACAATTCACTTCGACGGAGCATCGAAAAAATATGTGGATATCGCCCCGGAACGGCCGCTGATAAATTACGCGCGACTTCCGGTAGCGGCATTGTCTGAAATGGGGCATTTCATGAAAGATCTTGAGACGCGCCTGTCGGACGTGAAGCTGCCGACCTTGGTCTTGCAGGCAAGCAACGATCCGGTGGTCAACCCCGAGGGGACGGCACTCCTGTTCAATCGGCTCGGAACCAAACGGAAGAAATATGTGCCGCTCGACTTCAATCGCCATGGAATTCTTGCCGGTGAGGGGTCCGAAAAAGTTCATGCGGAGATCGGCAATTTTGTCGAAAAGCTGCTCGACGAGCCCTGAAATAACAACAAGGCAAATCTACTGGCTGAAAAAACTTGATTTTATTCCATAAACAGCAGGGTGAGGTGGCAGGCTGCTTTTTGATAAAGTAGCCTGCCCTTTTTCGTCCTCTTACCATCACCCATTTATTTCCTGTCGCACCTTCATGATCCTGCTCGTATTCTCTTCGATCCAGTCGGCCAGCGATTCAACTTTATGACTGACCTCCTCACCCATCGACGTCAGGGTATATTCCACATGCGGCGGTACAACCGGCAATGACACCCGCTTGACGAAGCCATCTTTCTCCAGGCATTGCAGCGTCTGAGCCAGCATTTTCTCGCTGACCCCGCCGACCTTACGCCGCAACTCGCTGAAGCGGTGCGTCCCTTCCATCAGGGCCACCAGGACTAGCACTCCCCAACGGCTGGTAACATGATTTAGTATCGTTCGCGATGGACATTTAACTGAGAACAGCTCCCCGCGGCGCATCAGCGCGGATAATGTTGCAGTCTTGGTATTTGTCATAACACTTACCTTTTTGTGCGTACTTACTTTTTGTAAGTATGGCTGATATGATTAATTTACACAACATATCAATCAGGTTTGAAAGGAGTTTTATCATGATCGTCGTTACCGGAGCTACCGGACAATTGGGTCGTTTGGTTATTGCAGCGCTGCTGAAAAAAGTACCCGCCGCAGAAATCGTCGCGGCTGTGCGAAATGTAGAGAAAGCTAAAGACCTTGCAGAATCGGGTATACAGGTGCGCTATGCCGATTACAGCCAGCCCGCCTCGTGGGACGAAGCGCTTAAAGGAGCCGATAAGGTGCTGCTGATTTCTTCCAGCGAGATCGGACAGCGTGTGAGTCAGCATCGCAGCGTCATAGACGCGGCTAAACGTGCCGGCGTGAAACTGCTGGCGTACACCAGCGTACTGCATGCCGCGACATCGCTACTCGGACTTGCTGCCGAACATAGGGAAACCGAGGCATTGCTCAGCGCTTCCGGAGTTCCATTTGTGCTGCTGCGCAATGGCTGGTATACCGAAAATTACACCGCCGGGGTGCCCGCCGCAATGGCTCACGGCGACGTGTATGGCTGCGCCGGCGATGGCCGCATCTCATCTGCCGCGCGTGCCGACTACGCGGAAGCCGCTGCTGTTGTCCTTACCTCGGAAAACCAGGCGGGCCGCGTGTATGAGCTGGCCGGCGATACCTCCTACACCCTGACGGAGCTGGCCGCGGAAATCTCGCGCCAGTCCGGCAAGAACATAGGGTATGTGAACCTGCCCGAGGTCGAGTACAAAGGCGTTCTTGTCAAGGTGGGGCTGCCGGAAGTTATCGCCGAATTACTCGCCAATTCAGATACGGGAGCTTCCAAAGGCGCATTGTTTGATGACAGCCGTCAGCTCAGTACACTCATCGGCCGGGGCACAACGCCGTTGGCAACGGCAATTGCGGCGATGATGTAGAATAGAAACCCGATAAACAGGGACAACACAGAGGGGCAGGCGGCTTTTTAATAAAGTTGCCTGCCCCTTTTCGTCCCGCGCATCAATGCGGTAGCCCCGCTGCTGCCCTGTGTCAGCACAGGCACCATAAACTGGAAATTGTCCGCATTTTAGTGTGTTGTGCTATTTAGTAGTTTCCAGGCAAGTGTGGGTCAATACTGAACAGCTTCTCTTAACGACTAAGCTGCTATGGTCTCTGCACCTGCCAGCCGTTGCCCCAACTCAAAGGCACGCTGACATTCCAGAGGTAACACCTCCTTACGGCGATTGGCTTTGTGAATCGGGTCGAAGCTTTCGATCATCACTTTTGAATAATCGTCAACCTGGCAAGTGTCAAAGGCGCACAACGTCTCGGCAGGACCAAGAAGCATCTCCACATAGCGCTCATTGGTTTTGAAGAATTGTTCGTATCCAAACTCCTTGCTCCGTTCTTCCGAAACATTCATGGTGTAGATGAAACCGGTCTTGATTTTTTTAGGGAACAATGTTCCGTAAGGTACTGTGTAAGTGAGGTACGGAAACAGCAGGCGCTCGAGAAAGCTGCGCGTTTCACCGGTAACTGAACCGAAGTATATCGGCGATCCGATGACAAGGGCGTCGGCAGTTGCTATTTTTTCCAGTACAGGTGCCAGGTCATCGTGTAGGACGCATTTCCCGTAACTTTTACCTCCGCGTGTTTTGCAAGCGAAGCAGCTTATACAACCCTTAAAGTCCAGATCGTAAAGATGAAACAGTTCCGTTGTAGCCCCCAGTGCTGCGGCCCCTTCCAGTGCCTTAGCCACGAGTGTAGCTGTGTTCCATTGCTTCCGTGGACTTCCGTTGATTCCGATGACGTTCATGTGTCTTTCTCCTCTTGTAGTGATTGGTTTTCGCTTGCTGACCAGCAATCTACGACTGACAAGTATTTCGATAAAACTCGAACTTTTTAATTCGAAAATAATCGAACAACATTGCAATGTCAACTTCATTTCTGTATGATGAGAAAAAAGAGAGGGGTAGCAAATGGCTAAGAATATGGAGATACAACAGCCTTTACGGGACGAGATTTCTTTGTCCAAAGTTCTTCATGCTCTCAGCGACCCGGTACGAATGGAAATCGTTCTCAAGATTGCCAGAGCAGGACAAGTGGCGTGCGGAGCATTCGATATACCAATGCCAAAGTCTACCTTGTCACATCACTTCAAAGTTCTAAGGGAATCAGGGGTAGTTGCCAGCAGGAGGGAAGGTAACGTGTTGATAAACTCCGTACGATTTGATGACCTGGAAGCTCGGTTTCCTGGGGTCATTGGCGCCATCATCGCGGCAGCGGATAGAGTGCTACCCGCATTGACACCAGTCAGTAATCGACCCGTCGAAATATAAAATGGTTCGAGTGTCTGCAAAGGCACTGTAAACCGCCACAATTAATCTAGACACTCGCGCTTGAGATGCCCCACTTCCCAGTTTGCACACCAATCAAATCAGCTCCTTGCTCCAAAATTGCATGGGGTGGTCCAGTTTGGCACCATCGATCTCACGCCACATGAAGCTGGTTGTTACCCCCGAGAGCCGATTAAAACCGGTACGGGCAAGGAAACTTGTAATGGGGATGTAATCACGCGGGCGCAAGGGGTGATCATCGGGGCGTTCAACCGTGGCGCAGGTGAGCCTGTGGTAGCGGCCGAGAGAACGGATGTGGCTTTCCAATCGGTCAAGCAGCTTCTGGCCCAGTCCACAATTGCGGTAGGCCGGGCGAAAGAGCAGTTCCCCCACGTAATATACCTCGTGAAGCGGAAATGTTGTCCCGCTAAAGGCGTCAATCATCTGTGCGTCTTCATGGATAAGAGGCATGCCAGTAGCCGCCCCGATAACCGTTAACCCTTCATAGGCGAGAATGACACAGGCATCGGGTGCTTCGGCATAGGTGCCCAGGTACGCGAGCTCATCTTCCCTCCTTCCTTGATATAGATAAGGATACTCCGGAAAGATGTCGAGACGGAGCGTCGCCAGATCGTCCAGTGCATCTGCAATGGCAGCCCCGGTCAGCAATTGCTCGGAAATTTCCATATTGCCGTCCATATCGAGCCTCTCTGCAGCCGCCCCATTCTTCAAGTTCAATGATTCCATGTCTTGTCAGCACAATCCTTATGACTGCTCAATGCGAAGGCAGTTATTCCAATTCCAGATCGAAGATGATATCAAGGCGGCGAGAATTGAGGCTCCGAGGCGTACATTTCAGTACGTTGAGGAGCCGAAGACGAGCCAACGAAGATAGGGCTTTGATATGGAAATGGAATTAGCCATCTACCAATAAATCTACTTTAAATACTGTCGCTTAGTATGTTCCAAAAGACTGGCAATAATCATTCGGTTATCGCCTTGCCGCCAAACTGCAGCAAAGTGAATCGGAGCTATCTTTTCTTTTATTTTGATAAACCTTACACCGGGGTAAGGCATGCTAACCACATCGGTTGGTATCAGGCATACACCTGCCCCAGATCCAATCATTGCCAACACTTCAACCAAACTATCACCCAGATGCAGAAGATTTGGCTTGAATCCAGCTTCTTCACAGGCATGAATTATGGCTTGATTCCTTCCAGGAAAGCTTTCTTCGCAGTAACCAATAAAATTTTCGTTTTCTAATGCCTTCAGGCTGATCAGCCTTCGTGTTGCCAAGTGATACGTTTCCGGGATTGCTGCCATAAGCTGTTTTTCAAAAAGTACTGTGGCTTCAAATTCATCAATTGGAACAAAACTGCATGGATTGTCAATCAGTGCAATATCAATCTGGTTCTTGCGTAGCGCCAGAATTTGCGCTGCAGGAGATAGTTCATGAATCTTGATCACTACCCCAGGATTAGCATCCCGAAATGTCCGAAGTGCAACCCCCAGAAAAGAACTGATCGATAACGCTACAAATCCGATATTGAGACTCGAACCCGGCATATTTCCGATTACTCTGACAGCTTCATTGCTGATGTCGAGAATCTGATGCGTGTACACCAGAAGCTTTTCGCCTGCGGCAGTCAATCTTAGGCCGAACCGTTCACGCACGAACAGTATTGTTCCAAGCTCCTCCTCTAAATCGTGTATCAGGCGACTCATGGCAGGCTGGGAGACATTGAGACGTCTCGACGCTCGGCTTATGTTGAGCTCCTCAGCAGCGGCTGTGAAGTATCTGATATGACGCATTTCCATAAGTTTCAAGGTATAACTATTAAACATACCTGACAACAGAAAAGAGTATGAGGTGTTTTTTGTAAAAATAAATTATGGTTGAAGCATAGAGGACCAAATTAATCCTATTACAGGAGACACATCATGAAAACCGAACTTTTGAACCCGGAAAACAGCGCCCTCATCCTGATCGACTTTCAGCCGCAAATGACTTTCGGGGTCGCCAACATTGACCGCCAGACGCTGTTCAACAACGTCATGCTTCTTGCCAAGGCTGCAAAGATTTTCAATGTTCCTACTATTCTGACCACGGTCGAAACCAAGAGTTTCTCGGGCAACATGTGGCCGCAAATACTGGACATCTTCCCAAAACAGGAGCCAGTTGAGCGCAGCAGCATGAACTCTTGGGAAGATGCCAAATTCGTTGACGCCGTTGCCGCAACCGGTCGCAAGAAACTGATCATGGCTGCCCTCTGGACAGAAGTCTGTCTGGCATTCCCGGCTTTGGAAGCAATTAAGGCCGGCTATGAAGTGTATGCAGTTGAGGACGCTTCCGGCGGTACCAGCCTTACAGCCCACAATGCCGCCATGCGCCGTATTGAACAGGCTGGTGCAGTGCCGGTCACTTCTCTGCAGGTTCTGCTTGAGTACCAACGCGATTGGGCACACAAGGACACCTACAATGATGTCATTGAAACCGTTAAGGAGCATTGCGGTGCTTATGGACAGGGAGTTGAGTACGCTTACACCATGGTACACGGTGCACCGGCAAGCCGCGCAGGTGCGGCAGGTCATTAGGCCATGTCAGCCAACGCGTTGCATAATGAGGTGAGCGGTTCCGAACCGCTCACCGTGGTTGCAACCTGGAAGGTGAAGCCGGGGAAGGAAGCTGCATTTGAAGAGTTGCAGCGGGCTTTCACCAGGGAGTCTGCTAAATTCCCAGGTTATTTGGGAGTCAGCCTTATGTGTAACCCAACTCCGTCCGGAGAATACGTGGTTATTTACAAGTTTGATTGTCAAGACCACCTTGATGCATGGCAGGAATCTTCAGTACGACAAGAATTGCTGCGGAAAGCAGAACCATTACGCGCTGATGTGGTGCGTTATCAAATAGGCAACGGCTTGGAGTTCTGGTTTACATCACCGACATCTTCGGCCCACCCTCCTCGCTGGAAGATGGCCATTATAACCGCTCTTGGGGTCTGGCCCGTCAGCATACTTGTCTCGAGCGCACTTAAACCCTTTTTAGCCAGTGTACCTGAGCTTCTGCAAGCATTCTTCATAGCAGTCGGAATTGTAATTATTCTTACCTGGGTAGTCATGCCCGTTCTGGCAAAAATCTTCAGGTCCTGGCTGGAGTATCATTCGCAAGGGGATTAATCATGAAAACATCATACGCAGATTCAATTCTTTTCAACGGTCGCATCACCACTCTTGATCCATTTGCACCTGAAGTCAGTGCCGTTGCAATAAAGGACGGGCAATTTCTTGCGGTTGGCGATGATCGGACTATTCACACTCATGCTGGTCCCGATACTAAAAAGATTGACCT
Organism: uncultured Geobacter sp.; assembly: GCA_964458105.1. GTDB lineage: Bacteria > Desulfobacterota > Desulfuromonadia > Geobacterales > Pseudopelobacteraceae > JACRCG01. The sequence continues at coordinate 26,939 of CAYWJJ010000048.1, forward strand.
CAAGGGCCGCACTGTCATCCCTGGCTTGAACGACTCTCATATCCATGTCATCCGAGGTGGACTCAACTACAACATGGAGTTGCGCTGGGATGGCGTACCGTCACTGGCTTTAGCTCTCCGAATGCTGAAGGAACAGGCAATACGTACGCCTGCCCCACAATGGGTGCGTGTAGTGGGTGGATGGTCCGAATTCCAGTTTATCGAGAGGCGTATGCCAACACTCGATGAGATCAACGCCGCTTCCATTGACACACCCGTGTTCGTGCTGCATCTCTATGACAGGGCATTGGTAAACCGCGCGGGTCTGCGGGCCATGGGTTACACTAAAGACACCCCTAATCCACCGGGTGCGGAAATACAACGGGACAAAGCAGGGAATCCAACCGGGCTTCTTATTGCCAGACCAAACGCTCTGCTTCTTTATTCAAGTCTTGCCAAAGGGCCAAAACTCGGTTTCGACGACCAGGTCAACTCAACCCGTCACTTCATGCGTGAACTAAATCGTCTGGGGATCACCAGCTGCATCGATGCCGGCGGCGGTTTTCAGAACTACCCGGAAGATTACCAGGTTATTGACCACTTGGTTGAACGGGACCAACTGACGTTGCGGATAGCTTACAACCTCTTTACCCAAAGGCCGAAGGCTGAGTATGACGACTTTGCCGGTTGGGCAAATATTGTCTCACCTGGACAAGGCAATGACCTCTACAAGTGTAACGGAGCTGGTGAGATGCTGGTATTTTCCGCTGCTGATTTCGAGGATTTCCTTGAACCGCGTCCCGATCTACAGCCAATCATGGAAGCCGAACTGAGGAAAGTTATCGCTCTGTTGGTAGAGAAGCGTTGGCCGTTCAGGTTACATGCCACCTACGACGAGTCGATCACCCGTTTCCTTAATATCTTTGAGGAGGTTAACCGGGAAATTCCTTTCAACGGCCTGCGTTGGTTCTTTGACCATGCTGAGACCATCTCTGATCGGAGTATGGAGCGGGTACGCAATTTGGGAGGTGGCATCGCTATCCAGGACCGCATGGCGTTCCAGGGAGAGTATTTCGTGGACCGTTACGGGGCAGAGGCAGCTCAAATGACACCACCAATCAGCAAGATGCTGAACCTTGGTATTCCTGTGGGTGCCGGTACTGACGCCACCCGGGTGTCCAGTTTTAATCCCTGGGTTTCACTCTACTGGCTTATAAGCGGTAAAACGGTTGGGGGCTTGTCATTGTACGACGAGAAAAACCGACTCAGTCGAACAACAGCACTCCGTCTGTACACCGAAGGGAGTTCCTGGTTCTCGGGCGACGATGGCAAAAAAGGTCGGATTGCTGCAGGACAGCTTGCTGACCTGGCAGTGCTATCTGCCGATTACTTCACGGTTTCGGAAGAGGAAATCAAAGGAATTGAGGCGGTCTTGACAATCATGGGGGGCAAGGTAGTACACGGCACTGAAGAGTACGGCAATCTGGCACCACCATTGCCCCCCGTCAGCCCTGATTGGGCGCCAACAGGAGTTTATGGCGGAGCATATCGTCATGAGCACCATGAGCACTCAATCAGTGCGCATTCTTCATCTTGCGCCTGCAGTAACCCACTCCACCAGCATACCCATACGGTGTCTGGGGAAAATGGGAATTGGGGCATTGGCTGCACGTGCTTTGCATTTTAAAATTTTCAGCAGTATGTGCATGTCAATAGGGTTGGTGGTCTATCAGGGAGATGGGGTAGTCGAATTGCGCCGGAACGTCTGGGGGTGCCGGATTGGTATCTGCTGGGGTGTTGTAACTATTGTCACCGGCAGAACCGGAATATGACGATGCAGGAGGCGATTGCGGCTTTCGGGAACGGGATGAAGTGCTGTCCTTTTCTGTTTCCGGCGATTGACGGCAAGTTACATCTGATGTAAGATTTGTGTGGAGGTAATCCGATTATGGAAGCGATCAAACATAGAACCCAGATTTCTCTCGACGACTGGCAGTATCAGACGCTGTTGGATCTATCGCGCAAAACCAAGAAAAGCCTTTCCGCGCTGATCCGAGAGATGATTAGCGAAAAATTCGCCCCAAAGCCGGGTGTAGCGGAAAATGATCCGGTCTACTCTATTGTCGGAATCGGCGGTAGCGGGCAAAAACATACGGCCCGCGATCACGATGCCGTACTGTACGGGAAGAAGCCGTGAACGGCATTTTTGTCGATACCGGCGCCTGGTATGCCCTGGTTGACAGCGATGATGCCGATCATAAGGCTGCGGCGGCTTTCCTGGCTTCCAACACGATGCCGCTCATTACCACTAACTTCATTTTCTCGGAAACAGTCACCCTTATTCGCTATCGAATCGGCCATGAGGCCGCGCGCAGTTTCGGACAAAAGCTGCAGGAGAGCCGTTTCGTCAGGGTAATTGCGGTTACACCCGCCGATGAAGAGCAGGCCTGGGATATCTTCAGCAAATACCGGGACCAGGATTTCAGCTTCGTGGATTGCACCAGCTTTGCCGTGATGGAGCGTATGAAGCTTTCCACGGCCTTTGGTTTTGACCGGCATTTCTCGGTTATGAGGTATGCTGTCGTGCCCGGAAAAGAAATTAAGTAAACTACCCTGGAATTCCGTCAAGTTAGCATCTGATTTGTTGTGACATCAAGTTTCATACAAGGAGTTCCTTTTCAATGATCTGCCCATTTTGTAAAGAATCTATTTTAGATGGTGCGATTAAATGCCGCTTCTGCGGCTCTATCCTTAATCTTGACACCAGCCACAACATCAACGCCGACAACATCAATACAGAGGAAACAAGGGCTTTTGTTGGCCCCAATTCAGACTATTACATCCGAGCATTTTCAAACTTCACCAACACTGGAGTAGAAAAATTTGTTCCGACTTGGAACTGGTCTTGCTTCGGATTCACTTTCCTTTGGATGCTGTACAGAAAAATGTACATGCAGTCTGCGATCACCTTCGTGGTCTTCTGTCTACCGGGACTAAATATCATCTTGCATATCTTGGTAGGGGTAGTGGGGAACTATCTTTACTACAGGCATGTCAGACAGAACATCTTGGAGACTAGGGCAACACAATTATCCCAGAATAGCTATCCAGTGCTACAGGAGCTGGGAGGGGTGAATCGGTGGGTGATCACGGTTGGAATCGTTCTGGGTATAATTGTGAGCATGCTCTTCGTCATCTTCTTTTCAACGATGATTGCCTTCATGGGGCATTACATGGAAAAAATAACGATTTGATCTAATTGATACCAATAAACCATACTCTGGAGAAATTCATTCGGAAATTCGGGGGACATAATACCGATTTAAGGCGGTCAATCGGCCGCCTTTGTCGTTCATAATAGTGCTCAAATATCAGCACGTTAACTCTTCCGAGATTTTTCAGTTTCACCCTCGGTTATTAGCAGATTGATGAGTACATAGCAGTCCCTTTAAGTGGGCTGGGATTCAATTACGGCATTTACTACGGCACAATCGGGTAGGAGGCGGAATTACTTCCGCCGTCCTCCCACACCACCGTGCGTACG
>CAYWJJ010000049.1:0-30211 GCA_964458105.1 uncultured Geobacter sp.
TAAAAAATGAAGGCATGGAAAGTAACTTTGAAGAGATACTTATCCCATGCGAGACTGTAGTAGAACTTAAAAAAGGCGAAAAGAAGACCTCTTCCAGAAAGTTTTTCCCTGGTTATATTCTTGTCAAAATGGAACTGACCGATGAGGCATGGCATCTGGTAAAGGAAACGGCCAAAGTCACCGGATTCGTCGGAGGCAACACGCCCTTCCCTATTCCGGATGAAGAAGTCTTCAAGATTACCCGCAGAATGGAAGAAGGAGCGGAAAAGCCCCGTCCAAAAGTTCAGTTTGAAGTTGGAGAGACTGTGCGAGTCGTTGATGGCCCATTCCTTAATTTTTCCGGTGTTGTTGAAGACGTCAAGCCCGACAAGGGTAAACTGCGCGTCACGGTAACGATTTTCGGGCGTGCAACGCCAGTGGAACTTGAATTCATGCAGGTAGAAAAAAACTAATTACAATGTCATCTTAACCGGATGACAGGCATACGGCATATAAAGGAGCACCAATCATGGCAAAGAAAATCACCGGATATATCAAGCTGCAAGTTCCAGGTGGCAAAGCGAATCCATCACCTCCAATCGGGCCTGCACTTGGCCAGCACGGCGTCAACATCATGGAGTTCTGCAAGGCATTTAACGCCAAAACGCAGGGTGACGAGGGGACCATTACCCCTGTTGTCATTACCGTTTATGCAGACCGCTCCTTCACATTTATAACTAAGACCCCTCCTGTTCCGGTGCTGATCATGAAAGCTCTCGACATAAAAGGCGGCTCAGCAGTACCGAATAAAACCAAGGTCGGCAAACTTACCAAAGCACAGGTCGAAGAAATTGCTAAAAAGAAGATGCCCGACCTTAACGCGGCTTCGCTTGAAGCAGCGATGAGAACCGTCGAAGGGACTGCCCGCTCAATGGGTGTTGATATCGCCTAGACCGACAAACTATAATTATAGAATCACAGAGAGGTTGTATCATGTCGAAAACAGCTAAGAAACATTCTGAAGCAATGTCGAAAATAGATCGAAGCAAGCTTTACACTCTCGGGACTGCCGTTGACGTTGTCAAAGAGGCCTCCTATGCAAAGTTTGATGAGACTGTAGACGTAGCCGTCAAATTAGGCGTTGACCCACGTCACGCCGACCAGATGGTGCGCGGTGCTGTCGTGCTTCCAAACGGTCTTGGCAAGGACGTACGCGTTCTTGTTTTTGCAAAAGGCGAGAAAGAGAAAGAGGCCCTCGATGCAGGCGCTGATTTCGTTGGCGCAGATGATCTTGTTGCCAAGATTCAAGCCGGTTGGTTTGACTTCGACACTGCCATTGCAACTCCTGACATGATGGGCGTTGTCGGCAAAATAGGTAAACTGCTTGGACCACGTGGTTTGATGCCCAACCCAAAAGTTGGCACTGTCACTTTTGAGGTCAGTAGAGCCGTTAAGGAATCCAAAGCCGGTAAAGTTGAGTTTCGTGTGGAAAAAGCCGGAATCATTCATGCTCCGGTAGGTAAAGTTTCCTTTGGAGCGGACATGCTCAAAGGTAATTTGCTGGCCTTGGTAGAGGCACTTATAAAAGCAAAACCATCTGCAGCAAAAGGCACTTACATCAAAAAGATCTCATTGTCTTCAACGATGGGCGCTGGTGTAAACCTTGATATTAGTGACGTAACAGCTCAAATTTAGTTTTTTTTTGCCAAAGTCAAAGACAGCAGGCGTCAAGCAGTACTTAATCTGAAACTATTCAGACCTGCCGAGACTTGGGTATCGCATATTCTGCGTTCCTGACTTTGGCCGGGGTTTCACCCCATATACCAAAAGAAAGGAGGAAGTCGCTTGAACAAGAACAGCAAGCAAGAACTCGTAACCGAGATGCATGAGCGACTCACACGTGCCAAGGCGGTTTTTCTAGCCGATTTTCGCGGCATGAATGTGGGTCAGGCAACGACACTTCGCAATGAGCTCCGCGCAGTTTCTGTAGAGTACAAAGTTTTCAAAAATACTCTCTTCGACAGAGCTGCAAAAGGCACTGATGTAGAATGTATAAGCCCTTATCTTGCCGGCCCGACTGCTGTAGCTATCAGCTATGACGATCCGGCCAGTGCAGCAAAAGTACTGCACAAGTTTTCCAAGGATCCACAGGGAAAATTTGTTCTGAAAGCAGCAGTGCTAAGCGGTAAACTGCTTGATCCGAAACAGATCCAAGCTTTGGCAGATCTCCCATCGCGTGAGGTTCTCATCGCTAAGATGCTCGGCTCCATGCAGGCACCTGCAACCAACTTCGTCGGCGTTCTGGCTGCACTACCCGGTTCACTGGTACGTGTGCTTGACGCAATCCGTGCACAAAAAGCCGGCAACTAAATCAATTTATCAAAAGAATCTCGGAGGAAATACCAATGTCTATTACTAAAGAAGATGTAATCGGTTTCATAGAGAAAATGACTGTACTTGACCTTGCTGAACTGGTCAAGGAGCTGGAAGAGAAGTTCGGTGTATCTGCTGCTGCCCCTGTAGCTGTAGCTGTTGCAGGTCCTGCCGTAGCTGAAGCTGTTGAAGAGCAGACAGAGTTTGACGTTATCCTTAAAGCAGCCGGCGCAAACAAAATCAACGTTATTAAAGTTGTTCGCGCGCTGACCAGCCTTGGCCTCAAGGAAGCAAAAGACCTGGTTGACGGCGCTCCTGGTGCTGTTAAGACCGGCGTTGCCAAAGCAGAAGCTGAGGATGCAAAAAAACAGCTCGTAGAAGCTGGCGCAGAAGTAGAGATCAAATAAGACCCCGTTTAGTTGTCTTTATGAGAGCCAAGGTCGCCCTGAGCGGCCTTGGCTTGTGTTGTTTGGGAAATGAGCATCGGCCCGAACTTCTTTATGTTCCAGTAACTTAGCAACAAACAGCTGGTTCCAGTTACGATACCCGCCAAAGGAGAAGCCATGGCTTATTCTATCGCCAATAATCACCTCTTGCGTAAAAACTTTGCCAAGATAAAAAACATAATTGATATCCCCAACCTGATTGACATTCAGAAAAATTCATACCGACGTTTTCTGCAACAGGAAGTCCCGGCTGAATCACGCCAGAATACCGGTCTTGAGACCGTTTTTCAAAGCGTGTTTCCAATAAAGGACTTCAGCGAGAGCGCATCGCTTGAATATGTTTCATATACACTCAATAAACCTAAGTATGATGTTGATGAATGCCATCAGCGCGGCATGACATATGCCGCTCCCATGAAGGTTAAAGTTCGGCTGGTAATATGGGATTCCGGCAAAGAATCCGGCGTAAAAGCAATCAAGGATATCAAGGAACAAGAGGTCTATTTCGGCGAAATACCGCTCATGACTGACAACGGGACCTTTATTATCAATGGTACCGAACGTGTTATCGTCAGTCAGCTCCACCGTTCTCCAGGTGTATTTTTTGATCATGACAAGGGCAAGACACACTCCAGCGGGAAAGTTCTCTATTCAGCACGTGTAATTCCGTATCGCGGTTCATGGCTTGATTTTGAATTTGACCACAAGGATATACTCTATGTGCGCATCGACCGTCGTAGAAAGATGCCTGCAACGGTATTGCTTAAAGCACTTGGATATTCTGTTGAGCAGCTGCTTAACTATTATTATAAAAGCGAAGAAATTTACATAAAAACCGATTCCGTCACCAAGAGTATTGAGCCTGAATTACTGACACTGCAGAAGACTGCAGTTGATGTCGCTGATCAAAACAGTGGAGAAGTTCTAGTCAAGGCCAATCGTAAATATACAAAATCATCGATTAAGAAGATGCAGGAACATGGAATAAAAGAGGTTCCGGTAACCATCGAGGATTTGCTTGGCCGTTACGCATCATCCGATATTGTCGATCCCACCACGGGAGAGATTCTTATTGAATGTAATGAAGAAATTACAGCAGACCGTTTTGAAGAAATAAAGGCACGTGGTGTCACAAGCTTTAAACTTCTTTTTATTGACAATCTGCACATCACCTCATCGTTCCGCGATACTTTGTTAATTGACAAGATCAGCACCAGCGAAGAAGGGTTAATTGAAATTTACCGGCGTCTTCGTCCTGGGGACCCACCGACTTTAAAAAGTTCACTGGCTCTATTCGACAATCTGTTTTTCAACCCGGAACGTTATGATCTTTCAGCGGTCGGTCGCCTCAAGTTGAATTACAAACTTGGCCTTAAAGTTTGGCCGGACTGCATGGTTTTGAATGCTCCCTGCATGCTGAGTAACAGCGACATCGTCAGCTTTGAATCACTAACGTCGCGTTTGAATAAATCGGAAGACCAGTTTTCACAATATTTGATGATGAAACTGCCAGCGGATCTTTCTAAATCGATCAAAAAGATCGAAGCAGGACAGTCCGTTTCAGATAAGCTAAAAGACCAGTTGCTGCATGAACTGAACAACTTGATTCGCGACAATGATTTTTTCCAGAAAGAGTTTTTTGCACCGCTTGGACTTTCAAAAGCGACCGTAAAACTTACAGAAGCCATTGATCAGGGCGGCTTCGATGAAAACCGCAGAGTTATTGAAACACTGCGCCGCAACCGCATGGTTTTTGAAGATTTGCTGCATAGTGATATCCGTATAGCTGTAAAAAATGACATCCTGGAAATTGTTCGTTATCTGATCGAACTTAAAAACGGCAGGGGCGCCATAGACGACATCGATCACTTGGGCAATCGTCGAGTCCGCGCTGTTGGCGAACTCCTTGAAAACCAGTACAGGATCGGCCTTGTACGTATGGAACGGGCGATTAAAGAGCGCATGAGCCTTCAAGAGGTCGAGAACCTCATGCCTCATGACCTGATCAATTCCAAACCGGTCTCGGCCGTTGTCAAGGAGTTTTTCGGTTCATCGCAGCTGTCCCAGTTTATGGATCAAACCAACCCGCTTTCCGAGGTTACGCATAAACGACGCCTTTCTGCTCTTGGACCAGGGGGACTTACACGGGAACGTGCCGGTTTCGAGGTACGTGACGTACATCCTACCCACTATGGCCGGGTATGCCCGATTGAGACACCTGAGGGACCAAACATCGGTCTTATTGCATCATTGTCTACCTATGCCAGGATTAACGATCACGGTTTTGTGGAGACACCTTACCGCATCGTTCAGGAAGGTAAACTCACCAATGAAGTGCGCTTCTTTTCAGCCCTTGAAGAGGAAGGGCATGCGATCGCTCAGGCAAATGCCGAGGTTGATGCGGATGGCAGGTTTGTAAACGATTATAACTCTGCACGCAAAAGCGGTGAGTTTATTCTTGTCCACCGCGACGAGATAGCTCTGATGGACGTTGCCCCGATTCAGTTGGTGTCCGTTGCCGCAGCGCTGATTCCTTTTCTGGAAAATGACGATGCCAACCGGGCCCTGATGGGATCCAACATGCAGCGGCAGGCAGTTCCACTGCTGCGCGCTGACTCTCCGTTGGTTGGAACCGGCATGGAACGCATCGTGGCAAGAGACTCGGGAGTATCGGTTATTGCCCGCCATGACGGTGAAGTCGAGTCTGTAGACGCCGGCAGGATTGTTGTCAAAATAGACGAGAACGAAGTTGACGAAAACGGTACCGGTGTAGACATCTACAACCTGATCAAGTTCGCCCGCTCCAACCAGAACACCTGCATCAACAACAAGCCGGTGGTCAAGGTGGGTGACAAGGTCAAACGAGGTGCCGTTATCGCCGATGGGCCGTCAACCGACATGGGCGAACTGGCGTTAGGCCAGAACGTGGTCGTGGCATTCATGCCTTGGGGCGGCTACAACTACGAAGACTCCATTCTGATCTCGGAGAAACTTGTAAAGGACGACCGCTATACCTCAATTCATATTGAAGAATTCGAGTGCGTCGCTCGCGATACAAAGCTTGGCAAGGAAGAAATCACTTCCGATATACCGAATCTTGGCGAAGAGACACTCAAGGATCTGGACGAGTCGGGCATCATCCGTATTGGAGCAGAAGTAAAACCGGGCGACATACTTGTCGGTAAAATCACTCCAAAAGGTGAAACCCAGCTGTCTCCGGAAGAAAAACTTCTTCGTGCAATCTTCGGAGAAAAGGCAGGAGACGTTCGCGATACGTCACTGACGGTCCCACCCGGAGTTGAAGGTACTGTTATCGGTGCAAAAATATTCTCCCGCAAGGGCAACGATAAAGACACACGCACCGAACTGATCGAAAAGGCTGAAGAAGAAAAACTTCGCAAAGACGAACAGGATGAAATCCGCATCATACGCGAATCTGCTATCGGTAAAATGAAGCGCCTGTTAAACGGCAAGACCCTGGCTGTCAAACTCGAGAACAGCAGTGGTGAACTGCTGCTCGCAAAAGGCAGAAAGCTTACCGAAGAAGTACTGTCAGAACTTCCCGGCAATATTTGGGACAACATCTCCATCAGCGACGATGACGAGACCGATGACAAGGTACATCAGATTCTGGAAACTCTTAATCGTCAAATCGATCTGATTCATAACGTATTCGAAGACAAGATTCAGAAATTGAAACGTGGCGATGACCTCCCTCCGGGCGTAATCAAGATGGTTAAAATCTACATCTCGATCAAGCGTAAGCTGCAGGTCGGAGACAAGATGGCCGGCCGTCACGGCAACAAGGGTGTTGTTTCCCGCATCATGCCTGAAGAAGACATGCCCTACATGGAAGATGGCCGACCGGTCGAGATCGTTCTAAACCCTCTTGGCGTACCTTCGCGTATGAACGTCGGACAGATTTTGGAGACACATCTCGGTTGGGCAGCAAAAGGAATTGGCTGGAAAATCGAGGATATGCTCGAAAAGCACACGTCTGACGCCAATCTGAAAAGTTATCTGAAAGAGGTATATGGCGACGATGAAGTCGGCACATTCATAGATGGACTCAATCAGGAAGAATTGCTCAAGGTCGCCCGTCGTCTGCAACGCGGTGTAGCAATGGCATCGCCGGTATTCGAAGGCGCAACCGAAGCTCAGATCAAAGCAATGCTTGGCAAAGCAAACCTGCATTCATCAGGTCAGGTGACACTTTTTGATGGACGGACCGGGGAACCTTTTGACAACAAGGTAACAGTTGGCGTCATGTACGTTCTCAAACTCCATCATCTGGTTGATGACAAGATCCATGCCCGTTCCATCGGGCCATACAGCCTCGTTACCCAGCAACCGCTGGGAGGTAAAGCACAGTTCGGTGGCCAGAGACTCGGAGAGATGGAAGTCTGGGCAATGGAAGCCTACGGCGCCGCACATGCCCTGCAGGAGTTTCTGACGGTTAAGTCTGACGACGTATCCGGACGTACCCGCATGTATGAAGCCATCGTCAAGGGCAAACACACCCTTGAACCTGGTCTGCCGGAATCCTTCAATGTTCTTATCAAGGAACTGCAGTCACTCTGTCTGGATGTTGATCTGCTTGAAGGTGACGAAGAATAATAAAGACTTCTTTGCCGGCGTCCGTGATTGCAACGGACATCAGGCACAAGACTAACGGAGGAGAGCATCGTGGAAGATTATTTCAGCTTTTTTGATAAACCAAAAGATCCACTCCACTTTTCAGCAATACGCATTTCAATTTCATCTCCTGACAAGATTCGGGAACGGTCTCATGGAGAAGTTAAAAAGCCTGAAACCATCAACTACCGTACCTTTAAACCGGAGCGTGACGGTCTTTTCTGCGCCAAAATATTTGGTCCGACAAAAGATTATGAATGCAACTGCGGCAAGTATAAGCGGATGAAGCACCGCGGCATTATCTGTGAGAAATGCGGTGTTGAAGTTATACCTTCAAAAGTACGGCGTGAGCGGCTTGGCCATATCGACCTGGCTACGCCGGTAGCACATATCTGGTTTCTGAAGTCACTGCCGTCACGTATCGGCAACCTGCTGGACATAACTCTCAAAGACCTTGAAAAGGTCCTGTATTTTGAAGGATTTGTAATCAGTGATCCAAAGAATACTCCGCTGCAGTTCTGCGAAGTCATGTCTGAGGATAAATACATAAAAATGCAGCAGGAGTACGGTGCGGATGCCTTTAACGGCGGCATGGGAGCCGAGGCTATCCGGGAGTGCCTGCGTGCGCTTAATCTCGAAGAGCTTGCCGTATCGTTGCGTTCCGAAATGGTGGAGTCTACCAGCGAAGCCAAGCGTAAGAAGACTGCCAAGCGACTCAAGGTTGTGGAAGCTTTCAGGCATTCAGGCAATAAACCGGAATGGATGATTCTGGAGTGTATCCCGGTCCTCCCCCCTGAACTTCGCCCATTGGTACCTCTTGATGGCGGCAGGTTTGCAACATCGGACCTGAACGACCTGTACCGGCGTGTTATCAACCGTAATAACCGACTGAAACGACTTTGCGAACTGCAAGCTCCCGAGGTAATCATCCGCAATGAAAAAAGGATGCTGCAGGAAGCAGTGGACGCACTCTTTGACAATGGCCGCCGCGGGCGGGCCATTGCCGGTCCCAACAAGCGTCCACTAAAATCACTTTCCGACATGCTGAAGGGAAAATCGGGACGTTTCCGTCAGAACCTGCTCGGTAAGCGTGTAGACTATTCAGGCCGCTCGGTTATCGTCGTAGGCCCTGAACTGAAACTGCATCAGTGCGGTCTTCCAAAAAAGATGGCCCTGGAGCTTTTCAAGCCGTTCATATACAACAAACTTGAAGAACGTGGCTATGTCACAACCATAAAGAGCGCCAAGAAGATGGTTGAAAAAGAACGTCCCGAGGTATGGGACGTACTTGAAGAGGTCATCAAGGAGCACCCGGTCATGCTCAACCGTGCCCCGACATTGCACCGACTGGGCATCCAGGCGTTTGAGCCTGTTCTGATCGAAGGTAAGGCCATACAGTTGCACCCATTGGTCTGTACAGCATTCAACGCCGACTTTGACGGTGACCAGATGGCTGTGCACCTTCCGCTATCGATTGAAAGTCAGGTTGAAGCGCGTGTTCTGATGATGTCGACCAACAACATCCTGTCGCCTGCCAACGGTAAACCGATCATCGTTCCTTCACAGGACATGGTTCTTGGCGCATACTACATGACCCGCGATCGCATCAACGTCAAGGGCGAGTATTACAAGCCTACCGAAAAGGAACTGGAATCGGGAATCAATGCTTCCGGCTGTTTTTCATCACCTGAAGAGGTCCGGATCGCATTCGATTCCGGCGCGGTTGATATGCAGGCCATAATCAAGGTCCGGATGAAAAATCTGGCCACCGATGAAAAACCACAGATGATCGACACTACACCAGGCAGAATCCTGCTGCGCGATGTTCTTCCAGCTCAGGTTCCGTTCTCGGCTGTCAACAAGGTCATGACCAAGAAGGAACTCTCGAATCTGGTTGACACCTGTTATCGTTTGTCGGACAGCAAGGAAACCGTCATTCTGGCAGACAGGCTCAAGGAAATCGGATTCAAGTATGCCAATCTGGCCGGCGTTTCGATCTGCCTGGATGACATGGTCATCCCGGAAGGAAAACCGGCGATCATTGGCAAGGCAGAAGAAGAGGTCACGGAGATTCAGAACCAGTACACCGAAGGTCTGATTACCGACGGCGAACGTTATAACAAGGTAATCGACATTTGGGCCAAGGCGACCGAAGAAATTGCAAAAGAGATGCTGGACAATCTTTCCAAGGAAATCGTCATAGATCGAGCCGGAAACAAGATTGAAACACCGTCTTTCAATGCGATTCATATGATGGCTGACTCCGGAGCCCGTGGTTCCGCACAGCAGATCCGTCAGTTGGCCGGGATGCGCGGCCTGATGGCCAAACCATCCGGTGAAATCATCGAGACCCCGATTACTGCGAACTTCCGCGAAGGTCTGACCGTTCTGCAGTACTTCATCTCAACCCATGGTGCTCGTAAAGGTCTGGCCGATACCGCGCTCAAAACAGCCAACTCCGGTTATCTGACCCGTCGCCTGGTCGATGTCGCGCAGGACGCCATCATCACCGAAACCGATTGCGGTACACTGGACGGCCTGATGGTAGCTTCGCTCACCGAGGGTGGCGAGATTATCGAACATATTGGAGACCGTATTCTCGGGCGTGTTGCCCTGGAAGACATCCATGATCCAATTACTGATGAGATTCTGGTTGAAGCAAACCAGGAAATTGACGAGTATCTCGTAAAACGCATTGAAGATTCCGGACTTGAGAAGATCAAAATCCGTTCAGTGCTTACCTGCCAGAGCAAGCGTGGAATATGTGCCAAGTGCTATGGGCGCGACCTTGCACGTGGACACAGCGTCAACATGGGTGAAGCCGTTGGTGTTATCGCCGCACAATCGATTGGTGAACCTGGAACCCAGCTGACAATGCGTACCTTCCACATCGGTGGTACTGCATCGCGGCACGCGGAACAGACCTCACTGGAAGCACGCGCGGACGGTACCATCAAGTATATCAACGTCAATACCGTTATAAACAATGAAGGCCATCACATTGTTATGAACCGTAACGGTGAAATTGCTGTTATTGATGACTCCGGACGTGAACGTGAAAAATATACGGTAGTTTACGGTGCAAAAATCAAGATTGCACCAGGTGGAGTTGTCAAACAAGGTGTAACACTTGCCGAGTGGGACCCTTACACGATGCCGATTTTGACCGAGGTGGCCGGTAAGGTTAAGTTTGCGGACATAATCGAAGGCGTTACAATGGAAGAGCAACTCGATGATGTAACCGGGCTTTCCCGTAAGGTTATCATCGAAACCAAAGACACCGACAAGCGTCCGCGGATTGCCATTAAAGAAGTTGCCGGCGAAGGGGGCGGAACCATCGGCCGTTACTTCCTGCCGGCTGGCGCAAACATCAGCGTTATCGATGATACAGTCATCAGCGCCGGTGATATCATCGCCAAGATTCCACGCGAAACCACCAAGACTAAGGATATCACCGGCGGTTTGCCGCGCGTTGCCGAACTGTTTGAAGCCCGCAAACCAAAGGATTTCGCTGTTATCACCGAGATCGATGGACGTGTTTCGTACGGTAAAGATGCCAAAGGAAAGCGCAAGGTTATTGTTACGCCGGAACTTGGCGAGCCGAAAGAGTATCTGATTCCGAAAGGAAAGCACATCAGCGTTCACGAAGGAGATCATGTACGTGCGGGCGAACCTCTGATGGACGGTTCTTCCAATCCGCATGACATTCTGCGCGTTTTGGGTGTCAAGGAACTGGCCAAATACCTGGTTGACGAGGTGCAGGAGGTTTACCGTCTGCAGGGCGTCAAGATCAATGACAAGCATATTGAGGTCATTGTACGCCAGATGTTGCGGCGGGTGCGCATCAAGGACACCGGCGACACGAACCTGCTGGTGGACGATCAGGTCGAACGCTACGTGTTCGAACAAGAGAACGACAAAGCGTTTGCCGACGGCAAGCGACCGGCAATTGCCGAGCCTTTATTGCTGGGTATCACTAAGGCATCGCTCTCCACCGAGTCCTTTATTTCGGCTGCCTCTTTCCAGGAGACAACCAAGGTATTGACCCAGGCGGCTATCGAAGGCAAGATCGACCATCTGCGCGGACTCAAAGAGAATGTCATCATGGGACGATTGATTCCTGCCGGTACAGGCATAGCACGCTACCGTGGGATTCGCTTGCAGACCGAAGTGCCTGCTCAACAGAATATCACTGTTGCTGAAGAGAAGAGAGATGTGGAAGATGATGACGATACGCTTGAAGCGGCGTAATTTGAACTGAGTATTTTGGGAAATGATGCAGCGGTCGGAGACAGGTTTCTCCGACCGCTTTTTTATGTCGTACTATTTTTTCTTTACAAATTTTTTCCAACTGCTTTCCGCGAGCTCCACCAGGCCATTCAAGGTCTTAGTGTAAAACTTTCTTACCGGAATACTATTGACCAGGATGGCACCGTTCAGCCGCTCAACGGCAACGCTATCTCCAGGGCTAAACATTGATATCTGTGGATAATGCTCACCATCAACTCCGAAAAGAAACTTATATGTTGCACCATCATGACGGCAAGATATGATCAGTATAACCACTTCCGGTTGCCCTGATTTATGATTAAAACGGGCTGTGGCAGTTACGAAAGCGCCTTCCAACGGACCACCCGCAGCAAGTAATGCGTCAAGCGAGACCCCCTTTGGCTTTAGTTTCCCCAGTGAGGGCAGCCCCCACGGCTTGAACCTTTCATGAGGACGCGAGTAGTAGTGTTCGCTGCGCTCCAGCAGTGTCACGACGTTGTTGTTAATTGGTCCGCCGATCGAGTGTGAGAGGCCTGCAGTAAATCCGCGATCGCGAATGAGATGATGATTCTCAACGATCTGTATCATTCCGGTAGCTCCCAGAGGATGTCCCCTCCCCTTCAGCCCCCCTGTCAAATTGGTTGGAAACTCCCCGTCATCCCCGGTCAGACTATCGTCCAAAAGAGCGTCCATCAAGCGATTCCTGGAGACAATACCAAGATCTACAAGGTTGATCGGACCAAATCCGTTAAAGGGGTCATGCATATTAACGTGCAACTTCCCGGATAATGACCGAATATCCTTGATTCCGGCCATGCCGTAAGCATACCCGGCGGCTGTGACGGTGGCGGGAAATGAGTGGAAATAATTACGATCTGCAATGGTGGGAATGTCCGTTGCGCTTCCTACCCCACTGACCAGAACATCCTGGGGCTTGGATGTGAGTATCACAGATGCCATACCATCCGACATGGGACAGAAGTCATGATAGCGAAGCGGATCCCAGTAACGGTAATTTTTGTTGCTTGCGATCTGACGGTAATAATCTTCTAGTTCCAGGTTGAAATGCAAATGAGCGTCCGGATTAAGAGCGGCGTAGCGATGACTGCGCTGAGTCAGCATGGCAGAGTAAGCGGTCCATTCTTCCTCCGTCAGGCCGAGCCGTTCTTTTAGCGCCCGCGCAACCAGCGCGCCGCAGGCGGGCATGGTTAACCCGTATTCCGACTCATCACGATCAATGACGCCGGCAATTATGCGGGTTGATTCAAGCGTGTTGGCATCACTCATTTTTTGAATGCCCATGGCCAGAACATGGTCAAAACGGCCTGAAGCTACTTCAAGATATGCACTTTCAAAAGCGGATGCACCTGACGATGAGGCGGTGTCAACAAGAACCGAACGGGCGCCGGATATTCCGAGGATTCCGGCAATCTTTGCGGCGGTGTTATCAACACCTGAAAATGCTGCCGGATTCTGGCTGCCGACAACAACCGCCTCAATATCTCGACGACGCACCGGACAGCCGATAAAGATTGCACCGCAACATTCAGCCATTTCCAGGAAAGACAGTTTTTCCTTGTCGTTTCCGCTATACCTGCCGACTGGAGCCATCCAGGATGCAGCAATATAAACGGAACGCGGTCGGAATATGCTACTCATAGCCAACTCCTTTCGATGAAACAAAACGGGCGCCCAGATTCAGGACACCCGTGATTTTAGCATATGGTGTCACAAGCCAATTACTTGCGTAATACCTTGATAACCGCCGAGAAATCTTCCTCGCCATAGCCTTCATTGACTCCCTGTTCATATACCTTGCTGGCAGCCTCGGCAGCAGGCAGATGCAGTCCCACCAGGCGAGCTGCGTTCAGCACTACATGCAGTTGTTCGTGAACGTATTTGAGCGCAAGGCTTCGTGAGAAGTCTCCTCGTGCCATTGCTCTTCCTTTCCTGTGAAACAGCGGAGAGGCGACTCCACGCGTATCGAGAACCTCGAGAATTCGATCGGCGCTGAACCCCATTTTCTCACCAAGAACCAGTCCCTCCGCAAGGACCTCAACAAGCTCTGACTGAACCATGTTTACGATAAACATCATCTTTGTCGCGTCACCAATCTGGCCGACATGAATGATGTTCAATCCGAAAGTGGAGAACGCCTCACGGCATTTTCCAGCCAGAGACTGGTCACCGCCGGTTATAATTGTCACCAATCCATTTACAGCATGTTCCTTGTTACCCCAAACAGGAGAATCGAGATACTGAACTTTTTTCTTTGCGCATTCATCAGCCATCTTTAATGTAGTATCCAGGGAATGTGACCCCATATCCGCCAGAATGGTACCGGCTTCTATGCCGGCCAGAATACCCTTGTCCCCGAAGAACAACGGCCCGAGTTCATCCCCTTCAGGAACGATTGCAATAACAAGGTCACGCCCCTTGGCTGCCTCTTGCGCGGAAGTTGCGGCATGCGCTCCCAATGCAACCAGTTCATTCATGACAACCTGATCGTTGTCAAATATCGTTAACTCGTATCGCCCCTTGGTCAGATTGGCGGCCATATGCCGCCCTACGGTGCCCAAACCGATAAAACCGATCTTCTGCAACATGTCTATACCTCCTCTAAAATTGTAAATAAAAGTGTTTTATTTTATAACAGTTTTTGTTATCAAGCAATACTCATTTACCATAATCCATGATTAATGACATCACCTATTTATCTGGATACCACGACACCCACTCGATCACAGAAATTAATCAGACGGCAGGCGGAACAGCGGGGAGAGACCGGATGGCAGAGGTTTTGACCGAATGCCACCAGCAGGTCATTAATCGCGATCCAGTACTCTGGCGGAAGCTTCGCTCTCAGTGCCATTTCCGATTCTTCGGGTGATCGGGTTGCAATGTAGCCCCATCTGTTGCAGATGCGATGAACATGGGTATCTACACAAATCCCCTGCTTGCCGAATCCGAGTGTCAGCACCAGATTTGCGGTCTTGCGACCGACACCTTTGAATTTCAGAAGCTCGTCTAGCTCATCAGGAACCATTCCATCATATTCGGATATCAAGCGTCTGGATATTTCCAGAATTTGTTCGGATTTATTCCGGTAGAATCCGGCGGGATAAATCAGTGATGCTATTTCGTCAGCCGAAAGTGCTGCCATGGCCACGGGAGTTCCGGCACGTTCAAAAAGCCGCTCCGATGCCAATGCTGTGACTGCATCCTTTGTACGCAGGGAGATGATACAAGAAACAAGGACCTTGTAAGGATTGCGCTCACACTGCGCAACAACCGTGACGGCAGGCTTCTGCCATGCCATGTATTCTTCGCGCAGTATGGCTATTACGGTATGTATATCTTTATCTCTCAAGCTTTGAATATTAGCCTAAGGAGTGATTTGAAGCAATAGCGGTTTTACTTTTCAATAACTTGCCTGTAGTATGCTTGAAATGAATATTGATCTCCACATACACTCAAGCTTT
Organism: uncultured Geobacter sp.; assembly: GCA_964458105.1. Taxonomy (GTDB): domain Bacteria; phylum Desulfobacterota; class Desulfuromonadia; order Geobacterales; family Pseudopelobacteraceae; genus JACRCG01. Next base: position 15,185 of record CAYWJJ010000049.1, read on the forward strand.
TCCGATGGCGCCTACACCCCGCCAGAACTGGTTGCGATGGCTAAACAGCTTGGAGTTACAGTTATTGCGATTGCTGACCATGACTCCGTTTCCGGCGTTTCTGACGCGATTTCCCACGGTCACAAGTCCGGAATTGAAGTGATACCGGCAGTTGAACTTTCAGTGCAGTTTGAATCATTCAAGGAAGTACATCTTCTCGGATATGGAATTAACTGCAGTGATGAAGCTTTTCTGGATCGGATCATTGAGTTTCGCAACCGGCGAGAGCAGCGCAACAATGAGATTGTGGATTTGGTAAACGCTCAATTGCGTGCAGAAGGACGGCACATAATTACTGTTGATGAAGTGCTTGCCTTTGCACGCGATGCCATAGGGAGGCCCCATATTGCCAGGGTTCTGCTGGAACGCAACTACGTTTCGAATCTTGAAGATGCCTTCCAGCGGTATCTGGTACCGTGCAACGTCCCTAAAAGCTACTGGGAAATGGGGAAGGCAATCGATGAGATCCACCGCATTGGAGGAGTTGCCGCCCTGGCGCACCCAACAAGCATCTCCAAGGATCAGCAGGAACTGAGGCGGGTAATTTCAGCACTGAAAGAAATGGGACTTGACGGTATCGAAGTATTCAACAATATGGGCTGGCCTCAGGAGATAGAGTTTCTCAGACGCTTGGCCGTTGAACTTGATCTACTGGTTACCGCTGGTTCGGATTTTCACGGAATTGAAGATGGAGGAGAAATTGGAAAAGGGAGGGAAGGCATCTGCTTTGACGGCAGCCTTCTCTCCCCTCTGTTCACACGCATTCAAGAACGGCGCAGCATAAGAAACCCTGATCGTTAAACCTTATCCTTGTAAACCTTATAATTAACCACCTGAATATCATCTTTAACCGCAGTGACACCTTTAATTGCACGCACGATACTGATTGCTGAATTTTTCTGAGCCTCTGACACAATATAACCGCCGAGCGAAACCACACCCTTGTCAAAAGAGATTGTAAAGGGGCGGTAATCCTCCAGTGAGGCCGCACTCAAAAGAGCCGTTTCAATTTTTTTGACCATGATTACCGAATCAATAATTGCAACCGAACTCTTGTCGGCATCTTTTAATAACGGCTCTTTCGCCGCTGCCACAATACAGTCGATTATGGTTGATTCTGAAAGACGGGAAGTATTGAAAATCATATCGTAATTGTTCGGGTCTCTCCAGTCGCGATCAAAATAGAAATGGACAAAACCGCCACGCTGATGGTCACTGCGACGAATCATGGAGCGGGCCATATCGGGATCAATCCATTCCCGCTCGGCAAAACGCTCTATCCGCTCTTCAAAATCCGCAATAAAACGGAGACGCAGCAAGTTTTTACATCCCTTCAACAGATCCTGGCCGCCACGGCCATAGATAATGGCATTACCTTTGCGGGCCAAGTCAAGAATAATAAGTTCTACTGCATTGAGAGCAGCTGCACGTTTACGATCCTCAACAGTTATGTAGGCTGGCGGCTTTTCATCAACCAACTGCAGAAGTTCAGGCGTAAGACCATATTGGGAAGCCAGCAGGCTGATACGCTGGCCATCGACCAACGTATACTTGAGCTTTTTGGCTATCTCCGTTGCAATATGGTATGCTCCCGTACCCATCTCTCGCGACACTGTGATAACTGCCATTTAAAACCCTCCCTGGAATATTACAGTTGATCAGTTTATAACATGTAATTGTTGCGTATACAAGTTACTCGTGATACCGTGCATAACCTGCTTATCTAACAAGGATCTTTCCGTGCATGACGCCTTAGTTTTCGTTTTCAGATTGTTTCTTTTCGCAGCGACACACTCGCTGCTGGCATTGCCTCCGATAAAAAAAATCCTGACAAACCAGAACCATTCCAGCCAGCGGATATACCGTTTAATTTACAACCTCATTTCACTTGCAATGCTTGGCTGGGTCATGACATCCTACCGGAACACGCCGGTTCTTTATGTCGCGCCAGGCGTGTGGAGCCTGGTCATGTATCTGATACAGGCTGTTTTACTGGTAATACTGTTAAATTGTGTTCGACAGACCGGAACAGCAGAATTTTTAGGTCTCCCAACCTTTAATGCCGCCGCAAACCATTCCCCTCGACTGATCACCAACGGCTGTTACGGAATAGTACGACATCCTTTGTATCTCTTTTCAATGCTGTTTTTACTATTCAACCCGGTTGTATCAAGTCGCTGGCTTATTTTTTCAGTTTTTTCCGCAATCTATTTTATATTTGGAGCACTGCTTGAAGAACGGCGGTTATTGAGGGAGTTCGGTGAGGAATACAAGACTTACCAACTGAACACCCCATTCCTGGTACCTGCATTGTCACACTTCCGGAAAAAAACTTTACCAAAAAGTTGAGAAATCAAATCCGTCACTCAGGTTCGATCGAGACGGATATCACCACCCTGCGGCTACATCCCCCAAACGAAATTTCCAACGGAATCCTGACCACAGTTCCATCTGTCCTGACATCGCGAGGCAGCACAGAAATTAGTGGTGATTCCTCCAGCCCAGCCTGCAACGTTGCAGCTTCCGGAACCTGTACCGCGCCGCAGAATTCAGCGGCGGACGACTCCTGCTCATCAGAACTGTCAGCAGCAGAAGAGTGCTCAGCAGCCCGAACACGGTTCTCTATGCCGGCAACACGGTCCAGAACCAGCCTGGAAAGCCTGGACAGTGAATCGATCACCCCGTCCCCGCTGGCCGATTTGGAACAGCATGTAGCAATGTCGGGCAAATCCAGCTTGAAGGCAAACTCACGATCGTCCATTGACCGGACATTATCGACAGTATCATTCAAAAGCAATACGGCGGGGGTATCATGCAAACCGACTCCATATGACGACAGGTAATCCCTTAGTTGCGAAACACTCTCCTGTGCATTCGATAAACGGTCAGCGGAAGCATCTACCATTACGACTATGCCATCGGCACCTTTCAGCGTCATTTTCCAGGTCGCTGGATTTGTAACCTGTCCGGTCAAAGTGTATACATGCAGTCGAACGTGGTAACCATCCGGCATGGGAGCATCGAAAGGACTGAAATCAAAGAACAGCAGATTGTCTCCGCCCGCCGGAATGCGCTTTAACTCTCCACGCAGCGCAGGCTTTATTCTCGAATAGATATAATTAAGAGCCGTGCTTTTGCCGCAGCCGGCCGGACCAAAATAAATAATTTTGGCATTAATTTCTTTCTTGGAATGGTTGATCAGCGCCATTAATGCGTCTCCGGATAATCTCTACTTTTTCTTGTTCAACAGCATCCGCTTCGCCATCGTGGATACAACCGAGGCTATGTTCTTGCTTTTGGCAAAACCCGAAAGATCCTTTTCACTCATCGTAGCAAGGTAACGAATTGCGCTCTGCACCGGCGTACGATTGTTTTCAATCAAGCTCTTGCGAATTTGGTAGTTCTTGACCCATTCCTTGTTGGCGCATATCAGGCGCATGATCTCGTCGTTCTGGATACCAGCCTTGATCAACTTGATCACTTCGGCCTCGGTAATGCGTGGATTTTTCATGACACTGCCCGAGACCAGCTTGTTAGTGTCCTTTACCAATATTGAACGCCACTCCTTGTCCCCGGAAAGCGCCATTTTAATTTTTTCGCCGATCCCCATCATCTGCGCTATTTTATACTTGCTGAGAAACTCTTCTCCCTCTTCTTCGATCGGCTCGTCGTCATCAGAACAGCCTTCCTCTTCAGTAAAATCATCCTGGTTTGAAGACTCCGGCTGCAGCGGAAGAGCAGTCTCATCCTGGTCGAGTTGTGATACATCTTCGACTGCGCCGGACAAAGCCTCAGATGCGGAAGCTCCTTGATTGTCGAAATGCTTGCCACAAACACGCTTCAGAGCATCCAAAATCAGCGGATGCGCATTTTCGGAAGCGTAATATGCCTTAACCACATCTTCGGACAGTTTTTCGATGTAGCTGATTGCAGATGATTTTACCGACGGGTCCGGATCTTTCGACAGGCAAAACAAAAGCGTTATGCAGTCGAACGGTTCCATATCAATTGCCGCGCGGCAGCCTGCCAGCCTGATTTCGGTAGGAATCCCCGGCTTGACGTACGCCGCCACTGCCGGGGATATTGTCAGCTTGATTTTATTAGACATGCAACAAACTACTGTCGGATCAGGGATGCTTTGACGCCGTTAGCTTTCAACTTGCCAAGTGCTGCTTCGGCAGCTTTTTTCCCACTGAATGGTCCAATTGTCAGACTCTGGGTGGGAATTGCAACTTCAGCGCGTTTGATACTGACTGAAAAACCGGCAGCGGCCAATCGCTCTTTCTCTGAAGATGCGCGTGCATCCAGCAGATACGATCCCGCATAAACAGCATGTTTTCCGGATTGTTCAATTATAAATGCATCGGAGGTGAGACGTTTCAGCTTGGAAAGTTCAACTTGCGCATCTGCCCGACTTGTAAATTCGGCCAGCAGCAACCTGTTCATTGCAGATTTCTTACGAGGACCGGCCTTTACTACCGGCTCAAGCCCAACGCCACGCACACGCCCCATATCGGCTGAGAGTGCTTCCTCAATAGTATATTGACCTACCAGCACAGACCAACGGCTGGCTGCATCAGTCTTTCCGGAACCGTCTTTCGCTGAATGGCCGGAAACGGCTGCCGCTTTTTTGGACTTTGGCGACACTTCCGCAACCTGCTTTTTGTCTGCGACCTTGACTGGTTCGGGCTTTTTGGCTGTCGGGGCTTGACTCTTGTCAATGGCCGGTTTTTTTTCTTCGACCTTTGCGGCAGCGTTTTTCTGTTCTTTTTTACCCATGGCCGGTTCCGGGAGTACCTTTTTATCGACAGGCTTGACCGCTTCCGTTTTTTTGGACTCTTCATTCGGCTTTACAGGCGGCAACAGCTTGGCAGCAGGTGCTGCAGCAACAGGGGCAGACTGGACCGGTTTGGCAGGCACTGTTTTATGGGGTTCTTCTTTTGCTGCGACCGGTTCATTTTTTGCGGCGGCAGACTTCTGTTCAGTAGCTGCAACAGTGCCGCTACTAACCGGAAGGGGCATTTTAACAACCTGCTGCACTGGAGCTTCAGGTTGTTTGGGTTGCTCTTGCGGTCTGATCAAACCTGTAAAAAAGTACACATACGAGAAACCACCCACCAGAAGGAGAAGGAGTACCAGCAAAGCACTCTGATTCTTTTTTTCGCCGGGTGCTTCTTGCTTCCCGTCGTCACCCGTCCCCTTACTGAATTTGAAATCCATGAAAACCTCCATATTGAATCTTAGCCCTTATAAACGGGGTGTGCGTTAACAAAGTTGCTTTCTACCCAAAAAGCAAAAGCAACTTTTATTTTACTAATGATTGTTGTGCGATTCTTTTTTTCCGGTCTGTGATTCGGCAATCACCTTCTGCGACAGATGCGACGGCAACTCTTCATAATGTGAAAACTCCATGCTGAACATACCGCGGTCACTGGTCATTGATTTCAAATCGTTTGAATAAGCCAGGACCTCTGACATCGGCACAACGGAACGGATAATCTGTGAATTTGCTTTGGGTTCGACACCAATAACCTTTCCACGGCGTGAGTTAAGGTCTCCAATCACATCACCCATGTTCTCATCCGGAACAGTGATCTTCATGTTGACTATCGGTTCAAGCAGGACCGGTTTGCAAAGCTCCATGGCCTTTTTGAATGCCATGGAACCTGCCACTTTGAAAGCCATCTCGGATGAATCCACAGTATGGAACGATCCATCATAAAGAGCCACCCTGAAGTCAACGACCGGATAGCCGGCCAGGAAACCATCCAGACAGGCCTCCTGAATTCCTTTGTCCACCGCGGGAATATACTGACGCGGCACTACACCTCCGACAATCTTGTCCTCAAAAACATAACCTTCCCCACGACCGGTTGGCGACATTTCGATCCAGCAGTCACCGTACTGGCCGCGCCCGCCGGATTGTTTCTTGTACTTGCCCTGGACCTTGGCCGTACCGCGGATTGTCTCCAGGTACGGTACCTTGGGGGTTTTCAGCAGCACTTCCACACCAAATTTCCGCTTCATTTTTTCGACGATGACCTCCAGATGGACCTGCCCCATACCTGATATGATGAATTCCTTGGTCTGTGGGTCACGGTGCGACTCAAGTGTCGGCTCTTCCTCGATCATTCGGTGCAGGGCATTGTGAATTTTGTCTTCATCGGCTTTGGTCTTTGGCTCGATGGCGTAGGATATGACCGGCAACAACTGTTTGGCAGGTTCGTAGACGATCGGTTTGGCTACATCACAGAGGGTATCGCCGGTAATGGTCTCCTTCAACTTGGCAACAGCAACAATATCTCCGGCAACGGCCTGTTTGATCGGATGCTGCTTTTTGCCTTCCAGTTCGTATATCTGGCCGATACGCTCTTCAATCCCCTTGGTGGAATTGAATACCGTAGAATCGGAGTTGAGCACACCGGAGTAGACGCGAAAAATTGTAATTTTTCCGGTGTAGGGGTCAGATGTTGTTTTAAAGACCAGGGCGGAAAAAGGCTCTTTCTCGTCAGGAGCGCGCTCGATGATCTCTTCGGTTTTGGGGTGAACGCCAACCGCCCTGGTGCGATCGAGAGGGGATGGCAGATAGGCGCAGATTGCATCCAGCAGATGCTGAACACCGATATTCGCAGTTGCGGAACCGCACAGCACAGCCGTAAAAGTGTTGCGCATCGTGCCGACGCGCAGACCGTCAATGATTTCCTCTTCAGTCAGTTCCCCGGCTTCGAGATACTTCTCTGTCAGGGCATCATAGGCCTCGGCAACCGTTTCAACCAGAGCTTCCCTCAGACGCGCAGCTTCATCAGCATACTCCGCCGGAATAGCTCCTTCGGTAAATTTCCCGGAGCCCTCTTTGTCGTAAAAGCAGGCTTTCATGCTGATCAGATCGATTACGCCTTCAAAGTCCGCTTCAAGACCGATCGGCATCTGAATGGCTACACCCCGGGCCCCCAGAGTTTTTTCCATATCGTCAATGGCACGCAGAAAGCTGGCGCGCTCCCGATCAAGTTTATTGACAAAGGCAATGCGGGGAATCTCGAACTCATTGGCCCAATTCCAAATTTCTTCGGTCTGGGCCTTCACGCCGGATATTGCGGACAGGATTATGACAGCGCAGTCCAAGGCGCGCATGCAGGCGCGGGTGTCTGCGATAAAGTTTCCATAACCGGGAGTATCAACAATGTGGATGGAGTGACCATTCCATTCGCAATGGTCAAGGGAGGAGGTAATTGAAATTTTCCGCTTGATCTCTTCCGGCTCGAAATCCATGGTCGATGTGCCATCATCAACGCGACCAAGTCGATCGATCATACCGGTGTTAAAGAGAATCGCTTCGGAAAGCGAGGTTTTGCCGGCGCCGCCGTGCGCGACGATACCCAAGTTGCGGATCTTGCTGGTTTCAAACTGTCCCATAGAACTGCCTCCTTGTGTGCATAATAGAATTTAACTACTATATCTCAACAAAAGACTTGGCCGCCAACCGCAGTATATTCACCGTCTGATAATATCTGATCTGAAAAGCATTCCTTGTCACTACGACAACGAGCGTTACCTGTTCCTTTCGTACAATATCCGCAATCCGTCCAGCGTAAGAAACTCATCAACCTCATCGATGGTTTTGGATTCCGGCGCAATCAGAACCGCCAAACCGCCAGTGGCGATAACCCGGAATTTTTCGTGGCACTCGCTCCGAATATTCTCGACGATACCATCCACTAAACCGACATAACCGAAAAAAATTCCGGACTGCATCGAATTGACCGTATTTTTGGCAATCACATGCGGCGGTTTGGCTATATCCACTCTCGGCAATTTGCTGGCCCTTTGGAAAAGTGCCTCCAATGATATTGCCAGTCCTGGTGCAATGGCCCCGCCGCAGTACTCCCCCTTGGCGTTAATGTAGTCGAAAGTTGTAGCCGTGCCAAAATCGACTATCACCAGTGGGCACTTGTGCTTTTCGAAACCGGCCACCGCATTGACGATCCGGTCGGCGCCGACTTCGCGCGGATTGTCATACTGGATCGGCATACCGGTTTTTATGCCGGGACCAACCACAAAAGGAGTCAGCTTGAAAAAATCACGGGAGATTGATTCCATCACTCCGGTCAAAGGTGGAACCACGGAAGAAATGATCGTCGCATTAATTGATAAAAATTCCAGTCCGGCCTGTTCGAACAAGCTGTGCAGAAGCACCGCATATTCATCGGAAGTACGCGACTTGTCCGTGGAAAGGCGCCAACTACGCTTCAGGCGTTCATTGTCATAAACTCCCAGGACAATATTGCTGTTACCTACATCAATCACCAAAAGCATTCAGATCACCCTCACATCACCACTAACTATACGTTCAATCCTGTCATCGCCCGAACGCAGCAGCAACGCTCCGTCACTGTCTATGCCAACAAACATGCCGACTTTATGTTCATCACCGACATCGTTGACCGACACCGTCCGTCCATTAGCGTTGCAACGCATCTGCCACTCTTCTCGAACCGGACCGAAGCCGCTGGAAGCAAAGTCCGCATAAAGCTTGTCAAGCTCGCTCAGCATCACGGCAGCGAAGTGAGTTCTGCACACCCGAGAACCGGATTCCAGCAAAAGCGACGTTGCCGGGTAACGCAGATCATCGGGAAACTGATCAGCAGTCATGTTGAGATTGACACCGATTCCGAGGACAATAAAATTTATTCCGTCGGTTTCCGCACTCATTTCATTAAGCAGACCGGCGACTTTTTTCCCGCCGATCAGAACATCATTGGGCCACTTGATCTCCGGCACCAGATCGGTTGTCCGCTCAATGGCCCGCGCCACGGCCACTGCGGAGAGAAAAGTCAACTGCGGGGCTTCATGCGGCATTATCGACGGACGCAGCACAACGGAGCAGTAAAGGTTAACCCCGGCAGGTGACGACCAGACCCGGCCACGGCGGCCTTTTCCGCCGTTTTGAGCATCGGCGATAACGACTGTGCCTTCCGGGGCCCCCTCTTCGGCAATTCGAAATGCGTCCGCATTCGTGGATGTGGTCTGTTTCAGACAATCCAGCCGTCTTCCGACCAGTGACGTGATCAACTCTGCCTTGATTTCACGAGAATCAAGAAATTCAGGTGATGAGATCAGTTTGTAGCCCCGTGAAGGAACCGCTTCAATCACATGTCCGAGTTCACGCAGCGATGAAATATGTTTCCAGACGGCAGTGCGTGATACCCCAAGTGCCCTGCTGAAAAATTCACCAGATACAAATCCACCATTATCACGGAACAGCCGCAAGATTGTACTGGCCTTCTGGTGCATGAAATTACCTCAAGAAACGATCCGATGCTCCGGTCCGGTTAGTCCAGAAGCATGGAAATATCCATTGCCCTTGGGGAATGGGTCAGGGCTCCTACCGAAATGATATCTACGCCGGTTTCGGCAATGGCTCTCACTGTTTCAAGACTGACCCCACCGGAGGCTTCCACCACGGCTCGGCCCGCAATGGTTGCAACGGCCGTCCGCATCTGTTCCAGTGTCATGTTATCAAGCATGATGATATCTGCGCCTGCCGTCAACGCCTCATCAACCTGTGCCAAGGTTTCCGTCTCTATCTCTATTTTCAGAGTGTGGGGAATGTAGGCTCTGGCGCGACGGATTGCTTCGCTGATGCCGCCAGCGGCAGCAATATGATTTTCCTTTATCAGCACACCATCATATAGCCCGGTCCGGTGATTTATCCCTCCACCGATCCGCACTGCGTATTTTTCAATTTCCCGCAGGCCGGGAGTGGTTTTACGTGTATCTACAATGCGGGCTTTTGTTCCTGAAACCGCCGCAACAAATCTGGAGGTAAGCGTCGCGATGCCGCACATTCTTTGAAGCAGATTGAGAGCTACCCGTTCCCCCATCAGCAAATCGGCGGCATCCCCGCTCAATGTGGCCATGACGGTGCCTTTTTCCAGATGGTCGCCATCGGAACAGCTCTGACTGTAAACCACGCCCGGTTCAAGACGGCTGAAAACCCGTCCGGCAATTGAAAGTCCGGCGACCACCAGATCCTCCTTGGCAATCAGCCGCGCATTTGCGGGACGCCGTTGCGGCACAACAGCTTTGGTAGTAATGTCGCCGGTGTGAATGTCTTCCAGCAACGCCTGCTCTATCATTCGATCAATCATTATCATATGGCTACCCGTGACTTGAAATGGTGACAATCTATATCACAGCACATTAATCCTATCAACCGCAAAACCAAGCTATTAGTTGACATTCCACGATGCGGCAATTTACGATTGACGATGATTAACACAGTCTGTATAGTAGCGCGCTTGAATATGTTATTCAATCAAGTAGCAAGGAGCAGTCTATTATGCGGAAACAGACCTTATTCTTGGCCCTTTTACTGTTTTTAGCGTCCGCCATTTGCGCCGGCGCTGTCGAAACAAAAGACCTCTCTTTCAATTTCAAAAACTCCGATCCGGTTGTATTCAGCCATGAGTTTCATCTGAAGAAATACAACAACAACTGCAGAATCTGTCACGACGCCATCTACAGCCTTAAAAAAAGAAAACATTTCACAATGGCGGAAATGGAGACGACCAAATCTTGCGGAGCATGCCACAGCGGTATCAAGGCATTCAGCGTCGCCAGCGAGAAAGATTGCGTTCGTTGCCACAAAGGAAAACCGCGCGATGTATCTTACAATATCAAAGGACTCGGAACAGCCGTTTTCAGCCACGCTACCCATATTGCAAAAACCGGCGGAGCATGCAAGAGCTGCCACAACGGCAAGGTCATAACCGGCAAGGAAAAAGCCGTGACCATGTCCGAGATGGAAAATGGCCGCACCTGCGGTGCCTGCCACAACGGCAAGAAAGCGTTCGCCGTAACAGCCAACTGTGACCGCTGCCACAAAGGCCTGAAACCGAAAGAAATCACTTTCAACCTTAAAGGAGTTACTCCGGCCACATTCAGCCACGCCTTCCATACCCAGGCATATGGATGCAAAGATTGCCACACCAAGAACTTCCCCTATAAAACAGTCGTGGGCAAAGCCACCATGGACGACATGTTTAAAGGCAAATCCTGCGGCGCATGCCACAACGGAAAGGAAGCATTTGCTTCAAGCGGTGATTGCGACAAGTGCCACAAAGGCATGAAGCCGGGCAAGATATCTTTCAAGACTTCTGCCGGTGAAGCCGTTTTCAGCCACGACTTCCATACCCAGGCATACAAATGCGTTGATTGCCATACCAAGATATTCCCGTTCAAATCCGGCGCGCTCAAAGCCACCATGGGCGAAATGGAAAAAGGCAAATCTTGCGGCGTCTGCCATAACAAAGGCAAGGATGCCTTCTCGGTTCAGGATGATTGCGGAAAGTGCCACAAGATGTAGCACTGAATTATCATTTAAATAAAAAAGGCGTCCTTCAGATGGAGGACGCCTTTTTTTATGTAACAGTCACCGTTTACTAATTGAGTCGTTGATCAACCACGTATCGGCTGCCTGCGAAATCCTTGGCTATTTTTTTCAGCTCCGCAGCTACTTCAGCAACTTTGGCAGCATGCTTCAGCTTCGGCATATCCATCGGAACGACGGCTATTGAAACGGACAATAGCGGCACATCCTCTTTCTGCCCTTTTCGGTTAGCCCCGGGGTAATAGCCAAGTTTTTTAGTTTCTTCGTCAAACAAATCAAGCACAATCAGATCAAAGTGACTGATGATCGTCTGGCAGACAGCTTCGGCACATTCATTGGATACGATGCAGACAAAATCATCCCCGCCGATATGACCACAAAACCCGCCACCGAAGTCCCGCACAGCATTGAACATGATGCGAGCAGTCATGCGAATCACTTCATCACCGTGAGAGAAACCGTATTGATCGTTATAGGGCTTGAAGTGATTGATATCCACATAGCAAACCGATACCGGCGAGCCCATGGCGCCATCTATGGCCCGCTGGATAGAAGTATTTCCAGGCAGCCGCGTCAGCGGATTGTTGTCGAATATTCGCTTAAGACGCGACAGCGACAGGTAGATACGGGAAAACAGTTCATTATAATCAATCGGTAAGCAGATGAAATCGTCCAAAGGACAACTATCCCAAATCAAGGAATCATTATCTATTTCAGCAATCAGGCCGAGAATCGGAATGGCGCTGAAAAAACTGTCGCTTCGCAATATAGAGACCAGCTTTGTGCTGCATTCGGAGTCGGTTGAAAGATCAAATATCAGCAGGTCAGGCGGATCGGAATAGAATACACCCAGCACCGAGTCAATGCATTTGAGACAATTGGCCTGAAAACCCTTGCTTTGAAGGCGAAGCTGGATGTGTGAAGCCTGTTGGGTATCGGAAGATACGATGGTAATTCTGGTAGGTTGAATCATTCTTCGCTCATCATTTCCAGACTGAAGTTCCTGACCTCCACCAATTTATCCTCTATTTCTGCCACCAATTCAGTCATTATCTGTTGGTTCAGCTTGAGCGTATCCCAGGCGGTTTTCTGGATAACAGGGACATAACGGTCACCGCTGTTTCCGAAACCGCTGGCTTTTATGAGTACGTCTGCAATATGAACAACCGAGGTTTTTATACGATGATTTACGGATTTTTCCACATCATGATGACAGGCGATCGGCTCGCTGAGCTTGTCAGGAAGAAACCAGCTCTTGGCCAGCCAGCCTCCAATCTCGGCATGGTCCGTATCGATGATCTCGCGTTCCGCCTCAATGGTAAACATCCGGCGATCACGAACCAACTTGAGGATTCCCATTTCAGCCTCACTGCATTTCAGACTGACGATAACCTTGCCGATGTCATGCAGGAGCGCTGCTGTTGCGATTTCCTCGCACTCCGGCAACCCCAGTTTGCGGGCCAGCAGATTGGCTGCAACACCAACCCCCAGAGAATGTTCCCATAAACCGATGCTGTTCTTTTCCATAATGGCAAAAATCGATGAGGAAAGCGCCAGACTCTTGACCACGTTGACCCCCAGCAGGATCATGGCGTTGGATATGGTTGAAACCCGGTAAAAACCGTAGGAGGGCGAGTTTGCCAGGCGCAATATGCGGGCTGAAAGCACTTGGTCAGACGACACGATCTTGGCCATTTCCTGTACAGAGGCCTTGTCGTTCTCGGATAAAGCATTAAGCTTGTTAATGACACCCGGCAGCGTAGGCAACGTCTTGGTGTCCATAATTATCTTTTTCAGCTCACTACGTTTGTCTTCCACCCTCGCCCCCCATGGATTTGGTAAGGTGTGCCTTGTAAATGTCATACAGCATGGAGTTCAGCGGTTCCTGGCGGCTTTTTTCAAAACGCATGTCAAGATTCTGCAGGAGCTCTTCCAAGGAGCATCCCCCCTCTTCCCAGACAGGGTGACCGTCCACATATACCGACTGGACATCCATTTGATCAAGACGTGTGATCAGTGCATCTGTCAGCACGGTATCCCTGCCGCAGATCGGCATTCCGACCGGAGAATCACCCCGAAAAACGTCACGAGACAGAATCATTCCCGCTTTGGCAAGCATCAAAGGGATTTTCTGCATAATCGACCATCCCGAAGCTGGATAAATTGGAAACATTAATGGATGGATACTACTGATAACAGGTTGATAAGTCAATCCATTAAGCTTGCAGATTGCGGGCTCGATCCAATTGCAAACAGTTTGACTGAGTTCATATGGAGTGTGATTCGATCATTCCGGCAGCAGGCTCAGTTAAGATTGCACAGATTCGATTTATCTAATTTATGGCATGCATCCCGGGACGCTTGGCCACCAGCGCCGCTGCCCCGAACAGACCGGCATCGTCACCGAGTTCTCCCCTAAGTATCCTGAGACTTGAGAATATATCCGAAAAGCAGCGTTTAGACATTTCGTTTCTAAGCGCCGGTTCAAAAAGATCAAGACTGGCTCCTACTCCGCCGCCGATGATGAATGCTTCAAGATTCAGAAGATTTGACAAAGACGCCAGTGCGATGCCAAACCATCGCCCCATCTGATTAAAGGCATACCGGGCAACAGAGTCTCCGGATCGGGCCATAACGGCAAGCTCCTCAGCCGTTAACTTTCGATAACGGTCTGCTTCAGCTGGAAAAGCTGCCATTATCGAACGCAACAATGCATCTGCAGAGACATACCTTTCCAGACAACCATGGTTTCCGCAGGGGCATAAAACGCCTTCAGGGTTCACCGTAACATGCCCAAATTCTGCCGCAAAGCCTCCCGCGCCTTTCCAAAGCCGTCCATCAAGGATCAGGCCGCTTCCCAGTCCGGTTCCAATCGTAATAACCATGAATGACGACAGTCCACGTCCAGCGCCGAACAACTGCTCTCCAACGGCAATGGCATTGGCATCGTTGGCGCTGTCCACCATCAGGCCGGTCTTCCCGGTCAAAAATGCAGCAAGGTTAAATCCGTCGAGCGGACGCATATTTACTGAAGCATGAATAAAACCGTCACTGTCGACAAGACCCGGAATACCGACGCCAATGCCGGCAATACCGACTGCATGGGAAATCGCATCCAACCGCAACTCTTCAATACCGAGCAGCAACCGATCGCAAAAGGCTTCTCTGCCTTCCGCAATCAAACTGGGCAGCCTGCGGCGAGCAACAACTTCCCCCCCACCCGTAATCAGTGCCATACGCAGGTTTGTGCCGCCAATATCAATACCAATCGTGCAATCGGACATTTTGCCGCTCCTTCATAGATTAAATTTGATTGTAGCAATAGTTTCTGAACTGACAAGTCTGATTATATTCCGTGAATAAAATGATTTTTTACAGATCGGGATTAACTGCTTGACAACCAAGATTCAAGGAGTTTATTGTTTTTCAGTTTTAATAAAAGAAACACCTCATTAGTACTAAGCAAGCACCTGTTTTTTAACAAAACTAAAAACGGAGAATCAAAATGGCAAAGTTCAAGGATTCACTTGAGTATCACTCCAGCGGCCGCAAAGGCAAGATCGAAGTCATCTCCACCAAACCATGCCAGACCGCAGCCG
>CAYWJJ010000050.1:0-30060 GCA_964458105.1 uncultured Geobacter sp.
CCTCATCATGATGATTATTGTTGCATAAGGATGAAAACCATGTCAAGCCAAAATCAGCAAAATGACGAAATTTTGATTGAAAATATCATCGATAAGCTGAAAACAGCTCTCGAACTGAAGAACGATACAGAGGTCGCTAAAGCCCTTGAAAGCGACCCAAGGCTGCTTGGTACCTGGAAAAAAAGGGGAACCATTCCTTACGAGAAGATCATCAAATTGTGTATCCGCAATAACATCAATTTGCAGTGGATGTTTTCAGATGGCAGTTCTCTTCCGACAATATGTCGAGATAACGGTCTTGTTTCTGAGGCTGATGGCTACACCAAGGTGCCAAGATTTGAAATCAAGGCTAGTGCTGGAGGAGGTGCAATTATTCATAGTGAGCAGATTGTTGATCATCTGTATTTCAAAACAGAGTGGGTAAAGAACGTACTGGGGATTCCAAGGGACTTTCTGGCGCTCATATCGGTACAAGGCGACAGCATGGAACCAACCTTGAGTAATGGTGATCTGATTCTGATTGATACCAGAACTTCACGCGTCGAAGACGGGGCTATCTACGTTGTGCAATATGAGGACGCTTTGCTTGTGAAGCGGCTGCAGAAGAAGTATGACGGCTCTGTTGTGATCCGAAGTGATAACACTCTATACGAGCCTGAAATTCTGCATGGGGATGAGGCGATTAATCTCAAGATCGTCGGCAGGGTTGTTTGGGCCGGCGGGGTGATATAGGCAGGAATGATGGGATGAATGTTGGAATATGGATAAGGGTATCAACAGAAGACCAGGCTCGGGGTGAATCGCCAAAGAATCATGAAGCCCGTGCCAGAATGTATGCAGAACTCAAACGATGGAACATAGTCGACCTTTATGATCTGTCGGGAGTCTCTGGCAAAGATGTCCTGGACAATCCAGAGGCCAGAAGGATGCTTGATGACGTCGCAGCTGGGCGCATTCAAGCACTGATCTTCTCAAAACTCGCACGTCTCGCCCGCAACACCAAACAACTCCTCGAAATTTCAGACTACTTCCAGAAACATGATGCGGCTCTTGTCAGCCTCGAAGAAAGCATCGATACTTCCTCCCCTGCAGGTCGGCTCCTCTATACCGTAATTGGTGCACTGGCTCAGTGGGAACGTGAAGAAATCTCAGCTCGTGTAGCAGCATCAATCCCTGTCAGAGCAAAACTGGGTAAGAATACTGGTGGCAAGGGGCCCTTTGGCTATCACTGGGTGGAAGGAAAACTCATCCCCAATCCCAATGAGGTTCCTGTCGTCAAGCGGGCTTATGAGATCTTTCTTGAGACCGGCAAGTTGCTTACTACATGCAACCAGCTCAAAGACGAGGGCCTATATTCGAGAAGCAAAAAGGTCTATAGGCCGACCTCTCTCAAGCGCCTCTTGTCCGATACTGTCTACAAGGGGATTCGCCGGGCGAATTACGCAAAGAGCCTTGGCAACAAGAAGAACTGGGTGCTGAAACCGGAGAAAGATTGGGTTTATACCAACGTACAACCAATAGTGTCTGAAGAGGACTGGGATGCAGCAAATAAAATCTTCGAGGAGACAGCTAGGAGATACACGTCATTCAAGTCGGTCCCAAAAGTAGGAAGGTTCTTGTTTTCCGGGATACTGAAGTGTCAATGCGGTGAGAAGCTCTACGTTGCACCGTATCCTTCGATGAAGATACCCCGCTATGCCTGCAAAAAATGTCGGATGAGAATAAACGAGGACATCATCGAAGAGAACTTTCAGAATGCCTTGAAGGAGGTGGTTGTCGCACCTGAACAGCTTGGTGCCAACGAGGATCTGGAAAAAGAATTGGTGGGAAAGCAGGAGAGACTGGAACTGCTGAAGAAAGAGCAGAAGGAAGTGAACGGGAAAGTTGATGTTTTGATTGATCTGTATGGTAAGCAGGTAATAGATCAGAATGGATTCAAAGATAGATATGATCCTATCAAAACCAGGCTCGACAACATTACCCTGGAGATCCCCCGCCTACAGGCAGAGATCGATTTCATCAAAACAAATGAGATTGGCAAGTCGTATGTAATCGAGAGAGCAACTACGCTGGCGTCACTGTGGCCATCGTTGAGTTATGAGGCTAGGCAGCAAGTCGTGAAAGAACTCGTTGAGAGGATAGACGTCGGCGAGGATTCCCTCCATTTTGTCTTCTTTTATATCCCTTCGTTTGCGCCAGTAGAGAAAGGTTCACACATCTCCAGGGGTTCATGGCCGCCACCAGCATGACGCGTGACGGGTAGGTCAGCGAAAGCAGGGAACGGGAAATCGTGACCCGGCCATCTTCCAGCGGCTGGCGCAGGACTTCCAGCACGTTTTTCTTGAATTCGGGCAGCTCGTCCAGAAAAAGCACGCCGTTGTGGGCCAGCGAGACCTCGCCCGGCTTGGGGGTGCTGCCGCCGCCGATCAGGCCGACATCCGAGATCGTGTGATGGGGGGAACGGAAGGGTCGTACCGCCAGCAGGGCGCGCTCCTTCTCCAGCATGCCGCTGACGCTGAAGATCTTGGTGGTTTCAATCGCCTCGTCGAACGACATGCGCGGCAGGATGGTCGGGATGCGCCGGGCAATCATCGTCTTTCCTGAGCCGGGCGGTCCGATCATCAGGAGATTATGAGATCCGGCCGCCGCCACTTCCAGGGCGCGTTTGGCATGTTCCTGCCCCTTGACCTCGCTGAAATCCTCGCCGTATTCGCAGCCGCTGGCAAACAGCGCCTGCAGGTCAATCCGGCAGGGCGCGATCTCTTCCCGGCCGCTCAGGAACTCTACCACCTGGGACAGGCTGGTGGCGCCGATCACGTCGATTCCTTCGACAACGGCCGCCTCGGGCGCGTTTTCGGCAGGCAGGATCAGGCCGCTCAACCCGGCCCGCTTGGCGGCCACCGCCATCGACAGCGCCCCGCGAATGGCCTTCAGCCCGCCGTCCAGCGACAGTTCGCCCAACAGGATATATTCACGCAGGCGCGGCCCCTTGACGACTCCGGTGGCGGCCAGGATGCCGATCGAGATCGGCAGGTCGTAGGCCGCACCCTCCTTCTTGATGTCGGCCGGCGCCAGATTGGCGGTGATGCGCCGGGCCGGGAAATCATAGCCGGAGTTCTTCAAGGCAGCCTTGACGCGGTCCTTGCTCTCCTTGACCGCGCCATCCGGCAGGCCGACCGTGGCAAAGGAGGGCAGACCGGCCGCCAGGTCGACCTCCACATCCACCAGAATCGCATCGATACCGATCAGGGCACTGCTGAATACTTTTGCGAGCATGATTTATCCACCTAATGTTGAATTATGAGGTATGAATTTTGAATTTGTAGTCTTTCATCATTCATACTTTATAATTCATAATTGTCTTTAAGGTTTCAGCATGATGAAGCCCATCTGCCTGCCCGCTTCGTCCTTATCACGACGATATGAAAAAAACAGTTCGCTGTGACAGCAGGTACATTGCTCGGAAACCTGTACAGCATCGGCCGATAGCCCGGCCAGCAGTAGCAGTTCCCGGTTGGTGGCTGCCAGGTCCAGTTTCCATTTCCCTTCGCCGCACATTTCGGCAAAAGATGCCCAGGCAATATCACTCTGCACGAAAGCCTGCTTGACCGGTCCGTCAACTTCATAGCAGCACTTCTGGATGCAAGGTCCTATGGCGGCCTGTACAGTAGCCGGGTTGCAGCCGAATTCCGATTTCATGCCGGCCACAACCTTGGCTACCAGTTTGCCGGCGGTACCCTTCCAGCCGGCGTGGACAGCAGCGATGACCTTTTTTTCAGGATCGCACAGCAGTATCGGCACGCAGTCGGCCACACAGACGCCGATCATCACGTTCGGCTGGTTGGTGATGACCGCATCCCCCTCCACCGACAGAAAATGGCTGTAATCCTCGTTGGGCTCATTGATAACCAGGATATCAATGCCATGCACCTGCCGGGGGGTTACCAGCGCTTCCTGGCTGACACCAAAGGCACGGGCCAGCAGGCTGCGGTTGCCCTCGACGTTGGATTGCTGATCCTGGGTGTTGATGCCCAGGTTAAGGGAGTTGTAGGGGGGGCGTGAAACCCCTTCGTGGCGGGAGGTAAAACCCTGGGTCGAGCAGGGATTGCCCGGAAAATCCACTCCGATATACTGGATACGGTCTATTCTCTTCATCTGCATCTTCGTTCCTCCGAATCCCGGTTATCGGGATGTGTGCGTTATTCCAATTCCAAATCAAAGCGCTATCTTCGTTGTCTCGTCTTCGGCTCCTCAACATACGGATCTGTATGCCTTCGTCGCCTTGATCCTCGCCGCCTTGATTTCATCTTTGATTTGAAATCGGTATTACCTGCAACCTGCTAAAAATCCTTTTGCCTTATTGATTGATTTAGGCTTTACTACCGTTACGGCGCTGACGCCAGACATAAACCGCCACCAGAACCAGGCTGAACAGCAGCACCCAGACCAGCGCCTGATGGGAATATTGCATGATCAGCTGCTGGTTCTCGCCGATGGCGTAGCCGATCCAGGTCAGGATCGTGCACCAGATGCCGGCGCCCATCAGAGTGTAGAGCGAGAACTTGAAATGATTCATTCCGGCCACTCCGGCCGGGATCGAAATCAGGTGGCGAATCACCGGCAGCAGACGCCCGATAAAGGTCGATATCTCACCATGCCGCAGGAAGAATTTCTCGACCCTTACAAATTTATCGGGCGGAATCAGCACGTACTTGCCGTACTTGAGAATCAGCGGTCTCCCCAGATAATGGGAAGCGAAGTAGTTGGCATAGGCGCCCACCAGACTGCCGACGGTGCCGCACAGAATAGCGACGGCCATGCTCATTTTTCCCTGATAGGCCAGATAACCGGCCGGCGGCATGACCAGCTCGCTCGGCACCGGAATGATCGAGCTCTCCATCGCCATCAGCAGAAATATGCCGGGGTACCCCATCGTGCCGATCGTGTCGAGCAGCCACTGTACAATCGTGTGCATTATTCGATAACTCCATTTGAGAATTTGGAACAATCAAAGTTTATAACCCATATAACATGTTCGGGCAACAGCAAGATAGGAATCGTATGAACGAAAAACCGTATACCATCATGGATCGCCTGGGGCGGGAGGTGCTGACCGGCGACGGCGCCATCGGCACGATGCTCTACGCCAAAGGGGTCAGCCTCGACAGCAACTTCGAGCATCTGAACCTGGTCCGCCCGGCGCTGGTCAGGGAGCTGGCCGGCCAGTATGCCGCCGCCGGTGCACAGGTCATTGAAACCAACACCTTCGGTGCCAATTTCACCAAGCTGTCCGCGATCGGCCTGGGCCACAAAGTGGCCGAGATCAATCTGGCCGGCGCCGCAATCGCACGGAAGGTTGCCGGTCAAGACATCTTGGTGGCCGGATCGGTCGGTCCGCTGATCCAGATCAAAGGGGACGACAAGGAGCTGACTGCAACGGAGATGGAAGATGTTTTTCGGGCCCAGTGCAACGCCCTGGCTGAAGGGGGTGTCGATCTGCTGCTGCTGGAGACCTTTTCGTCGCTGGAACAGCTGCAGGCGGCGCTACGGGCCGCCCGCGGCTGCGGCCTGCCGGTCTCCGCCTCGCTGGCCTTCCTGGAAGGGGGGCGCAGTGCCGACGGCACATCGGTGGAACGCTTCTGCGAAGCGATGGAATCGGCCGGGGCCGACATCATCGGAGCCAACTGCGGCGCCGGGCCCCTGGAGCTGCTGAAGGTAATCAAACGATTGGCGACACTGACGGACAAGCCGATCAGCGCCTACGCCAACAGCGGCTTTCCGGAATACCGCGACGGCCGTTATATCTACCGCGCCACACCGGAGTATTTTGCCGATATGGCCGCCGAAATGGTTGCAGCCGGCGCAAATCTGCTGGGGGGCTGCTGCGGCACGACACCGGAACACATCGCCGCCATCGCTCAAAGAATTGCCGGTTTCAAGCCGGCCGTCAGAAGCAGAAGTCCGCACATCACCGTTTCCGAACCGGCCGACAGGTCGCACAAGGCAGCTTCTTTTCTGGACAAATGGGGCACCCGCAAGGTCATTACCGTCGAACTGGATCCTCCCAAGGGGATCGATTGCAGCCGGATCATCGCCGGCAGCCGGCGCCTGAAGGAAGCCGGTGTTGATGCGATCAACCTGGCCGAAAACCCGCTGGCACGGCCACGCATGGGCAACATCGCCCTGGGCAGCATTATCCAGCGCGAGTTGGGTATCGAGGTCATCGTGCATGTGACCGGCCGCGACCGCAACCTGATCGGCATGCAATCCGACCTGATGGGGGCCAGCCTGCTGGGCATCCGTTCCATATTGGCGGTGACCGGAGATCCGGCCACGATGGGGGATCACGCCGGCGCAAAATCGGTTTTTGACCTGCATTCCTTTACGCTGATCAAGCTGTTGAGCGACATGAACAGGGGGGTCAATGCGATCGGAAATCCGATCGGCGAAGGGACCGGTTTTACGATCGGGGCTGCCTTCAACCCCAACACACGCAACATGGCCGTCCAAGCCGAGCGCCTGCGCAAGAAAGTCGCCAACGGAGCCCGCTTCACCCAGACTCAGCCGATCTACGATCCGGCTATTCTCTTCGAAGCACTGGAAGCGACACGCGACTGCGGCATTCCTTTCCTGCCCGGCATCATGCCGCTGGTCAGCGAGCGCAACGCCGAATACCTGAACAACGAAGTGCCGGGCATAACTGTGCCGGACGCCGTCCGTGCCCGCATGAAGGGCCTTGAAAAAGAGGCCGGAGCCCGGGAAGGGCTGGCAATAGCCAAGGAATTTATTGATGCAACGATCAGCGCCGTGGGCGGCTATTATCTGATTCCGCCTTTCGGCAAGTACGAACTGGCCGAAGAATTGATCAAACATATCCAACAGCGTGAGAGGGAGCTGCAATAATGAGATTATTAAGATTCGGATGGCTGCTGGTCATCTGCCTGACCATGACGGCCTGCGTTTCCGAGATGGGGCTGCGCGACGAGTTCGAAAAGAGCATGCGGGCCTATAACCGCATGCTGCGCTGGCAGGAAGTCGAAAATGCCGGCATGACCTATATCGATAAAGAGCAGCGCGATGATTTCATGCTCAAGGCCGAATCGCTCAGAAAAAGAGGCGTCACGCTGACCGACTTTCGCATCCTGACCTTCGAGTGCCTTCCGGACAAGAAGACCGGCGACGTGGTTGCCGAATTCGATTATTTCATCCTCCCCTCCAACCGGATAAAAACCGTGACCTATCGACAGGAGTGGGTTTATCAGGACCTCCTCAAAAGCTGGAAGCTCAAAAGCGGGCTGCCCCCCTTCGAGTAACGGCGGATGGAACCGTTAACCCAGCAGATAGCCGGCTTTTCCAGTTACCTGGAAACCGAACGGAATGTCTCGCCGCATACCCTGGCGGCGTATCGCAGCGATCTGGCGCAGTGGCTTTCGTTTGTCCAGGCCGAAAGGGGGGAAGGCGTATCGGCTCGGGACATTGACCATCTGCTGCTGCGGCGCTATCTGGCCGGGCTGTCCAAAACCACCAAAAAAAGTTCGATCGGCAGAAAACTGGCCGCGATCCGTTCTTTTTTCCGTTTCCTGCTGCGCCGCGGCACGATTACCAAAAATCCGGCCGAATTGATCGCCACACCCAAAAAAGAGCAGCGGCTACCGTTTCATCTGGACATCGATCAGGTCACCAACCTGATGGAGGCGCCTGACGAGGATCAGCGGCATGCCCTGCGCGACCGGGCGATCCTGGAACTGCTTTATTCAAGCGGCCTGCGTGTTTCGGAACTGACCAGTTTGAATATCGGCGAGATTGACCTGTCGGCGGGAATGGTTCGTGTCATGGGCAAGGGGGGCAAGGAGCGCATCGTTCCGGTCGGCAGCCAAGCCCTGGAAGCGCTGCAGGCTTATCTTGAGCTGCGCTTCGATGCTGAACCGGGAGCGGCGTTGTTTCTCAATACCCGCGGGGCACGGATCAACCGCCGCAGCGTGGCCCGCATCATCGATGCCCATGTGCTGCGCATTGCGGCTTTCAAACGGATCTCGCCGCACACGCTGCGTCACACCTTTGCCACCCACCTGCTGGAAGGTGGAGCAGACCTGCGCGCGATCCAGGAACTGCTGGGGCACTCCTCGCTCTCCACCACCCAGAAGTACACCCATGTCAGCATCGACCGCCTGATGGAAGTCTACGACAAGGCCCATCCCAAGGCCCATGCCGATAACGCGGAATGAGCCGCCAATTTTTTCTTTGCCTACCCCAGCCGATTACTAGTAGTATATACCGGTTTTACAATCTCGCGTTCCGGATACCCAAACTCATATGGATGAACCCAAAAAAGAAAAATTAACCAAAGAACTGAAAGGGATGGCACTGGGGGTTATCGGCGTATTCTTTATGCTGGCCTTTTTGACCTATAATTCCGCCGATGTGTCCTGGAACAGCTACTCGAATGAAGGGAGCATCCACAATCTGGGCGGACGTTTGGGCGCCCAGGTGGCCGATCTGTTCTTCAGCGGTTTCGGCCTGGCCTCCTATCTGATCCCGCTGTCGTTGCTGTACATGGCCTATACCCTGCTCCGCTTCAAGGAGATCCGGCTGCGTTCCTACAAGCTGATAGCGGCGACCGGCCTGCTTTTCTCTCTGTCGACACTGTTTGCCTTTTTCCGTGACAAAACCTTACTTTTTGATCAACAGGTACCGACCGGAGGCCTGGTGGGGGTCGTGACAGCCCACTTCCTGAAAAGCACGGTCGGCACGGCCGGTGCGATGCTGCTGCTGCTGCCGCTGCTGGCGGCCTGCATCATGATCCTGGCTCACTTCTCCTTCGTACTGTTTGCCGGCTGGTGGCTGGAAAGCTTCAAGCACAAGTGGGCCGCCTGGCAGGAGCGCCGCGCCCATGACCGCGGTGAAAAAGAGAAGGAAACTGCTAAAAAAGAGGGGATGCCGGCCGCGTCTTCGTCAAACGGCCCGCTCATCAAGCCTGCGACACCGCCTCCTGCACGCCCCAACCTGATCAAGAAGGAAAAAGAGAAGAAAAAAGAGGACTCCAAGGGCGCCGCGATACAGGAGACTTTCGAATTCATCAAGGCCGAGGGGGATTTTCACACCCCACCCTTTTCGCTGCTGGACATTCCACCGGCCACGGAAAAGACTCTCGACCGTGATGCCCTGACCATGAATGCGCGGCTGCTGGAGAAGAAACTCAAAGATTACAATATTGACGGAGAGGTCGTAGAAATCTGCCCCGGTCCGGTCATCACCATGTATGAATTCTCTCCGGCCCCCGGCATCAAGATCAGCCGGATTGCCGGTCTCACCGACGACCTGACTATGGCGTTGCAGGCCATGTCAATCAGGATCGTGGCGCCGATCCCCGGCAAGGGGGTGGTCGGCATCGAGGTTCCCAACCGTGACCGCGACATGGTTTTTCTGCGGGAAATATTCAACTGCGAGCATTTTTCGCACAGCAAAATGAAGCTGCCGCTGGCATTGGGCAAGGATATCGCCGGATTGCCGGTCGTGACCGATCTGGCCAAGGCGCCGCATCTGCTGGTGGCCGGTTCGACCGGATCCGGCAAATCGGTCTCGATCAACACCATGATCCTCTCCCTGCTCTACACCTCCACTCCCAAGGATGTGCGCATGATCATGGTAGACCCCAAGATGCTGGAGTTTTCCATGTATGAAGGGATTCCGCATCTGCTGCTGCCGGTGGTGACCGAACCGAAGAAGGCCTCGCTGGCACTGAAATGGGCCGTAAACGAGATGGAACGCCGCTATCAGCTGTTGTCGGACAAGGGTGTCCGCAACATAGATTCTTACAACAAGAAACTGGCCGGTGAACTGCTGGAACAGGAGGAGCTGAACTCCGTTCCCGAGGCCGAAATCATCGAGGAGCTGGAAGAAATCATCGAGGAGGAGGGCGAAGCCGCAATCGACCCGATCCCCTTTGCGGTTGACGATGATCTGATTCTGGAGCACAGCCATCTTCCCTATATCGTCGTGATTGTTGACGAGTTGGCCGACCTGATGATGGTGGCCGGTCGCGAGGTCGAGGAACATATCGCCCGTCTGGCCCAGAAGGCACGCGCCTCCGGCATCCACCTGATCCTGGCCACCCAGCGCCCTTCCGTGGATGTCATCACCGGCCTGATCAAAGCCAACCTGCCGTCGCGCATCTCCTTCCAGGTCACGTCGAAAGTGGATTCGCGCACTATCCTGGACACCAACGGCGCAGAAAGCCTGCTGGGCAACGGCGACATGCTCTACATGCCGCCCGGAACATCTCGCCTGCAGCGCATCCACGGCGCATTCGTTTCCGACGCGGAGGTGCAGAGGGTTGTGGATTTCCTCAAAAAGCAGGGCAAACCGGTTTATGAGAAGTCAATCCTGGAAATGAAAGATACCGATGAAAAGAGCAGCAGCGAGGACGAGGTCCAGGATGAACGCTGGGAGGATGCTCTGCGGCTGGTTGCTGACACCAAACAGGCCAGTATATCCATGGTCCAGCGCCGCCTGCGGATCGGTTACAACCGCGCCGCCCGCATCGTTGAAATGATGGAGAGCGAAGGGATGATCGCCCCCAGCGACGGCACCAGCAAGCCGCGCGAGATTTATATGGATATCATCCACGCTTATCTGAATTCACAGTTGACGAGGTAGAGTATGACCTTGTTTAATACTGAATCGTTTTCATCGATAATCCAAAAAGGTGCGATTGAATGGAATCGCCACGCCTTGGAACGCATGATGGAACGCGGCATTTCCAGGCGCGAGGTCGTGGATGTGCTCCTTGATGGTGAGGTTATTGAACATTATCCTTCCGACTATCCATATCCAAGCGTTCTTATGCTTGGCAAGCCGGATAGAGCACCGCTTCATGTCGTCGTGGCATTTAATAATGCCCAAGAAACACTCTACATAATAACGGCCTATTACCCCGATGATTTGCATTTTATGGATGACTGCAAAACCAGGAGAACATAAAAATGGATCAAAACACGAATACTGGAAATTGCCCGCTCTGCAAAGGCCATAAAAAGGCTGGTCACACTCTTTTTTCCGTAGATTTGGGGTTTGGTGTGGTGGTTGTTCGTCATGTACCGGCTACTATTTGTGACCAATGCGGCGCTGAATGGTTTTCCGATTCTGTTGCCGCCAAACTTGAGTCTATTGTTGCGGAAGCACGTTCAAGGAAAACTCTTGTAGAAGTGACAACGCTTGACGACATGCCGCTGGCAGCATAGGGAAGATAGTTAACAAGTTGCCATTATTAAATTCCGTTTCATTCACATTAACGAACTAATTATCCAAACCGATCAATTGCCCGTTTTCGGCTGATCTACCTCCATGCGTAATCCGACAGATTATCCGCATGGCCAAAGTTTCTCACCTCTCGTTTATTGTTTTTTACCGTACCTCCACGGATTTTCTAAAGATGCATTTATGAAATACGGGGAGGTCGGCTTGTTTCCTCCTGCCAACGACAAAAAAATGTTCCCCAAATAAAACGACACCAATTGTTATCCCAGAAAAATCAGTTTCACGCAAAGCTCGCTAAGATCGCAAAGTAAAATCAATCTGATATCAGATTCTGGTTTTTCACCTGTTTGGTCAGTACATCATTTTCTATAATCTTCTGTTTTTTTAGCGTACTTCGCTTAAAAGCGACTGCTTTTGGTGCGCCTTTGCGTGAGTAAGTGCAGTTTTAAGGGTCATATGCCTAGCGGATTTTTTGATTAATTTAATTTACACTCATCCAAAGAGTGCGTATATTTCCTAGAAAAATGAGCGATTTACAACTCCATGGGATTGACTTGATCTGAACGAAATTTTCAAATAATGGTAGATTGTTCCTTGTATACTGACACCCATGATTAAGAGTTAACCTCATGAATTGGAAAAAAATCGACAACCAAATGGCCCAATGGGAAACGAACCTCACAGAAGAGGTTCGCCTTTCAAAGGAGCATGCGCGAAAGCTTGCCACAGTCTTATCTTCTGAGGTCCGATTCCTTAAATCAGACGATAAGCAAAAGATAATAGAGGCATCTCCCGTGCCCCTGGCAGACCGTCTATTAGAATTAAAGGCTTTTCAAGGGTGGATGGACCAAGCAAATACAATAACTGGAAACCCTTACGTCACTCGCGCACAGGTCCTTAGTCAGAACTATATCTGTTTTGTTTACCTGCCCGAATCTTGTTTCCGAATACTTTCGAAAGTTGCTCCAGCAGGGTCGGCAACAAAGCACTGCTCACAATTTCTGAGCAACAATCCAATAAGAGCATTTCGAAATGCAATTGCTCATGCGAACTGGACTTATAAAAGCGATTTTTCAGGCTTAGTCTATTGGGCACGAAAAGGTCAAGACCAAGACGAACCCCTTAATAGATTTGAAGTAAATGCAAATGACCTTGGTTTTTGGCAAGCGCTGAGCAGATGTGTTGCTTATGCTGCATTTTCAAACATTTAGAGGTTAACCAGCGCTCGGACCATGACCGGGCAAAAAAACGCCTGGCAGGTCAAGCGCGACCCAGTTAAACGCCCAACTGACGAGAATGAGGAGCATGAATGCCGGCCAATAAGAATACTGTAGAAAGATATCTGGACGGATTTAGGAGGGGTGATCACGAAAAGATTCTGTCCTGTCTCACTGAAGATGTTATATGGGATCTCCCCGGCGCCTTTCATTTGGTCGGCAAGCAGGAGTTCGATAAGGAAATTGAAAATCCCGCCTTTCAAGGGCATCCTGATATTGCAGTCTCGCGTACCACTGAGGAGAATGATGTCGTCATCGTCGAGGGCACAGTTCGGGCGCAAAAGGCAAGCGGAGAGTTCTTGAATTTGGCATTCGTCGATGTGTTTGAGATGCGGAACGGCAAAATCTGTCGCCTAATCTCATACTTGATGGAAGTCAAGGCCAATGGCGTCTAACATCGGCTTGAACGGGAGGCGGCTTCATCTTGGCTGGATAGCTGGTAGCCCCCACCGTTCAGCCTGACGTTGAACGAAACAAAAAATGAAGACAAAAGGCACACTTTTGGATATGATTACACGATGAAACCTATCAACTGGAATACTGAAAAGAATATTCGACTAAAATTGGAACGCGGCGTGTCTTTTGAGGAAGTACTGGCTGCCATGTCTCATGGAGCGCTTCTCGATGTCGTTTCACACCCAAACATAGAGCAATATCCGAATCAGTGCATTTTTATTGTTCGTATTCGAGGTTATGCCTACTTGGTCCCTTTCGTCGAGACGGACAAAGAGATTTTTCTGAAGACAATAATACCAAGTCGAATTGCCACTAAAAAATATCTGCCAGAGGAAATAAATCATGAAAACTAAAGAAGCAAAATATGAAGAGGATATCCTTACTTCCTTCGAAAAGGGAGAATGGCAGTCTGTGCCAAATCTCAAGGATGAGATAGCCCGTTACGCGGCAAGTGCTGCCGCTACACTTACTAAAGACAAGCGAATCAACATCCGGCTTTCTTCACGGGATCTTGAGGATGTTCAAACACGGGCAGCAGAGGAAGGCATGCCTTATCAGACGCTGATAGCCAGTGTTTTACATAAATATGTGAACGGTCGACTTGTTGAAACTACACCACATCCAACAACGCGCTCAACCGGACGTGCGAAAAAACTTCGCGCCGGTTAGCGCCCACACCGTTGGGCAAAATTTTTATCAGGCAACTCTTCCAATATTAAATGAGGGGGTATCATCATGACCATTAACGCCGCCGCAATTCAATTCAATGTCAAGCCGGGAGATCCGGACGCCAACCTGGCCCATGTGCGTGAAGCGCTGACCCGCGCCGCCGGACAGGGCGCCAACCTGGCCGTGCTGCCGGAAATGTGGTCCAGCGGATTTGATTATCGCAATCTGAACGAGCTGGCGTTGAGAACCGAGGGAATTGTTGACGAACTGCTGGAATTGTCCGGAAAGTTGAAGCTGGTGATTGTCGGCAGCATGCCGGAGCCGAACGGGGACAAGGTTTTCAATACGATTTATCTGGTGGACAACGGAACCCTGGCCGGGGTCTATCGCAAGATCCACCTCTTTTCCCTTTTGGGGGAGGACAAGGCTTTCTCCGGCGGCGACCGCTGGCTGCTGGCGGATACCTCGATCGGCAAGATCGGGGTCATCATCTGCTACGACCTGCGTTTTCCCGAGCTGTCCCGCCGGCTGGCGCTGGAAGGGGCCCAGGTAATCTGTGTACCGGCCCAGTGGCCCAAGCCGCGCCAGGATCATTGGCGAACGCTGCTGCGGGCGAGAGCCATGGAGAATCAGCTCTTCGTAGTTTCGTGCAACGCCTGCGGGCAAATCGGCAAACTGGATTTTTTCGGCACGAGCATGATCATCAATTCAAAAGGAGATGTTCTGGCCGAGGCCGGTGAGGAGCAGTGCGAGATTTCAGCTAAGCTGGACATGCAGGAGATGGCCGACTGGCGGGCACAGATTCCCTGTTTCAACGATCGCAAGCCGGAGTATTATTGATCGTCAGCCACTATACAACTCTTTCAGCAACTCAGGCTTGTCCAATGATTTGCGCAACACAACCCTGAGTGACTCAACCTGATTGAATCCTTCCTCCTTCGTCATGCGGCCGGTTTTATAAAGCAGCCGCAAACTCCTGCGCAGTGCATCGGCCGCGGCCAGTGCCTTTTCACCGGTCGGATCGGCCTTGAGAAGTTTGGAGTCCAGGGGGTTTTTCATATAATCGAAGACCGCCTCTTCGATCAGCATCAGATATTCGTTGCGGTCGCTTTCGGACAGCTGGTAGCGCGAGTTGTTCGAAAGAGTCTGCATGACCTTCTGCCACTTCTCCAGACGCGACAACAGCATGATCGAGTTGAAAATGCGCTTGTTGGTGCCGAACGAGAAGATCGTAGTCGTCAGAACACTGCGCAGCAGCTTGTCGTTGGCATGCTGATCGGCGCGGCAGACCTCCTTCGCCAGCTCCCAGATTTCCTTGTCTACAAAAGTCTCGAAACGCATCTCCCAATAGGCATGCTTCATCGTAACGGTCGCAAACGAACGGATGATCTTGTAGGGAACATAATAGTTATGAGCAATCGTATCAGCCGCCAGATGGCAGAGGTAGCCGTAGGCACAGGCTTTCTGATGGTCGGTTTCAGCTCTTTTCAATATTTTCAGACCGATGCCCCAGCGATGGCAATTTAAAAGATAGTGGGTGAACTTCTTGCCAAGGGTAATATCGGCCGCGATGCAGCCGTAAAGAAAGTCGCGCGGATGAGAGGTCAGCAGCGCGGCCAGGTTGGCGGGCAGCATAGCGGAATTGGCCAGTACATTGACGCCCACCTGCAGATGGATGCCGCCGCCCCAGGCCAGGGCATCAGCCGGGAACAGAACAACTGCAATTGCGGTCAACAGAAAAAACATGATTACCTTTCGTTTTGACAGACAGGCTGCCAGCTGATAGATTTCCAACATACTTTACTGTATATGTTTGCGAGTTGCATTATAAATGACGGGCAGGAGCACCACAGGTGGTTATACATTCAGTTCAGTCACAACTTTGGGCGTCATTGGGCGCCTATCTGCAGGATCTTCAGGAGAGCGGTGTTGAGGGCCTTTCGACAGAGCAAGCAACTCCGGCAATATTGGAGCTTTCTCCGCAACAACCCGTTTCGACGAAGCCTGACACCCCGCAAAAAACAGAGCAGCCGGAACCGGAGCGTACGGAAAAGCAAGAGACCCTGGAGCAGATCAGGAAAGATCTGGGCGATTGCCAGCGTTGCAAGCTGGGCGCGACCAGGAAAAAGCTGGTTTTCGGGGTCGGCAACCCAAAGGCCCGGCTGGTGTTTGTCGGTGAGGGACCGGGAGCTGACGAGGATGAGAAGGGAGAACCCTTCGTCGGGGATGCCGGCAGGATGCTGAATCGCATCATTGCCGCGATGGGACTGCAGCGGGAAGAGGTGTACATCTGCAATGTGGTCAAGTGTCGCCCGCCCCAGAACCGCAATCCTGAAAAGGACGAGATCGCGGCCTGCTCGCCATTCCTGCTGCGGCAGCTCTACTCCATCCGCCCCGAAGTAATCGTGGCGCTGGGTACATTTGCCGCCCAGACCGTGCTGGGCACAAAAGAGCCGATCTCAAAACTGCGCGGCAAGTTCCACGATTTCCACGGCATTCCGCTGATGCCGACCTATCATCCGTCATATCTGCTGCGCAGCGGCGGCAATTCGGATTCGTTCTGGACCGTCTGGGATGATATGACCCAGGTACTGCGGCTGCTGAAACTGCCGGTGCCGGATAAGAGCCGGAAGAAATAGGGCACGCCGGGAGGTCGATTACAAGCCGTACCATCTTCTGACAACAAAAACTTCCTTTGATTTGCCTGCGCCGGGCCAGGCGTCAAGCGGCCTGCGCGTGCGCATGATCTGTCGCAGCCGTTCAACCAGCGGCGTCATCACGACCCCTCCATTGCCCGGTTTCCCGCATTCCAGCCGGCTTTCGATGGCGGTTTCCCGATCCAGCACGATGACCACATGCCCGTTCCAGACAATCAGGTCGAGCGGTTCCAGCAGAGCCGCGATCTCGGCCGGTTTTCCGCCCGCCACGGAAACGGCGCGCCCGAACGCAACCAGCTGCGACGTGTTACGAGGTATCCAGCCGCCGGTTGCCTGATACAGCAGCCCGGAACAGTCCAGCCCTGCCAGCGTCAGCCGCTCTCTATCGACCGGCTTGACAGCTCCATAGAACCACCCCTCCAGTTCCGGCACCCCGCTCTGCACGTTACCGCCCCAGACATAAGCGCTGCCAAGGCTTTTTTTCAATTCCGCAACAATTTGTTCCAGCGACGGCAGAATACGAGCGCGGGGCGGCAATGCTTGGCTTCGCAATTCCAGAAAGCGGCTGTCCACATATAGCCGGATTCCGGCCGTTGCACGGTATTCATCGGTTTCTACCCTGTAGATCAGAGTCTTGGCGCGCCTCTGTTCTTCCATAATTCTGAAGACCGTACCCGGCAGAGCTATGAATTCCAGTTCCCGAACCTGGCCGCAACGATCGCTTTTCAGCGCACCGCCGTATTTACCTCCGAAAACGCCGGCAAAATCGGCTGAATTGAGCACCGGCGTGTTATGACGCGCCACGCCAAAGATGGTGGGACGGCAATGGGAAGAGCGGGCAGTCATTAATGTGGTCAGGAGAATAATTATGAAGATGCGTATCATCAGTGATGGCTCGCCTGGCGGACCAGTTCTTTCTGGGCGAAGGTCAAACGGGGTGAAGATAGCAGTTCGCGCAATGTGGCGGCAGGAAGCCCCGGCAGAAACATGGTAAACCAGATTGCCGGAGTACGTGGATTCTTGAGGATCGCCAGCCGGATATTGGGGCGACCTTTCCAGCGGCTGCTGCGTGCAACTATCGAAACATTTTCGGCAGTCGCATGTGCTGACGACAGGAACTGGTACAATGAGCCTTCTTTCAGATGCGGGTTGTCCAGGCATGCCTCCACCACATTCGGCAGACCTTCGCGAAGCAGGGCATCAACCACCGCTGCCGTGCCGCGACGTGCAA
This sequence comes from uncultured Geobacter sp., assembly GCA_964458105.1. Classification (GTDB taxonomy): domain Bacteria; phylum Desulfobacterota; class Desulfuromonadia; order Geobacterales; family Pseudopelobacteraceae; genus JACRCG01. Next base: position 17,547 of record CAYWJJ010000050.1, read on the forward strand.
GAGTCAGCTTGTTTCCCAGCGGCTGGGTGGGCAGGCGTTGAACGATGCTTCGTTCCGCGGCAAGGTGTACATCGGCAACAATTCCGGGCATCTGGCAGATCTTGATCAGATCGAAAATATACAGCAGTGGAATCAGCGCCAGGACTATGTTGGAAGGTGTTTCCGGATGCCTGACCAGAGCGAATTTGACGGAGTAATTTTCGATCAGCCGCTTATTGTTGTATATGGCCGCCGGAATCTCACCCAGCCCCCGGCGCTTAAGCAGCGTCAATAGATGCTGTTCGTCCAGAGACGGGTTACGCAGTGCGGCCAGCAAGACATCACCGCTTGCATCCTGGACAACGGAAAAGAGCAGATCTTTGTCCGCCGTCAGGGCTTCGTGAAGCCTCCGTGACAGATTTTGGTCAAGCACGGTAGATTTTACGGCACCGCTCGATTCCGCTTCTAATGACGGTTCCTTAAGTATATCGCTCATCTGTGTTGTCCCGGATGGAAGTATGTTGGATAAATGTAGCATCGCTGAAGCGGTGGATGCAACCAGTTTGCCATTTTGCAGTCAAAGGCATATTTGATATGCAATCATATGCAGTTGCGCGGCCGGTCGCTTCATGATAGACATGAAACGTTTAGGAACGGGTAAGGACCAACAGTGAGAAAAATCCTTGTTGAACAATCGCAGATGGTGCCTCTGGAAATAGGTGATGACGAGCTGGCCGAAATTGCTCTGATTCTGGAGATGCGCCGCAATTTCAGCTTGTCGGTTTATAAAGACAAATGCATGAAGCGTCGTGTTGCCATCAGGATGCGTTCATGCCATTGTCATGATGCTGCAGCCTACTGCAATCTGCTGCAGCAGAGCGAGCATGAGCTTGACCTTCTTCAGAAGGCGCTTACCATTCATGTCAGCCAGTTTTTCCGCAACCCCTCCACATTTGAAAAACTTCGCACCGAAGTCATACCATTGCTGTACAGATCTTCGCTGGAAAACGGCAAACCATTGCGCATCCTGAGTCTTGGGTGCGCCGGAGGCGAAGAAGCCTACAGCATCGCCATTCTGCTGAGGGAACATTTCACAAGCGATATCAGAGTGACACACACATATATCAGTGCGCTTGATATAGACCGGGAAACCATTCAGGCGGCTGAAAGGGCGGAATATATCCCTGATCGCCTGAAAGAGCTGCCGGATGTGCTCAGAGAGCGATACTTCAGAACGAAAGATTCCAGAATGCAGTTGTCGAGCACAATTCGGGACATGGTTACGTTCAGCCAGGGGGACATCGCCAGGTTGGAGAACTACCTGCCGCATGATCTCGTGCTGTGCCGCAATACCCTGATTTATTTTTGCAGGCCGGAACAGGAAAAAATATTGAACGGCATCGCAGACATTCTGACGCTGGGTGGCATACTGGTGCTGGGCAAATCCGAAACACTCGTGGGAGATGTGCGCCGCCGATTTACAGCTGTTTGTCCGGTAGAGAGGATCTATCGGCGAATATGAGTAATTCCAATTCCAAATCAAAGCGCTATCTTCGTTGGCTCGTCTTCGGCACCTCAACGTACCGATAGTACGCCTCGGCGCCTCAATCCTCGCCGCCTTGATTTCATCTTTGATTTGAAATTGGTATAAAGCCTGCCGTAAATTTATATGAGGAGGGTTCAACATGCGCATCCCCATAGGTTATAAATTCATTATCGGTTTTGTCGTGGTCGTTGCAGCGGTGGCTTTCAGCCCGAAACTGGTGGGCTGGGTTGGTTATTCGGCGGAGATCAGCGGCGTACTGGGGTATGCGGTAGCCTTGACCATAGGCCTGATTTTGGGATGGCTGTTTTCAAAAAGCTTTACTGCAAATATTGAAAAGTTGACTGATTCCGCGGAATCGATCGCTCGAGGAGATTTGACCAGAGATGTGGTTATCAATCCTTCCCGAATACCGGATGAAAGCCATGAACTGGCCGCACTGATCAACCTGATGCTGCAGAATCTGCGGGAATTGGTGCGGCACATCAAAAAAACCTCCAGCCATCTGTCTGAATCGTCCCGTGAGATCAACTCTACCGCTCTGGAGATAAACGCCTCGACTGAGGAAGTTGCCCAGGCCATAGAACAGATTTCCCGCGGAGCCGAATCACAGGCCGAGATGGTTGAAAAAACTTCCAAGATAATCCGGGAAATGGCGGTTTCAATTGATCTCGTTGCAGCCCGCGCCCGTGAGACGGCCAAGGCAGCCCGTGAAACCAGCCTTACCGCACAGCATGGAGACTCACTGGCAAATGACTCGTTGGAGCGTATGAAGGATTTTTTTGAAAACCAGGAAATCATCGGACGCCAATTTGAAACTTTCAACGGCAAATTGCAGAAAGTTGGCAAAGTAGCCGACTGCATCGGCAATATCGCCCGGCAGACCAATCTGCTGGCGCTGAATGCCTCAATCGAAGCCGCCAGGGCCGGGGAGGCGGGCAAAGGATTTGCCGTCGTGGCAGAGGAAGTCCGCAAGCTGGCTGACGGATCATCACAGTCCGCATCCGAAATCAACGACATGATCGAAAACCTGCGCGAGGAGAGTCATCGGGTCCACGAGGTTATTCGGGAGAGTTCCCGCAACATAAAAGAGGGTAAGAAGAATATAGATGTAACTGCCGGTGCTTTTCAGGAAATTCTCAAGACGGTTCTGGAAACCGAGCGTAAGGCGTCCAGTATTGCAGATCTTTCCCAGATGCAGCAGGAGGGATCGGCAAAAATGGTCAAGGCGGTTGATGAGATAGCCAAGGTGGCAGACGACAATGCGGCGGCAACCGAGCAGGTCTCGGCCGCCACCGAGCAGCAACTGACCGCGATGCAGGACATGGCCCTGGCGACCAGGGAGCTGACGCAGCTTGCAGAAGAACTGCTGACCGTAATAGAGCGTTTTCAGGTCGGCCAGGAATAGTCCGATGCAGAGCGGTACGGAACGAAGAATTCTGATTTTTGAAATGCATGACTTGCTTTACGCTTTCGACCTTGCGCATGTGTCGGAAGTATCAGAACCTTTACCAAGCTGGCCGATACCGCTTGCCCCACCTTGCTGCATCGGAGCCATGCACATTCATGGCTCCATTATCGCTGCCGTGGATCTGGCAGCTTGTATGGGCTTGCCGCAATGCCGCAATCCTGAAAAAATGATTGTACTCAGCAAGGACATCGCGGCGATGTCTTTGCTGGTTGAGAGGATCGTCAGAATTGAAGCGAATCCCGGCGTAGAAATACATGCTTCTCCGGACAATGACTTTATCTGCTCTGTTCTGGTTCTGCCGGAAGGCAGGATAATGCTGTTGGATGCGATTAATATCGTGCGCGCCGTTGAAGATTTGATGAGCAGTCCTCATTATTCTTAAAAAAGATTACTGTTGTCAAAAAATACTTGACACTGGGAATATTATGCGTATATTCCAAGGTCGATTTTAAAAACCATGCGCATAGCGTTTTAATGGTAATTTCACACGAAAGAGGTAAACAAATGAAAAAACTGATCTCTCTGACCCTGGTACTCGCACTGGCTACTGTATTCGCTGCTGGCTGCAAGAAAAAAGAAGAAGCTCCTGCTCCTGCTCCTGCACCTGCTGTTGAGGCACCGAAGCCTGTTCAGGCTCCAATGTCTGCTGCCAAAGCTGCTGACGCTGCAAAGCCGGCTGATGCTGCTGCTCCTGCCGCTGCTCCTGCTGGAGAGAAAAAGCACTAATATCGCTTTCCCTCAGGGGATTGCAAAAAGCCTGCGGGGTGACCCGCAGGCTTTTTTTATTCAAGGACCGGTCATGCATGAAATGTCCATAACCCAGGGAATAATCGATTTGTGCCTGCAGCACGCTGGCGGACGCCGTATCATGTCACTGGTGGTTGATATCGGCGAGCTGAGCAGCGTGGTGCCGGAATCGATCGAGTTCTGTTTTGAGGCCTGCAGTAAGGATACGCTGTTGGAAGGCGCCCGGATTATCATTAACCGGATACCCGGCAAAGGCCTTTGCCAGGAGTGTGGCGCAGAGACTGCGCTGGCTGAGCTGTTTGCGGCCTGCAGCTTCTGTGGCAGCAGTCAGGTCAAGATAATAGCCGGCGAAGAGATGCGGGTGAAAGAGATTGAAGTAGAGGATTAAAAAAGGGCGCTGCTGATGCAGAGCCCTTTTTTGCACTGATGTATTGCTGATTTAGTCGTTAAATCCGTCCGCATCAGCGGTTGGGTTGAATTGCTCCCAGTGTTCCGGAGAACGCCACAGACCGGACAGGATCAGCTCGCGGATATGCATGAACTCCTTGGGCAGCCGGTCGTACATCTTGACAAACAGCTCCTCGTGGGAAACAATCTCTTCTTTCCAGACGTCACGATCCACCGACATCAGTTCATAGAACTGCTCGCGGCTGACGCTGTCAAGATCGGTCCAGTCAATATCCTCGTAGCGCGGCATCCATCCCAGAGGGCTTTCCACCGCAGCGGCATTGCCGTTAACACGCTCAATAATCCATTTCAGAATACGCATGTTCTCGCCGTAACCGGGCCAGAGGAATTTGCCGTCGGCATCCTTGCGGAACCAGTTGACGCTGAAAATACGAGGAGGCTTGGGCGTAGTGCGACCGACCTGCAGCCAGTGCGCAAAATAATCGGCAACATGGTAGCCGGTGAACGGCAACATTGCAAAAGGGTCACGCCGTACATTCCCTACCGCGCCGACTGCAGCAGCGGTTGTTTCGGAACCCATTGTCGCGGCCAGATAGACCCCGAAGCTCCAGTTAAAGGACTGATATACCAACGGAACTACGTTGTTGCGACGACCGCCGAAGACGAACGCGGCCATCGGTACGCCTTTGGGATTTTCCCAGTCCGGGTCGATCGACGGGCATTGGCTGGCCGGTGATGTGAAACGGGAATTGGGGTGGGCAGCGTTCCTGCCGCAGCCGGGAGTCCATTCATTGCCCTGCCAGTCGATCAGCTTCTCCGGCGGAGTGTCGGTCATCCCCTCCCACCAGACATCGCCATCGGGAGTCAATGCCACGTTGGTGAAGATCGAGTTACCGGCGCAGGAAGCCATTGCATTCGGATTGGTCTTGACGGAGGTGCCGGGAGCTACGCCAAAGAAGCCGTATTCCGGATTAATTGCATACAGGCGGCCGTCGGGTCCGGGCTTGATCCAGGCGATATCGTCGCCGACCGTTGAAACTTTCCAGCCGTTCTTGTTGAAAATCTCGGGTGGCACCAGCATGGCCAGATTTGTCTTGCCGCAGGCACTGGGGAAAGCTGCTCCCAGATAGGTCTTGTCACCCTTCGGAGACTCGATCCCCAGAATCAGCATATGCTCGGCCAGCCAGCCTTCGTCCTTGGCAATCTTGGAAGCGATGCGCAGCGCCAGGCATTTTTTGCCCAGCAGGGCATTTCCGCCGTAGCCGCTGCCGTAAGACCAGATTGAACGCTCTTCCGGGAAGTGTACGATGTATTTTTCCTTGTTGCAGGGCCAGGGTACATCCTTCTGGCCCGGCTCCAGTGGGGCGCCGATGGAATGGAGACAGGGTACGAATTCACCGTTTCCGAGAATGTCCAGAACGGCCTTGCCCATGCGGGTCATGATGCGCATGTTCACGGCCACATAGGGGGAGTCCGAGATCTCGACACCGATCTTGGCGATCGGGGAGCCGAGCGGTCCCATGCTGAACGGAATCACGTACATGGTGCGGCCGCGCATGCAGCCTTTGAAGAGTTTGGTCAGAGTTTCCTTCATCTCCTTGGGAGGCGCCCAGTTGTTGGTCGGACCTGCATCATGCTTGGAGATGCTGCAGATAAAGGTACGGTCTTCAACACGCGCAACATCGCCCGGATCGGAGCAGGCCAGATAGCTGTTGGGACGCTTTTCCTGATTCAGCTTTTTGAAGGTTCCACTTTGTACCAGTTGATTGCAGAGTTCGTCATATTCTTCCTGCGAACCATCGCACCAGTGTATCCTGGCCGGCTCACACAAAGCCGTGACTTCTTCTACCCACTTCATCAGTTGCTCGTTGTTTGGAACCTCGTAACTCATGTTGCCTCCCGAATTGGAGTAATAAAATTTAGTTCTGGTTAAATAACACAACGCATAACAAAAAAAAAGATTTATCAGGCAGTATTCACATAAAATACTGATTGGCCGAAAAAAGCTTGTTGATCAAACCAAACAACACCCTGTTTTCATTTTATCCGGAGAAATGATTTGTTGGAATACACCAAGCTATTTTAGCCTGATTAAAGAGGATGTACGGGCAGGGCGACTACAGGATTTGATGTTGAGTGAGGAAAATCCGGGGCTGACATGTACAGGCAGAACATAGGCCTGGTCACAGTATATTGAGATTGGACTTCGTTCCCTGCAGCAAGCCTTAGTCTGCTGCAGGGAACGTGTGATCAGCTGCGCAACACCGCCTCAGCCATGACTTCGGCCACATCCCGTACCTTGACGCCCTCAGCATTGACATCCTTCAGGCCATCTTCAAACATGGTCAGACAGTAGGGGCAGGCAACACAGATCGTATCAGGTTTTTCGTTCAAAGCTTCTTTCACTCTGGTCAGGTTGATCCGCTCTCCGGTGTGCTCTTCCATCCACATCCTGCCGCCGCCGGCGCCACAGCAGAAAGCGTTGTTACGGTTACGCTCCAACTCGGACGGCGCCGTCCCGGTGGCTGCTTCGACAACCTGTCGAGGGGCATCATAAACATCGTTATGCCGTCCCAGATAGCAGGAATCGTGGAATACCGTTGCCCCCATTTCCGCGGTGGTCTTGTCCAGTTTGAGCTGACCATCCTGAACCAGGTTGCGCAGCAGCTCGCTGTGGTGAATTACTTCCAGTTCAAGACCATATTGCCGATAATCGTTTTTGAGCGTCGAGAAACAGTGCGGACATTGTGTAATGACCTTTTTTACCCCCCGCTCCCTGAAAATATCCACGTTTTCCTTGGCCATCTTGTCGAAGACATATTCATTTCCCAACCTGCGGACGCTGTCGCCACAGCACTTTTCGTCCTTGCCAAGAATTCCCCATGAGATTCCGGCTTTATCAAGCAGTTGCGCCATGGCAACACTGACATGCTTGTTTCGGGAATCGAAGGAACCTGCGCAGCCTATGTAGAACAGATATTCGGTAGTATTCTTTTCGAACGGCTTGACCTCCAGCTGGCTGCACCACTTGGTGCGCTCACTGGGTGCTATGCCCCAGGGATTGCTGCGCCCTTCCATGTTCTCGAACAGGTTCAGAAGCTCCTCCGGGAACTGGGCTTCGGTTTCTACCAGATGCCGACGCAGCTGGATAATCTTGGGCATCTGCTCGATAAAGACCGGACAGGCCTCCATGCAGGCACCGCAAGTTGTACAGCCCCAGATCGACTCTTCGGAAACGCTTCCCTCGCCCTGATCGCCAATCAACGGAATTTGCGGCTTATCTCCCTTTTCCAGCTGGCAACCGTTCTCCAGCAGATTCACCTTGATGTCGTGGACGACTGCACGCGGATTCAGCGGCTTGCCGGTGATGCTGGCCGGGCAGACCTTCTGGCAGCGCCCGCATTCGGTACAGGAAAAGGAATCCAGCAGGTCCTTCCAGCTGTATTGGTCAACCCGGGCTACGCCGAAGGTATTGCCAACCGTGAAATCCTCTCGCGGCACGGTATTCGGTTTTTCCAATCTGCGGAAAAAGCAGTTGGGAATGGCCGTCAGGATATGCATATGTTTGCTGTGCGGCAGATAGCACATGAAGGCCAGCAGGGCAAATGCGTGTGTCCACCAGGAAAACGTGTAAACCGCCGCACCGGATGATGGTGCAAACATTCCGGCAACAACGCTGGAGACCGGCATCCAGGTTCTGGCAATGGCCAAAGCCCCCTCCTGCATACGGGATATCTTGGCGGCATTGATACCGAAGTAGGCCAGCATCAGGATTCCGATCAGCGAAAGAATGAAGAAGGCTTCCACCGTCCTGGCTTCCGGGTATGGAGGGGAAATGACACGGCGAACAGCGGCAACGGCTACGGCTGCCAGCGCCATCAGCGAGACGATGTCCAGCACCAGTAGCAGAGGGAAGAAGATTCCATCCGGCAGCTTGGAAAGGCTGATGCCGGGAAAAACCCCGTGCAGCAAAAACTCGGTATTGGCGATCAACAGGATGATGAACGACCAGAAAATAACGAAATGGTTGATGCCGAACGGCTTGGCCAGTACACGCTTCTGCCCGAAGGCGTACTTCAACATCTCGCCGATGCGGGCGCCGATATTGTCGAAGCGGTCCTCAGACCTGCCGAGGGAAATCAGGTGGAGCCTTTTCCAGCAGCCCCAGACGAATACAGCCAGGGCAGCAAGAAGCATCGGAGTGAATATGGTTGGGCTTGGTGTCATAAGTAAGACCTCAGGGCCAGAGATTCAGGGGCAAGGGGCAAGGGGCAGAAGTAAACCGTCTCTGCTTGCCCCCTGACCCTATACCCTTGACCCTCTTTTTTTAAGTTCTCTGATTTTTCTTGTGATGGCCGGCACGACCTGGAACAGGTCGCCGACGATGCCATAGGTGGCAACTTCGAAGATCGGAGCGCTCTTGTCACGGTTGATGGCGATGACCATGTCCGAATCCTGCATGCCGACCAGATGCTGGATGGCACCGGAGATACCGCAGGCAATATATATTTTTGGACGGACGGTCTTGCCGGTCTGTCCGACCTGGCGGTCGCCTGGCATCCAACCCGCGTCGACAGCGCTCCTGGATGCGCCCACCACTCCACCCAGCTCGTCGGCAAGTTCCTGGAGCATGGCAAAATTCTCCGGCCCCATTAACCCGCGTCCGCCTGAAATAATGAACTCGGCGCCGGTTATATCGACGGCGCTCTTGCTGTGTGCGTCCCGGACTATTTCAATAACCTTGGTCAGAATACTCTCTTCCGGAACCGTGAACGGGTCGCGGACGATGATACCCTGCGCGCCTTCTTTCAATTCCGGCATCGGCATGACGTTGGGGCGCACGGTGGCCATCTGGGGGCGGAACTTGTCGCACATGATGGTAGCCATGATGTTGCCGCCAAAAGCGGGGCGGGTCTGCATCAGGTTGCGCTTGTCATCGATTGCCAGTCCGGTGCAGTCGGCGGTCAGGCCGGTGCCGACCCTGGTGGCAATCGCTCCGGCCAGGTCACGCCCCATGCCGGTTGCACCCATCAGGATGACTTCCGGCTTGTATTTTTCGATCAGATGGCAGCAGGCTTCAACATAGGCTTCGGTGCGGTAGTGGTAGTAGAGCGGGGCATCCAGAAGGTAGGCCTTGGCCGCGCCGTGGGCAAAGGCTTCATGGCAGAGGTGCTCGACGTTCTCACCGATCACCAGAGCGCAGAGTTCCACGCCCAGCGTCTGTGCCAGCCCGGCTCCGACACCCAGCAGCTCCCATGAAACCTTGGCGGGTTCTCCCTCGGTTTGTTCGACAAAAACCCAGACACCGCGATATTCGGCCAGTTTCTCCGCCAGAGCCGCAGCTTCCGGATCGATTTCTTCTTCGACCGGTACCGCCGAAGCGGCCAATTCCGCCAGAATCTTCTGCTCCTCGGGGGTGAAGTACATCTCCAGGGCCTGGACAGGGCAGACCTTGACGCATTTCTGGCAACCGATGCATCTGGCAGCATCGATGATCGGTTCACCGCTGTCGTTCATTTCAATGCAGTTTACCGGGCAGACACTCTGGCAGCGGGCGCCGCAGGCGATACACACGCCCGCCAGCAACTGGGCGACGCCGCGCGGTTTTTTGATTTTCGGCTTGGGATCAGTCATAGGGGCTCCAAGAGTCAAGGGGCAAGGGACAACGGACAAGTCAAAAGATTTTGACTCCTTGCCCTTGACCCATGACCCATGACCCTGCATATCAAATAGGCAGCATATCCTTGGCCAGCAGCTTCTCAATCAGCATCTCGGCCGTTCCTTCCGGGTCCGCGTAGCCGTCACCCAGAATTTCACCGATGGCCCGGTCCGGAGAAAATATCTTGGCTACCCAGGTCGGGGAGCCCTTCAGGCCGATTTTCTGCTCGTCCAGCTTGAGAACCTGGTTGTTCCAAACCTCCACAGTTGCCCCCGCAGCAGCCAGCCGCATCGGCACTTTCGGGTATCTTGGGCGGTTCAGCTCTCTCACAACGGTCAACATGGCCGGCAACGGCGCTTCTACAATCTCGTGGCGTCCCTCCAGCTTGCGGCTGACCCGGATCTTTTTTGACGCTAAATCCAGATCAACAATCCTGTCCACCAGTGTCAATTGCTGATACCCCAGGCGGCTGGCAATGCCGGGACCGACCTGGGCCGTGTCGCCGTCGATGGTCTGCTTGCCGCACAGAACCAGACCGACTTCATCAACATCGGCGTGCAGCTTGCGAATGGCCGCCGACAGAACGTTGCTGGTGGCCAGGGTGTCGGCACCGCCGAAGACCCGGTCTGAAAGCAGGATGGCGTGATCGATCCCCAGAGCCAGAGCCTTCTTAAGGGTGGCCTCGGCGTTGGGCGGCCCCATCGAGATGGCGGCCACGCGGCATCCGAAACGATCCTTGAGGCGCAAGGCTTCCTCAAGGGCGTGGGTATCGTAGGGATTGACAATGAAAGGAATGCCGTCACGAATCAGGGTATTTGTAACCGGGTCGATCTGAACCTGGGTCGTGTCGGGAACCTGCTTGATACAGGCGACAATGAGCATCTTACTCTCCTGAAACGGCTGATAAGGAAGGTGGACAGCTGATTCCAATTCCAGATCAAGGCGCTATCTTCGTTGGCTCGTCTTCAGCTCCTCAACGTACTGATTGTACGCTTTTGTCGCCTCAATCCTCGCCGCCTTGATTTCACTCTTGATTTGAAATTGGAATGACATCAACTCCCGCTGCTGCTCCCTTCCGGAAACTATATATACAAAAACAGTGGCAGATTGTGCATTAATTGATCCATTTTGACAGAAATCAATAAAATATCCGATTTTTTATCATTTATAGCATCTATACACAAATCTAATGGGCTGTATACAACTTTTTAGCTTACTTTTACGTTAAATACCTTATTGATTGTGAAACGTCAATTTGTATATTTTCTGAACAGCACGCAGTGGAATGCGTCTAAAATTTCAGCTTGTGCGGCATCTGCGCCGGGCGATTATATGACCTCGGCGCTCCTCAGCCGTAAAAGTTCATCTTGGTTGAGCCCAAGCATCCCGGTCAGGATTTCATCGTTATGCTCGCCTAATTGCGGTGGAGGCTGCCGGTCATCCAGAGGCGCCCTGGAGAACTTCATCGGACTGCCCACCAGCGGGATCGGCCCTGACCCCTTATGCGGCACATGAACACACATGCCCCGCGACCGGACCTGGGGATTGGCGAAGACCTCCGCGATGGTGTTGATCGGGCCGCATGGGACTCCCGCCTGCTCAAGCGCTGCAATCCACTCGGCACTGGTCCGTTTTTTGAGAAGATTCATAATTATTGGAATAAGTTCGGCACGGTTGCATACCCGGTCTGCGTTGGTGCGAAAACGCTCGTCGCCGGCCATTTCCGGAGAGCCGGCCACGGCACAGAATTTGGCAAACTGACCGTCGTTTCCAACTGCCAGAATGATATAACCATCGCTGGTGGCCAGCGCCTGGTAGGGGACGATGTTGGGGTGCGCGTTGCCAAGCCGTTCCGGAGAGCGCCCTGACACCAGATAGTTGGTCGCCTGGTTCGCCAGTGTCGCCACCTGCACATCAAGCAAAGCGAGGTCGATGTACTCTCCCTGTCCTGTTCGCTCCCGGTTGGCCAGGGCGGCCAGCACCGAGGTCACGGCATACATGCCGGTAAAGATGTCGACAATGGCGACACCGACCTTGACCGGCCCGCCCCCCGGTGTGCCATCCGGCTCGCCGGTTACGCTCATCAGCCCGCCCATGCCCTGGATCAGAAAGTCGTAACCGGCGCGATTCCGATAGGGGCCGGTCTGACCGAATCCGGTGATGGAGCAGTAGATGATGCCTGGGTTGATCGCCTTGAGTGAATCATAGTCGAGACCATACTTGGCCAGTCCGCCAACCTTGAAGTTTTCAAGAACGATGTCGCAGCCGGTTACCAGCCGGCGCACCAGTTCCTGTCCTTCAGGCTGGGTAAAATCGATGGTGACGGACTTCTTGCCCCGGTTGGCCGCAAGAAAATAGGCGGCATCGCTGGTCGGCAGGCCATTGCGGTCTGCCAGGAAGGGGGGGCCCCAGCCACGGGTGTCATCTCCCGCTCCCGGCCGCTCGACCTTGATGACTTCGGCTCCCAGGTCCGCAAGAGTCTGGCCGGCCCAAGGGCCGGCCAGGATCCGGCTCAAATCCAGTACACGTATATGACTTAATGGTCCTGCCATTTATTACTCCCTTGACACTAACATTTAATTCGCCAGCCTGGCGGTCAAAGCCGGCACAAACTGCATCACATCGGCAACAACCAGCACGTCGGCCACTTCGCCGATCGGGGCGTCCTTGTCCTTGTTGATGGCAACGATAAAGTCCGATTTCTTCA
>CAYWJJ010000051.1:0-29805 GCA_964458105.1 uncultured Geobacter sp.
CAGGCCCTGAAGGGGATCAATCTGGATATGGCCCGTCATCAGGTAACCGCCTTCATCGGACCGTCCGGTTGCGGCAAGTCGACGTTATTGCGCTGTTTCAACCGCATGAACGACCTGGTGGAGAGCGCCCGGATCACCGGCAGCATCCGCTTCAACGGCGCCGAGGTCAACGAACCCTCCACCGACGTAATCTCGCTGCGTCGCAGGATCGGGATGGTCTTCCAGCAGTCCAACCCGTTTCCCAAGTCGATCTACGAGAACATCGTCTACGGACTGCGGATTGCAGGCGTCAACGACAAGGCCACCCTGGACGAAGCGGTCGAGCGCAGCCTGCAAAGCGCCGCGATCTGGAACGAGGTCAAGGACCGTCTGAACGATTCGGCGCTGGGACTTTCCGGCGGCCAAGCCCAGCGCATCTGTATCGCCCGGGCGATTGCCGTCAACCCGGAAATTATCTTGATGGACGAACCCTGCTCGGCGCTGGATCCGATTTCGACCCTTAAAATCGAGGAGTTGATCGAAGAGCTGAAAGACAAGTATACAATTGTGATCGTAACCCATAACATGCAGCAGGCCGCGCGGGTTTCGGACGTGACCGCCTTCTTTTACCTGGGGCAGTTGATCGAGGCCGGAGCAACCCGCAAGATCTTCACCAACCCGGAGAAGAAGCAGACAGAAGACTACATCACCGGAAGATTCGGTTAGGAGAGGCAATGGAAAGAGAACACATCAGTGCTGTATTTGATGCGGAGTTGAACGATTTAAGGCAGAGTATCCTGGTTATGGGCGGCAAGGTGGAGCAGATGATTGCCAACTCGGTCAAATCCCTGGTGGAGCGGGATACGCCGCTGGCCGAACGCACGATCGCGATGGATCACGAGATCAACACCGCCGAGGTTTCGATCGATGAGCGCTGCCTGGAGCTGTTGGCACTGCGCCAGCCGGCTGCTCGCGATTTGCGTTTCATAACGATTGCGCTCAAGATTGTCACTGACCTGGAGCGGATGGGCGACCAGTGTGCAAACATCGCCAAGCGGGCCCGCGAGATGAACGAGGAACCGCCACTGAAGCCGTACATCGACATCCCGCGCATGGCCCACCGGGCCGAGATCATGGTAAAGGAAGCCTTGGATGCCTTTGTGCGGGGCGACTCGGAACTGGCTATCAAGGTCTGCAAGGATGACAGTTTCGTTGATGACCTTAACATCCAGATCCAGCGTGAACTGCTGACTTTCATGATCGAAGATCCGACCACAATTTCACGCGCCATGAAGCTGAACTATATCTCCAAGTCGCTGGAGCGCATCGCCGATCATGCCACCAACATCGCCGAGATGGTCATATTCATGGTCAAGGGGAAGGATATAAGACATACGATTGCATAGAATGTGGTTGTAACTGAAAAGAAAACAAAGAGGGGGTCTGCCATTTCCGGCAGACCCCCTCTTTGTGTGTGACAGTTGTATCCTGGTCTAATCGACCGATTTTCTCAGGAAGGTCGGGATGTCGTACTGATCTTCGTCATCCTCGATGTATGATACGGTCGGGCGAATGCGGGTCACATTTTCCGTTTTTTCCCGATCGCGCTTGAAGGTCGGGATGTCGAGCGACATGGCTGGTGCCACATGCTTGTCGGCGACCGACAGGCTGTTCCTGCGGAAATCGCGGCTCTTTTCGGAGTCAAAACGATCGCCGAAGCCGGTTGCGATGACGGTGACCTTGATGGTATCCCCCATCTCATCATCCCGGACGACACCGATCTTGATGTTGGCATCTTCATGAACCTTCTCGTGGACAATGCGGTTGACCGTGTTGTAGTCATCCATGGTCATGGAGCCGGAACCGGTAATGTTGACCAGGACACCCTTGGCGCCTGAGATGTCGTTGTCTTCCAGCAGCGGGCTGGATATGGCGTTGCTGACGGCTTCAGCTGCGCGATTCTCGCCGCTGCCCATGCCGATGCCCATCATGGCCATGCCGCGGACGCTCATGACTGTTTTCACGTCTGCAAAGTCCAGGTTCATCAGGCCGGTGGATGTGATCAGCTCGGAAATGCCTTGTACCGCCTGACGCAGAACATCATCAGCCGGTTTGAATGCATCGAAGAGGGACATGTTTCTGCTGGCCATGCTGATCAACCGGTCATTAGGGATGATGATCAACGAATCCACATGTTTTTTCAGCTCTGCAATGCCCTGCTCGGCAAGAAGTGAACGGGCCTTGCCTTCGTAGGTGAATGGTTTGGTGACGACGCCAACCGTCAGCACGCCGGTTTCCCGGGCCGCTTCCGCGATGACCGGCGCTGCGCCGGTGCCGGTACCGCCGCCCATGCCGGCGGCGATGAACACCAGGTCGGCACCCTTGATGGCCCCGATCAGCTGGTCCTTGTTCTCAAGTGCGGCTGCGGTTCCCACTTCCGGTTTGGAACCCGCGCCGAGTCCTTTGGTCAGTTCGCGGCCGAGTTGAAGCTTGACAGGAGCCTGGGACGTTCTCAAAGCCTGTGCGTCAGTATTGGCAACAATAAAATCCACTTTATTTATAGAACTGGAGATCATCGTGTTGACTGCGTTTCCGCCGCCGCCGCCGACTCCGATTACTTTTATAACGGCACTCTGTTCAATGGTTTCATCAAATTCAAACATGCATTTTCCCCCTTTGTGTAACGGCAGTGGTTCGATCCATTAGTTGTGAAATGTAACCCCAATTCCTTTAAGAATCAAAGGAAAAAAACATAAAAAAACAGGGTCTGGAAGGTGTTATGAAAAATCAGAGTGTTAGAAGGATGTTGTTTTCAGCGTGGTGCTGCAGAACCTTCCGGAACTGCAATGGAAGAGGCCGCTTGCCGTAAAAACCGGCAAACGGCCTGGACAAGAGATGTCTTCTCAACAGATTAGAAAAATTCGCGAAACCAATGTTTCATCCTGCCGAACACCGAACCGAACAGATTGGCTTCGGATTTGCTGGTGGGGAACTCGCGCGACCCGGAGTTGCGGCTGCCGTAGACCACCAGTCCCACGCCGGTGGCATAGACCGGAGATTTGACGACGTCCGACAGCCCACCGACATGCTGTGGAAGGCCCCGCCGCACCGGCAGGTTGAAAATCTGTTCGGCCAGTTCCGGCATGCCTTCCAGTATGCTGGAGCCGCCGGTGATGACAACGCCGGATGCAATCGAATCTTCCAGTCCTGACTTGATTATTTCGCGGTTGACCAGGGCGAAGATCTCTTCCACGCGCGGTCCGAGGATTTCACACAGTACATTGCGGGAGAGTTCGCGCGGTTTACGCCCCCCGACGCTGGGAACTTCAATCTTGTCTTCCTTGCCGACCAGTGCTGACAGGCAGCAGCCGTACTTCTGCTTGATTCTTTCAGCTTCCGCCATCGGCGTGCGAAGGCCGACTGCGATGTCGTTGGTCAGGTGGTTGCCTCCCAGGGAGAGTACCGAGGTGTACTTGATGGCCCCTTCGGAGAAGATGGCTATATCGGTAGTTCCGCCGCCGATGTCGATCATGCATACGCCCAGTTCCTTCTCGTCGTCGGAGAGCACCGCGTGCGATGAGGCCAGCTGTTCCAGCACGATATCGGCCACGTCCAGGCCGGCCCGGTTGCAGGATTTGACGATGTTCTGGGCGCTGGCCACCGCGCCGGTGACGATGTGCACCTTGGCTTCCAGCCTGACTCCGCTCATGCCGAGCGGCTCGCGGATGCCGT
The DNA here is from genome assembly GCA_964458105.1 of uncultured Geobacter sp. GTDB lineage: Bacteria > Desulfobacterota > Desulfuromonadia > Geobacterales > Pseudopelobacteraceae > JACRCG01. Next base: position 3,712 of record CAYWJJ010000051.1, read on the forward strand.
CCTGCTCATCGATAATGAATTCCTGGGGCAGGATATGCAGCACTTCACGGTCCATCGGGATATTGATCGCTTTGGCCGCGTCAATGACCCGCCGCACATCCTCCTGGGACACTTCACGGTTTTTGATCGCGATGACCCCATTGGAGTTCAGGCCCTTGATGTGGCCGCCGGCGATGCCGGCATAGACCGATTTGATTTCGCAGCCGGCCATCAGCTCGGCTTCATCGATGGCCTTGCGGATGGCTCCGACCGTGCTCTCGATGTTGATGACCACACCTTTGCGCAGGCCGCTGGAAGGGCTGGTGCCGATACCTACGATGTCAATACCATCCTCGGTCACATTGCCTACGATGGCGCATATCTTAGTCGTGCCTATGTCCAGGCCGACGATCAGGTTATCCCTTTTTATTGCTGACATACTACCCTCCTGCCATATATGAAAATTTGAGATTTAGCTCTTTTTTACAATGATCTTGTCGTAATAGTCGAGATCGATGTATTGCAACTTCTGGTCTTGTGCCATCAGGTCCTTATAAATACGCGCAAATCGCTCTACCTTTGCAGAGAAATCGCCTGAGCCGATCTTGACCGGAAGCGCTCCGGACGATGTGAACATCGTAAATCCATAACCTTTGTCGAAATGAATCTCCGAAACATCAGCAAGGATGAAAGACCCTTTGTCTTTCAATATCTTCAGCAGCTCACAGGTTGCCAAAAGGGCGTCTTTGGTCCCTTTCGGGTCATGGCTGAGCTCTTCCTCGCTGAATCCTGTGATGACCGGAAAATCGAGCTTGTCCCCCTGGTTGAGCACCTTGAATACATTGCCTTTTTTGTCCAGGTAGTAGATGTAACCCATGTTGACAATCGCCAGTGGTTCCCTTTCGGTGATGGCGATCGAGATTCCGTTAGGCAAATAGCGGTTGATGCGTACCGACTCGACCCAGGGATTTTGAAGCAGGTGCTCGCCCATGAGTTTCAGATTGAGGCGCAACAGATCCTTGCCCGGTTCGATGCCGGTCAGCTCGAGTATATCTTCACGAGTCAGATTTTTTGTGCTGGATACTTCAATGTTTTTAAGGCTGAAAAAGTTAATCGAGCTGACTGCACGGTAGGCGCCGAATGAAATGGCTCCCGCCAGCGTGATTGCAAACAGTCCGCCCGTGATCTTTGCCAGCGGTCGCAGATATTTCTTGAGATCGATCGGTTTGCGCTGGATCTTGACTTTGTTGGGCGCCACTTTGCGGCGCTGGTATGTTGAGTTTGCGAAATCCCGCACGTATTCAGTTCACCCTGGTTGAAAGTGACGCCGATGCGATTATGCTTGAAACAAGAGCTTCAAAGGGCAGGCCGGCTCCCTTGGCCGCAATCTCGGGCAGCAGACTCAAAGCCGTCATTCCCGGCAACGTATTGACTTCCAGCACGTAGCACTCTCCGGCGCCTGTCACCAGCAGATCAACCCTGCTGTATCCCTTGCATCCCAGGGCGCGGTGGGCTGCCAGGCCGACCTGCTGCGCTTTTTCGTACAGAGCGGCTTCGAGGCGGGCCGGAAAGATGTGTTCGGCCATGCCGTCGGTGTATTTCGCTTCAAAATCGTAAAACTCGTTTTTGGGGACAATTTCGATGGCGCCGATCGGCCGGTCGTCAAGGATGCCGACCTGTACTTCCTGCCCCTTGATGTACTGCTCAACCAGAATCTCATCATCATGACGAAAGGCAAGTTCCAGGGCAGCGGACAACTGTCCGGCCTCCCTGACGATTGACACTCCGACCGACGAGCCTTCCTGGACCGGTTTAACAACCAGCGGCAAGCCGAACGGCAGCTCGGATAACACAACCGGTTCGCCGCGCCGGAAACAGCAAAACGGCGCGGTCAGGATGCCGCTGGCGGCAAAAGCCTGCTTGCTGTAGAGCTTGTGCATGGCCAGAGCGCTGGCCAGGACTCCTGAACCGGTGTAGGGGATTCGCATTAATTCCAGCAGTCCCTGGACACAGCCGTCCTCGCCGTAGCGGCCATGCAGCGCTATAAAGGCCGCTTCGATTCCTTCGCGTTTCAGCACGTCCGCCAGATCACGGCCGACATCTATCGCAACTGCGTTGAAACCCTGCGCCAGGAGAGCCTGATGCACGGCGGCGCCGCTGTTAAGTGAAACATCGCGTTCGGCCGAAAGGCCGCCCAGCAGTACGCCGATTTTTTTCTTTTTAATATTTGCTATTAGTTCTTCACTGCTCATGGCAACCTCAGCCCTTTAATCGTCGCCCACTATACGCACTTCTTCTTCCAGTGTCACGCCAGATGTTATGAAAACCGCACTTTTTACAGCTGCGGACAGCTGCAGAAAATCATTTGTAGTAGCCCCGCCGGCATTGACCAGAAAGTTGCTGTGTACTTCGGAAACCATCGCGCCACCGACACGGGTGCCGCGCATTCCGGCGGCATCAATCAATCGCCAGGCCGCCTGTCCGGGGGGGTTTTTAAAAAATGAACCGGCGCTTGGAAAGCCGACATTGTGTTTTGATTTCCGCAACTCCAAATCCTTGCGGATCTCATCTTCTGTATGATGCGGTTCGCAGGGCTCCAGCCGGAAAAGCGCTGCCAGCACTATATCCCCCGGTTCCAGGCTCAGGTTGCGGTAGCTGTAGTCCAGTTCGCTGATGCAGTAGTCCCTGACATTGCCGTCCCGCAGCAGCGTCAGGCATTGCGTGTATTCAAGAATCCCCTTGCCGTATGCTCCGGCATTCATCCTGATAGCCCCGCCGACCGTGCCGGGAATGCCGGAGATGAATCCGATTCCACCCAGCCCGCGCTCCTGGGCGAAACGTACCACCGCCAGGTTTTCTGCCCCAGCTCCTGCTCTGACATGGGTATCGTCAGTCAGTTCAACGCGGTTGAAACGCTCCAGCGATATGACCGCTCCGCGAAATCCTTTATCCCTGACCAGCAGATTAAATCCTCTGCCGATCGGCAGCCAGGGGATATTCCTGCCACGCAGCCAGTGCAGTAGCTCCTGCAGATCGTCGGCATCCTCCGGAATGGCATACAGATCGGCGGGACCACCGACCTTGAGCGAGGTGTGGAGGCCCATCGGCTCGTTATACAGCAGCCGGCCGCGCATCACTCCGCTGGACCGCTCAGATTCTGCGCTTCCAGTATCTTCACCAACGCCTCTCCCTGCTGCCAGATATTCCCGGCCCCCAGTGTGATGACGATATCACCCTCTTTGACAATCCCTGCCAGATGCTCCGGGATCAGCTCGCGATCGGCAATGCAGGTCACATTCTTCTGGCCGTGGCGAAGCACTTCAGCAGCCAGTCGATCGGCAGTGGCCCCGGCTATGGGCTGTTCGCCTGCGGCGTAGACGTCGGTCAGAATCAGTACGTCGGCATCGTAGAATGCGGTTACGAACTCATCGAAAAGCTCGTGGGTGCGGGTGTAGCGGTGCGGCTGGAAGGCCGCCACGATGCGCCGCTCAGGCCAGCCTTGCCTTGCCGCCGCCAGAGTGGCCCTGATCTCGGCCGGGTGGTGGCCGTAGTCATCCACGACCATGATCCCCTTCGGCTCACCTTTGACAGTGAAACGACGTCCCACTCCGCCAAACTTTGCAAATCCCTCCTGAATGGCGCTGAACGGTACGTCCAGTTCAAGCGCCACCGCGATGCATGCCATGGCGTTCAGAACATTGTGCGGACCGGGCATCGGGAAGGAAACCTCTCCCAAGCGGTAACCCTTGTAGTGGGCCACGAATGATGTCTGAAAGCCATCGTGCCTGATGTGTGTCGCCCTGATATCCGCCTGAGAAGACAGGCCGTAGGTCATGTAGCGTTTTTTGATGCGCGGCAGTATCTCACGGATGTTCTTGTCATCCAGGCAGACGATTGCCAAGCCATAGAACGGAACCTTGTTGATGAATTTGACAAAAGTATCCTTGATCTCTTCTATGCCCCCCAGATAGTGGTCCAGGTGGTCGGCATCAATATTTGTCACAACGGCAATGGTCGGCGACAGCACCAGAAAGGAGCCGTCCGATTCGTCCGCTTCGGCCAGCAGAAACTTGCCCTCTCCCAGTTGGGCATTGGTGCCGATCGCATTCAGCTTGCCGCCGATGACGATGGTCGGGTCGATACCGGCATGTCCCAAAATCGATGCGGCCATGGAGGTTGTGGTAGTTTTGCCGTGGGTGCCGGCGATGGCGATACCGTATTTCATACGCATCAGTTCGGCCAGCATCTCGGCTCGCGGTATAACCGGCACATGCTGCCGCTTGGCTTCGACCACCTCGGGATTGTCGTCATGCACCGCGGAAGAGATGACGACCACGTCAACATTTTTCAGATTATCGGCGCCATGCCCGATGCAGATTTCCGCACCCAGTCCGGTCAGTCTTTCGGTGTTGTCGGAACCGCGCAGGTCGGAGCCGGACACCTTGTACCCCAGGTTGAGCAGAACCTCGGCAATACCGCTCATGCCGATGCCGCCGATGCCGACGAAGTGGATTTTTTCAATTTTACCGTACATAAGGGCTCCCGTTGATCATCAGGTTGAGGTTAAGCTTGCTGGCGAAAATGGTAATCACAGCCTTAACCGTTGCCCGCCTTTTTCATCATCTCATTCACGATAATCTGTGCCGCATCCAGCCGTGCAAGGCTGAAAGCCAGCTTCCCGGTCTGTCTAATGGTTTCGGCATCCCTGGCCAGTTCATTGATCGTCTTCGCCAGCCGCCCGCCCGACAGTTCCTGCTCAAGCAGCATGAAGCAGGCTTCCTTTTTGAGCAGGGCCTCGGCGTTTCTGCGCTGGTGGTCATCCACCGCATGGGGAAACGGTATGAACAGGCAGGCCTTGCCGCAGGCCGTTACCTCGGCGATGGTGGTGGCGCCCGCACGGCAGATGATCAGGTCGGCCCTGGCGTACTCCGAGGCCATGTCGCCGATGAACGGAGTCACTCTGGCTTCCAGGCCGGCTGCGCGATATGCGCCGGCAACCTCTTCACAATCCTTCTCGCCGGTTTGATGTGTGATTTCTAGTTTTACCGGACAATCCTTTAGTAGCGGCAACGCTTCAGTCATGGCCATGTTGATGGCATGCGCGCCTTGGCTGCCGCCGAAAACGAAAAGGTGAAAACAGGGGCAAGGGTCAAGGGGCAAGGGTGAGAAAGCAAGATTATTACTTGACTCTTGACCCTTGACCCTCGAGCCTATCATGTCCAGTATCTGCCGACGCAGAGGGTTGCCGGTCAGCAGTGTTGTTTCTTTGGGGAAATATCTGGCTGACTCTTCCAGGGTTATAAAAACCTGGTCGGCGAACCTGGCCAGCAGCCGGTTGGTCTGTCCTGGAATCGCATTCTGCTCGTGGATAAAGCGCGGGATGCGCATTCCGCCCGCCGCCAGAACCATCGGCAGGGACGCGTAGCCGCCGACGCCAAGTACAAGGTCGGGTCGGAATTTTTTCAGAATTTTGCGCGACTGGGCATAGCCGTAAAACATCTTGGCTATACCGCTGATTTGATTCAGCCCCCGCTTGCCACGGATGCCGGCTGCCGAGATCTGTTCCAGCCTGTAGCCGGCCGCCGGCACGGCTCGCGCCTCAATGCCCCGTTCAGTGCCCACAAACAGGACTTCATTGGCCGGATCACGCGCCAGAAATTCCTCTGCTACCGCTATTCCGGGGAACAGGTGGCCGCCGGTGCCGCCACCCGCGATGATCAGTTTCATTTTTCCTCCTTCAGGCTGATGGAGGATATCTTCAGTCCCGATGAAATATTTAACAGTATGCCGACCGAGAACAGGCTTATTATCAGCGAACTGCCGCCGTAACTGATGAATGGGAGCGCTAGTCCCTTGGTGGGGAGCAGGCCGGTCACGACTCCCATGTTTACGGTTGCTTCTATACCGAACAGTACCGCAATTCCCAGCGCCAGAAATCGCCCGAAGGCGTCGGGCGCCGCTACAGCGATACGCATGGCGCGCTGCACCAGCAGAAAAAACATGCCGATGATCACGATTATTCCCAGAAATCCGAGTTCTTCACCAACCACCGACAGGATGAAGTCGGTATGGGCTTCCGGCAGATAAAAAAGTTTCTGCTTTCCTTCGCCCAAGCCCTGCCCGAATACCCCACCGGTGCCGAACGCCAGCCAGGACTGGATGATCTGGAATCCGCTGTTCTGCGGGTCCTGCCACGGGTCGAGAAACGCCAGAATGCGTCGCTTGCGGTAAGCCACGTTCATGACCAGAAAGTACAGAAACGGCATGGACATCAAAAAGATCGAGATGATGTACACCAGGCGCGTGCCGGCAGCAAATAGCATGATCATGGCTACCGCCGCCAGGGTCAGGGCCGACCCCATGTCCGGCTGTTTGAGCAGCAGCCCCAACAGCACCAGCAGAATCAGCATGTACGAAACGAATCCGGCCCCGAGCTGCTTGATCTTGTCCTGCTTCCTGTCCAGCGAGTAGGCCATGTACATGATCAGGGCGAGTTTGGCAACTTCCGACGGCTGCAGATTGAATCCCGGCAGCCTGATCCAGCGTGAGGCGCCGCCGGCGCTGCCGCCGATGCCGGGGATCAACACCATTACCAGCAGCGCCAGGCATCCCAGCAGCACCGGAACGGCCAGCTTGCGCCAGAATTGGTAGTCGATTCGCATGACGCCCAGCATGACTGCAAAGCCGATCAATGCGAAAAGCCCCTGGCGTTTCAGGAAGAAGAAGCCGTCATGAAAACGCTTGGCAGCCATGACCGATGACGCCGAATAGACCATCACCACCCCGAAACAGGTCAGGGCGATTGCCATCAGCATTATCACCAGGTCATATTCTTCCAGTTTTTTTAAAATCAGTTTCATAATATTCCGTAGGGGCGAATCTTGTATTCGCCCGCCTTGTATCCGCAGCCTTTTGGGCAATCACAAGGATTGCCCCTACAAACCCTTTACTGCCTTAATAAAGCGCTGTGCGCGTTCTTCGTAATCACGGAACATGTCGAAGCTGGAACAGGCCGGTGACATCAGCACCGTGCCGCCCGGCCCGGATATCTCCGCCGCCAGCCGCACGGCCTCTTCAAGGCTTGCCGCCTGACGCGTGTCAGTCAGGCCTCCAAGCTCAACCATCATCCGGTCGGCGGCCTCGCCGATCAGTATCAAATGCCGCACCCGCTGGCTGATCATCGGCGCCAGCGGCGCATAGGAACCGCCCTTGTCTTTTCCGCCGGCAATCAGCGTGATATTATCAAAGCTTTCCAGCGCCTTCTGGACGCTGCCCACATTGGTGGCCTTGCTGTCCTCGTAGTAGCGAACTCCCTGTACTTCGCGCACAAACTCCATGCGATGATGCAGCGCCTCGAAGCAGAGTACGGTTTCGAAGGTCTCGTCGGGGCGACAGCCGAGCAGCAGGGCGCAGGCCATTGCCGCCATGATATTCTCCAGGTTGTGCACCCCCTGCAGCCGGATAGCGGCGGTCGGGAAACACTCCTCGCGGCCGTTGTGGCGGTAGGTGATGACTCCGTCCTTGTGGAAAATGCCCTCCTCCAGCTCCATTGTGCGACTGAACGGGAAAACCCGGGCCGCAAGTCTGCCGGCCTGTTCCCAAACCAGCTCGTCATCCCGATTCAATACAGCGAAGTCATCCTCGGTCTGGTTTTCAAAAATACGCAGCTTGGCGTTGATGTAGTCCCGGTAGCTCGGGTAACGATCGAGATGATCCTCGCTCAGGTTGAGCAGGGCCGCCACGGTCGGGCGGAAGGAATTGATCCACTCCAGTTGGAACGAGCTGATCTCTGCCACGACCTGATCGACGATCTGATGGGATTCCGCCAGTTCTATCAGCGGATTGCCGATGTTCCCCCCCACAAAGGTATGGTAGCCGTTGTGCTTGAAAATAGCGCCCAGCAGCGTGGTCGTGGTGGTTTTGCCGTTGGTCCCGGTAATGGCGGCCAACGGGGCATCGATGAAGCGTGCCGCCAGCTCGATTTCGCTGATGATCTCCACTCCGGCCAGTTGTGCCTGGACCAGTTGCGGCAGGTCCATCGGCACGCCGGGCGATACCACGATCAACTCGCTGGACAGAAAGGTTGCCTGGTCGTGGCGTTCCAGCTCCCGCCTGATTTCAAGGCCGGCCAATTCTGCCAACTGAGCAGTCAGCTGAGCTTCGCTGCGCATGTCGGTGACTGTTACTTGGGCTCCTTTCGAGGCCAGAAAACGGGCGCAGGCCACGCCGGTTTTGGCGAGGCCCACGACAAGGATGTTTCTGTTTTTCAATTCCATGAGTAAACCTTATCGCATTTTAAGCGTCGATATTGCTACCAGCGCCAGTATAATCGTGATGATCCAGAAGCGCACGATGATTTTCGGTTCGGCGACCCCCTTCAGCTCGAAGTGGTGATGGATCGGCGCCATGCGGAAGATGCGCTTGCCGCGGTATTTGTATGATCCGACCTGAAAGATGACCGAGAGCGCCTCAACCACAAAGACCCCGCCGACGATCACCAGCAGCAGCTCCTGCTTGGTCAGCACGGCTATGGTTCCCAGCGCGCCGCCCAGGGCCAGCGAACCCACATCCCCCATGAATACTTCGGCCGGATAGGAGTTGTACCAGAGGAAGCCGAGGCCGGCGCCTACCATTGCGCCGCACACAACGGCCAGTTCACCGGCGCCCACTACCCGCGGCACCTGCAGATAAGCCGACAGCGTCGCGTGGCCGGCCACGTAGGCGAACAGCATGTAGGTGGCGGCGTTGATCGCCACCGGTCCGATCGCCAGGCCATCCAGTCCGTCGGTCAGGTTGACGGCATTGCTGGCCCCCACGATCACTAGCGTTGTAAAGGGTATGAACCAGATCCAGAGATCCGGGTGAAAATTCTTGAAGAACGGAAAAAACAGCTGCTCGCTGAAGCCGGGTTTGATAAACAGGAATACGGCCACCGCTCCGGCCAGCAGCACCTGCCAGAACATCTTCTGGCGTGGCGAAAGCCCTTTGGGATTCTTCTCCACAACTTTTTTGTAATCATCCACGAAGCCGATCACGCCATAGCCGACCGTTATGAATAGCGTGATCCAGACATAATGATTCGTAAGATCCGCCCACAGCAGGGTCGGGATGACGATGGCGGACAGAATCATTACTCCGCCCATGGTCGGCGTCCCCTGTTTTTGCAGGTGCGATTCAGGGCCGTCGGTGCGGATCACCTGGCGGGCCTGTAAAGATTCCAGCTTGCGGATGATCCAGGGGCCGATCACGAAGCAGACCAATAGTGCCGTGATCATCGCGTAGATTGTGCGGAAAGTCAGGTATTTGAATATATTGAAAAGCTTGACATTGGCTGCCAGCGGATAAAAAAGGTGGTAAAGCATGGGTTATTCCTCTTTGCCGTGCTGCATCAGTTTTTTCAGTTCTGTCGCGACCTGCTCCATTGCCATTCCGCGCGAACCCTTGATTAGAATCACATCACCTTCCTGCAGTGATTGATGCAGTCTGTCTGCAATCTCTTTGTGGTTTGCGCAGAGTATGATCGCTTCGGCAGGCATTTCGTTCGATGATGCCGCTTCGGCGGCATATTTCTCCATCAGATTGCCCAGCAGGTAGAGACGGTCGGCATTCCTTCCGGCAACCGCACCGACGCATTTGTGTGCTTCAACTTCATGCCTGCCCAGTTCCAGCATATCACCCAATACTGCAATGCGATGCCCCACGGCAGCCACCTGTGACAAGGTTTCCAGAGCCGCTTTAACCGACGCCGGATTGGCATTGTAGCTGTCGTCAATGATCGTGATCCCGTTCAATCGTTCCGCCCGGAAGCGCCCTTTGTAGGGGGTGAAGGCCTCCAGTCCGGCTATAATGACCGGCAGATCGACCTTCTCCAGCAGCGCGGCGGCAGCGGCCAGCGCATTGTAGATGTTGTGGCGGCCGCAGGCTTTCAGATGAACCGCGGCTTCGCCTTTCGGTGTAACCAGCAGGAGCCGCTGCCCTTCCAGTCCCAGTGTTTCAATGTCCTTAGCCCGCACTTCGCCGCGATTGATGCCGAAACTGATTCTTCGCGCGGAAGGGTTCTGGTGCAACGATGCGACGCGCGGATCGTCGGCGTTGACCACCGCCAGGCCGTTGTCGCTGATGCGGTTCAACAACTCGCCCTTGGCTGCGGCGACAGCTTCAACCGTTCCCATGCTCTGCAGATGGGCAGGCAATGCGTTTAACACGATCCCGACCTTTGGTTTGGCAATTTCGGCTAGTCGGTCGATTTCGCCCGGCTCACTCATGCCCATCTCCAATACAGCCCAGCGGTGTTCAGGCTGCAGTTGGAACAGCATCTGCGGCAATCCGATCAGATTGTTGAGGTTGCCTGATGTTTTAAGCCCGGGTCCGGTCTGCTGAAGGATCGTGGCCAGCATCTCCTTTACGGTTGTTTTGCCGTTGCTTCCGGTGACGCCGATCGTCGGAATGTCGAAACGCAACCGCCAGGCTGCCGCCAGATCGCCGAGGGCTTTCAACGTATTCTTTACAGCGACGCAGGACACTGATTCCGGAACGGAGTTGCTCTTCAGCCACTGCTCCTCGGCCAGCAGAGCCGTGATGCCCTTGGCCGCCACATCAGCTATGAAGGCATGTCCATCAAAACGTTCGCCGCGCAGAGGCACAAAAAGCTGTCCAGGGGCAACGGTACGGGAGTCGGTCGAAACACTTCCCACCTCGCCGCTGCCCGGGCCGATCAGCCGCCCATTAGTCGCTGCGGCTATTTCCGCTATCGTGAACATCACTCCACATTCTCCGCAAAGGCCGCTGCCGCCTCTTCACGGTCATCAAAGTGATGCTTGACCGTCCCGATGATCTGGTAATCCTCGTGTCCCTTGCCGGCCAGCAAAATCATGTCACCGGCTTTTGCCAGACGGACTGCCATGCGAATCGCTTCGCGGCGGTTTTCCTGCATGACGAATCCTTTTTCTGCAAAGCCGCCGTCACATTCTTCTAAAAGATATTCTCGAATGCCGAGCGGTAATATTCCGGCTCTGATCTGCTCAAGGATTTTGAGCGGCTGTTCGGTACGGGGGTTGTCGGATGTGACGATCGCCAGATCCGACATGTCTGCCGCGATACGCCCCATGATCGGGCGTTTGCCGTTGTCGCGGTCTCCGCCGCATCCAAAGACGGTGATAATCCGGCCCGTTGCTATTTCTTTAAGAGTGCTAAGCACATTTTCCAGAGCGTCGCCGGTGTGGGCGTAATCCACCAGACAGGTGACGCCCCGTCCGTTTTCAACCCGCTCCATGCGCCCCGGAACGGTGGTATGGTTCTCTATTCCGCTCCTGATCGCTTCCAGTGGCAGATCAAGGCCGATTCCGGCTGAAACCGCCGCCAGAATGTTGGACAGGTTGAAGCTGCCCAACAGTTTGGATGAAAACTCGAAACTGCCCTTGGGGGTCGCCAGCGTTCCGCTGATGCCTTTTACCGATGAAGTTACGTTGACCGGCCGCACGTCGCACTGTCCATTGATGCCGAACGTGATTACCGGACAGCTGCAGCATGCCGCGATTGCACTCCCGTACGGGTCGTCCATATTAACTGCCGCGCGACGGATCGGCTTTTCTTCCGAAGGCCGCAGCAATTCGCTGAACAGACGCTGTTTGGCCTGCAGGTAGCTTTCCATAGTGACGTGGTAGTCCAGGTGGTCGCGGGTCAGATTGCTGAAGACGCCCACATCGAAGCAGCAACCGTCGACCCGCTTTTGCTCAAGAGCGTGGGATGACACTTCCATTACGAAGGCCTGCGCCCCTGCTTCGGCCAGTTGACGGAAGGCGCTCTGCAGTTCGGTGGATTCAGGGGTCGTGTGGGAGGCTTCGATGACAGTTGTGCCGAAGCGGTAACTGATTGTGCCGAGAACCGCCGCTGGAATTCCGGCTGCTGTCAGGATCGCTTCGATCAGATAGGTTGTCGTGGTTTTGCCATTGGTTCCGGTGATTCCGACCAACGGTCTGCCGGCGGTTGGGTTCCCGTTGAATTCCGCTGAAATCCGCCCCATGGCGGCACGGCTGTCGGCAACCCTGACCCAGGTTATTCCGTCCGGAGCAAAGTCGGCGTTTTCGAGAACAACGGCTGAAGCTCCGGCGGCGATCGCTTTTTCAATGAAATGATGGCCGTCGGCCGCAGTGCCCGGCAGCGCAAAAAAAAGGGTGCCGGGTTGAACCTTGCGTGAATCGCAGGTCAGGGCGCTGATGCCGGCTGAAGTATCACCATGGATTTCAACGTCGCTCAGTTTTTTCAATAATCCATGCAGTGTCATGCGTTCTCCATTCATGCGGCCGGCGTGAATTTTATCCACACCGCTCCGGTTCCACTGATTGCATGTCCGGGCGGCGGATTCTGTTCGATTGCCCGTCCGCTGCCTATCAGCCGGATGTTGATTCCGCGCTTTTCCATAACCTGCAGTACATTGCGCATGCTCATGCCTTTAAAGTTCGGCATGACGGTCCCCTCGTTGGCTGAATCTTCGAAATCTCCCTCGGAAGCCGCCTCGGGTTCGGCGGCGGTCTCTTCCCTATCCTCGGTCTGCTTGGGTGTCTTGCTTGTCGGCATGTTGGGGGTTATCTTCAGGTATGCCAGCGTGTTCTGGGCGATTACTTTGAATGCGGGAGCTGCCACGACTCCACCGTATTTGATGCCCTGCGGCTCATCGATTATTACGGCGATAGTCAGTTTCGGCTTGTCGGCCGGAACAAAGCCGACAAAGGAGCCGATTCGCTTTGACGGCGAATACGCTCGTGTGACCGGATCCACCTTTTGTGCGGTGCCGGTTTTTCCTGCCACCCGGAAGCCGTCCACTGCCGCTTTCGTGCCGGTACCGCCCTCGCCGGTGACGGTCTCCATCATTCTGGAAACTTTCTGGGCGGTATCGGGAGATATGACCCGCCGGACCGCTTGTGGTTCAAAATGTTGAACCTCCTTGCCGCTGTCATCAAGAATCCGCTCTACCAGATATGGTTTCATCAGCGTGCCGCCATTGGCAATGGCGGATACGGCCGAAACCAGCTGGATGGCGGATAATGACACCCCCTGCCCAAAGGAAATGGTCGCCAGATCAATTCCGTACCAGTTGCGTTTCATGTTTCCCGGAGATTCGCCCGGAAGGTCAATGCCGGTGCGTCCGCCAAAGCCGAAGTTGCGCAGATAACCTGACAGCCTTTGCTCTCCCATCTTAAAGCCGATCTTTGCGGAGCCGATATTGCTGGAATATTTTATGATCTCCGAGACGGTCAGGCGTGAGTGGGGATGGTCATCATGTATGGTCCGGTTTGCAATCCGGTAACTGCCGTTTTCGCAATTATATACGTCAGTTGCCTTAACCACACCCGATTCCAGAGCTGCGGCAATCGTGAAGACCTTGAAAGTCGAACCGGGCTCGAAGCTGTCTACCACGACCCGATTGCGCAGTTGGGCAAGCGAGTAGCGTGAATAGGCGTTCGGGTTGAAAGTGGGATAGTTGGCCATGGCCAGAACCTTGCCGGTATCCGATTCCATGACCAGCGCCATGCCGCCTTTGGCGTTACTTTCGATCACAGCCTTGGCCAGCTCTTTTTCGGCAATGAACTGAATAGTTTTATCCAGGGTCAGGACGATGTTGTTGCCGGGGGAAGAGTCCTTGATGACGGTATTCTTGACGGCGATATTTCTGCCGAGCGCATCCCGCTCCGTTATCATGTAACCGGTATTGCCAAGAATGGTGCTGTCGTAACGGAGCTCGATCCCCTCCAGGCCGTTCGGATCGCGACCGGTGAATCCCACCACATGGGCAGCCGTCTCCAGATTTGGATAAAAGCGTTTGGACTCCGGAGCAAATCCGATGCCCGGAAGCTTCATGTTCTTGATGCGTGTTGCGGTTTCGGGGGCCAGCCAGCGTTCGACCCAGGTGAAGGATTTGTTGATGGAAAGTTTTGCAACCAGTTCCTGCTTGGGCACTCCCAGGATTGGCGCAAGAACTGCCGCTGTGCCGTCCACATCCTTGATGCGCTTTGGTTCGGCGTAACAGGAATCCATATGAATAGATTCGGCCAATGGAGTGCCGTTGCGGTCAAGGATGCTGCCGCGGGCAGGAGTAAGGTCAACCCTGTGCTGGTGCTGTTTATCCGCTTTCTTGACGAGTTCTTCGTGCTGCAGGATCTGGAGGTAGAAGGCGCGGCCAATGACCGTCAGGAACATCAGGCCGAAAATCGTCCCGATCATGATGATCCGGACGCGGGCCCATTTCTCCCGTTCGTCTTTCATTTGACGTGAATGACCTGCAGTTCGTTCGGCAGAGCCATTCCCAGCTCGTTCTTTGCAATGGTCTCGATGCGCGCCGGTGTCTTCAGTGAAGCTGCTTCCAGCTTCAGGCGCTTTTGCTCCTGCTCGGCCTCTTTCAGCTGGCGGCTGACCTCGGATATCTGCAGGTTCAGCTCAACCAGCCTGAATCGCGACCAGACGTGAAAAACCGACACAATCGTGAACAGGATCATGCAAATCATCAGGTATTTGAAGATGTCTATGCGGTGGGACGTCAGTTCCGCTCCGCCAAATGCGCGCGGTGCGGCAACTTTGCCATAATCAGCTCGTGCTTGTGCCATATCGGTTACCTCGTGTAAAGCGCATCCAAAACCGGACGGTTATGAATCAACTCTGTTACAGTTTTTCAATAGCCCGCAGCTTGGCGCTGCGTGCCCGCGGATTTTCTTCTATTTCCAGCTGTGTCGCTGTGACCGGTCTGCCGGTCAGAATCCTGACTCGTGGCTGTTTGCCGCATACGCAGACCGGCAGCTGACGAGGGCAGGTGCATCCTCCCGCGTATTCCCGGAAGATGTGCTTGACGATACGATCTTCCAGTGAGTGAAACGATATGATCACACCCCGTCCGCCCGGTTTCAGCAGATCAAGCGCTGCGCGCATTCCGCGTTCCAGGCTCTCCAGTTCATGGTTGACCGCAATGCGCAGCCCCTGAAAGGTGCGGGTCGCCGGATGGATGCGTTCCTCCCACTTGGCTTTCGGGATCGCTCCCTTGATGACATCCACCAGCTGGAAGGTTGTTGTGATCGGCGACTCATTTCTTGCGTTGACGATGAAAGCTGCCACCCGTTTGGCCCAGCGCTCTTCGCCGTATTCGCCGATGATCCGTTCCAATTCCTGTTCCGGCAGATCATTTACCAGGTCGGCGGCGGTTTCGCCGCTGCTGGTATCCATGCGCATGTCCAGCGGTGCGTCCTTCTGGAAGCTGAATCCGCGCTCCCCGGTGTCCAGTTGATGCGAAGAGACCCCCAGGTCGAGGATGAAGCCGTCCAGCCCCGTAATTCCCAGAGCGGCCAGATGTCCGGCCAGTCCGGCAAAATCGCCATGTACCGGACGGAAGCGGTCGCGGTATGCCGCAAGTCTTTCGCCGGCTGCCGCCAGTGCCGTCTGGTCGCGGTCGATACCGATCAGTAGGGCTTGCGGTGCATTCTCAAGGATCAGTAGGCTGTGGCCACCGCCACCCAGTGTTCCATCCAGATATGTTTTAGCGTCACCCGGGGCCAGAAACCGGATAACTTCATCCGGCATGACCGACAGATGACGGAAGTCTGCCACTATAGTCCCAGTTCGGCGGCAGCTTCAGTGCCGCTCGGAAAGTTCTTGACATCCTGGGCGCGGACTTTGTCCCACTCGGCCATGCTCCAGATTTCGATCTTGTCCATGGTCCCGACAAATTGTACTTCCCGATCGAGCACTGCGCTTTTGCGGAAAGTCGGCGGGATCAGAAAACGTCCCAGCTTGTCGGCGCTGCACTCCTGAGCGGGTGAAATGATCGTGCGCAGGATGCTTTTGCGCTGCTCGGAGGTGAAGCCTTTGCTGACGCGGAAATTCTCTTCAAAGACGAACCATTCCTTGTATGGGAATATCAGCAGTCCGGAGCTGTAAATGCCGCCGCCCAGATCGACCGGCACCGAGTTGGTCAGGAAAAAGCGTTCGTCATCGTGCTTTTCGAGCATGACTTCCCGAAACCTGGCCGGCAGGCTGGTACGCCCCTTGGCGTCTATGGTCGTCTCGAAAATTCCCCTGAACATAACCTTCTCGTTGGCATTATTTTCCACAATGTTCCACTTTTTTCCACTATGTTGAAACTTATAGCCGCCGTCAAGGCCGGTGTCAAGTTAAAATATGAATTTTGTAGGAGAAAATTGTGCATGCGGAAAGGCGGAATTCTGCTATATTCGGGTCCCAAAACGGCATCCGGAGAGACAAATGAGCATGAACTTTTCGCAGTTGATAACCGGGGTTCAATTTCCCCCGATTTCAGAGGTTAGGCGCTGGGTGGCGGAACGCCCAGCGGACGGTCCGGAATTGATCGATCTGTGCCAGGCTGTGCCGGATTATGCACCGGCTCCCCGGTTGACGGATCATCTGTCCGGGCTGCTGCCTGACCCGCTTTTATCCAAGTATTCGCCGGACGAAGGATTGCCGGAGGTTCGCGAGGCAATTTGCGGCTACTACGAACGGAAATACGGTGCCCGTTTGACATCGGATAATCTCTGCCTGACGATCGGCGCCAGTCAGGCTTTCTGGCTGGCGATCGTGACGCTCTGCCGTGCCGGTGACGAGGTTGTGCTGCAGTCACCCTGTTATTTCGATCACCCGATGGCGCTGGAGATGCTTGGCATCCGCTGCGTTTATGCGCCTTTTGCCGAGATCGATGGCGGCTTGCCGTCTCCGGAAACGATCGAAGGGCTGATTACCGACAAGACCAGGGCGATTCTGCTGGTCTCCCCCAGCAACCCGACCGGCGCCATTACGCCGCCGACTGTCATCGGCAAGTTGCTGCAGGTGGCCCGGCGTCACAATCTCGCACTGATTCTGGATGAAACCTACAACGAGTTCATACCCGGAGGCAGCCGCCCGCACGAGTTGTTTCGCGACCCGGCCTGGGGTGAGAATTTCGTGCATATCGCCTCTTTCGGCAAAACCTATGCCCTGACAGGATACCGTGCCGGACTGCTGGCGGCATCCGAACGGTTTATTCACCATGCCCTCAAGGCACAGGATACGATGGCGGTCTGCCAGCCGCGCATCACCCAGCATGCCGTCAAATTCGGGGTGGAAAATCTGGATGGCTGGGTGGCTGCCAACCGTGAAATGATGACCCGCCGCCATGACCTGTTCCGGACAGAATTCATGAAGCCGGGCAACCGGTTCTGCCTGTCGGCCAGCGGCGCGTTTTTCGCCTGGGTGAAGCATCCGTTCGGCGGCTGCAGTGGCCGCCAGGTCGCCAAAAAACTGGTGGATCAGGCCGGCATCATCTGCCTGCCGGGCGAGGTCTTCGGTCCCGGCCTGGAGGGGTATCTGCGGCTGGCTTTCGGCAATATCCGCCAGGAGACCATCCCCGAGGCGGTGCGGCGTTTCCGTGAAATTGCGGTATGATTTGCGTTCAGGCGAAAGGGTCGGGAGCTAAATGTTTGTCGTTGTATGTTGTTTTGATCTGATCCGTTGACAGCCGGGTGCCGGCGGGATAACGTGAAAAATAACAATTAAAAATCATTTTACTGGAGGGATTGATGGGGCTCTTTTCTGGAGAAACGAAAAACAGTGCTTTGACGGAAGCCAAGAAATTTCATACGGAGTATGGCCAATTACTTGTTGACGGCGAGGTCATCGAAGCCGGTTTTGTTGTTTATAGAGATACATTCCTGTTTACCAACAAGAGACTGATTCTTGTTGATGTACAAGGCGTGTCCGGAAGGCAGATAGAATATTTATCAATACCATACAGCAAAATAATGAAGTTCAGCGTTCAGACCGGTGGAAACTTTGACCTTAACGCTGAGTTGAAACTGTGGATTGGTAATGAAACAGTACCGCTTGAGAAGAAGTTCAATAAAGAATTGAGTATCTACGAAGTTCAGAAGGTTCTGGCCAGCCACATACTGAAATAGGGCACTCATAGAGCATTTAGTATGTGCTGGAGGTCGTATCAATCACCTGCAGCGTTACGGCAAAATGAAAAAACCCACCAGGCAGTTCGGCGGGTTTTCTTGTTTGTTTTCTGTACTTCCTTCAGTCTGTTTTCAGCATCCTCTTCAGATTTGTTAATAACAGTCTGTTGTAAATATTTTTATTCGAGTATATTGTGCAATTGCAACTATTACGAGATTGAGCCGCTTAGTTCAGTTACACAAACCACAGGGAGCCGTTGGATGCAATCCACAATAACCGGCAATATTGAAAATCAGATCACGTCAACGGTCCAGAAAAGAACTCCAGAACAAGATCAAAAGCCGGCGGTGTCCGTCGCAAATCCTCAAAAAGGGAAACCCATAAAACTCCCGGATGATATTGTAAATTTATCTGTTACTTCTTTTTCCAAAAGTTCAGAAAGCAAAAAACCTTCTACACCGGTAACCATGGCAGAGAAAGAATCATTATTGAATAATTCTTTTGATAATACATGCTTCTCCATAAATGCCTGATTATATCGTATTGGTTGAAGCCGCAAGAATCACGCCCCCTGCATTTCAAATCTAAGACCACCATTGTTCTCTCCTGTTCCAACTGTTCCGGAATCTATTTTTTGTAGCGGCAATTAAATTTTGATATTGGCAGTTACGCTTAATTTTCTCGCCCGCCTCGTGTTATACACGCTATGGTGTTAAACTGTTGATCACGTACATTGTCAATGGGAGGTCAAGATGACCAATTCAGATAAACAGTGCAACGGCGGATTTCCGGCTTTAGCCCGATTGATTGCCATTGGCCTCGAAACCGTGTAAGTTTATCAGTCGCCACAATCTCGCAATTCAAGCAGCCTGCACCTGAGAGGGTGTTCAGTGGAAGGAAACAAAAATGATACAAAAAAAGAAACGCAAAATAATTAATTCGCCCGGCCTGACGGAGTTGCCGCCCCTGCCGATGGATGTTCCGAGCCTGATCAACGATTACAGGCATTATTTCACCTATAACCTGGGGCAGGACAAGTACTGTCACTCGGTTCATTACCACTACAAGGCTCTGGCGCTGACCGTCCGGGACCGCCTGATGGAGCGCTGGACGAAAACCCGTTATGCTTACCTGGAGTCCAACTGCAAGCGGGGCTATTACCTTTCGCTGGAATTTTTGATGGGGCGCTCATTGGGCAACGCGATGCTGAATCTGGGCATTACCGATACGGCCTCACAGGCGATGCATGATCTGGGCATCAAGCTGGAAGATCTGGCCGACAGGGAGATAGACGCCGGACTGGGTAACGGGGGCCTGGGGCGTCTGGCCGCCTGCTTTCTGGATAGCTGCGCCACACTGCAGCTGCCGGTCATGGGTTATGGCCTGCGCTATGAATACGGCATGTTCCGTCAGCGTATCGTCAACGGCCGCCAGATCGAGGAGCCGGACCACTGGCTGCGGGACGGCAACCCCTGGGAGATGGAACGCCCGGAATATGCCCAGCGCGTGCGATTTGGCGGACACAGCGAGCGTTATCGCACGAAGTCCGGGGAAGAATGCGTCCGCTGGGTCGATAGCCGAGACGTTATGGCCGTGCCCTACGACATCCCGATTCCCGGTTTTCGCAACGGAACCGTCAATACACTGCGGCTCTGGAAGGCCGTAGCCACGGATGCCTTCAACCTGGGTGAGTTCAATGCCGGCGATTACGCCGAGTCGGTTGCAACGAAGAACGAAGCAGAAAACATAACGATGGTGCTTTACCCGAATGATGCCAGCGAGAATGGCAAGGTGCTGCGTCTGCGACAGCAGTATTTCCTGGCTTCGGCCAGCCTGCAGGATGTGGTCGAACGCTGGGTGGTAATCAATAAGGGCGATTTCAGCGAGTTTGCCGAAAGCAATTGTTTCCAGCTGAATGATACCCATCCGAGTTGCGCTGTGCCGGAACTGATGCGGATACTGGTGGACGATCAGGGGTTGGGATGGGACCAGGCCTGGCAGATCACCTGCCGAACCATGGCCTACACCAATCACACGCTGTTGCCGGAAGCGTTGGAGCGGTGGCCATTGCCGCTCTTTGGCCAGCTTCTGCCGCGGCTACTGGAAATCATCCTGGAAATCAATGCCCGTTTCATGATGGAAGTGTCCAGTCGCTGGCCCGGCGACAACGAACGCATGAAGCGCATGTCGATTATCGAGGAGGGCGATACCCCGCAGGTCAGGATGGCATATCTGGCAATCGTGGGCAGTTTTTCCGTGAACGGCGTGGCTGCGCTGCATTCTCAACTGCTGGCCGAGGGACTTTTCCGCGATTTTTATGAGCTCTGGCCGCACAAGTTCAACAACAAAACCAACGGGGTTACTCCGCGGCGCTGGATCGCCCGTTGCAATCCGGACTTGAGCCGTCTGGTCAGTGACAGGATCGGTGACGGCTGGGTGGCCGATCTGCAGCAGATCGGCAAAATCACCGGTTTCATCGATGATCCGGAGTTCCGCACTCTCTGGCATGATGTCAAGCAGGCCAACAAGGAGCGCCTGTCCGCTCTGGTTCAGGATAAATGCGGCGTCACGTTCAATCCGGAGGGGCTGTTCGATGTGCAGGTCAAGCGGATTCATGAGTATAAACGCCAGCTGCTGAACCTTCTGCATGTGATTCATCTCTACGATCGCATCAAGCGCGGCGATACGGAGGGGTGGACTAACCGCTGTGTGCTGATCGGCGGCAAGGCGGCGCCCGGTTATGCCATGGCCAAGCTGATCATCAAGCTGATCAACAATGTGGCCCAGGTGGTAAACGCCGATCCTGCTGTTGGCGAAAAACTCAAGGTGGCGTTCCTGCCAAATTACAGCGTGACGGCGATGGAGGTCATCTGCCCCGGCACTGATCTGTCGGAACAGCTTTCAACCGCCGGCAAGGAGGCCTCCGGGACCGGCAACATGAAGTTCATGATGAACGGAGCCGTTACGATCGGAACGCTGGACGGCGCCAATATCGAGATCCGCGAGGAGGTCGGCGACGATAACTTCTTCATGTTCGGCCTGACTACCGAAGAGGTGGATGAATTGCGCTGGAATTACGATCCACATGCGGTGATCGGTCATGATGGTGACCTGCAGAGGGTCATGGCGCTTCTCAGGTGCGGCCACTTCAATCTGTTCGAGGCCGGTCTATTCGACCCGGTCATTAACGCGATTTGCAGCCCCCATGATCCCTGGATGGTCGCCGCGGATTTCCGCAGCTTTGTCGATGCCCAGCAGCGCGTGGCAGCGGCTTATAAAGACCGGGATCGTTGGACCCGCATGAGCATCATGAACACCGCCTGCAGCGGCAAGTTTTCCACGGACCGGACCATTCAGGAGTATAATCGGGATATCTGGCGCTTGGCTCCAATATCAGTCAAGGTTGCGGAGTAATGTGGAATAATAACCGGCATGCTGTGTAATCAAAAGTCCGTTCGCCCTCATGACTAGAAGGGCGAACGGACTTTTGCACTAACCTCAGGTATTATCCATGGATGTCATTACCACCCACATAAATGCCGATTTCGACTGTCTGGGGTCCATGACGGCCGCGGCCCGGCTGTACCCAGGAGCAAAGATTTCATTTCCCGGATCGCAGGAAAAGGGGGTGCGTGATTTTATCGAGCGCCATCCCGACTATCTGCCCCCCTTCACCCGTGCCAAAGATATCGATCTTGGCGCAATCAACCGACTGATCATAGTGGATTGCCAGCATGCCGCCCGCATCGGACGGTTTGCAGAAATTCTCAATCGACCCGGCCTTGAAGTCCATATCTATGACCACCATCCGGTAACTCCCGAAAGTCTCCGGTCGAGCGGTGGCGTGGTTTCCATCTGTGGTTCGGCCTCAACGCTGCTGACCGCTTTGCTGATGGAACAGGGCCTTTCGCTGACGCCGGAAGAGGCCACCCTGATTATGCTCGGCATCCACGAGGACACCGGCCGCTTGCTGTTTGCCTCCACTAAGCCGGAAGATTACCGCGCCGCAGCCTGGCTATTGGGGCAGGGCGCCCGGCTCGGCATAATCGGTGAGGCGCTGACGCCGGAATTGAACAAGGCCCAGATGGGGCTGTTGAGACAGCTTTTGACAACCCTCAGAACTACTTCGATCAACGGGATTGTCGTATCGATTGCCCATGCCACCAGCGAACAGTATATCGGTGATATCGCCTCGCTGGTGCACCTGATGCGTGATATGGAGAACCTGGATGCCCTGTTCGTGGTGGTTGCCATGGAAGAGCACGTTTACCTTGTGGCCCGCAGTCATGTGCCGGAAGTCAATGCCGGCGAGATCATGAAGCGTTTCCATGGCGGCGGCCACGCCACGGCCGCTTCGGCCGCCGTGCACAACCAGTCGCTGCAGCAGGTGCTGGAGCGGTTGGAGGAGTATTTGAGGATTTCGGTCAGTTCGCAGGTGCTTGCATCGGATCTGATGTCGTCACCGGTCAAGACTGTGCCGGATTCGATTAACATTGCCGAGGCTCGCGAACTGCTGACCCGCTATAACTGCAACGCCATGCCGGTCATGGCGGGGGAGCGGATGCTCGGCATCATTTCGCGCAAGATTGTCGAAAAGGCGCTCTATCACGGCCTTGACAGCTCGCCGGTAACCGACTTCATGCATACCGAGTACCTTCAGGCCGCTCTCGACACTCCTCTGGCGGATATCCAGGAGTACATGGTGGGCGGCAATCGCCGTTTCGTGCCGATTTTCGACGGCGAGCGGCTGGTGGGGGCGGTAACCCGCACCGACCTGCTGCGTCATATCTATGGCGGGCGTCCCGGCCAAAGCGAGTCACTCTACGATCTTGAATCGCTGCAGGTGCCGACCCGCAGCCGTTCCGTGGCTGGCCTGCTCGGCAAGCGGCTCGACGAGGAAAGGCGGCTGTTGCTTCGCAAGCTGGGCGAGGTTGGTGATGAGCTGGGTCTGTCGGTTTATGCGGTGGGAGGTTTCGTGCGAGACCTGCTGCTGGGGATCGACAATCTGGATATCGACGTTACGGTCGAGGGTGACGGCATCTTTTTCGCCGAGCGTTTTGCCCAACACCATGCTTGCCGTGTGCGCAGCCATAAGAAATTCGGAACGGCGGTACTGGTCTTCCCCGACGGCCGCAAGATCGACGTGGCCAGTACCCGCCTGGAATACTATGAATCCCCGGGGGCGCTGCCGACGGTCGAACGCGCTTCGCTGCGCCATGACCTGTACCGGCGCGATTTTACGATTAACACGCTGGCGCTTTGCATCAACAGTGACAGATTCGGCCGTATGACCGATCATTTCGGAGGACAGCAGGATATTCAGGAGCGGAACGTCAGGGTTCTGCACAATCTGTCTTTTGTAGAGGATCCGACCCGCGTTTTCCGGGCCATTCGGTTCGAACAGCGCCTCGGTTTTCATATTGCGCCTCACACCGAGAAGCTGATCCGAAGTGCGGTGCGGATGCATCTGCTGGACAAGTTGGGGGGGGAGCGCCTCTTCAGCGAGTTGGCGCATATTCTGCGCGAAAAGGAACCTACGGCTGCCATCGGGCGCATGTCTGCATTGGGGCTGCTGCCATTCATCCATCCGGCACTGAAGCTGGTGCCGGCCACGGAGCGGGTGCTGCGCGAGGCGGGGCAGGTCATGGCCTGGTTCAGGCTGTTGTACCTGGATGATCCCTGTGAACAGTGGCAGGTCTATCTGTTGGCGATGTTCGATGGTCTCAAGCCGGATGAATTCATCGACGCCTGCCGGCGGCTTTCTGTTCCGGGGCGTTTTGCAGCCCAGCTTCAGAGCCAGCGCTGCCTGGTGCATAAGACGCTGGATGCCGTCAAGCGCCGCCTGAAACATCCTTCCGATGTGCGCAACAGTGAACTGTTCGCCTGGTTCAGCGTATTCTCGCTGGAAATGCTGCTGTATCTGGCGTCCCGGGCCAGCAGCGAGCAGATCCGCCGCTTTGTATCATTTTATCTGACGAGGCTGCGTGGTGTTGCCCCGCTGCTCGACGGCAACGATCTGTGTGCTCTTGGGCTGCAGCCCGGTCCCGGCTTTGGGAAAATCAAGGAGCGCCTGCTGCAGGCTAAGCTTGATGGAGAGGTGGAAAGCCGAGAGGACGAGCTGGTTCTGGTGCGTTCGCTGCTCCGATGATTCGATCCCTGAGTTGTGTTGTAAATGCAACAGTGTGGCATAAGTAACATATTCCGGAATGGTTTATCATTGTCGCTGACAAGGATTTTCGTCGTGAGCAAATGGTTGAAATAAGGTACTTATTGTATGATAATCCCGTCGGTTTCAGCTGGTTGGCGTGCTTATTGCTAATAAATGCGGCAGTCCAAAATAAAGTTGTGTGAGGTTTATATAGATGAGACAGCTTAAACAGATTTTTGCAGTCATGCTTTGTGTTTCATTCCTGGCGGCAGTTTCGTCTGCAAATGCAGCGGACAACACGCTCCGTGAAGTTTTTGAGGACGCCTTCTACGGCGCCGGTATCGGAGCCCTGGTGGGCGGTGCCCTGCTGATCTTCACCAAAAAACCGGCTGACCATCTGGATTATCTCGGTTATGGCGCAGCCACCGGTGTGCTGGCCGGTACGGCCTATGGTCTGGCAAAGTCGGCCCGCGCGCTGGCCGAGATCGATAACGGCCGTGTCAGGATTGCCGTTCCGACCATTATTCCCAATCTGGTTGAGTCTTCGGCCACCCGGCAGGCCACGGTCATGTGGCAGGCCAGTCTTTTCAGGGGCACCTTCAATTGATTCCATGGCGACTTGTCAGTCGTTTGAAAGCCCGCTGCCGAAACGCAGCGGGCTTTTTTATTTGCCTCACAGGCAGAGTAAGTTTATAAAAAGCTGCATATCCAATAAAGCAAGGGAGAATAATCATGTCGGAGTTTACAAATGTGACAGTTGTCAAGAAGGCCAACATATATTTTGGCGGTAACGTGATAAGCCATACGGTTCTGTTTGCCGATGGAAGCAAAAAGACGCTGGGAGTCATGCAGGCCGGAGAGTATGAGTTTTCCACCGGCGCGGCAGAAGTAATGGATATCCTGACGGGCGAACTGGAATGGCAGATGAAGGGGGAGGCCGGCTGGAAAAAGGTTGTTGGCGGCCAATCATTCGATGTGCCGGCAAACTCCACTTTTCAGATGAAGGTTGCAACCGTTTCGGACTATTGCTGCTCTTTTGTCAACTAGATCAAACCGGTGCAAGAAACAGCATCACACCCGATAGTAGGCCGGTTTGCGCCTTCACCCACCGGTTGCCTGCATACCGGTTCACTGGTTGCGGCTGTCGGTAGCTATCTGATGGCAAAGCATGCCGACGGGCGCTGGCTGCTGCGCATCGACGATCTGGACGCTCCCAGGCAGGCCGCCGGAATGGCTGATGACATCATGCGTACGCTGGAGTCGTTTGGTCTGCTTTGGGACGGCGAAGTTGCCTGGCAGAGCCGCCAGCTGGACCACTACCGGCTGGCTTTCGATCTGTTACAGCGAAAGGGCCTGTTATATCCCTGCGGCTGTTCACGAAAAGAGATCGCCATGGCCGCTTCGGCTCCCCATCCCGATGACGACTGCATTCCCTATCCCGGCATCTGCCGGACCGGCATGAAGGCAGGCTCGGCGGTGCGCTCCTGGCGAATAAGGGTTCCGGATAGTCAAGTCTGTTTCACGGATCTGCGGCGTGGGGAAATCTGCCAGGATCTGGCGGCTGTTTGCGGCGATTTTGCTCTTCGGAGGGGAACTGCGGATTACCTGTACCAGTTGGCGGTGGTGGTTGATGACAGTCTGGCCGGCGTGACCCAGGTGGTGCGGGGGGACGATCTGCTCTCTTCGACGCCCCGCCAGATTTACCTGCAACGGATGCTGGGGTTGCCGCAGCCGGTATACTGCCATCTGCCGCTGGTAACAGGCCCCGGCGGCACTAAATTGAGCAAACGTGACAATCTGGTTTCGCATCAACCTGGAGGCTTGAAAGGTCAGGAACGGATGCTGTTGCAGGCCGTGTTGCGTTTTCTTGGTTTGAACCCGCCGGCTGAACTGGCGGAGTGTTCCTGCCCGGACATTCTTGAATGGGGAGTTGCCCGTTTTGATGCTGATCTTATTCCGGCGCAGGGCGGGGTGCTTCCGGTTTATACCAAGGTGCAATCAAAATGAGTACAAGGCGGCGAGGAGAGTGGCGACCG
>CAYWJJ010000052.1:0-29234 GCA_964458105.1 uncultured Geobacter sp.
GACCCCCTGCTCCCGAAGCAGGTGCGCTACCAGGCTGCGCTACATCCCGAAGAGTGTTTTTTCTAGCGCTTTCGAGGTGTTTTGTCAAGGGGAAAGACGAAGGCGCGGCAGTCGGGACAGCCTGTGACGCACACTTGGCTGATGATGATCTGAAACGTGCCACCGAAGGCGTGTCGGAAATGCTCGACCGTGCAGCATGACCCCGAATGTTCCCCCTCTGCCCCGTAACGGGCAGGGGGCTTTTTCGTGTTCTGGAGACCCTGTGCATCACTTGATTTTTTCGAAGTCTTTGGCTAGGGCTGTGCTTAGACTATTTGCCGAAGAAATGTGACAGCAAAATACGGAGTGAGTGTTTCTCCTGTGGAGTAGCCCCTTTGAGTCTTGACAAAACTGCTTGGCGTCGAGTGGCATCGGCCTTACGTAAGCTGAGACGCTCAACCATGGTGAGAGGGTGTTTGGTCACTACATCTGCTCTATCCTCCGCATCTTGCCACTCCTTGGCCGTAATCTGGTCGCACAGAAAGAGATCGTAGCGTAGCTGGAAGATATCTCGATATGGGGTGGCAAACAGGGAGAAATCGGGCGCGGCGGTCAAAGAGATACCAAGAAGTGCCAATTCGTTCGGCAGTTTAAAATCAGGAATGTAGTTAAGCGGTGTCGAAGGCGTGACCCAATTATACGCGGCAATGGTCAGGAAGTTGAGTGGAACTACACCGGATACCTTGAGCCTATTTGCCGTCATGTCCGACATGATGCCGCCCATCGAGGCCATTTTTCCGGCGAGCGTTGTTAGATCAATGCCGTTGGCTAAGGAAAAAGATTCCAGTTCAATTTTTAAGGAAAACATGTCGTTCAATGCTTCGGTGTTGAACTGCATCATGATCAGCTTGTTCAAGTCGCCAATGAAGGTGGGATCTGAGATGTTCTTTTCGAGGCTGACAAGCTCATTGGCAAGTGCTTGGCCACACCAAGTAAACCTTTGAACGTAGGTTGCTACCAACGACGGGTCAGTGCCGAGATTTACCATTGCGGAAATCGGCTCCTCCATCAGGACTGTGCGTCTGTGGACCTGATGGATGCTGTTCAACAGGAGTAAAGTAATTAATTCACGATCCTCAAGGGTCAGAGCCCTGGTTGCAGGCCGCCTCAACATAGATTTTTCGATTGCCGCAGCTGCCTTGAGAAGAGCCATTTCCAATTCTTCGGGATAGATATTAGCCTGATTGGCAACATGGAGAATACCGGCCAGCAACCGGTCCATGGCAGCACCGCGTGCTTCGGCCCCGGCTTGTCCGTCAACAGCGCTTGCCATCTCGGCGTTGTAGGCTGCCAACAGCGGTTTTATGTCGTGAGAAAATCGGTGCAGGCGCTTGTCATGACGAAGTGAATCGTTGAATGCCTCGGCCCCGTTGTGTATGGCCGGGAGCAGTGCTCTGCGATCGGAGTCCAAGGTGATACCTGGCCGGGTAATGAAAGCTGAAAGAAGTTGTTGCAAGGGTTGTTCTGTACGAATGTCACTAATGAAAGCGGTGTGGTGGGCACCGAATGGAAAATATCGGTCAGCAAAAGAAGGGGTTGCTGCAAAGAGTATTGCCAAGATGATGGCAAAGATAGAGCATGGATTAAACATGAAACCCTCCTCCGTAACGCAAGTTTGCAAATTGTAGTTCATCCTCGAAACAATGGTCAAGCATTAGTCCTGTGTAATTACAAATTCAACTATTTGTGTGACGGGCAGTGGACAAGAGGACCGGAAGAACCGGAGCATTTTTGTCTTGGCTCGACCTATTTTTGACAGCTTTGTTTTTTTGTACAGATACTTGGTACCAAAGGGACTGCAAGAGTTGGGAATGGACCAGCACCGGACGGAACCTAAAAAACAAACTAACTATGCGGAACAAGGAAGGTTATTAGAGGACCGGATGAGGATCGGAGGACCGGATAAACAGACCCTGAAACTAAAAAAACCTAACCATTTTAAGCGGTTAGGTTTGAGTCATGAGAGCCTAAGGTGGCCTCCCGAAGCAGGTGCGCTACCAGCGCTACGCTACATCCCGAAGAGTTGTTTTTATATATTTTTTATGGCACTCTTGTCAACAGCAAAGACCCTGCAGGAGGATCGTTGAAAGATGAGTGATGTTATCAAACAGCAGATCAGGGAACTTCTCGACCAGCACAACGCCGTGCTACTGGCTCACAACTACATGCGCGACGAGGTGCAGGAGATTGCCGATATCACCGGTGATTCCCTGGCGCTGTCGATTGAAGCCGCCAAGACCGATGCTGATGTAATAGTTTTCTGCGGGGTGCACTTCATGGCCGAATCGGCCGCGATCCTGTCGCCAGGCAAGAAGGTGCTGCTGCCGCGCCCCGACGCCGGCTGCCCGATGGCCGACATGGTCACCGCCGAAGAGCTGGAACAGCTGAAACGCCAGCATCCGGGCGTGCCGGTCGTGACCTACGTCAACTCGTCAGCCGAGGTCAAAGCCCATTCCGATATCTGCTGCACCTCGGCCAATGCGCTCAAGGTCGTCCGGTCGCTTCAGGAAGAGGAGCTGATCTTCGTACCGGACCGCAACCTGGGGCGCTGGATCGCCAAGTTCGTGCCGGAGAAGAAGTTCATCTTCTGGGAAGGGTTCTGCCCGACCCACGAGCGGATGACGGTCCAGGCCGTGCTGCAGAAAAAGGCCGAGCACCCGGATGCGCTCTTTGTCTGCCATCCAGAAAGCGCTCCGGAGGTTTCGGCGCTGGCCGACCACGTCTGTTCCACCAGCGGCATGTACGACTACTGCCGCACCAGTCCCGCCACCAAGTTCATCGTCGGCACCGAAGCCGGCATCCTCTACAAGCTGCGGCTCGACAGCCCGGACAAGGAATTCATCCTGGCCTCGCCGGCCCTGTTCTGCCCCAACATGAAGCTGACCTCGCTGGAGGATGTGTTGTTGTCACTCCAGACCCTGTCGCCGGTTGTCAGCGTTCCGGAGGATATCCGCCTCAAGGCCAAAGGGGCGCTGGACCGGATGCTGGCGGTACCCAGAGACTGATGCTGTTTCGCGGAGAAGCACAGGCCTGGCGGTTGTTGTTGATAATCGGCCTGTGCTTCTTCTGTCCGGTCACGGCTGCTGCCGCACCACTTCCCACCGAAAAAATCCCGGTCATCGTCGTCGGCGGCGACCGCGACTATCCACCCTATGAATTCATCGATAAAAACGGCCAGCCCAACGGTTACAACGTCGAACTGACCAAGGCCATCGCCGAGGTGATGGGCATCAAGGTTCAGTTTCGCCTGGGGGGCTGGTCCGAGATGCGGGAGGCGCTCCAGACCGGTAAAATCGACGTGCTGCAGGGCATGTCCTATTCCGAGGAGCGGGCCGGCCAGGTCGATTTTTCGCTGCCCCACACGATCGTTAACCACGCCGTCTTCGCCCGCCGCGATTCCCCCAACGTCAACTCTCTGGCCGAACTGGAAGGAAAGACGGTGGCTGTCCACCGTGGCGGGATCATGCACGATTACCTGGTCGGCAACAACTTCAGCGGCCGGCTGACCCTGACCGAGACCCCGGCCGATGCGCTTCGCCAGCTGGCGGCCGGTAAGACCGACTATGCCATCGTGGCGATCGTGCCAGGCATGTATATCATCCGTGAACTGAAGCTGACCAATCTGATCCCGGTCGTTCGCAACGTGGCGACACAGCGCTACTGCTATGCGGTCGACAAGGGCAATACCGAGCTGCTTTCGCGCTTCAACGAAGGGCTGGCGATCCTTAAGAAAACCGGCCAGTACGGCTTGATCTACAACAAATGGCTGGGTGTGCTGGAGCCGGAACAGGTTGACCTGCGCACGATCGTCAAGTACGCGGCGGTCGTTGTAGTGCCGCTGACCCTGCTTTTGGGCGGTTTTGCGCTCTGGTCGCGTACCCTGCACGGTCAGGTGGCGCTGCGCACCGCCGACCTGACCCGCGAGATCGCCGAACGGCAGCACGCCGAGGAGGAGTTGCGCCTGAACCAGCAACAATTGCTGCAGGCCGACAAGATGGCCGCCCTGGGGGTGCTGGTTTCGGGCGTGGCCCATGAGATCAATAACCCGACCGGCCTGATCCTGTTGGAAGTGCCGACCCTCAAGCGATTCCAGGCCGATGCGGCCAAGGTGCTGGAGCAGTATTATCGGGAGAACGGCGACTTTTCCTGCGGGGGACTGCCCTACTCGCGCATGCGGGAGGAAATCCCGCGCAGCCTGGAGAAGCTGCAGGAGGCCGGCAAGCGCATCAAGCGCATCGTCGATGACCTGAAGGACTTTGCCCGGCAGGGTGACAGCGCCCTCAACGAGATCGTCGACCTGAACGCCGTCTCACAAGCGGCCGTACGCCTGGTTGAACCGACCATCCGCAAGGCCACCACCCGTTTCAGTGCCGTGTATGCCGAAGAACTACCCGGGATTCGCGGCAACGCCCAGCGCATCGAGCAGGTGCTGGTCAACCTGATCCTGAACGCCTGCCAGGCCCTGCCGGACAACAGCCGGGCCATAAAGTTGAACACCGGCCATGACCGGGAAAACGACTCCGTGACCATCCGGCTGCGCGACGAAGGCAGCGGCATCTCGCCCGAAAACCTGGCGCGCCTGACCGACCCGTTTTTCACGACCAAGCGTGAGATGGGGGGCACCGGGCTGGGGCTGTCGGTTTCGGCCGGCATCGTCAAGGAACATGGCGGCACGTTGGAGTTTGATTCGATCCCCGGCCGCGGCACGGCCGTTACGCTGACGCTGCCGGCCTGCCCAGAGGAGAACACATGAAAAGCGCGACCTACCCCGATTTCAGCGTCCTGCTGGTCGATGACGAGCCGGATTGGCTCGGTTCGCTGTCGCTTACACTGGAGTCCTGCGCCAACATCAGCAACATCCTGACCTGCAGCGACAGCCGCCAGGCCATGGCGGTCCTGGATGGAGGGCAGGTCGGACTGGTGCTGCTGGACCTGACCATGCCGCACCTGTCGGGGGAGACGCTGCTGGAGCAGATTGCCGAACGGCATCCCGAGATACTGGTGATCGTAGTCAGCGGGCTCAACCAGCTGGAAACCGCGGTGCGCTGCATGAAGCTGGGTGCCTTCGACTACTGTGTCAAGACCGACGAGGAGGACCGGATCGTGGGAGCGGTGCTGCGGGCGGTCAGGATGGTGGAGATGCGGCGGGATTACCAGGAGATGTCCAGCCGCCTGGTTTCGCGGGAACTGCGCCATCCCGAGGCTTTTGCCGGGATCGTCACCGCCGACCGGGCCATGCTGGATATTTTTTCCTACGTGGAGGCGGTCGCCAAAAGCCCCCAGCCGCTGCTGATCACCGGCGAAAGCGGGGTCGGCAAGGAGCTGATCGCCAAGGCCGCCCACACGTTGAGCGGCTGCCGCGGCAAGCTGGTGACGGTCAACGTGGCCGGGCTGGATGATACAGTTTTTGCCGACACGCTCTTCGGACATGTCCGGGGTGCCTTCACCGGTGCCGAGCAGGCCCGGCGCGGGATGGTGGAGGAGGCTGCCGACGGCACCCTTTTTTTGGACGAGATCGGCGACCTGAGCATACCTTCCCAGGTCAAGCTGCTGCGGCTGCTGCAGGAGGGGGAATATTTCCCGCTGGGCAGCGACCTGCCCAAGCGGCTCAAGGCCCGGGTGGTCGTGGCCACCCACCAGAACCTGCCCGAGAAGGAACGCAGCGGAGTCTTCCGGCGCGACCTGTATTACCGGCTGCGGACCCATCAGGTGCAGCTGCCGGCGCTGCGGGAACGGCGGGGGGATATCGCGCTGCTGCTGGATCACTTCCTGGATGAAGCGGCCCGGGCCTTGGGCAAGAAAAAACCGACACCGCCCAAGGGGCTGGCCCAGTATCTGGCGACCTACTGTTTTCCCGGCAATGTCCGCGAGCTAAAGGCGCTGGTCTACGATGCGGTCAGCGTGCACCGCGACCGGATGCTTTCGATGGAAACCTTCGTCAAGTCGGTCGAACGGCTGCAGTCCGAATGCCCGACGACCGGGGCCAACCCGGCCCGCCAGAACCCTTTTGCAGGGTTCGACGAGCTGCCGACCTTTAGCGATGCGGCTGCTTTTCTGGTGCTGGAGGCTATGGAACGGGCCGGCGGAAACCAGACCCTGGCGGCGCGGCTTTTGGGCATCTCGCAGCCGGCCCTTTCCAAGCGCTTGAAGATGCTGAAGGAGTGAGGGTGTTTTAATAGATCATTGCCATCAAACCCAAGGGTTACAAACCCGGGCACGGCATCTCTCCATATCCTTGAGGTTATGCGTAACTACAATCAATCCGTGAGCCGTGGCCGTGGCCGCTATGAGCGAATCCATAACCGGTAGCCGCTCCCCCTGCTGTTCGGACTCGCCCTGTAACTTGCCCCATACCAGAGCTGTTTCCCGATTGATGTCAATCATCCTCCCGGTAAATCGCTCGACAAGGTCATGCTTGGCCCATGCCTGAAGTTGATCTTTTCTTTCCCCGTCCGGTAGTTTGCTGATCCCCTTCTGCAATTCTCCGAAGGTCAGGACACTCAGAAAAAGACTCTGTTCATCCTGTTTATCCAGCCAGCTTACCACTGCCGCATTTGGCTTCTTTTTTACCAGCTCTGAAATCAGACAAGTATCCAGAAGATATTTCACAGCTCCACCTCACGGGGGAGATCGTCGCTGCGGCTGAGATCAAGCTCAATGCCATGCAGCGGTGATTGCATGAAAAACTGAGATAAACCGGTTTGTGGCAGCGTCAGTTTCCTGTACTCCTCAAAAGAAACGACGACCGCAGCAGGCTTGCCACGCAATGTAATGGTCTGGGGACCATCATGCAGTGCCGAATCAACAACCTGGCTCAAACGGTTCTTGGCCTCCTGAAGCTGCCATTCCCGGTCATGCGGTAAACGATCAACTTTATGTGTTTTCATATGAGCCTCCCTTCTTCAGACTAGACAGTCTAGCTAGATAAGGATAACATACTTCTATTTTGAAGCAAGCGTTAATCCAAGCGGCTGAAGATGCTGAAGGAGTGACGGATGATTATGATGTTCCCTGCCGATCGCGATAAAATGCGACCGCATTGCCGTAGAGAACTTTTTCCGCCGCCGCATCCTCCAGCGCTTCAACTACCAAAGCATAATCCTCGTCGCTGTAAGGGCGCGGAGCGCGGGTTGATGGAAGGTCGCTGCCGAACATCAGTGCATCAGGGTTGGCGGCATAAATTTCACGCAGAGCCGTTTTTACATTGAAATCTACCCGCCCGAATCCGGTGGCCTTGACCCGCACCCCTTTTTCAGCCAGTTTGAGCAGCGTACCGAATCCTGCCCTGGAAAGCCCCAGGTGGTCGATGCTGACCGCCGGAAGAGCGGCCAGCGTGCAGTAGAGACCGGCCAACTCCACCGAATCGACGTACAGTTCCACATGCCAGCCGACCACCTCATGTACCCGCCTCGCCATCGCGTCAAGATGGGCAACCTCCTCCGACCCGCCGCGCTTGAGATTGAAGCGCAGCGCGCGAACGCCGGCCCACTCCAGATCCAGCAGCTCCTGATCCGTTACGCTGAAGGGCAGCTGCGTGACCCCCACGAAGGCCGGCCCGAGTGTATGCAGCGCATCCAGCAGATAACTCTGATCGAAGGCCTGAAACGAACCTGAAACGATCGCGCCCCCCACCAGATTGTAGCCCCTCATGCGTTCGAGATAGTCGGCACAGCTGTAATCGCCCGGCAGATAGCCGTTGTTGGGCACCAGCGGAAAGCGCTTGTCGATGATATGGAAATGGCTGTCGAAGACATCCGGGCTGCCTGGTCTGCAAGTTGGCAATGACATGATCAACCTCCGATATGGTGAGCTTTATCCGATGAAGCGATTTTGATTCGCTTTTGGCAGCCGGTCAACTGAAACATGACTGCCGCCGGTTTCTCGCCCGCCTCATTCGACTCCCATAACCGCCGGTTATAACCATAACCGGCGGTTATAGTCGCATGCAACATACTGAAATAAAAGCAGTAATTCGATATGCCTCCTGCCAGCCATAACCTCCGGTTATGACGGTTTACTTCTCAATCAAATCCGTTAGTCATGTTTTATGCAGTTATTTCGGTGTGTTACGCGATAGCGGCGGATTGGCACTGTCCCTGCTCTACATCAGAACAGAAACAGTGCGGAGACCTGACCGTCCCGCCAATCCCAACCCTCATCGTGGAGGTCGTTATGTTAATGTTCTGGGTTCAATTTGCGCTGGTATTGGGAGCAGTCCTGATCGGCATTCGCAGGGGCGGCGTCGCGCTCGGCCTGATCGGTGGCTTGGGCGTCTCGCTATTGGTGCTGGGCTTCCGCAGCTCGCCCTCCGAACCGCCGATCGCGGTCATGCTGATCATCCTGGCGGTAGTAACCGCTTCGGCTACGCTGCAGGTGGCCGGTGGCCTGGACTACCTGGTGCAGCTGACCGAAAAACTGCTGCGCGCCCATCCCAAATACGTGACGATTCTGGCGCCGCTTTCGACCTTCTTCCTGACGGTCTGTTGTGGCACCGGCCATGCCGTCTACGCGCTGCTGCCGGTTATTTCCGACGTGGCGCTCAAGACCGGTATCCGCCCCGAGCGGCCGATGGCGATCTCCAGCGTCGCCTCGCAGATGGGCATCACCGCCAGTCCGGTGGCGGCGGCAGTGACCTTCTTCCTCGGATTTGCCGCCAAGGCCGGCTATCCTGTGACATTGATCGATATCATCTCGGTCACGATGCCGGCCGGCGTGATCGGAGTGCTGGCGGCAGCCGCCTGGAGCTTCAACCGCGGCAAGGACCTGAACAAGGACCCCGAGTTCCAGGCCCGCCTGCAGGACCCGGATTTCAAAAAGGCGCTGGATGCGGACGTGACGACCCTGGACAAAAAGATTTCCACCACAGCCAAGATTTCGGTGGCGCTGTTCTTCGCCGGCGTCGGCTCGATCATCCTGCTGGCCAGCGTTCCCGAGCTGTTGCCGCTGGCAGCCGACAAGAAACCGGTCGCGATGACGACGGTCGTGCAGTTCGTCATGCTGGCCTACGGCGCCTTCATCATGTTCACCGCCGACGTCAAGGCCAAGGACATCGCCCACTCCAGCGTCTTCATCGCCGGCATGATCGCGGTAGTCTCGATCTTCGGCATCGCCTGGATGAGCGATACCTTCATCTCGGCCAACAAGAAATTCCTGGTGGACAATATCGGCATCATGGTCAAGATCGCCCCCTGGACCTTCGCGATCGCCACTTTCTGCATCTCGGCCTTCGTCAAGAGCCAAGCCGCCACGCTGGCCATCACGCTGCCGCTGGGGCTGGCCCTGGGATTGCCGATCCCGCTGCTGTTGGGCCTGATGCCGGCCAGTTACGCCTACTTCTTCTTCGCCTTCTACCCCAGCGACCTGGCCGCCATTAACATGGACCGCACCGGCACGACCCGCATCGGCAAGTACCTGCTCAACCACAGTTTCATGATTCCCGGGCTGGTCGGTGTCGGCGTTTCAACGGTGGTGGCCTATGCAATTTCGAGGATGATTTTTTAGTCGGTTATCTCAAGCGCTAAATTCAAAGGCCGCATCCGGTTCGGGTGCGGCCTTGCGCTATCGGAGAGTTTTGGCTATAGTGGCGGCTCTGGCCGGGCTTCCGGCCGGGATTATTTTCTAAAAGTGCCCTGCCGATACGGTCCAGGCACTCAGGGATCGATCAAAATGCCCCACTTTCTCGATATCGCCGTCGGCACCGTCACCATGCGCCCCTATGTTTTCGCCTTTTTCGGAGCCTTTCTGCTGGCCTGCGTACCCCACGTCGGCTGGCGGCGGACCGCCACCTTTACGCTGGCCGGCTACCTGATCGCCTTCGCCTCGGAATGGCTCTCGATCAACACCGGTTTCCCCTACGGCTGGTATTACTACATCGACACCACCAGCAGCCGCGAACTGTGGATTGCCGGGGTGCCGTTCTTCGATTCGCTCTCCTATGTTTTCCTTTCCTACTGCAGCTATGCCACCGCGCTCTTCATCCTCTCGCCGCTCAAGGCCTGGCGCTGGAATCTGGTAACGCTGGAGACCCGCTCGATCCGGCGCTCGTTTGCGGCGCTGCTGCTGGGGTCGTTCCTGCAGACCTTCCTGGATATCGTGATCGACCCGGTCGCCCTGCAGGGCAAGCGCTGGTTTCTGGGGCAGATCTACGGCTACCGCGAGCAGGGGCTCCATTTCGGCGTACCGCTCTCCAACTACGGCGGCTGGTTGCTGACCAGCTTCTGCCTGCTGGCCGCCTTTCAGCTGATCGACGCTCGCCGCCTGGACGATGCCCCCAAAGGGGCCGTCAACCTCCCCTGCCGCTCGCTGCTGGGGCCGATCCTGTATCTGTCGGTGCTGATCTTCAATGTTGCGATGATGCTGCTGATTGGTGAGCATTTCATGGCGCTCTGCGCGGCATTGATGTTCACGCTGCCGGTATTGATCGTCATCATTCTGGCTATCAGAAGGACCAATCGCTACAGCAAGGATGAGCTGGGGGGGCACCTGCGGGATTATCCATGGTCCCCGGCGGGGAGTGTCTCACAGAAGGGACAGTAGTTTTTCCAGGGCTGCCGTCAGGCTCCTGGCGGCTACACGGCTGTTGCCGGCCAGGCGGACCAGTTGGGGGATGATGCGGGGTTTGCGCAGGATCGTCAGCAGCACCCGCCCGGGGCGGATGCGCAGGCTGCTGTCGCAGAATTCATCCAGCGAGAAGCCGAGCTCCTCGTCAGCCGGGTCGCTGACCGAGCGGATCGCGATCAGCGGGATCCTGTTTTCCGCTGCAATCAGGGCGATGGCTGCGCTTTCCATCTCCACCACCGGGCAGGGGTAGCCCGATAACAGCCCGGACAGCTTCGTTTTTGATGTTATCACGGCTGTGCCGGCAAAGGTTCCGCCGAAAATCCGCTCTCCACCGGCAGCCTGCCGCGCAGCGAAATTCAGGCCTGCCGCCGGGGTCTCCACCGGCAGATCTTCAATGCCGTTTTCGGAGACAACCACCATTTTCTTTGCCACAACCACATCGCCAACCCGCAGCTCCGCCGCAATCCCGCCGCAAAAGCCGGCTGATATCAGCAGGTCGGGCGCTGTGTCTCTGATGATTGTCTCGGCTGCTCTGGCCGCATTGTCAAAACCCATTCCGGATTCAACCAGCAACAGATCATGCATCCTGAGTTGGAATTTTTTTGCCCTGAGTCGCCCCAGGCGCATGGCTTTGCCTGCTCCCAGGCAGGCCTCGGCCGCGCGGAACTCTTCCGGCATGGCGGTGATGATGGCAATGTCCATAAGGCTATGCTCCTGCCGAGACGATACAGTTTTAGCAGAATCATTTCAAGGCATCATTTAGAAATGCTGGACAAATAGAGAATCATGGATTATATATATCGTTCGCTCTTGCGGAGAGATGTCCGAGCGGTTGAAGGAGCACGCCTGGAAAGCGTGTGTACGTTAATAGCGTACCGAGGGTTCGAATCCCTCTCTCTCCGCCATTTTTATTTTGAAAAAAGCTTTGCTGCTACGCCGTAAAGCTGCGAGCTTGCAGGCGGATATGATAGCCGGGCCCCGCGCAACGGCGCGCCGTGAACTCCGCCAGGTCCGGAAGGAAGCAACGGCAGCGGCTCCCGCTGTGTGCCGCGGGTAAGCCCGGCTATCATATCCGCCTGCAACCTCATACCTCCCCTAATCCCCTTTAACTGAATGCCTCCTCCGTCTCATGTGTGGGGCGTCAGATGACCTGCGAGGTTCAGTCTCTTGTCAACCGGTACGCATTACGAAGTCCTGGCAAGGAAATACCGCCCCCAAACATTTTCTGAGTTGGCCGGCCAGGAGCACGTCAGCCGCACGTTGCAGAATGCCATTGATTCAGGCCGGGTGGCCCATGCTTTCCTGTTCACCGGCGCCCGCGGAGTCGGCAAGACCAGTACCGCCCGCATCATGGCCAAGACTCTCAACTGCGAAAAGGGCGTTACGCATGAGCCCTGCAATGTCTGCCCAATGTGCATCGAGATCACCAAAGGGACATCCACCGATGTCTTTGAGATCGACGGCGCTTCCAACAACGGCGTAGACGACGTTCGCGATCTTCGCGACAACATCAAATATCTCCCTTCCCACAGCCGTTACCGGATCATCATCATCGACGAAGTTCACATGCTTTCCACCAATGCCTTCAACGCACTGCTGAAGACACTGGAAGAACCGCCCGAACACGTCAAATTCATCTTTGCCACTACCGAGCCGCACAAGCTGCCGATCACGATATTGTCGCGCTGCCAGCGTTTTGATTTCAAGCGCGTGACACTGCCGAAGATCATCAGCCGCTTGCGTGAAATTGCCGACAAGGAAGCGGTTGTCATCAGCGATTCAGCTCTGGCACTGGTTGCCCGCAAGGGTGACGGCAGCATGCGGGATTCTCTGACCGCGCTGGATCAAGTGCTGGCTTTCTGCGGCAACAACGTTAGCGACGAGGACGTCGGAACGCTGCTTGGCGCGGTGGACCGTCGCCTGCTGGCGGATCTTTCGGCCGCGGTCTTTAACGGCGACACCCAGGCCGTGCTGGAAGGGGTCAAACGGGTCGACCTGGTTGGTTACAACATGCGTCAGTTCTGCCAGGAACTGATCGAGCATTTCCGCAACCTGCTGGTGATCCGCTCGGTCAAAAAGCCGGAGGATATCCTTGATATTGCGGCAGCCGAGCTGGACGAGCTGAGAGCTCAGGCCGGAAGCATGGCTCCACAGGATATCCAGCGCCGTCTGACACTGCTGATAAAAGCCGACTCGGAAATGGCGTATGCCAGTTTTCCGCGGCTGATCATGGAAATGGTGCTGCTGAAAGCTGCCCTTTTGGCACCGGTCGTCCCGATTCAGGATTTGATTGAAAAGATCAAGCTCCTGGAAACCGGAGCGGTACACACGCCAATACTGCCATGGGAAACCGGCAGGGCGGCGTCCGCTCCACCCGCGGTTCAGCATTCCGAGCCGTCGCGGAGCTTGCCGCAGAACCGGCCGCCGGCACAACCCGCGGCAACGCCGGCCGTCCCGTCGCCGGCTGCCGGAGATATTCACACGGTCTGGGGACGTTTTGTTGCTTTTGTTATCGAGAAACAACCGGCCATCGGATCGGTTCTGGAACATGGCAGTCCTCTCAAGCAGGAAAAGGGATTGCTTGAGATCGGATTTCCTGCCGGCAGCTATTATCTGACAGCCGCCCAGGATGCGGATTTTATTTCCGGTGTGCAGTCTCTGGCTGCCGAATCCAGCGGCGTTGATACGATAATCAGGATAAAATCAATCGAGACGAATTCCGCTGATGCACCAATGTCACTGGCTGAAAAAAAAAAGAGTGACGACGAGCGGCGTATGGAAGAGTTAAGACTGGAGATCGAGTCGCATCCGGTTGTCAAGGAAGCAAAACGGGTTTTTGGCAGCAGCGTTACGGACATCCGTGCGTTTTAGCATGACGCGGAATAAAAATAATATTCACGAAAGTTGAAAGGGGAAGTAGATGTCAAAAGGATTAGCAAGTATCATGAAGCAGGCCCAGATGATTCAGCAGAAAATGGCCAAACTGCAGGAAGAAGCCAGCCAGAAAACCGCTGAAGCAACTTCGGGTGGTGGAGCTGTAAATATCAAAGTTAACGGTAAAAACGAAATAATTTCACTGGAAATAAAGAAGGAAGCAGTTGACCCGAATGATGTGGAAATGCTGCAGGACCTTATCATTGCAGCGGCCAACGAGGCTCTCAAGAAGGTTCATGCCGAAATGGGCGATGAAATGTCTAAAATTACCGGCGGCATGAGCATCCCAGGATTATTCTAGTAATTACAGGCATATAAGCTGATGAACCTATGATTTTCTGTTGATTGCGTTTTTAGTTTGACTAAATTTTTTAGTTCGGCTAATAGTGCCTGTGTATACGGTAAGGTCATCTGCTGTCTTATTAAATGGTAAAAAATCACGATTTAAATGCTCCTCCATGGTTTTCGGTTGCCGGTCGGCCCGTCCAGTACGGGGGAGCAATTTTTTTAACCTCGCTATAATACTAAAAAAATGTTTTATTTGTGTCGGGATTTATGATAACAAAATCATCCTCGCTGATGCGATTGGTTGGAGAGTTGAAGAAGCTGCCGGGTATTGGTGAGCGTACCGCTCTGCGGTTGGCATTTCATCTGTTGAAGTCGCCACAAAACATGACGGCCCTTTCGGAATCATTGTGTGAAGTCCGGGATCGGGTTCGTCCCTGTTCAACCTGTTTTGCAATCACGGAAAGCGACCCTTGCTCCATCTGCAGCGGGAACCGTGATCCGGGTGTCATCTGTGTTGTAGAAAATTCTCAGGATCTGATGGCGCTGGAGCGGAGCAACGCTTACAACGGCATGTATCATGTGCTGGAGGGAGTTATTTCCCCCCTGTCCGGTATCGGGCCTTCCGATCTGCGCATAGCCGAGCTTCTGAATCGTGTCAGTGTGGGAAGCGTCAGTGAGGTGGTGATTGCCACCAACTTCACCGTTGAGGGAGAAGCAACAGCGCTTTATCTGACAAAGCTGCTTAAACCGGCGGGAGTCAAGGTGTCGCGTCTTGCGCACGGGAT
The DNA here is from genome assembly GCA_964458105.1 of uncultured Geobacter sp. Taxonomy (GTDB): domain Bacteria; phylum Desulfobacterota; class Desulfuromonadia; order Geobacterales; family Pseudopelobacteraceae; genus JACRCG01. The sequence goes on from CAYWJJ010000052.1 coordinate 14,607, forward strand.
ACCGTTGGGAAGCGATATCGAGTTTGTAGATGCGGCCACGGTTCAATGGGCGCTTCAGGGTAGAAACGAATTGTAGGCAACTAAGTTCACATACACCCCAAAGAGGAGGAAGTACATGAGCAGAAAAATGGTAACCATCGACGGCAACACCGCCGCCGCACACGTGGCCCACGCCACCAACGAAGTCATCGCCATCTACCCGATCACCCCGTCATCAGTGATGGGTGAAATATCCGACGCCAAGAGCGCCGCCGGCGAGAAGAACATCTGGGGCACCATACCGCTGGTGGCCGAGCTGCAGTCCGAAGGCGGAGCTGCCGGTACTGTCCACGGCGCCCTGCAATCCGGCGCGTTGACTACCACTTTTACCGCCAGCCAGGGCCTGCTGCTGATGATCCCGAACATGTACAAGATCGCCGGCGAACTGACCTCCACGGTCTTTCATGTTTCTGCCCGCGCTATCTCCGCCGCTGCCCTGAATATCTTTGGCGACCATTCCGACGTCATGTCCTGCCGCTCCACCGGCTGGGCCATGTTTTGCTCCAACAACGTCCAGGAAGTCATGGACTTCGCTCTGATCGCACAATCATCCACCCTGCGCAGCCGGATACCGTTCCTGCACTTCTTCGACGGTTTCCGCACCTCGCATGAAGTCCAGAAAGTCGAAGAGCTGACCTTTGACGACATGCGCCACATGATGAGTGATGAACTGGTCAATGAGCACCGCCTGAGAGGCCTCTCCCCCGATCGTCCCGTCATGCGCGGCACCGCCCAGAACCCGGACGTTTACTTCCAGGGACGTGAAACCGTCAACCAGTATTACGAGCCCTGCATCAAAATCGTCCAGGAAGAAATGGACAAATTCGGCAAACTGACCGGCCGTAAATACAAACTGGTCGACTACGTCGGCGCCAAAGACGCAGAACGGGTCGTTGTTGTTATGGGTTCCGCCGCCGACACCGTTCAGGAAACCGTCAACAGCCTCGTCAAAAAAGGTGAGAAGGTCGGCGTCGTCAAGGTTCACCTTTACCGTCCCTTCCCGCTGGACGCCTTCATCAAGGCCCTGCCCAAAACCGTCAAAAGCATCGCCGTCCTGGACCGCACCAAAGAGCCCGGCTCCCTGGGCGAACCGCTCTATCTGGATGTCCGCACCGCCATCGGCGAAGCCATGGCTGCCGGCAAATTCAGCTTCAAAGGCTATCCGACCATCGTCGGCGGCCGTTACGGCCTCGGCTCCAAGGAATTCACACCGGCCATGGCCAAAACCGTTCTGGACAACCTGAAAAAAGCCAAACCCAAAAACCACTTCGTTGTGGGTATCAAGGAAGACGTCACCAATTGCAGCCTGGACTACGACCCCTCCTTCCGTAACGCCATGGACGGCACCTACGAAGCCATGTTCTACGGCCTCGGTTCCGATGGCACCGTCGGCGCCAACAAAAACACGATCAAGATCATCGGCGAGACCACCAAGAACTTTGCCCAGGCCTACTTCGTCTACGACTCCAAGAAAGCCGGCACCATCACCATCTCGCACCTGCGTTTCGGGAAAAAGGCCATCACCGCCCCCTACCTGATCGACCACGCCGACTTCATCGCATGTCACAACTTCTCCTTCCTGGAGAAATACGACATGGTTTCCAAGGCCAAGCCGGGCGGCACCTTCCTGCTCTGCTCCCCCTTCGAGCATGGCGAAGTCTGGGACAAGATGCCCAAGGAAGTTCAGCAGCAGATCATCGACAAAAAACTCAAGTTCTACGTCATCAACGCCATCAAGCTGGGTGAAGAACTAGGTCTGGGCGCCCGCATCAACGTCATCATGCAGACCGCCTTCTTCAAGATATCCAACATCATCCCGCTGGCCACCGCCCTGGGAGAGATCAAAGGCGCCATCAAGAAGAGCTACGGCAAATCGGGCGACAAAGTCGTCGCGATGAACAACGCCGCCGTGGATGAAGCCCTCAAGAACATCTACGAAGTCAAGGTTCCGGCCAAGGCCACCAGCAAGCTCAAAATGCCGCCGGCAGTCGCCAAGAATGCTCCCAAATTTGTTCAGGACGTCACCGGCCGGATCATTGCCGGTTTCGGCGACGATCTGCCCGTATCCCTGATGCCGGCCGACGGCACCTTCCCTACCGCCACCTCGCAGTACGAGAAACGCAACATCGCCGTCGACATCCCGGTCTGGGACGAGAAGGTCTGCATCCAGTGCGGCATCTGTTCCTTCGTCTGCCCGCACGCCACCATCCGCATGAAGGCCTATGACGGCAAGCTGCTGAAGGGCGCCCCCAAGACCTTCAAATCCACCGACTGCAAACTGCCCGAATTCAAGGGTATGAAATACACCCTTCAGGTAGCCCCTGAAGACTGCACCGGCTGCGGCGCCTGCGTGTACAACTGTCCGGCCAAGAGCAAGGAAGACGCAAATCACAAGGCAATCAACATGCAGTTCCAGCCGCCGCTGCGGGCTGATGAAGCGGCCAACTTCGACTTCTTCCTGTCACTGCCCGACATGGATCCGACCAAGCTCAAGCTGGATACCCTGCGCGGCAGCCAGCTGGTCCGTCCGACCTTCGAATACTCCGGCGCCTGTGCCGGTTGCGGCGAGACACCCTATCTGAAGCTGCTTTCCCAGCTCTTCGGCGACCGGGCCATGATCGCCAACGCCACTGGCTGTACCTCCATCTATGGCGGCAACCTGCCCACCACACCGTGGGCCAAGCGTGCCGACGGCCGCGGACCGGCCTGGTCCAACTCCCTGTTCGAGGACAATGCCGAATTCGGTTTCGGTATGCGTCTGGCCGTGGACAAGTTCACCGAATCGGCCCTCGAACTGGCAGCAGAACTCTCCGGCGGCAAAGCAGCAAAAACCCTCCAGTCGTTGCTGAAAGAGATCCTGGCCGCCGATCAGTCCGATCAGACCGGTATCGAGAAGCAGCGCGAGCGGGTCGTTGCCCTGAAGAAGGCCCTCAAGGGAAGCAAGGAACGGGCTGCAGTGCAGCTGCTGCCATTGGCCGACTACCTGGTCAAGAAATCGGTCTGGTGCGTCGGTGGTGACGGTTGGGCTTATGACATCGGTTACGGCGGCCTCGACCACGTGATCGCCTCCGGCAAGAACGTCAACCTGCTGGTTCTGGACACCGAAGTTTACTCCAACACCGGCGGCCAGGCCTCCAAATCAACCCCGACCGGTGCCGTAGCGCAGTTCGCCGCAGGGGGCAAGGCAATGGCCAAGAAGGACCTGGGCATGATGGCCATGGCCTATGGCAACGTCTATGTCGCCAACGTAGCTCTTTCCAATCCGGCTCAGGTTGTCAAGGCCTTTATCGAAGCGGAAGCCTATGATGGCCCGTCGCTCATCATCGCCTATTCTCACTGCATCGCCCACGGCATCAACATGACTACCGCCGTGGATGAGCAGAAGAAAGCGGTTTCCTCCGGCTACTGGCCGCTGTACCGCTACAATCCTGCTCTGACAGCCGAAGGCCAGAATCCGCTGCAGCTGGACAGCAAGTCCCCGACCACATCTTTCGAGGACTACGCCTATGGCGAGAACCGTTACAAGGTTCTGCAGAAGTCCAACCCCGAGGCGGCTGCCGTGCTGATGAAGAAGGCCACTGCCTGGACAGCAAGCCGTTTCGAGTACTACCAGAAGCTGGCAGCCCTGACCTTCGAGAAAAAGTAGTTTACTGAAGCACGAGATGTTATAATCCGGCCCCGCAGATTTTTCTGCGGGGCTTTTTTAAATCCACTTTACGGGGGGAAATCATGCTTGGCATTAACAATGACCTGGGAGCAGCTCTATTCAAAACCTGGACTGAAAAGCAGCGTTGTGACGAGATTCAGAAGCTGGTTGACGGATATCGCAAGGGGGTGCCGGTAGGGATTCTCTGCAAGATGTCGGAAACTATTGCCGGTGACAGAAAAAAAGCAAAGAAATACCTCAAGCTGTTCATGACCGATGCGGAACGCAAGGAAGCAATCGGGTCGGCAACCGCCAGCATGTTGCCGCTGGTTGCCTCATTTATGAAATAGAAGTTCGGAAAGCATCCCGTTTATCGCGATCAGGAAAGGTTCGTAAGCGCCATGCAAAAAATATTCATTGCAGGATGCGGCTATATCGGGGGAAGGATTGCACGGCTTTCCCGCCAGAGCGGGGCGGACGTTACCTGCATGGTCAGGTCGCCCGAGCATGCTTCAAGGCTTTCCGGAGAAGGATTCAGCGCCGTTGCCTGCTCTCTGGATGATCCAGTTGCCATGCCTTCGCTGAATGCATCAGACCGTGTACTGTTTTATCTGATCCCGCCGCCGGGAGGGGGCGTCACGGATACCCGTGCCAGAAACTTCATCGCATCGCTGGGCAACACATCGCCGCCGTCAAAGTTGGTCTACATCAGTGCCACTTCGGTATACAGTGAAGCTGCCGGGGGCATTGTTACCGAGGACTCTCCCGCTCTGCCCGTATCGGCGATGGGCAAGCGCCGGCTGGATGCGGAAACGGCCTTTCTTCAGTACGGCCGGGCAAACCACGTGCCGGTCGTGATCCTGCGGGTCAGCGGCATTTATGGTCCGGGGCGGCTGCCGTTGATGCAGATCAGCCAGGGGCAGCCGCTTCTGAGAGAAGAAGAGTCCGGGCCAAGCAACCGTATCCATGCCGATGATCTGGCCGCTGTCTGTCTGGCCGCGGCAGAATCGGGCGAAGCTGACGATATCTTCAATGTCAGTGACGGACATCCATCCAGTATGACCAGTTACTTCAACGCCTGTGCCGATGCGTTGAAGCTGCCGCGTCAGCCCCAGGTTTCATTGGATGAGGCCCGCCTGGTCATGTCGCCGCTGATGTTTTCCTATGTCAGTGAATCAAGGGTGGTGGACAACGCTCGAATGCTTAAACGATTGAATGTCAGGCTGCGCTATCCGACCATGCAGAAGGGGTTGCAAGCGTCAGTGCAGCCCGTCTGACGTTGCAGCTGCTTTGAAAGGTGCTCGTAGTGTATACGACATAAACAGTAAAGTTATCGGGATTCTTTTTGTAATGCCGGTAGCTTATGGATATATTTCTTGCAATAACCATCCAGTGCTGGTAGATTTGATTTAGATAAGATATTTGCGAGGGTTTTAACGAACCCTCATTTGCCCTGGTAACTTCCCCTCCTAGTTGCCAGGGTGTTTTTTATTCTCTGCCGAGGCGTTACGGTTGACGCTTCCTGTCCATTGTGTTTTAATCAGCCGGTGGAGACGGAAGCCTACATAGCGCTTGGATCCAACCTTGGAGATCGCGAACTGAATCTGCTGCGTGCAGTGGCTGAAGTCGGCCGTCTGCCCGAATGCAGGGTGACTGCCCTCTCTTCGTTCTACGAAACCTCCCCGGTCGGAAATGTCAAGCAGGAGCCCTTCTATAACGCGGTACTCAAACTTTCAACCGGATTGCCCCCCCGTACTCTTCTGACACACCTGTTGCGTATCGAGACCGACTGTTTCAAGCGTACCCGGACAGTATTGCATGGGCCGCGCAGAATGGATCTGGACCTGCTGCTGTATGGAACGGAAATCATCTCCGAAGAGGATTTGATTGTTCCGCACCCGCGTATTGCCGAGCGGCGCTTTGTGCTGCAACCGCTCTGCGAAATAGCCCCGCAACTTACGCATCCGGTATCCGGGATCACTGTCAGGGAGCTATTGGCCACGCTACGTTCCGATGAGACCGTTGTTAAACTTTAGCAGTTGGAATCTATTCCGCTTGTCGGATTAACGGGAGGAATTTAAGCTTGATCAGATTTCTGATATGGGGCCTGTTACTGTATATCGGCTACCGGATTATTGTATCACTGGTATCTCCGAAAAAAAATGCAGCGAAACCGGTTGGTAAAACGGATTCAGCCGAGACAACCCACCGCGATCCGGTGTGCGGCGTTTACGTTTCGGAGGAACAGGCCGTTGTCGGCAGATATAACGGCCAGCGTCACTATTTCTGCTCGATGGACTGTCTGGAAAAATACCGCGAAAAGCTTGACCACATATCAACATAAACCCTGATAAACAGGATATAGGTGTTAACTAATTTATTAAAAGGAGAAGTTCATGAAGTTCTTTATCGACACGGCAGATGTTAAGGAAATCCGGGAAGCACATGCACTGGGACTGGTTGACGGCGTAACGACCAACCCCTCGCTGATTGCCAAATCGGGTCGCAAATTCAAGGATGTCATCAAGGAAATCGTTTCGATCGTCGATGGTCCGATCTCGGCCGAGGTCATCTCGCTGGATGCTCCCGGCATGATCAAAGAGGCCAAGGAACTGGTCAAAATCCACAAGAACATCGTCATCAAGCTGCCGATGACCCCCGAGGGACTCAAGGCTTGCAAGACGCTGACCGACAAGGGCATCAAGACCAATGTCACTCTGATTTTCACGCCGATGCAGGCGCTTCTGGCCGCCAAAGCAGGCGCAAGCTATGTTTCCCCTTTTGTCGGCCGCCTGGACGACATATCTCAGGACGGCATGGGGATTATCGAGGAAATCCGCACGATCTTTGACAATTACGGCTACATGGCAGAAATTATCGTTGCCAGCGTGCGCAATCCGATTCACGTTCTCGATTCGGCCCTGATCGGCGCCGATATCGCCACCATCCCATATTCGGTAATGATTCAGCTGGCCAAGCACCCGCTGACCGATGCCGGTATTGAAAAGTTCCTGAAAGATTGGGAGAACGTGCCGAAGTAACGAGCATAAAACTTTATGAAGAAACCTTTTAATTCGCTTTCCATCCTCTTTTCCGCCTCCGAGGCCGCCCCATTCGCCAAGGAGGGGGGGCTTGGTGACGTGGTTGGCGCTCTGCCCAAATATCTGGCCCGCATCGGGCACGATGTCAGGATCGTCCTGCCTCGTTATTACTGCGTCAATCCTGAAAAATACGATCTCCGCCTGTTGCCCGGAACGCTGGTGGTACCGATGGGGATAACCGGTCACCAGTATTGCGGCGTCTGGGAAGGACAATTGCCGGGTAGTGATGTGCCGGTCTACTTCCTGGAGCACGAAGGGTATTACGGCCGTTCCGGTCTTTATCAGCAGGGGGGCGAAGGCTACCTGGACAACGACAATCGTTTCGTATTCCTGTCCAAGGCTTCGCTGGAGCTCTGCAAGATGCTGGACTGGTCGCCGGACGTGATCCACGCCCACGACTGGCATACCGGCGTGATCCCGGTGCTGTTGAATACCTCCTACCTGCACGACCGTTACGTCGGCAACTCCGCCTCACTGCTGACCCTTCACAACATGCAGCACCAGGGCAACTTTTACCCTGGCCTGATGGATGTGTTGGGCATCGGTTGGAAGCACTTCAATTACCTGGAACTGGAGAAGGACGACCAGGTCAATCTGCTCAAGGGGGGGCTCTACCATGCCACCTTGCTCAACACGGTTAGTGAAGAATACTCCCGCGAGATTCAGACCGAAGCCTTCGGCTGGGGGCTTGAGGGGGTTGTACAGGATCGGGCTGCAGACCTGAGCGGCATCCTGAATGGTGTCGACTACGAGGAATGGAATCCGGAAACTGATCCCTTCATTGCCGCCAACTATAACGCCCGGACGGTTAAGAAGGGGAAAACGGCCTGCAAGCGGGATCTGCAGCTAGCCATGGGGCTGCCTCAGCGCGACGATGTGCCTCTGTTCGGAATAGTTTCACGGATGGTCAAGCAGAAGGGAACCGACCTGCTGGCCGAAGCCATTCACAACATACTGGAAATGGATGTCCAGCTCGTGGTGGTCGGCAATGGCGAACCGTGGGCACATTTTTATTTTGGCGACATCGCAGCCCTCTATCCCGAAAAATTCGCCTGCTACATCGGCTACAACGAAGCCTTGGCCCACAAGGTCGAGGCCGGCTCCGATTTCTTTGTCATGCCATCCTCTTTTGAACCATGCGGCCTGAACCAGATGTACTCGCTGGCCTACGGTACACCACCGATTGTGCGCTCCACCGGCGGGCTGGCCGACAGCGTCGAGAACTTCAACGAGGCGGTATTGTCCGGTGACGGCTTCAAATTCTGGAGCCACAGTGCCGCTGCGCTGTTTGACACGATTGGCTGGGCGGCCTGGACATTTTTCAATAATCCGAAAGGACTGGCCGCGCTCCGCAAAAACGGCATGAAAAAAAGATTTACCTGGGAGGCCGCCGCCCACAAATACGATGAGCTTTATCACCTGGCCATTCTGCGCCGGCGGGGCGGCGAGTATTATCGTAATCGCTTCGGCGGGTAGGGTGGGCCATGCCCAGCGATATCCCGTAAATCCGACTGAGAGTCGTTGCGCTCCTCAATATGAAATCTCTGTTGTAATCCATAAACCGTTTTATATATAAAGGGTTTTACAACTGTCGGGAGTATGGCCTTGCGTAGATCCTGCCTGTTTATTCTGATTTTGATGATGTTGACCCTGCCGGCCTGTTACCACATGCGTGCCGAGGTGGTGCCGATCAAAACGCGGGTGATTGAAGTAAAGGCCGAACCGGCTGATGCGATGCGCAGGATCCGCGCGCTCGTTGAAGAAGACTGGAAGAGCCGGATTCTGGAGACGGACAGTTCCGGATCTGTCCTGATCACCGCTCCATACCATTTTTTTACCGATACCCGTCCCGGTATGCCGGCCGGTGGCCGCAAATACTACACGCAGTTGCGGATTGAAATTCTTCGGCGCTCGGAGCAGGCCATCATTCAGGTGTCACCTTACAACTTCGAAATGCGTACCACGTATGCCTTTAATCAGGATGGTCAACTGGGTACGCTGCATAAACATTATCCATATGAACATTATCCGGGGATGTTTGATTTATCCCAGATCAACAATGAACTGTCGCGGGTTTCTGTGATTATCAGGACTCTTTTTCAGTAATACCAAGTCGCAATCAAACGATTACTTCGTTGCCTTCGTCGGTGGCTCCTCAACGTACTGATAGTACGCCTCGGTCGCCACTCTCCTTGACGCCTTGTACTCATTTTGATTGCACCTTGGTATAAATCGGAATGTATCGCGTTTGAGGCGGGCAGGAGTATAGGATGTCGGAAACGAGCTGTTTTCCAAAGATTCGCATTTTTCTGGAAATGATCAAATTTTCACATACGGTTTTTGCGCTCCCGTTTGCATTAACCGGAGCTCTGCTGGCTGCCGGTGGTATTCCGACTGCTCGTCAGACCATCTGGATTGTTCTGGCGATGGTGGGAGCCCGCACGGCCGCCATGGCCATGAATCGCCTGATCGACGCAGAGATAGATGCCCGCAATCCGCGCACCGCCGGGCGGGCCATACCGGCCGGGTTGCTTGGCAGCGGCCTGACGCTGTTCTTCATCATCGCCTCAACGGCACTGATGCTGTTTTCAGCAGCCATGCTCAACCCGCTCTGCCTGAAGCTTTCACCGATTGCACTGTTCTTTCTGATCCTCTATTCATACTGCAAACGCTTTACATCGCTGGCGCATGTGGTGCTGGGGATCTGCCTGGCGGCGGCTCCGATCGGCGCCTGGGCAGCCATTCGCGGACAGATCGAAGCGCCGGCGCTGGTTCTGGGCGGGGTGGTGCTTTTCTGGGTGGCCGGCTTCGACATCCTTTACGCGCTGCAGGACCGTGAGTTCGACAAGGCTGCCGGTCTGCACTCGATACCTGTGCTGCTGGGTGTGGATGGCTCGCTTTGGACAGCCCGCATATTCCACCTGGTAATGATTGGACTGTTGCTGGGCCTTTTCTCCATCATGCATTTGGGCAGCCTGTTCATGATTGGCATCCTGGTGGTGGCCGGCATGCTGCTGTATGAACACTGGCTGCTCAGGGACGGCAACCTTGACAAGCTGGACGCCGCATTTTTCAATATGAACGGATACATCAGCGTTGCAATTCTGCTGTTTACTGTCGCTGAAGTACTGGTGAGGTAAGCCATGGAGAACAAAAACATCTTTGTTGCCCTGACCGGCGCATCCGGATCGGTCTACGGGCTGCGTCTGGTGGAACAGCTATGTCTGGCCGGGTGCCAGGTGACTGTCAGCGCCAGTTGCAGCGGAACCGCCGTCTGTCGCGAAGAGACCGGCCTGGATCTGTCTGGTGATCTTGACAAGGCTTTGCAGCGGCTTTATCAGCACCTTGAATTGGATTTCGGCGTACAGCTGGTGCACCCGGATGATTTGTTCTGCAGTGCCGCCAGCGGTTCTTCGGCGCCGGATGCAATGGTGGTCTGCCCCTGCAGCATGGGCACTCTGGCTCGTATCGCCTGCGGAGTCTCCGGCAACCTGATCGAGCGTAGCGCCGACGTCATGCTCAAGGAACACCGCCCGCTGCTGCTGGTGCCGCGCGAAACGCCGCTTTCCGATATCCATCTGGAGAACATGCTGAAGCTTTCACGCTCCGGAGCGCGTATTGTTCCGGCCATGCCGGGTTTTTACACCCGCCCCGACTCGGTGCTGGATATGGTTGACTTCGTGGTCGGCAAGCTGCTTGATCAACTGGCTATCGCCAATGATCTGTACAAGCGCTGGGGCAGCGAATGATTCCTTCCGTTCATGCCTGAAAAGTCCCTTCCACCCAATCTAGCTGCCTACCTCGCCAAACGTGCCGTATCATTGCCCTGGCGAATAAATCCGCCATCGAAGCGCCTGTTCGCCGGCGCCGTTGTGATTCCCTCATTGGCTGAGAGTGCCAATCTGCTGCTGACGCTGAAATCCCTTTCTGATAACCCTCCGCAACTGCTGGAACAATTTATGATCCTGGTTGTCGTCAACCAGCGCAACGACGCCTGCGTTGCCGAAAAGAACGACAATCAGGCTACATTGAAGATGCTGCCCGAATGGAAAAGGCAGCACGGCCTGGAAAATTTATGCTGGGTTGACGCCGCATCCGCGGGATGTGAATTGCCGCAAAAACAGGGTGTTGGTCTGGCGCGCAAGATCGGCCTTGATCTGGTTCTGCCGTTGCTGGATTTTGGTAAAGATGATCCGCTGCTGGTCTGCCTGGATGCGGATACGCTGGTTCAACCTGATTACCTGCAGGCGATAATGGAGCACTTTTCCGGCTCGCACATGGGCGGCACCAGCATCCCTTATCGACACCGCCCGGCGGCTGACCCGCAAGGACAGGTGGCCATCGATCGCTACGAACTGTTTTTGCGCGCCTATGTTTTTGGGCTGCAGCAGGCATCTTCACCCTATGCCTTTCATACCGTGGGGAGCGCCATGGCCTGCCGGGCATCGGCTTATGTCGCAGCCGGCGGCATGAACCGCCGCATGGCGGGCGAGGATTTCTACTTTTTGCAGCAGTTGCACAAGACCTCCGGTGTTGCCGGTCTGAAAGGCACCGTTGTTCATCCTTCGCCCCGTTCATCACAGCGGGTTCCCTTCGGAACCGGGCGCGCAGTCGGGGACATGCTTGCCGAAGGGGAAAAAAGGCTGCTGTTTTATCAACCGGCTGTTTTTACCATACTGGGTGAGTGGCTGGCGTGCCTTAACGACAACCTGGGGAGTGACGGAGGCCTGCTTTTGGAAAGGTCAGGGGCCATTTCTCCGGTTTTGAAGGAGTTCCTGGAACAGGCCGGATTCGGGGAGGCATGGGAAGGTCTGCGCAAACAGAATCAGGGGGAAGCAAAGCTGCTGGCCGCATTTCACGGCTGGTTTGACGCTTTCCGCACTATGCGCTTGATCCATCTGCTGAGCGACAACGGATTTCCGAGGATTTCCCCGGAAGAAGCTGTAGCGCCGCTGCTGGAGCGGGCCGGTTACGTCATGCCGCCGGATGTCAGCGGTCAGCTTGAACTGCTGCGGTCTCTACAGTAGCAGGTTGGGGCAGAGATTTTTGCCAGCCTAATCCGGACGCGTTCCGCTGATGCCGGTGATATAGACGACCATCTCGCCACCCGGTTTGCGTACAATAATCTCGTCATCCAGCTTTTTGTGCAGCAGTGCCTGACCGACCGGTGAATCGATGCTGATCCTGCCGATACTGACATCGATCTCGTCCGGGCCGACCAGCTGGTAACAGCGCTCTTCTCCCGACTCCTCTTCATAAGTGACCCAGCAGCCGAATGATGCCATCGTTGGTTTTGCAGGAGGAGAAGCTACTTTCAGCACCTTCAGGCGGGAGCCGAGATGTTTAAGTTTGCGATCGATTTCCCGCAGCCGTTTTTTGCCATAAATGTACTCGGCGTTCTCCGAACGGTCCCCCTCGGCTGCGGCATCCGATACCCCACGGACAACCTTTGGCCGTTCAACCTTCCAGAGGTAGTCATATTCCTCACACAGTTTTTTCAGCCCTTCAGCGGAAATCAGGTTTGTCATTCAAGTTTCTCCAGTGCGAAAGAAAACAGCCCGCGCAGGCGGGCTATTCAATGAAGCGGGACTGCAATTACAGTTTACTTTGAAACGTCGAGCAGCTCCACATCAAACAGCAGCGTTGCGTTGGGTGGGATGACCCCGCCCGCTCCCGATGCGCCATAACCGAGCTTGGATGGGATGATCAGCTTGCGCTTGCCGCCGACCTTCATTGTCATTACACCTTCATCCCAGCCTGGAATGACCTGGCCTACACCGATCACAAACGAGAAAGGTTCGTTGCGATCAACCGAGCTGTCAAACTTTTTACCGTTTTCCAGGGTACCGGTGTAATGCACCTTGACCTGTTTGCCGGCCACCGGTGAAGCGCCTTTGCCGACCACCACGTCGGTGTACTTTAGGCCGGAAGCGGTTGTAACCGTTTTTGTCTCCGCTTTTTTGGCGTCTTTTGCAGCATAGGCCGGAACTGCGATCAGTGTAGCCAGAATCCCGGTTACGACCAGTTTCATGAAACGTTGCATTCTTGTGAACCTCCAAATTTGATTTTAGCCATCAATGCCAGCAAGGATAAATGGTTTCGTTCAGGCTGGCAACAGTGATTTCAATCTATGTATTAAACGGTTTATACGGTGCGTATTATGCGGAGTTGCTTTCCTTGATGATCGCGACAAACTGTTCGAACAGTTCCGGGTTGAAAGCCCCCCGCCCGGCCTCTTCACGCATGGCCTTGAGCGCGTCATCATGCGTGCTCGCCTTGCGGTGGGCCCGGTCCATTATCATGGCGCTGTACACATCGCAGATCGCCGCCACCTGGCCGCTGCGGGGGATTTCGTTCCCTTTGATTCCGGTCGGATAGCCGTTGCCGTCGTACCTTTCATGATGGTAGCGAACAATGTTGAGAACAACCTCGCTATAATTGCCGGCCCGCATGAAATATTCGTATCCTTTTTGGGTGTGCTGCTTGACCTTGTAGTATTCTATATTGGAAAGAGCGTTATTCTTTTCGAGAACTTCGTTGGTGATAAAGGTCATGCCGTAATCGTGGATCAGTGCCCCGATCCCCACGTCGAGCATTTCATCCGGCTCCAGGGCAAAGAGTCTTTCGTGCATCAACAGCGAAAGAGCGGCGACTTGCACAGCGTGGGTAAAGATATAGAAGTTGTGATCAATGACCGTTTGAAGAGCTTTCAGGGCACAGGGATCGTCGGTCAGGTGCTGCAGGATATTTTGAATCATGTTGCGGCATCGCAGCAGATTGGCTGACGATTCCGGCGATTCGAACATGTCGATGACACAGTTCACCGCGGTTTGATAGAGTATCTTGCCTTTGGCGGCACTGCTGAGATCTTTTCTGGCGAGCATCCCCGTCAGGCTGTTTTCCATGAAGTCGTTCAGTACCTCCATGTCACCGCTTCGGACATATAGAAATTCGGTGAAGCTTCTCTCCAGGCGGCGGTTGTCCTCTATCGTGAACTTCCTGTCGGGGTTCTTGTAGAGCACGTAATTGCCGCTACTTCGGAGATACAGGGCCACATCGGGAAAATAGTCCGGGGAGATGCTGTCAATGCTGATGGCCCGCCAGTAGCGATCTTTACTCATCTCTTAATCTTCCACCGTTCCCCATTTGTCCACGAAATGGCAATGATGAAGCATGTTTTTTACATTGACCTCCGCCAGGATGTTGTCACCTTCCTCCTGTGACAACCCTACGCTGGGACGAACCCCGATCCAGTATGCAGCAGCTTCAGTCGGGTTTTCGGTAGGACGCGGAATTGGAGGACCCGGCTTGTAGTGACCCTCAAGAAACAGGGCCGCTTCGTACTGGCGTTGTGTCTTGACCAGGTAGACCTCCATCAACATACCGTTTTTCAGGGTTTTCTCCATTATCTGTGCAACAACGGTTATGCCTTCGGGAACATTGATTAGTGACATGTACTGATTACCCCCTTTGTTTGTAGTAGCCCGCTTGCTATTTTCTGATCGGTCATTCAAGCTGAATCAATATATACGAAAAAAACCTGCTTTTCATTAGAAAAGGCAGGCGCATGAATAGCAGGCGTAGTCGCAGTCCGTGACCATATTTCTGCTTCGGTAACCCCTCTACCCGGTCTGGGCAGGTGGCTTTGCGTCATCCAATTCCTCGGATTTTGCCTTTTCGATGATAGTTATTGGATTGTCAAATTGCTGCCGCAACTATGGGCGGATTGGAGCGGGAAGTCAATATGTAATAAACCGGAGAAGAAATGCTGGTTAGTTGTCAGATATTTAGAACTTATCCGTAAATAAAATGTACTTTCTGTAGTAATTCTGGTACTATTTC
>CAYWJJ010000053.1:0-27169 GCA_964458105.1 uncultured Geobacter sp.
ACGGATCAAGTTGAAGCGACTTTATCCGAAATTATGAGTGTTACGGGGTACTAGCCTCTTCATACATCTTAACTCTGTTAAGAACATAGCGCCTGAAGCGCTCACATGATTAGCAAGAGCGGGCATGTCATAGCAAGCAGGCTACCCCGAACCATGAGCGCTCATTCAATCATAAGAGCGAGCGGAGCAAGCAAAACAAACAGATGGAGCTATGTCGCTTGCCACTCCCGGCACAAGCTAGTCAATAGTGAGGTAGTTGTATGCTCACTATCAAGCAAGCTCGTCACTCTTCATGTTCCACCGTGCAGCAACAAGGCTATGGGGGATACTGTCCAGGCTGGAGCTGGCAGACCCCTGAAACATTCCGGTTTCAATATTGAGAATAATCACTTGTATTTATAGGCTGTGAACACTCAGGGAATAGCGCCTCATTGCGCCTATAGGCACCCCATGGACGCACCGGAGGCCCCTCGTCTTGGCCGCCTATGCTTTACGGTTGGGGTTGGGGATTTGAAAACTAATTAGATGGAGGGTTACATATCCGAGCGCTACAGGTTCCACAGCGCAGGCAAAAGTGGGCACCAAGAAAGAGCACCTAATTATTTCAATAGCGGTGTTCAGCCGCTGGAAGCTTATTATTTCTCCTGTAGTAATATGCTGTTGATTGATTTCTAAAAGCGTATGTTTCCTTTGTTCCACTAGCTAAAGGCAATTTGCTTAAATCTATAAAACCTGTAGTCAGTTTGCATAAATCATAATCACGATGTTTAGTCAACTGTGCATACATTATATTAGATTCCTTAGTAATTCCCTTGTTATTGGTGAACGCAACATTAAATGACAAATCTAGCGTCTGCCCTTCTTTCATAGAGTTAAATGGATTTTCTTTTGTATCTATATTTACCACCTGTACCTCCTTTTGTTTTAACACAAATGAGATGTTTAACGGATGGTAAATGCCTTTGGTATTCCCTTTTAGTAATTTATATTCTTTTACTTGTATCGTATCTGTGCAGTCTCCTGTGTTTATAAATATCAGTTCTGGAATAAATACTTTATTGTCAAAATTTACATTGTTAATTTTTGTGATTACATTGTCAGGTTTATAAAAATTCTGGTAATATGTATTAAATACTGTGATTATTAAGGCAAGCCACCCCACGTTAATATTATTTAGTACACTTGGTGCAACTTTTAATATAATACCAACTACGATAAGCATAATACCTAATGCGGTAGCTATTCTATAGCTTTCAGTTGTGTTGCTAGATGACGACAAAGCAATAACGAAACAGACATTTGTTGTTAAACTAATTGAACAATGTAATAAAAACTGACATGATCTGCGAATATATATTTTGCTAGAATAAAGAAAAATAATTATATTACCTATACTCAGGAAAACAATTATATACTTGTCTGATTTAGGTATAAGACTAAACGTTGCAATGACAATTATAGTGAGACATAGAAAAACCATCAAGCCACATGCAATTCTCCAGCTGTTATTTGTCATCTTCATTTAACGCTCCTGCTGTCAGGGTATGGACAACTTTCCCCGCCTCAGTAACACGGGGCTTATAAGCACTTCCTCACATAACATGTTAATACAATCTTAACAACTTCAATGTAGAAGAGATGTCGTATATCCGACCTTATGCTGGCTACTATATTTTTAAACGTAGCGAAGCAGTTGAAAGAAGCAGGGCCTGACCGGACAGAAATGTCTTGATTTAGTACCGATGTGAAAAAACGGTGGTGGGCAAGCATGGCTGGCGTGGCTCTCCATAGTTCCACATGTCAGCACCGTGCTGGCATCAAACTGCTCCACAGGCAGACTGTTTTTGACTCAATATTACCCTTTAACAGCACGCTTGATTGTTAACTATTAAAGTGTTAACCTTTAATAGCTTGTACTCCTATTAAAGGATATACTCATGAAGAAGACCGATCTCAGTCCAGCTCGGCAAAAGCAACTCGTTCCGGTAACTTCACATTCAGGAGCGTTTGCTGTTGTCCCACCGCCCCCCCCACGGTTCATACCCTCAAAAGGCATCATAAAGGAAGTCATCCATGCCCACGAGGCACTTGGTGAACTCCGAGTCTCCACGGCACGACTGCCCAACCCCAACCTTGTTACCAGGACCTTCGACCGACGTGAGGCGGTTCGGAGCAGTCAAATTGAAGGTACCAGCTCGGACATGAATCAGCTGTTCACCTATGAAGCCACCGGCAGCGATGAAGGCTTACCGGCTGATGTGCTTGTCACCCTGAACTACGTCAAAGCCCTTGAAGTTGGCCTGAGCGTGGTCAGAGATTGCGGCCCGCTTGCGGTTGATGAAGTCTTGATAAAAGAGCTGCATCGTAACTTGATGAATGGAACTGATTATCGTGGAGCCATTGGCGAGTATCGGGAGATACAGAACTGGATCGGCGGCAGCAAAATCTACCAGGCCCGTTTTGTCCCTCCCACCGCAGAGCATGTGCCGAACTGCATGAAAGAACTGATCAACTTTCTTCACAATGTACCTGCGGAAGAGGATATGTACGAAGTGCCGCTTGTCATCCGTCTGGCAATCGCCCATGCGCAGTTCGAGACGATTCATCCATTCGTTGATGGCAATGGCCGTGTCGGTCGTCTGCTGTTGCCGATCATGCTGGCTGCGGAAGGATATCTGCCGGTATATATTGCCGGGTATCTAAAAAACTATCAGCAGGAATATTACGACCGACTAGCAGGCGTACAATTGCGAGAAGAGTGGCAGCCGTGGATACAATTTTTCGCCACAGCGGTTGAAGAGTCGGTTAAGGAATCAATCCAGACAGCCACCGCGTTGGATAACCTGATGCGACGTTGGGAAGAGCGGATAGAAACGCTAAAAGTCCGGTCAGACTCGGCTGTAAAAAAACTGCCTAAACTTCTGATCGGCAGACCAGTCGTTACTGCCCGGCAGGTAGAAGCGGAGCTGGGCATCTCGTTCCCCGCAGCTAATAATGCCCTGGTCAAACTGGCGGAAATAGCCATCCTCACCATTCCGAATGAGCAACAGCGTAACCGCACCTTTGTTGCCCATGAAGCAATTGACATTCTCAACAGCAGATAGCTCTTTAGGAGATTCAGTACTGCAATTATATTGTATGGAATTCAGTGTGGCTGTAACTGTTGGTTCGACCCCAACGCGGCTTACCAAACATTACAGGGCGTTACGATCTGATCGAAACGCCCTTTTTGTTGTCTTTTTTCCGCTATGGTCCATCCATGGTCCATGTGATGTAATTCTAAAATTATTCGCTTGACAGTATAATTTGATTGGTATAATTAGCATACACTAAATGTGTTTGTGTGAGCCCGTGTTTGCATCCATCCCATGGGGCATGGATTTGATGGCTCTCAATGTGTCTTCATAGAACGTAACTGCTTAAAAATAATCATTTCTATCAATATGCGCTTGTATGAATAAATCTTGTCGCAGTTCAACCCGTCACAGTTTCCGTTGACCTCGATATTGATAATTTCTTCTCTGACATCAGAAGTAGATGCAAGTGGTCAGCTTGGCATTTACCTCCACAACATCTTACTCCAGCTTGCCATTCAATAGTTGTCTGTAACTGAAACCTCTGCCGCTGCAATACATTTCATAAGCCGACTCCGGTACTTCGGAGCCAAGACATGTGATACCGGTAATGCCGTATCGTATTCAAATGCTTCATGAATCCACTCACGACTGTTCCAATTTTAAATAGTTAAAATATATCAAAACAAGAAAGCTTTAGCTAAGCAGCCTGAAGGCCGGGCCAGAATTCTCTGCCCACAAGGAGAAAGTTGGATAAGCCACGGAAAAACGCATTTAATACAAAATATAGCCTTTCAGAGCGCAATTTCGTGTTCGTCAAATCAATATCAATAAATTTATGTAAGGAGGTTTCACATGCTGGTCAGATTGCATAAAGCACTTGAAAGAATTGTCATTCCATTTGCCGTTCTAACGGCATCACTAATCAGCGTCTCGTTTGCAGCTACGGTTCCCGTAGTGACGGTTCTGACCCCCCCGGTCACAAAGGGCCTGGCATCTCCGGTTCGAGTCGCGATTGACTCGAAGGGCGACATATTTGTTGCCGATCCGCGAGTTGGCGCAGTTTCAAAGTTCAATTCTTCCGGCCAGAGTATTCTGATGTTTAAAACCGGTGCGCCGCCGCTGGGGATAGCTCTGAACGATGCTGGGAACCTGCTGGTAAGCCAGGGTAACTCAGTTGCAATTCTCGATCAGAGGGGGGCTGTCCTGGGGAGGCTCGGTTCAGGAATCGGCCAGTTCAAGAAGGCAAATGGCATTGCGGTGGATTCCGCAGGGTTTGTCTATGTTGCTGACAGTCTGGCCAACAACATCAAGGTTTTTGATTCCTTTGGGAGGTTTGTGCGGACGATTGGCTCAACCGGGACTGCCGCCGGCCAGTTTTCGATGCCTACCGGGATTGCCTATGACAAGTCGGCCAACCAGCTTGCGGTAGCCGATACGCAAAACGGACGGGTGCAGTTCTTTAGTGCAACCGGGAACTTCAACTTCGTAAAAAGCATCGGCTCGTTTGGTGTCTTGCCGCTTCAATTCAAGATGCCGGTTGGTGTTGCCTTTGAGTACACTGCTGCGGGCGGGCTGAGCCGGATGTATGTGGCAGATATATTCCAGAATACAATTCAGGTGATAGATCCGACCGGCAGCGGTAGCTTCCTGGCATATATTGGCAAGAACGGTTTAGCCAACGGCCAGCTGATTATACCGATGGATGTTGCCTTCGATCAGGTTCAAAAACGGCTCCTGGTTGCCAATGGCACCGGATCCTTGAGTTTTTACGGGATTGACGGCGGTGTAAGCCCGGCCGTTGCTAACCCGGTGATGTTGGGGGTAGATCCGGTAGCAACAAACGTCAAGTCGGCGAATATCACCATCAGCGGTACGGTAGATTCGGCCGCGAAGGTCACGGTCACCACGAATACCGTTGCGGTGGCCGCACCGGTTGTCTATACGTCGGCTACCAATTGGAAGTGCAGCTTAAGCGGGCTTGTGCCCGGGGATAATGTGCTGAGCATCAAGGCAACCGACTCGACCGGCAGCGTTTCCAGGCATTCAATTGGAATCACCTACACACCCTGAAGTTGCGCGCCCCGCCTTGGGATGCAGAATCTGCGACGTGAATTCTATTATGAAATACAGCGAGTGATTCAGATAAATCTTTCAGGAGTTAATCATGAAAAAACTATTTGTATCGATGTTGTTTGTCATGTTGGCGGCATCGGCAGCAGTGGCGGTCAACTCCCCACATATAGCCGGTCTGGGGGGGTGCATAGGATGTCATCCTAATCCCACTGATGTCATCTCCGGTATTACCGGTGTCAACAACCTGTGCCTTCCCTGTCACAACCCCGGGATCATGAATAAGGGATTCCTCCCGCAGGATATTGCAAATCCTTTTAACTCAACGGATTTAGGGTTGTATGTATCCAAAATGAAACAGACTTCCCATAACTGGGCAGCGTCGGTGAATGTGCCGGCGGCGGGGGCGGCCAAACCGAATAATTTGAAAAATATCGAAGGCAATGATCTCAAGGCAACTCAACAAGGTGTCATAAGTTGTTCCAGTTGCCATGACAACCATGCCGTCGGCGATAACAACCTTCTCCGGATTCCCAACAACAGCGACCAGCTTTGCTTCGACTGTCACCGCTCGCGTAACCAGCGCAACGCCCAGACCGGTACCCATCCGGTCAACTTTAATTACACCAGTGCCACTTCCAAGGTAAAGCTGAAGCCGTTCGAATACCAGCGCACGCCGGTCAACGCCAACCCGGCCAACCCCACTTCGGCCATGCGACTGCCAAGTGGCAAGGTGATCTGTTCGACTTGCCATGGTGTTCACTTTGCCGATTCCAATGCCAGAACCTTCGATAACGCTTCCTCATCAACCTTCGGACGCCTGTCGTCGTCACAGGGGTACCTGCTCCGGACCGACATGCGTGGCGGAACTGCCAATGCCGTGAACATCTGTACCAACTGCCATGCCGGCAAATCGGCCCATAACCGCAACGGTCAGAATATCCAGTGTGCCGACTGCCATGGCGGCCACGTTGATCCGGGAGATGGAAGCGCTCCCAATGTCTGGCTCGTGCGCCGCTACATGAATTACTCGGCAGGTGTCAAGCTCAGCTCTTACCGCAGGCCGGTTTTCAATCAGTATACGGATTCCCGTAGCAATTTTGCCGGAACACAAGGCGTTTGTCAGGCTTGTCACTTTGTGCCGCCTCCGGGTGGCAGTTTCCCGGCAGAGCATGCCAGCACCGATGCGAATGTCTGCCGGTCATGCCATGTCCATAACAGCACCTCAGGCTCTTTCGCCGCGGACTGCACCAGTTGCCACGGCTTTCCGCCGCAGCAGAACACCCCCGGCGGGCCACTCGGCTATGCCAGGACTGCCAGCTACAGCTATGCCACTTCCCCGGCCTTCAAGGATGAGTCCAAGACCGGTCACCAGGCCCATGCCGGGAGCGCGCCCTACGCTTTCAGCTGTTTCGAGTGCCACGCCGGCAACCAACACGCTACCGGCAACTTCCAACAGGTTTTTATCACCAAAACCGGGATTCTTGCTGCAACCGGCGGCGCCATTCCATCTTACAACACAATTTTTCCGGGAACCTGTTCCAATATGTACTGCCACAGCAACGGAGCTCCAACGGGAGGAACACCGGTCTACAAGTCTCCTGAATGGGCAAACGCCAAGGGAAGTATCATCGGCACTCCAGGCGAGTGCAGTGCCTGCCACGAAGCAATGCCCCCAACCAACGCCCATCCCGGGCATCTAAGCAACAACTTCGCCTGCGACTTGTGTCATGCGGCAACGGTGACCGGCAATACGGTCATCAAGGATACCGGCAAGCATGTGAACGGCGTCAAGGATGTGCTGTTCTCCGGTACTGCAGCGATCGGCGACAGTGGTTCCTATGACGGTTCAGCCCACACCTGCTCCAACCTCTACTGTCACTCCAACGGGAATCAGGGGGCATTGGTCTACAAAAATCCCGCGGCCTGGAACGCCGGTGTCAATTATGGCTGTAACGGATGCCACGGTACGAGCAGCCCGATCGGCGCTCCTGATTACAGTAACGGTGGGGCCGGAACGAACACGGCTAACACCCACAATGCCCATGTGGTCGGAGCAACAAGTACAACCGTCTGTGCGGACTGTCACATGGAAACCGCCAGCTCAACCACTGGTGGTGCCCTTGCCGCCAATTCCAAGCACCTGAGCGGTTCGGTTGACGTCAAATTCAATCCTGCCGCGGCCGGTACCGGCGCCGCCTGGAATCCGAATACCGGCACCTGCACCAATATTGCCTGTCATGGCGGCGCCCCAGCCACCTGGGGGAGCACCGCCGCCTGTCTTACCTGCCACGCGTTTGCCGTCAGGGGCAGGGCTGCAATCGGCCCGCAATTTAGCGGCAACTCTCACCACTCTCAAGGTGGCACGATAACTGCGGCCCAATGCTATCAGTGCCACTGGGAGGCGAACAGTGACGGCAGCATCAATCTTGCCTATCACCATGCCAACATACCCGGTGGACCGGTGGAGCTGGTTGTCTATGGTGCGGGAACGCGCCCTGCGCAGTATGTGCTCGACTCGACAGCCGTTCAGTATACCGCCAATGGCACGAGATCCGAGATGGCAAAGATCAATAGCCACTGTCTCGGTTGCCACAGTGACAAGAACAACGCAACCCAGCCATTCGGAGACGGAAAAACCCCGAATAGCTATGCCTGGGATAAAACAAGCATTGCCGCCAAATACGGCGATTTAGGCACCACGTCCTGGGGCAAGTACGCCGGTGGCAATACCACTCCGAAAAACACCGTAACGAAAGCCTTCTCCGCCCACGGAAATGCTGCCGCCAATCAAGGCGGCTGGAATACAAGCGAGACCTGGCCGAACACGACCGGCGGAGTTGCCGTTTTGTGTTTCGACTGTCATAACTCTCATGGTTCCAGCGTCAGCGGCGCGACTACCAGCTATAGCAGCGCCACGGTCAATGGCGGAATCCTGAAAGACACGGTAGCTGGAACGGGCGGCTACAGCACAACCTATCAACCAAAGGCAGGTGGTAGTGCGGCGGAACACAACCTCTATAACCCCGGTGCCGGCCTCTGTTTCGACTGCCATCAAAATGCTTCATCAGGCACAACACCTTGGGGATACAACAGCACCTTCAGTGCCTCCCAGGCTATCCTGGGTTATCTGGACACGCCTTCTTTCGGCTCTGGACAGTTCGGGTACCAGATTCGCAACCCCTATAAGATCAATGTAAGTTTTGGCGGCCATTTGGGAGCGACCTCACCGCTTTCGGCGGCGCCCTCCCATGCCATCGGTGGTCTATGCACACCATGTCATGACCCCCACGGTGTCAGCCCGACGCTCGGCAGCAACAAGCCTTATGGCGTGCCGCTCCTCAAGGGAACCTGGATGACCTCGCCCTACAAAGAGGACAACTGCACTACCGATAATTCTACTTACGGATTTATTTCCGGCGTCAGAGGCGAGGAAAAACCGCGGCCTGCCGCAGGCGCTTACGCCGCCTACACCTCGTCGATTAAATCATACAAGATCGACCAGAATACCTTCGCCTCTGGTTCCATCACCGAGACGGATCAACAGTTCGCCGGGCTCTGTCTGGACTGTCACGCAAAACAGACCCTGACAAACGGTGTAACCCATACATGGAAGGATAAAAACCGGATTCACGAGTCGGTCAAGGGGTGGAAAACCGCCAATGCGAACATCAAGCACAATTACTCGTGCTCCAAGTGCCATGCGCCCCACAACGCCAATCTCCCCCGTCTGATGATATCCAACTGCCTTGATTACAAGCACAGGGGGCGTGTGACGAATAATCCGAATCCGAAGCTCTCGTTCAGTTATCGTGGTGAGGAGGGGTACGGTTCCGGCCACATTCCCGGTATCTACTCCGGCCGTAGCAACGAAAACAGCGGTGGAAGCACCAGCGGTACCGGACCGGTGAGCAGCAGCATCACCATCTGCCATGAGGGCAACACCGGTTCGATTACCGATCAGTACTGGAACGTGAAGACGCCCTGGACCAGCGGGGCTGCTCTTCCTGTCCTGGCTTCCCCAATGCTGTTTGCCGAACCCAACGCCATCTGTTCCGGTTCCTGCCCGGCGGTGCTGGAATGGGATCCCGTGACCAATGCAGGAGGGGGGGCGGTGCAGTACTTGGTGCAAGTAAGCAGCAGTTCCACATTTGCAACAGTCAACTACTCATCGGGATGGATTTCCGGCACAAGCTGGTCGGTTACGCTCGGCAACGGCACCTGGTACTGGAGGGTTCAGGCTCGTGACTCCGTCAAAACGACAACTGTTTCAGCTTGGACATCCACGGACTCCTTCGTCTTGTCGTCAACCCCGCTGCCTTCCAAGCCGTTGCTGATTGCCGAACCCAATGCAACCTGCTCCGGGTCCTGCGGGATTCAATTGCAGTGGAATCCGTCCACCAACTCGACCGGAAACGGGGTGCAGTACTCAGTACAGGTGAGCTCCGATATCTCCTTCGCTACAGTTAACTACTCATCGGGATGGATTACCGGCACCAGCTGGACGCCGACCTTGGCTGTCGGCACCTGGTACTGGCGGGTACAGGCGCGGGATGCGGTAATCACTACACTGGTGTCCCCATGGTCTTTGGCCAATTTCTTCACCCTTTCATCTGTCACGCCCCCTTCCAGCGGTCCGACTGTGCCATTGCTGATTGCCGAACCCAATGCTACCTGCTCCGGGTCCTGCGGAATTCAATTGCAATGGAATCCATCCACCAACTCGACCGGAAACGGAGTTCAGTACTCGGTACAGGTGAGCTCTGATGTCTCTTTCTCCACGGTCAACTATTCATCGGGGTGGATCACCGGCACCAGCTGGACGCCGACTTTGGGAACCGGCACCTGGTACTGGCGAGTGCAGGCGCGGGATGCGGTAAATACATCTCTGGTATCCGCCTGGTCCGGGACCAATTCCTTCACATTGACGGCATCATCAACTACACCACCGTCAGCACCGGTGCTCATCGCGGAGCCTGACAGCTCCTGCTCCAGGACCTCCGGCTGCTCGATCGGCCTGCAGTGGAACGCCTCCTCCAATCCGAGCGGCGGCTCACTCCAGTATATCGTGCAGGTAAGCAGCAGTTCCTCGTTCTCGACCATAAAATCGACCTCAAACTGGATTTCGGGCACCAGCTGGTCAGCAACCCTAGCCCGCGGCACCTGGTACTGGCGCGTCCAGGCCCGGAACGCCACGACCACGTCGCTGGTCTCGCCCTGGTCCTCAGTGGACAGCTTCGTTGTTCGGTAGGTAGCGGTCCGTGGATGCCCCGGGCGCATGAAGCCTGGGGCATCCTGGAAGAGATTGTTCGTTATTAATGGAACCGTTCGCGGATATGTGGCTCTAAATAAGAGGTTACGCCGTAAGCAAAAAAGTTAATATTGTAAAAATAATTTCATCTAGTTCTCGTTTTTTTCTTGACAAGCTTCCCGGTTGAGGCAAATATGCCCGCGTACAAAGTACGTATTCAATACGTTGGTAGACGATAATACTAAACCATTCGCGAGAATGGGACGGAAAGCCTACAGGGTCTCACAGAGACAGCCGGGTCGCCGAAATATCCAGAAGATATTCGGCGACCCGGCTTTTTTTGTGCCATCACATCCCATTAAAAGGACCTTATTTGACCATGTGCCGAATTATTGACCCGTTACCCATATCCATTCGTCTTATGGTTCTTTTTGTCGTTGTCCTGGCTCTCCAGGGATGTGCCACAACAAAAATAGTTCATCAGGAATACCAGCCCATTCCAAGGCATTTGGAAGAATATATCGCACAAAATGAGTTTTCAGTTGCAAAAGGGGATGATGTCATTGGCCGGTTGATATTCCTCAGTCTTGAAAAGGAGGATACGCTTCCGGATATTGCAAGGCACTTCAGTCTGGGAATCAAAGAAGTCACTGCAGCTAATCCGGGGGTGGATATATGGGTGCCCAAGGCCGGAGAACGTATCGTGTTGCCCCTGCGCTTTATCCTGCCTGACGCTCCCAGGAAAGGCATCGTGATCAATCTGGCCGCAATGAGGCTTTTTCAATTTAAAGGGGATAGTGTGTCACTGGCGGTGTTGACCTACCCGGTCGGTGTCGGTACCGAAGAACGGCCCTCGCCCACAGGTCAAATGCATGTGGAGCGCAAGGTAAGCCGGCCGACCTGGCATGTGCCCGCCTCAATTGCTGAGGATCATCGAAAAAAAGGAGATATTCTGCCCGCCAAAGTTTTGCCGGGACCTCAAAATCCGTTGGGAGAATACGCGCTATATTTAAGTAAGCCGAGTTATTTGATGCATGGCACTAATAAACCGGCCAGCATCGGTCTTAGGGCAACCAACGGCTGCATAAGGCTCTATCCGGAAAACGTGAAAAAACTCTTTGAGAACACCCCGGTTAAAACACCTGTGTACATCGTTAACCAGCCATATCTCCTGGGTGAAAGCAATGGAGCGCTTTACATGGAAGTTCATGAACCCCCGGTAGACTCTGATCCTGCTGAGTTTGATAAGTTATATGCAAAATTGAGGGTCATTGAAAAGGAATCAGGGCGCAAGCTTGATTGGAGTAAAGTTAAGAAAGTATTGTCCGAGGCCCGCGGGATTCCTGTCCCTATCTTCGAGATCAGTCAAGGAAGTGGAAAAGCGGTTGCGGAACCCATCGAGGTCAGGCACCCCAGCGAATTATTTGGCAGACCGCAAATACCGGAACTGAAAAAAGGTGCCTGGTCTGTTTTGGCTGCTGACTTGCGTGACGAGATTGATGCTGTGAGGCTGGCCGCCATTATCAACCATCAAGGACCGCCAATCCCGGCCAAGGTGGTATCAAGGAACGATAGCTACCAGGTTATCGCCGGCCCGTTCAATGATATCAGAGAGGCCAAGGATGCAATCAAACGCCTGAAAATCGATTTGGAAATTGATGGCAGATTGATTGAAAGGGCGGCCGCAAAGCCTCCTGCCGTTGGGGCCGTGAAGGGGTTGGCTAAAGAAAAAACAGAAATTGCAAAGGCAGGCGGCCCAGGCAATCCAAGGGGCTATGCTCTACAGATAGGGGTATTTGCCGAGGAAAAGAACGCGCTTTACCTTGCGGAGAAACTGAAGCAGCAGGGATACGAGGCATCGATCCGCAAAGACGGAAAAAGTCCGCTACAGCGTGTCCTGGTAGGCGGGTTCGACACGAGTAAGGAGGCTTCGGAGGAATCCAGGCTGATCCTTCAAAAAGACGGTATCAAATCCGTTGTTTATCAATATTAATCAGCACAGCGGTCGAGATGAACAGTCTTGTCCGCAAACTGAGCAGAAAGGAGGTGATATACGATGAAGAGTCTTCTAATGATCGCAATGATGATGGTTCTTGCCGGTACTTTGGGCGGTTGCGCAACAACAGGTGACCTTGAGAAAGTTCAGTCACAGCAAATGATGACAGGTGCGAAAGCTGATCAGGCAGCGCAGGATGCGCAGGCTGCCAAGGCGGCAGCTGACGCGGCCACGTTAAAGGCGGAGGCTGCCGCAACCCGCGCAGAAAATGCTCTGAAGCTGGCAGAGGAAAGGGCGAAGATCGCAGATGAAAAGGCAAAGATCGCGGATGAAAAAGCGAAGAGAGCCGACGACATTTTCCATAAATCAATGAAGAAGTAAGTCTATATTCTGGGGAGCTGCTGGCTTTGCAGTCCGTGCTCCGGTAAGGAAGTGGCAGGTTTTTGATACTCTGCCACTTCCTTATGTTTACGCCGTTAATCTCTGTCTGGTCTATTCAAGTATTTATTCTGTCAAAGGATGAACATGATTCTGCGATCATCAAACATATTGCTCACGAGCACGAAGTCGAACATGGGTAAAAAGCAAAGCAGGATGGGCAGACATCTGAATTTATTCATTGTCTGCATCATAATGGCGCCAATGCTGATATGCGGATGCAGCCACTTTAATGAGGGGCTCCAGGCCAAGTCAACCTTTATGGAAGCGAATGATTTTTTCAGCCAGGGAAACTACAAGGCCTCGCTGAGCAAATATCAGCAGATTATTGAAAAATATCCCACGGAGGCAGACAGAGGCCTTTTCGAGATGGGTATTATTTATGCGCATCCCGGGAATGAACAAAAAGATTATCAGAAATCCCTGGAATGTTTTCAGAAACTCATAAAGGATTATCCGGGGAGTGGTTACAGGAAGGACAGTGAGATGATGATATTTAATATTAATAATGTCATTGTCAAGGATAAGACGATTGCTGCGCAGCAAGCACATATTGAGACTCTTCAACAAGAGCTTAAAAACAGTGGGATTGAGCTTGTTGCACTGCAAAAAAAAAATGAAGCGCTTGAACAGGAGCTTAAGAGCAAAGAGAGTGAGATTGCTAAACTGCAAAAAGACGTTTTTGCAGTCCAGAAGGGGCCGGCAGACAAGATTCTGATAGAAAAGAAAGCACGACGATTGACGTTGCTCTCAAAGGGCAAGGTGCTCAAGACCTACCAGATAGCCTTGGGGGGAAACCCGAATGGTCCAAAAGAAAGGCAAGGCGATAACAAAACCCCTGAGGGAACCTACATTATCGATTCAAGAAACAGGAACAGCCGTTACCACTTGTCTCTTCATATTTCCTATCCAAACGAGAAAGACAAAAAGCGAGCAAAAGAATTTGGTGTATCTCCGGGCGGCGACATCATGATCCACGGCATTAAGAATGGATTCTCGTGGGTTGGTGATTTGCACACGGAGGTTGACTGGACGAAAGGGTGTATTGCCGTTACAAACGAAGAAATAGAGGAAATCGAAAAGTTAGCGCCAAATGGCACGATTGTTGAGATAAGGGCAGGAGGGTAGCAGTCAATCTAACTCTCCCGGCTATACCTGAAAAAATACTGTGCTACATCATAACCTGGTGCACTCGAACTCGTTTTGGGCAGGTGGTGAACTGACACCAAACTACAGAAAACCCTTTGATATGATTGCAGAAACCAACATTGAGTACCAAAGAAAAAAGGCCACATTTCCGGGGAAAAGTGACCTTTTGAATATTTGGCGTCCCCTACCGGATTTGAACCGGTGTCGCCGCCGTGAAAGGGCGGTGTCCTGGGCCAGGCTAGACGAAGGGGACGTGTAATCTTGCCACACCGTTCCATTTAAGGAATCAGGCCCATGAGTGTGTGGCGAGAAGGACTTTATAGCTAACTACAAAAAACAAGTCAACAGTTTTTTTTGTAGATGCAAATTTTTTTTCAAATCCGGCGTTGCAGGTCAACCATTCAAGTTAAAATTTCATTCTCCAATTTGTATGCCTTCCAAAAAGCAGCGCACCATCGGCGCAAATGTCTCGTGTTCCAGCAGGAATGCGTCGTGGCCGTAGGCTGACGTTATCAGGTGGTAATCGACAGGTTTGCCCAGTTCCTTCATGCAGTTCACCATCTCTTCAGTCTGGTAGGCCGGATAAAGCCAGTCGGAGGTAAATGCATAAAACTGGATCGGTGCCTTTACCTGACTGAATGCCTCGCTGATCGATTCATATCCCCATGCGATATCATAAAGATCGAGTGATTTGGCCAGATAAAGAAATGAGTTGGCGTCAAAACGGTCCACAAAGTTGTATCCGTTGTAGTTCAGGTAACGCTCGACCTCGAACTGCCCAAAAAAATCGAATTGGCCGTCCTTTGCGGAAAAGCGGCGACCGAATTTGGCATTCATGGATTCATCCGACAGGAAGGTGATGTGGCCGATGCCGCGTGCCAATGCTAGGCCGTCTTTCGGGTTATGCTTGTATTCACCTTTTCGCCAGGTCGGGTCGTTAAAGATCGCCCAGCGGGCCACTGCGTTTAGCGAGATGGCCTGGGGGGATGGGCGGGGGGTGGAGGCCAGCACTATGGCGGAGGCGATGTTGTCCGGATACTGGGTTGCCCATTCAAGGGCCTGCATGCCACCCATGCTGCCGCCCATGACCGTCAGCAGTTTTTCAATTCCCAATGCATCGATTAATAGTTTCTGCGCACGTACCATGTCGCGAACCGTAATAACCGGAAATGACAAGTTGTAGCGTTTGCCTGTTTTGGGATTGATTGATGTTGGGCCGGTGGAGCCGTAGCAGGAGCCGATCACGTTCGAGCAGATTACGAAATAGCGGTCGGTGTCCAACAGGCGGCCGGGGCCGACGATGGCGTCCCACCAGCCAGGCTTGTTGTCGGAGTCGTCCCTTTTTCCTGCCAGATGGGCATCGCCGGTCCAGGCATGTTCAACCAGAATGGCGTTGGAACGCTGCTCGTTGAGGGTTCCGTAGGTTTCGTAGACAAGTGTTATGGGCGCCAGTATTCGGCCGCTGTCCAGTCGGATTCCGGATTCAAATGTTTTTGATTGTTCCCTGACAACTCCGACGGACATGAAAAAGCCCCTTCGCATATTGAATGAAAAGGGGCCGGTGTAACGTACACAGCGCACCCCTCATCTTTGCCTTTCGGCAGGAATTAGCACCTGACGCCTTGTTGGCCGGTTGCTGTGGTTTCGCAGGGCCTTTCCCTCCACCACTCTCGATAAGTAGGTTTAATCTGGAAACAATACGAAATTACACGTTCTCTTGTCAACAAATTTGAAAGCAGGCGGTTGCAGCCGCATGTGCCGGTTCCGGTGTCAAATTGACTGGATAATAACAGTTCGTTCTGGTATATCTCTGCGTCATCAATTTCGAGTCGTTTCAGCTCTTCGAAGAGGGGGTTTTATGAAAAAGCTGTTGTTGGGTGTGTTGTTGCTTTCCACTTTTATGGCCGGCTGCGCCAGAAATTATTATAATGTACCTACTGAAAACTTTGCGGAAAAGGTCAAGGTGCTTGGAGTTGCTCCGATCTTTATAGATGCCGAGTCCGACATAAAGCATCCGCAGAAAGACCAGTTGCTCCAGTTGGTAGCTGATCTGAACCGCAAGTATGAGCCGCAACTTGTTCGCAAGCTCAAAACAACCGGCAATTTCTACACTGTGACCCTCCTCGATAGCGAACCACGCCGGCTGTTTGAGTCCTTTTTATTCAGACGCGAGAAACGCGATGATGCAACTGTTCAGTATAATAAATATTTTTGGAAAAACGATGAACTGCGCAACTACATCCAGAAAAACAACCTCGATGCCGTCATGTTGATTACCGTCAGCGGCTTGACTAAGACGGAAAAGATTTATTCCAGTAATCTGCTGACGTCGCTTGAAACCGACTATAATTACCTGACACTGACCGCCCAAATTTTGGATGCCAATGGCACAATCCTGTGGGAGTACCCCAATTTCCGCCGCCGTTTATTGAAGTATTCACCATTGGTCAATCTTCAGTACCCGGATTTTAGCGAATCGGATGCAAACCTTGTCAAGAAAACCGAGGTGAAATTCAAGACGATTGATGGCATACGCAGAACACTCGAGTTGAAGCGTAAGGACTGGATGCTGCGAGAAACTCAGGAACCGGAAGCATATACCGACCAGTTTGATGAAATCGTCTCGCTGATCAAATACGACCTTGGCAAGGACGCAAAAGATCTGCCTCCGGCAGCCGAGACAAATCGCCAGCGTCAGCAGGAAGTATCCAAGCCGGTAGAGTTGCGGCCGGAGACTGCACCGGTATCTACTCCTGCCCCAAAGGCCGCTGAGCCGGTAAAGATTCCTGCCACACCAGTCGAGGCGCCCGCCGCCGGTGACGAAATAGTTCCTGCTACAGGAAGTACGCGCTAGACAGTGAAACATTTATGCCAATACTTTGAATAGGGTCATGCGGAAGCATGACCCTATTCAAAGCATACTGCTTTAATTCATGTCTGTTTGTCCCTCCCCTGATCAATTCCGTTCCGGATATACTGCCTCGTTGATCACGCTTCCGGTTTGACAATGGTTAAAAGCGTCTGAAACAATCTGCTGTTGGTCCCTTTTTTTTTGACATGGGTAGTATATTTTGCGATAATCCGCCGGCTTCAGATTTAGCAATGGAGGTATCATGAATAAACGTCTCGTTTTGTGCACCGTCATGCTTGCTTCACTCTTTTCAATGCCGGCTTTTGCAGCTCAGCTAAAGGTTTTTGTCGCCGACATGAATGCTGTCGGTGCAGCCAACAAAGACGAGATGAAAACTACTCTCCAGGCACTTCTGGCTTCCCGCCTCAACAGCGATCAGATCATGTCCGTGGCCAGCGCTGCCGAGGCGGATGTTTTGGTCACCGGCACATATGTGGTTATCGGCAAAGTTTTCAGTGTGGATGCTCTTGCCAGGACCGTTGGCGGAAAATCAGTGTCCCGGGCCTTTGTTCAGGGTGAGAACCAGGACGAATTGATTCCGGCCATCGGCAAGCTGGCCGACAAGCTTTCCGCAGAACTTTCCCGGATGTACATCTCAACTCCGTCAGGAACGCCATCCGCAGCTGTCCCTCAAATACCTTCAGTCGTACCTTCCCTGAATAAAGATATTGTCAGGGCCGAGAATGTACGATCAGCGCCGGCTTCCGAATTCATCAAACCGCGCGAATATGAGCAGAACAGCTCCGGTGGCTGGATGAGCAAGCGACTTACGGGGGCGGCCAATCTCCTGGCGCAGGGGATGGTCATGCCTGATGGCAGCCGTCAGATTTTTATGGCTGAAGATCGACGTATATCTTACTACCGTCAATCAAGCGAGATGAAGCTGATTTCCGAGGCTGAACTGAAACCAAATGAGAAAATAGTGTCACTGGACGCCCTGCCGTCAGGAAATGCTATAGAGCTTTATGTCAGCATTATTCGAGGTAATGAAGTATCATCACAAATCTGGCACCTTCAAGGCGATAAGCTGGTCAGGCTTGTCGACAATGCTCCCTATTATTTCCGGGTCTTGGCCCTTGCCGGGGGAGTGCAGAAGCTTTATGCGCAAAGCATGGGGCGAGACAGCGATTTTTTTGGTGATGTATATGAAGCGACCCGTTCCGGAAGTACATTTTCTCTGAAAAATCCAATTAAAATGCCCCGTTATGCTAATATTTACACGTTCAACCAGTTCAAAGATGCCTCAGGGACAATCTTCACGGTTGCAATTAATCCTGACAACTATCTGATCGTTTATGATCACGAGCAGAACGAACTGTGGCGCAGCAACGACAAGTTCGGCGGGTCGGAGCTTTACTTTCAGAAGGATGATCAGGTCAACGTACGTGTGACTGGTGAAACCAGTCGTTGGATCTTCATGAATCAGCGCATCCAGGTGACCTCAAAAGGTGAAGTGCTGATTGGAAAGAATGACGGATTCTGGGTTCTCGGCAACGCGCGGTCTTATAAAAAGGGCGCCGTGTTCTGCCTGGCCTGGAACGGTTCCAGTCTTGAGGAGAAGTGGCGTACACGTGAAACTCAAAACTATATGCCCGACTATCTTTTGGATGAGGCTCGCAACGAGTTGCTGGTTCTGCAGACCGTCCAGAGGCCCGGCCTTTCAACTCGCGGGGCATCTTCCGTATCTATTAAGAAGGTAGAGTGATAACTCCAGCCCAAGACATATCTTTACCTCGCGGAGTCAGCGACCTGCTGCCTGATACCGCGGCCAAAATCGGTTATATTGAAACTAGATTGCTGCGAGTCTTCGAACTATGGGGGTTCCGCAGAATAATCACCCCCAACCTCGAATATGAAGATGTTCTGACCATAGGCATGGGGGAAGAACTCAAAGGGAAAGCCTACCGTTTTGATGATCGACAGACCGGAAGACTGCTGGCCTTTCCTCCGGACATCACCCCGCAGATTGCAAGAATTGTTGCTACCCGGCTTGCCGCTTGGCCCCTGCCTCATCGCATCAGTTACAGCGGGCGCGTGTTGCGACAGACCGAGATGCAGACAGGACGAAGTCGTGAGATGTTTCAGTCTGGTGTTGAGCTGATCGGGTTGAGTTCCCCGGAAGCTGACGCCGAGATGGTCGTCATGGCAATCGAGGCCATGCAGGGACTCGGACTGGATGATTTCAAAATAGATCTGGGGCAGGTTGAATTCTGTCATGGTGTCATGCAGTCTTCCGGACTTAGCGGAATTGCCCTACGTGAACTGCGTGAAGCGGTATCCAGAAAAGACACTTCCGCCGTGGCATCGTTACTCAAGGCCAACGGCGTCACTCCCGAGGCTTCCCGCGAAATAAGCGCTTTGCCGCGATTGTTTGGAGGGCGTGATGTCCTTGATGATGCCAAGAAATATACTTCAAATCCCAGGTCATTGGCAGCGCTGGAAAACCTTCGCCAAGTGCTTGAAATTCTTGAAATACATGGGGTTGGAGACTATTTGTCCATAGACCTTGGGGAGACCCGTGGGCTTGGCTACCACACCGGAATCACTTTTGAAGGTTTTGTATCGGGTCTTGGCGAACCTGTCTGCAGCGGTGGTCGCTACGACAATTTGACAGGCCGTTATGGGTTCGATGCGCCGGCTACCGGTTTTACTTTCAACGTTCTCAATCTGTTGTCGGCACTTGAACGGCGTCCCGAATTGGAAGCCAGCACCACTCGCGATTTCCTGCTGTTCAACGCACGTGAAGACCGCAGAGTCGTGCTGGAGATTGCCCGACTGTTGCGATTGCAGGGGTATAGCACCGCCAGGGATATTATCTGCCGCGAATATGATAAATCCCTGGAATATGCCCGCCGCATGAACATCCGCTGCATGCTGGTTATCGGCAATGACAGTCAGTTTTACCACGCAGTAAGAATCAGTGACGGAGTTGTTGTACCGGTTGACAAGGCGATGATCGCCTGTCCGGAACTTATGAAATTCATCGAAGAAAGCCAGGGAGACAGGTAAACATGGCAAACGTGGTTGTTGTAGGCGCCCAGTGGGGCGATGAAGGTAAAGGCAAGGTTGTTGATATCTATACTGAATATGCTGACGATATCGTTCGTTATCAGGGTGGCAACAATGCCGGCCACACATTGGTCGTGGGAAATGAAAAAGTCGTTCTGCACCTGATCCCTTCCGGAATACTGCATGAAGGAAAACGCTGCATCATTGGCAATGGAGTCGTTCTGGACCCGGAAGTGTTTATCAGGGAGATAACCAAACTTAAGGAGTCCGGGCGGATCAAGGACGACTCCTGTCTGCTGCTGTCAGAATCTCTCCATATCATCATGCCTTATCACAAGCGAATTGATATTGCCCGCGAGGCAAAGAGCGGCGACAAGAAAATCGGGACCACAGGACGCGGAATCGGTCCTTGCTACGAAGACAAAATCGGTCGTCGCGGCATCCGCCTGATGGATCTCATTGATCCTGATACATTCGCCCGCAAACTCAAGGAACATCT
Organism: uncultured Geobacter sp.; assembly: GCA_964458105.1. Lineage (GTDB taxonomy): Bacteria > Desulfobacterota > Desulfuromonadia > Geobacterales > Pseudopelobacteraceae > JACRCG01. The sequence goes on from CAYWJJ010000053.1 coordinate 20,401, forward strand.
TGTTGAAAAGAATTTCATGCTTGAGCAGTTTCTGGGGGAGTCTCCCTGCAGCTTCGATGAAATCTATGCCGAATATCAAGGTTACGCCGATGTCTTGCGACGCTATGTGGCCGATACATCACTGATACTGAACAATGACCTCAAAGCAGGAAAAAAAGCGCTGTTTGAAGGCGCTCAGGGAACTCTGCTGGATGTTGACCATGGCACCTACCCATTTGTCACATCATCTTCCACCTGCTCGGGAGGAGCCTGCACCGGAGCCGGCGTCAGCCCCAGGGAAATTCATGAGATCATCGGCATATCAAAAGCGTATGTAACACGTGTTGGCAGCGGCCCGTTTCCCACAGAGCTGATGGAAGAGACAGGCGAAAAACTGCGTCAGATCGGTGGGGAGTTCGGAGCAACTACCGGCCGTCCCCGTCGCTGCGGCTGGTTCGATGCAATGGTAATTCGATATGCCGTACGCGTGAACGGCCTGACCGGCATCGCTTTGACCAAACTGGATGTCCTTTCCGATTTCGATACAATCAAGGTTTGCACAGGCTATACCTACAATGGAAAAGCGCTTGAAACCTTGCCGTCCAGCCTGGAAATATTCGAGAAGTGCCAGCCGGTTTACGAGGAAATCCCCGGCTGGAATCAGGACATAACCGGAGTTCGTACCTTCGAGGAACTGCCGGCAACGGCCCAATCCTATGTGCGGCGCTTGGAAGAACTTGCCGGATGCCAGATTGTTATGGTCTCAGTCGGTCCAAGGCGTGACCAGAGCATTGTTTTGCGAAATCCGTTTGCGTAGCTGAATATTTAATCCGCTTGCCACGATAAAAAAGCCGACTGTTCCCAGCCGGCTTTTTTATTGGTAATTCAAGTTAAAGTTCAAGCCGCTGTTTTCAGCGGGGAGCGACCAACATCAATGCTGCTGATTTGTTAGACCTTCCGGAGTAGCTCGATCCACTCCTGAATGAACAGATCGATATACTCCTGACTTATGGCGCTGGAATGTGGCGTGATCAGAACGTTGGGTTGCTCCCAGAGCGGCGAAGCGGGGGGCAGCGGTTCCTCGCTAAAGACATCCAGCCCAGCGCCCGCAAGAGGACCATTCTTGAGAGCAATTAATAGCTCTTCTTCCCGGTAGCAGTTGCCGCGTCCCAGATTGTACAGGTAAGCCCCAGGCTTCAACGCACTGAAATGCCGTGCGGTAAAAATGCCGTCGGTTTCCGCACCACCCGGCAGGACGAAGACCACATGATCCGCGTAAGGAAGTTCTTCTTCCAGTCTGTCAAAAGTGATCAGCTTGTCAACGTTCGGGTTGTTCTCGAATCCGCTTATGTCGCGCTTGACTGCTGTAATCCCGGCCCCGAAGGCTTTCAGCAGTTCGGCCATCGACCGACCCAACGATCCAAAGCCGACTATCAGGACCCTCTGGCCGAACAGGGCTTTACACTCGTTGTAGCCTAAGCGACCCCAGATCCTGTCCTTCTGGTCTTCAAGAGACTTTTTGATATTCCGGTTGAAGTGCAGCATCATCGAAAGCAGACTTTCGCGCATGATGCGGCCGTGGAATCTGCCATAGAATGTCCTGACAAGACCGGCCGGATCTTCAGCAACCCAGTCATGCCCGGCAGCGGGCGTAAAAAGCGCCTTCAGCTTCGGGGCTTCTTTATACCAATCTGATTTAAATACCCAGGTCAGTACGCAATCGGCTTCAGTAAGCTTTTCCAGAAAATCACGGTTTCCATCGGCGATGGAAATTCGTGTATCAGGAAGTAGTTTGCAAATCTGATCGATATGGCGCTGTTTAAGTGAGAAAGCATCGACATTGTTGTGAAGATGGATGAGGAGATTGTCAATTATCATGGTTCCACTCGTGAGAATATATTTTACCAACCCTGCCGTCACATCCCTGATGAATGCTCTTTATTACACCAGTAATAGCATGGTTTCAATTGGATTTGCCGATTTGCAGCAATTTGCATGATGCGATAAAAACCGCATCCACTACTGAAATATCAGAATAAGAAGGGGCATATGTTGTCAACAGATGCCCCGCTACTGTCAGTTCCCGACTGGCGGAAATGAACTGCAAAGTTGTATGCTGGCTGATCTTGATGACCCTTGCCATCGATATGAATCCAAATCTCAGCCTTTTGGGGCAGTCCCCTATTGTAATAGACATTTTCTAATAAAAAGATGTATATGATTCCAACGCGAGTTTCCAAATAATCGCCATAAAAGCTTTTATGTAGATTGAAACAGAGCATGTGGAGACCGAATCTCCATGACATATCACGGCTAATACGCAGTCTTCCATATGTTTTATAGCTTGTTGTGTTATGTGCAGCAAAAATACAGATTCTTCATGAATAGCCCCGCAACAGGAAACGAAGGCACTTGCCGCTAATATTACACAGGACGATTGCTCATGGGCCAGAGCGATAAATTGGTATCACAAGTGAAAGAACGGAGTTTCCTGTTTGGCTACGGACTGGCGTTGGCGACTACCACTCTGGCAGCGCTAGTTCGCTGGTTGTTGCCGTGGGCACTGACTCCGGCGCCGTACCTGGGGTTCTACCCGGCAGTTGTGGTGTCTGCGGCGCTGGGAGGTGTGGGGCCGGGATTGGCAGCCACCTTTGGCCCCCTGTTTTTAGTCAACTTTGTGTTTGGCCGGTTCGACCCTTCCGACTCCGGTGCCATGATGCGACAGGTCATCTGGGTGGCTTCCAGCGTTGGTGTGAGCCTTTTGGCAGGTAAGCTGAGCGATGCGCGAGAGCGTGCCAAGCAGGAAACTGCCGCGATGCGCGAGAGCGAGGAACGGCTGCGGTCTGTGCTCCAATCAAGTTCGATGGGAACCTTTGAGATTGACCTCCAAACCGGCGAAGGGCGTTGGAACGACGTCGAGTATGAGCTGTTGGGGTTGAAACCGGGTGAGATTCCCGGTAATCCTGACTCCTTTTTTCGTTACGTTCATCCCGATGATATCGCGTCGGTCACGGCAAGATGGGAAGAGGCACTGCGGATAGGGGAGTTGGATACTGAGTTCCGAATTGTGCGCGCCGATGGCAGGGAACGCTGGTTGGCCGGGAAAGGCCGGTTTGGCTTTGCGGATGTGGTCGGGGGGCGGGCCGTGCGGTTCATGGGCGTGAACTTTGATATCACCGAGCGCAAACGGGCGGAAGAGGCGTTGCGAGACAGTGAAAACCGGGAGCGAGAGCGTGCTGAAGAATTGGCGACGGTCTTGGATGCCGTTCCCACCCCTGTGTTTGTTGCCCATGACCCGGAATGCCTGCACCTTTCCGGCAACCGCGCAGCAGACGAACTATTGCGCAATCCACGTGGTGCCGAGGCATCTCTGTCTGCGTCGGCCGAAACTAGACCCAGCCACTTCAAGGCGGTCAAAGACGGACGCGAGTTAAGGCTCGACGAACTGCCCGCCCAACGCGCGGCACGCGGAACTCGTGTGGAAAACTTTGAGTTCAGCATCGTCTTCGACGATGGCATGACCCGCCAAGTGTTGGGATACGGCTCGCCCTTGCTGAACCGTGAGGGACGCCCGCGTGGCGCAGTCCACGTCCTGGTAGATATTACCGAGCGCAAACAGGCCGAGGCGGCGCTACAGGAGAGCGAAGCCCGCTTTCGCACGATGACCAACGCGATGCCGCAACTGGCGTGGATTGCCCGAGCTGACGGCTACATATTCTGGTACAACCAGCGCTGGTATGACTATACGGGTACGACCCCAGAACAGATGGAAGGATGGGGCTGGCAGAGTGTCCACGACCCGAACGAACTGCCAAAGGTGCTGGAGCGATGGCAGGCTTCCATCGCGGCCGGTGAAACCTTCGACATGACATTCCCGCTACGCGGTGCTGACGGCATATTCCGCCCGTTTTTGACGCGGGGCTTTCCGCTGAAGGACTCCTTTGGTCACGTGCAGCAGTGGTTTGGGACCAACACGGATGTCAGCGAATTAAAACGTGTTGAGCAGGCATTGCGCGTGAGCGAGGCTATGTACCGCGGCATTGGTGAGTCCATTGACTACGGCGTGTGGGCCTGCGCTCCTGATGGACGGAACACCTACGCCAGCAAGAGTTTCCTGGACATGGTGGGCATCACGCAGGAGCAGTGCTCAAATTTCGGCTGGGGAAATGTGCTGCACCCGGACGACGCCGAACGTACCATTGCGGCATGGCAGGAGTGTGTCCGCACAGGCGGCAAATGGGACATAGAACACCGGTTCCGAGGTTCGGACGGTCAATGGCACCATGTATTGGCCCGCGGCGTGCCGGTCAGGAACGAGCAGGGCGAGATCATCAGATGGGTCGGCATTAATCTCGACATCTGCCGGCTCAAGCAGGCCGAGGAGCAGATCAAGGAGTCACTGGCCGAGAAGGAAGTGATGTTGAAGGAGAGCCATCACCGGGTGAAGAACAACCTGCAGGTCATCTCCAGCCTGGTCGGGCTGCAGGCGGATGGATCAAAGGACGAGGCGGTGCGCCAAGTGCTGCAGGACGTCACCTACAGGGTGCGCTCCATGGCACTGGTTCACGAGAAGCTCTACCAGTCCGCTGACTTGGCACACATCGACTTTGCTGAATATACGAGGGGTCTGCTGAACTACCTCTGGCGCGCCCACGGGGCCATCGCTGCCGCAGTCCGGATGACGTTAGACCTGGAGCCGGTGTCGCTTCCCGCGGACACAGCAGTGACGTGCGGTTTGATACTGAACGAGCTGGCTGTAAATGCCCTCGAACATGCTTTCCAAGGAAGAACCGAAGGGGAGGTAGTCGTCTCGCTGCACAGCGGAGATGGCGGGCAATTCCGCCTGTGCGTGTCAGATAATGGTGTCGGTCTTCCGGCGGGTTTCGACTGGCGTCGGACCCGATCCTTGGGCCTGCGTCTGGTGCAGATGCTGTCCGGGCAGTTGGACGCCACAGTGCAAGTCAACAGCGGAGACGGGACTAAGTTCGAGATAGTATTTGGGTGCCCGGATTCCTCCGCCCGCGTAAGTTAAGGGACCGGGAGGAGTTACGATGGTGATTTTGACTTTGTATGCAAAGGAATAAATCATGACCAAAACCACTGTTATGATTGTGGAAGACGAGGCGATTGTTGCCGCGGACCTGGCCAGTAAGCTGCGACAGTCAGGTTATGAGGTCGTCGGGATCGAGGTAAACGGGGAGCAGGCAATCGAGTCGGCGTGTCGCCTGAAGCCCGAGGTCGTGCTGATGGACATCCGGCTGAAAGGTGCGATGGACGGCATTGAAGCGGCTAAATCAATTATGTGTCGACACAACGCGCCGGTGATATACCTGACCGCCCATTCCGACGAAGCCACCTTGGAAAGGGCAAAACTAAGCCAACCATATGGCTACGTCCTCAAGCCTTTCGAGGAAAGGGAACTGTCAACCACCATCGAAATGGCGCTCTACAAGCACCGATCGGACATGCAACTGCGCGAGCAACGCGAGTGGCTGCGGGTGACACTCACCAGCATCGGTGATGCGGTGATCACCTGCGACACAGACGGTCTGGTCAACTTTCTCAATCCAGTGGCCGAGGAACTCACCGGCTGGAGTATCGAGGAGGCCAGGGAACGCCCGATCGGGAAGATATTACGCCTGATCAACGAGAAGACCCGTCAGCCCTCCGAGGACCCGGTGGCCCTCGTGCTGCGCGAGGGACGCCCCAAGGCCCTGGCCAATCATACATCTCTCGTGACCAGGGAAGGGCGCGAGGTCCCGATCGAGGACAGTGCTGCGCCGATCATGAAAGCCGATGGCCGGTTGATCGGCGTGGTGCTCGTATTTCACGACGTTACCGAAAAGCGGCGGGCCGAAGAGGCGCTGCAACAGGCAAAAGAGGTGGCCGAAGCGGCTACCCAGGCAAAGAGCCAGTTCCTCGCCAACATGAGCCATGAGCTGCGCACCCCGATGACCGGCGTCCTCGGCATGCTCGACGTCGTCCTTTCCGGTAACCTCGAAGCAGAGCAACGGGAATTTATCGAAACTGCCCAAGCATCGGCCCGCTCCCTTGTTGTAATACTTAACGACATCCTTGATCTGACGAAAATAGAGATGAGTAAATTATCGATTGAGGAAAATCCGTTTTCTATACGTGAATGCGTGGGAAATACCTTTAATCTCCTTCTTCCCACCGCGAATAGCAAGATGCTGGATCTCAATCTCACTGTTGCTGCCGATGTCCCTGAAACTTTAATCGGCGACAAGACACGGCTTAACCAGATCCTTACAAACCTGGCCGGTAATGCGGTAAAGTTTACCGAAAAAGGTAAGGTGGAGATACGCGTTGTGATGGGTGGCAACGCACCAGGCGGCAAGAGGGAAATTACCTTCACCGTTGCAGACACCGGTATTGGCATTCCCGACGACAAGCAGGATCTCCTCTTCCGCAGCTTCAGTCAGGTGGACGAATCGCATTCCCGCAGTTACGGTGGCACCGGCCTGGGACTTGCCATTAGCAAGGAAATCGTGAAACTCATGGGGGGGACGATCGTTTTCGCGAGCAAAGAGGGAAAGGGAAGTACCTTTTCTTTCACCATTCCTTTTGGGGAGGTGGTAACTGAGTTCGACGACAGCATTGCACCGGAAGAAACGGTGCCGAATGTATCCCTCGTCCAGCCTGTAGAGACAACAAAAACGCGCATTCTGATTGCCGAGGATGATCAAGTAAACAGCTCAACTTTCGCAGTTGAATGACACTGGTAACATACTGTAATTATTAATAGTATAGCGCCGTTATCTATAGTAAA
>CAYWJJ010000054.1:0-26557 GCA_964458105.1 uncultured Geobacter sp.
GCGTAACTTAGTTAAATACCATCTTTACGACTTTATAACTGCGGAAGATGGGTTAGTAGGCGCGAATCGTCAAATGGTCATCGAAGCTCTCTCGGCTGGCCGGTGGACGCCAGCACACTGTTCCAGAGCCACCCGTCGGGGTCGATCTTTTTTCTTTGCCGGGTGGCCAGCGCGATGGGGACGTGGGTGTACTGATGGTTCCAGACCCCCACCACCATGTTGGTTCGGCCGCTCATGCCGGCATGCACGGCGTTGTGCCCCAGCAGCAGACAAAGAGCCGAGTCGTGCGGATTGGCCGGCTGGCTGCGGATAATGTAGCTCGGATCGATATATTTGAGATTGATCTCCACCCCGGCACCGGCAAAGTGTTCCTTGATAACGTCCCGCAAGTGCGTGCCGATGTCGCCGAGCTTAAGGTTGCCCGAGGCGTCATGATCCGCCGTGGTAGCCAACAGTTCCTGGCCGGCTCCCTCGGCTACCACGATTACCGCATGGCCGCGCTGGGCCAGGCGTTGTTCCAGACTCCGCAGGAACCCGCTGAAAGTGAAAGTGGCTTCCGGAACCAGACAAAAATTGACCTGGCTGTCGACCAATGTCGAGTATGCGGCAATGTATCCCGAGTCGCGCCCCATCAGCTTAACCAGGCCGATGCCGTTGCGGGCGCCGGTCGCCTCGGCGTGGGCGGCATAGATGGCCCGGTGGGCCTCGGCAACAGCGGTTTCGAAACCGAAGGTTGACTGAACGAAAGAGATGTCGTTGTCGATGGTCTTGGGAATGCCGATGACGCTGATCGCCCTGCCCCGTCTGGCCACTTCTTCGGCGATCTTTCCGGCCCCTTTCAGGGTGCCGTCGCCGCCGATCGCAAAGAGGATGCCGACCCCCAGCTCTTCCAGGTAATCCACCATTTCCGCCGGATCCTGGGGACCGCGGGAAGAGGCGAGAATCGTCCCCCCCATGTCGCTGATCTTGTTCACCACCTCCGGGTTGAGGTCAAGGGGTGGATGACCAAAACTCTTCACCAGCCCCTCGTAGCCATAGCGAAAACCGTAGATCCGCCGCACGCCGTAGTGGTGGTAAAGGCTCAGGGTCACGGCCCGGATCACATCGTTGGTCCCGGGGCAGAGGCCACCGCAGGTGACGATGCCGCAGGCGATGGCGGCCGGGTCGAAATATATCCGTTCACGCGGACCGGCCAGTTCCAGGGTCGGCGGCTCCACCCCCGCGGCGATGAACGGCTGCAGCTCTTCGTAACTGGAATGATAAAGCAGACGCTCCCCGTTGCCGGTAAAGCGCCCATCCTTCATGGGGGACGGAAAGCGGCACTCCCCCAGTTGTTCAATGTTGAAATCAAGTTCCTGATCGTTCATTGCATCCTTCTCCTTTTCCCGATCAGCTTCAATCTTCCGCCAACCGCGCCATAAACATCACGCGACTCGCCAGGGGCTGCATTTTTTGTTGCTCCACCGTTCCTGAGGCCGCCGTTTCACGACTACAGTCAAAAATCAGATAGATGAGTATTTTCATCCTATCGTCCTCCCGTAGCATTGCCACTCGCATCGCTACGATCAGCGCAATTAATAACGGCGAGTCCGGGAATGGCATCAAAATGCCGATCCACTGTCAATAGTGAACACGAATGTTCCAGTGCCAGGGTGGCGATAATGATATCCGACAGCGGCAAGGTATGCCCTTTTTTGCGTAATTGTGACGACAATCGACCAGCCTTGATCCAGAGGCCGCCTGTCATTTCCAGTTGCGGTATTGCCTGAAATGCATTCAGAACCAGGGTTTCTTCCTGAGGTTTTTTTATACCCTGAAGGAGCTCAAACAGCACCACGCCGCACGTTACAACATCTCCCTGTACAAGTGCGGCTTCCACTCGTTCGGCCAGACGCGATGGCCTGCCTCTAAAGAAATCAATCCAAGCGCAGGTGTCGGGCAGAATTTTATTCACCATTATAACTCTCCCGCTCCTCGGCCGCTTTCAGCTCAAGATTCTCTTCCAGCTCCCAATCGTACTCAATCTGCACCTTGCCGCGCAGGTCAAGAAGAGCCTGCATCCTCTGACGTCGCACATAATCCTCCATCACCGTTATTATTGCTTTGGTTTTGGATTTTTGCCCGGAAAGCTGCTGTACTTCGCTGATGAGATTATCAGGTATGTTCAATGTTGCACGCATATAACGCACCTCCATGGTATGCTATCACTATATGCGTTTTTATAGTGAAGGGTCAAGCCGCTTTATTACAGAGATTGCGGTAAATCCAGCCACAATTCACTTCTGGTATTGTACATTTTCAGTCTGTTGACCACACTGCTCACCGGTGCCGCAAAAATCGCTTCGTAGATGAACTCATCGGCCAAAGGGTCCATGGCAAAGGCAAGCTGCTCTTTCTTGATACTGAATTGAGCGTTGATCCCATTGGTGTTGCCCCGCGCATCAACCCGAATCCATTTATCGAGGGTTGCAAGGTAAATTGCATTAAAACCGTGCAAAACATGGTCATTATCGTCAGGTGGATTCAGGCGTAAAACTTGGTAGCAGAAACCAGCCGGGATATTGACCGCACGGAGCAAGGCGGCCAGAAGGTGGCTTTTTGCAAAGCAGATCCCGGTACCGTGAAGAAGCACTTCACTTGCCGTGCAGGTTACAATGTCGAGGTCGGCGTCATTGGAGTGGGGAATGCAGTCTCTCACCCATTCGTACAAACAACGGGCTTTGGCAACTTCATCTGATAATGACCGTGTAAGCTCCAGAGCCTTCTGCCGGACAACCGGAGTCTGCCAGTCAACAACTGCGTCGGAAACCAGATACTCGCTTAAATCATCCGATTCAGGATACATACTGTCCTCTTTTGATATTTGTATTTTGGGGGTAGCGGGCATGGCTTTGATCCGCTGCCCGGCAGTTTGGACGGTTATGGTCCTAGGCCTTATTATGCGCGTCCCCATCAATATTCATTTGCCAGTTCAAGTACATCTTGGATTTTAACTTCAATGTACTTCAGGAACACTACGAGCTCGCTCAGTTCAAGATTCTTCTGGTCGGTGGTAATACTAGCAGGCGTGGCGTGCAGCAATTTGCTGCTGAAAGCATAGATGTAATCATATTCATCGACCAAGCTAACCTTTTGTGCCATTTGCTTCCACTGCCATTTACGCGGTATTAGGTCTTTAATACCCTGCGGTACACTTGCATTGAATGCAGATATTTCAGAGGTAATATCCTCAATTGACTGATCAATTTCAGGGATGAGCTTTTCTTTCAGAAGATGAGCCTGAAATACGAAACCATTGTGTTTGGCCTGTTCAAGGTATATGGAAAATCGACGACAAGCATCTTTGTCAATGATATCAGTTACGGTTTTGTTAGCTGCAATCAGCCTCTGCTTTTGGATTTTCGGGTCAGAAATGGCCCGGATTTGATTTAGGGCGTCTTGCTGCGTATCGCGTTCTTTCCTCTCGAAATCCTCAAGGAAGGCTATTTCGCGATCAATTTGTGCACGATAGTCTTTCCAGTATTTGTGTTGTGTGTCAAGCAATTGTGCGTAGTACACCAATCCATATCGCCTGTCCAACTTGAATAGAAGCAACCAGATACTTAGCTCAAATATATAGCGAGCGACAGTTATGGTACTCATAGTTTCGATGTAATTGAAGTTTTGCTCAGTAAAAAGGCGCAGTCGAACAAGGGAATCACCGGCAGCTGCAAAGCACCAAGAGTCGTAATTCCATTTGTCGAATGCGTCTAAGATTTGGGGGGTCCGAAGGCGCTTTGATGTGCTGTCAAGAACTACCTGATGCCCTTTTATTGTCGTTACCAGTTGCCTAACTTGTTGCTCCGCTGTAGGAATCATATGTTTCCTCTTTGCTGCATGATGGGCATGACGTTAATCTGTCGTTTTTTAGGCAGGTCTAATTTATATGGTTGGAAATATGATTTTAATTATTTGTATGGGGAGGCGAGTCTCTTATACTTCTATTATCGAGGGTATTTCACTTACCTGAACTATCTCTACGTCATAGCCAAGTGGAATTAAAAGTTTGCTAATAAGTCGCTTCTGCGAAGCGTGAAGCCTGTCGCCTGGTGCTTTTACCTCGCGGAAAACAATCGTCCCATCGCGCCAAAGGGTCAAATCCGGCCAACCTGCTCGCATGTCGTATGGTGCTTCTGCAAAAACAGAAGCTATTGCGTAAAGCCTCTCAGAACCCAAAGCATAGAATAATCCCAATGCTTTCCCAATGTAATTAGTATTGCCAGCCGCTGTAAATGGGGATGCGATTGTTCTAAATCCCAAATTGGTGGCAATTTGTTGAGGTGTAGCATTGCGTACGCATTCAAGCATATCGGTCGGGTTTGTGATTTGTATTTGCCCCCGACTGTCACCGTAGAAGCCGCAATCATATAGTGATTCAATGTATGCAGAATTTAAATCATCAGGGAGTATTGGAAAGGAAGCTGCCTTGATCAGCGAAAGCATAAGAAGACCTTCGCATTCATGACCATACCAACCCTCACGTTCGTAAACGGAAAGCACTGTTCGCTCTACCGATGCCAAATCGCAGTTTGGCTCATGACGCCAAGTTTTCCGCCCCCCTGCGTACAGTTGTAGATGTCTATAGCCGACACCAAGTTTTGCTGATTCTCGTTCAAGCCCCATATTCCGCTTTCCCACAGCCAATATTCTGACGCGCAAATCTATCCATAGACGCCCATGCAGCTAGCAGTGTTGACTCTCCGTCTTCGCGATCCATTAAACACTAAAAGATACAATCATCCATCATAAAACTCCGACTGTTAATATTTGTTTAGTTAGACCTTTTCAAGGCATTTGGAATACCCTATAGAAAAACGCCAGTCCATACGTCTCTCCATTTTGATTTGTTTAACTCGTCAGTAATTGTATCTCTCTGCGAAGCAAGCTTCGGGGAATATGACCCGAAGAGATTTAAACTGTGAACAGGAAAAACATCGTAATAGCAGCTTTACTTTGCAGATCACTACCCAAAGGAAAATTGGGCCTGTAAGAAGTATTTATGTGAACAATTTCTAAAGTTTCTCACTATATTCTGCATGTTTTATTATGTCAAAGCAGAATCAACAAAACTTTAATTTACGACTCATAATGTGATTTAACGGTACGCCTGTTCGACGCAACCTACGAGCCTCAAAACTTGGGGATAAGCGACATATAGTGAATTCGTTTACGGGAGGATTTGGCGTTTTGTATATCATGACTTCAAATAGCTGGTTTCATTCAATTTGCCAAGTACACAGCCAGCGAGATACATCAAGCATGACGCAAAGTTGCCGGCTGAATTAGAGCTTCGGCAGGTATGCCGAGCTTGTCGTGAAGATTGCGGATCATGGTGAGCGTGAGTCCGCGCCGGTGGTTGAAAATTTCAGAGACGCGGGCACGACTACCCATTAATGGTTCAAGCTCTTGCCGCGTTATTCCGCGACTCTCCATCCAATATTTGATTGCCTCTACCGGATCAGGCGACGGGATGGAATAATGATTTTTCTCATATGCTTCGAGGAGTGTAGTTAAAACTTCCAGCCTATCTCCTTCTGGCGTATCCGGCACAGCCTCGAACAGGCGCTCTACCTCTAAAAGAGTGGCTTTATAATCCTCTTCAGTTTTTATCGGTCTGATCTCCATGGTATTTCTCCTTTATATCTGCGTCGCATCAATCCGGTCATATTCGGCATGCGAACCAATAAAACGTACATACGCAATGCCGAATCGGTAATTGACCGCTACAATCAGTCGGTAGTCATTGCCTTTGATATTGAAAACAATCCGGTTATTGGCAACGATGCTTGCGTTGCGGTATATCGCCTTGATATCTGAGGGAGATTGCCATACCGCATGTTTGGCATCCTCATACCACGCTTGTAATGGTTGACGTGCCTGGGGATGGTTTTCCCAGAACTCACGTAACGCCTTAAGTGCGATTATTCTCATAATGTGAACACTACCATGTTACCAATATGGTAACAAGACAAATAATGGCGCCCCTGCAGGTCACTCTGCGATGAAAAAAGGGGTTAAGACTGATGTCAAAACCCCTTCCGGCTGAATTTGCTTTGATACTAACCACGCTGCCGCAACAATATCACTTGCCCCCTGCCCCGCCACCCAGAACTTTGTAGAGCGTCACCAGATTAGACAGCCGGGCCAGGCGAACCCCGATCAGATTCTGCTGGGCTCCGTAGAGGGAACGCTGGGAGTCCAGTACCGTCAGAAAGCTGTCAACCCCCTTGTCAAAGCGAGCCAGGGAGAGGTTGTGACTCTCGGCGGTGGCATCGGTCAGCGATTGCTGGGCCGCCAGCTGTTCGTCAATGGTCCACCGCTGCGCCAGGGCATCGGCCACTTCCCTGAAGGCGGTCTGAATGGCCTTCTCATACTGGGCCACGGCGATGTCCCGATCCACCTCCGCCACCGTCAGCTTTGCCTTGTTGCTGCCGCCGTCAAAGATCGGCAGCGTAATCTGCGGCGCAAACTTCCAGGCAAAGGAACCGGGCTTGAACAGACCCGCCAGATCGTCACTGCCGAAGCCGATGTTTGAAACCAGGGTTATCCTTGGGAAAAAAGCCGCCCGGGCCGCGCCAATGTTGGCGCTAGCTCCTTTGAGCTGCCCTTCGGCCTGCAGGATATCGGGACGGCTGAGCAGCACTTCCGACGGAAGGCCGGGAGAGATGTCCTTGAGGGATGCCAGCGTTTCTGAAAGCGCTTGCGGCAGCAGTTCAGCCGGCGCCGGGGAACCGACCACCAAGGCCAGGGCATTCTCGTCCTGGGCCACCAGCGTGGTATAGCGGGCAATGTCCACCCGCGCCGTATCCACAGTGGTCCGGGCCTGATTCAGCGCCAGCGCGGAAGAGACTCCCGCGTCAAATCGGCTCTTGATAAGCTTGTACGATTCCTGCTGGCTGGCCAGAGTTTCCCTGGCTAGCGCAAGCCGTTCGCGGTCGGCGGCCAGGGCCAGATAGGTGGCGGCAACCTGCGAAACCAGGCTGATCTGCACGCTGCGTTGCGCCTGCTCGGTGGCCAGGTACTGCTCCAGGGCCTGGTCCTTGAGGCTCCGTACCCGGCCGAACAGGTCCAGTTCGTAGGAACTGACACCCAGGCCGACGCTGTATTGTTCAGAGGTCATGGCCCGGCCGTTGCTGGAGAGGCCTTCCGGAATCCGCTGGAAATTTGCCCCGGCGGAGGCGTCAACCTTGGGCAGCAGGTCAGATCGCTGGATCTGGTACTGGGCCCGGGAACGTTCAATATTAAGGACGGCCACCCGCAGATCGCGGTTGTTTTTAAGGGCCAGATCAATCAGTTTGCGCAGCTGCGGATCTACAAAAAACTCCTGCCAGGGGATTTCAGCCAGCGGCTTTTGCTCCTGTTTTACGGCTTGCGCCTGGTAGCCCGGGCCGGCAGGCCAGGCCGATGGAACCGGCGCGGCAGGCTGGGTATATTTGGGAGCCATGGTCGCGCAGCCGGTAAGCTGCATTATTGCTGCAAAGGCGAGACAGATGGCTGTCATAATCCGTTGTTTATGATTCATTTCAGTGCACCTCCGAAACATTGACAACAGCCGGCTCTTCGGCGTGACGCTTGTATTTCTTTCGGCCAAACAGCTTTGACACCATTACAAAGAAAAACGGGATGAAGATCAGGTCGATGAAGGTCGCCGAGAGCAGACCGCCGGTGACGGCGGTGCCGATGGCGTTCTGGGCCGCAGCGCCGGCTCCCTTGGTCAGAGCCAGCGGAAGTGTGCCGAAAAAGAAGGCCAGCGAGGTCATGATGACCGGACGGAGTCGAATCCTGACCGCTGTCAGGGTGGCCTCGACCAGTTCATGCCCCTGATGCATCTGTTCCTTGATGAACTGGATGATCAGGATGGCGTTCTTGGTGGAAAGCCCGATGGTCGTTAGCAGGCCGATCTGAAGATAGACGTCGTTGGGGAATACCCGCAACTTCACCGCGACCACAGCGCCCACCAGTCCCAACGGCAGCATCAGCAGGTTGACGAACGGGATGGTCCAGCTTTCATAAAGCGCCGCTACGGAGAGGAACACCACCAGCAGCGAGATGGCGTAGAGCGCCGGCGCCTGGGCCCCGGCATTCTTTTCCTCGTAGGAGAGTCCGGTCCATTCGTAGCCGATTCCGGGCGGCAATTGGGCTGCCATCTTCTCCACCTCGTTCATGGCTTCGCCGGTACTGATCCCCGGCGCGGCCTGCCCCAGGACCTCCACGGACGGAATGCCGTTGTAACGCTCCAGGCGGGGTGATCCGTACTGCCAGCGGGCGGTGGCGAAGGCCGAGAACGGAACCATTTCACCTTTTTTGTTGCTGACATACCATTTGTTGATGTCCTCCGGAAGCATGCGGTAGCGGGAGTCGGACTGCAGATAGACCTTCTTGACCCGGCCGTTCTGGATAAAGTCGTTGACGTAGGAGCTGCCCCAGGCGGTGGAGAGCACATTGTTGATATCAGCCTGGGAAACACCCAGCGCCCCGGCTCGCACATCGTCGATGTCGAGCTTGAACTGGGGCGAATCGTCCTGGCCGTTGGGTCGCACAGCGATCAGCTTCTTGTTTTGCATGGCCATGCCCAGCAGCTGGTTGCGCGCCTCCATCAGCTTTTCATGCCCCAATCCGCCGCGATCCTGCAGCTGAAAATCGAAGCCGTTGGCCACGCCCAGCTCCAGTACCGCCGGTGGTGAAAAAGCGAAAGCCAGGCCGTCCCTGAATTTGGAGAAGGCCCCCATGGCCCGGCCGGCAATAGCCGACGCTTTCTGATCCTTGTTCTGGCGAACGTCCCAGTGCTTGAGTCTGACGAAGGCCAGCCCCATGTTCTGCCCCCGCCCGGCAAAGCTGAAGCCGGCCACGGTAATGACACCTTGCACGTTTTTGGATTCTTTCTCCAAAAAATGCTGTTCCAGCTGTCGTATGACCTGGATGGTCCGTTCCTGGGTGGCGCCGGCCGGCAGCTGGACCTGGCAGATAACAAAGCCCTGATCCTCATCCGGCAGGAATGAGGTGGGAAGATGCAGGAAGAAGAATGCCATGGCGGCCACAATTGCGCTGTAGACCACCAGGTAGCGCACCGGCTTGCCGAACGAGCGGCCGACGATTCCTTCGTAATTGTGCCGGCAGAACTCGAATGTCCGGTTGAAATAGCGGAAGAACCAGGCAAACCAGCCGGTTTCTCCTGCGTGGTGTCCCTTTGCAACCGGCTTGAGGATTGTGGCGCACAGTGCCGGGGTCAGGATCATGGCCACCAGCACCGACAGGATCATGGCCGAGATGATGGTGATCGAGAACTGGCGATAGATGACGCCGGTGGAGCCGGGAAAGAAGGCCATCGGAAGGAAGACCGCCGTCAACACGGTAGCGATACCCCACAGGGCGCTGGTGATCTGCCCCATGGACTTGATGGTCGCTTCCTTGGGCGGCAGCCCTTCCTCGCTCATGATGCGTTCCACGTTCTCGACAACGACGATGGCATCATCCACCAACAGGCCGATGACGATTACCAAAGCGAACATGGTCAGGGTGTTGATGGAATAGCCGCAGGCCGCCAGTACCCCCATGGTGCCCAGCAGGACCACCGGCACCGCGATGGTCGGGATCAGGGTGGCGCGGATGTTCTGCAGGAAGAGGAACATGATGATGAAGACCAGGAAGACCGCCTCTATCAGCGTGTGAACCACCTCTTCGATGGAGATTTTGACAAAGGGGGTGGTGTCGTATGGATAGACCACCTTCATGCCGGGCGGGAAATATTTTTCCAGCTCCGCCATTTTGGCCTTGACCCGGTTGCCGGTTTCCAGGGCATTGGCACCGGCCGCCAGGCGGATCGCCATGCCTCCCAGAGGTTTGCCGTTGTAGTACGACTGTATTTCGTAGTTTTCGGTACCGATTTTACTTTCAGCCACATCCTTGAGCTTGACCGTGGATCCGTCTGGGTTGGTGCGCAGGACGATGGCATCGAACTGATCGGCGGTCTGCAGCAGGGAGCGGGCGTTGATGGTGGCGTTGAGCTGCTGGCCCTGATTGGCGGGAACGGCCCCGAACTGTCCGGCTGATATCTGGGCGTTCTGGGACTGCAGCGCCGCGATGACATCGTTGGTGGTCAGGTGGAAGTTATTCAGTTTTGAGGGGTTCAGCCAGATGCGCATGGCATTCTGGGTGCCGAAAATCTGCAGCTCGCCGACCCCTTCCAGGCGGCTGACGATGTCCTGCAGGTTGGAGACCATATAGTCGGTCAGGTCATTGCGGTCCAGGGAGCCGTCTTCAGAGACGAGGCCGACGATCAACAGGAAGTTTCGGGTGGACTTGACGACCTGGATTCCCGAGCGCTGGACAATCTGGGGCAGCAGCGGCACGGCCAGTTGCAACTTGTTCTGCACCTGCACCTGGGCGATATTGGGATCGGTGCCGGCCTTGAAGGTCAGGGTAATGCTGACCGCCCCGGCCGAATCGCTGGTGGATGACATGTAGATCAGATTGTCGATGCCGTTCAGCTTCTGCTCGATGACCTGGGTAACCGTATCCTGCACGGTCTGGGCCGAGGCGCCCGGGTAGACCGCGTTGATGGCGATCTGTGGCGGCGCGATGGGCGGATACTGTGAGACCGGCAGCTTCTTGATCGACAACAGGCCGGCCAGCATGACCATGATCGCGATTACCCAGGCAAAGATCGGGCGGTTTATGAAAAATTTAGGCATGAAGATGCTCCTTTATTTTTTGACTGCCGCAGGCTGTGGAGCAGCGGCGGGAGGGGCTGCCGGGGCGCTGCCAAAGGGTACGGCCTTGACCGGTGTTCCAGGTCGCGCTTTCTGCAGTCCTTCCAGGATGACACGATCGCCCGTTTTCAATCCTTCACTGACCAGCCAGCTGTCACCAACGGTCCGGACAACTTTGATCGGTCGCGGCTCCGCCTTTTCTTCCGCGCCAACCACCATCACCACCGCATCACCCTTCGGATTGCGGGTAACCCCACGCTGGGGAACCAGGATGGCATGTTCGCTGACACCCTCCTCCAGGAGGGCGCGTACAAACATGCCCGGCAGCAAGGTCTGTTTCGGATTCGGGAAAATTGCCCGCAGGGTGACTGAACCGGTGCTCTGATCTACCGTAACCTCTGAAAATTTGAGAGACCCCGGCAATGGATACGGAGAACCGTCTTCCAGCAGCAGTTTGACCTGCGCGGAATTGCTCTTTTTCAGTACCCCATTGGATAGACTCTGTCTCAGCTTGAGCAGATCGCCAGTTGACTGGGTTACATCCACATATATGGAGCCGAGCTGCTGGATCGTGGCCAGCGCGGCCGACTGGCTGGCGGTCACCAGCGCCCCATCAGTCACTGTAGAGCGTCCGATACGTCCCGAAATCGGGGCGGTCACCTTGGTGTAGGCCAGGTTGATTCGGGCGGTTTCGACCGCAGCCTTGGCTGAGGCCAGATCGGCCTCGGCCAGTTTGAGTGTGGCGCCGGCATCGTCAAAATCCTGCTGGCTGACCGCCTTGATCTTTACCAGATCCCGGAAGCGCTGTTCCTTAAGCCGGGCCGGGATCAGGTTGGCCTCCGCCCGGGCTTCGGCCGCCTTGGCACTGGCAAAGGCTGCCTGATAGGAGGCTGGATCAATCTGATAGAGAACCTGCCCGGCCTTTACATCGGAGCCCTCGCTGAACAGCCGCTTCCGGATAATTCCACCTACCTGGGGTCGCACCTCAGCAATCATGAACGGTGTGGTGCGGCCCGGCAACTCCGTAGTCAGCGCCACTCTCGCCGGCTTTATGACCACGATCCCCACTTCGGGGGGACCACTTGGCGGTGGCCCGCCGGCCTTTTTTTTGTCTCCACATCCGGCCACCATCAGGCTGACGACAAGAATTCCAACGGTTGCAATTAATCTGCTTCTGTACGTGGTTTGCATAGACACCTCTGTAATATTTGTCGAATGAATGTTCATTCTTGTTTATATATATGCGGACAGGATTACTGCAGCCTATTTGAGTTTCAATCCGTCCCAGCATGCCTCGATCGTCTGCCGGATCAGAGTTTCATCCAACACCACGAAACCGAGAATGTGATCGCGCGCCACGGTAATGAGCGGACCGAACGCCAGGGCAAACAGCACCACCAGCGGCAGATCCTTGATGGCTTGCCGGGCCAGACCTTCCTCGAACAGTTCGCGGTAAACATCTTTTTCATCGGCATCACCCAGAATTTTATCCCGGCGGTGCACCACACCGTAAGGAGAGTTGTGAAACTGTTCCAGATAGCGGAAATCCAATGGATTGGCGATGCAGTAGCGGAGGACCGCCGTGCCGAGGTGGATAAACCTCTCCCTGACCGGTTTATCCGGAGAATAACCTTCCATCAGCACTGCGAATAGTCTCTGCTCCAACTCCAGATACAACTCTTTGATCAGCACGTCCTTATTCTCGAAGTAACGGTAAATCGTCCCGGCACCAACTCCGGCCTTGTCGGCGATCATCGCCATCGGAGCGCCGTGAAAACCATGCTCGGCAATCAACTCCAGCGCCGCCCGAACAATTTCGTCCCGTTTTTCCAGTTTTGCCATACCCAACCCCTTCAACAGAATGAATGTTCATTCCGTTTTAACTTTTTTGCACGCCCGCTGTCAATCTTTTTTGCTGAAACGGGTTATTTAATTAGTGCCCCTGTACCTGACCGCGCAAGGTACCAGGAGGCCGGATGAAAGCCAGAAAAGACTCTTGCAGCCGCTCTGCATCCTCCAGATTCCCCTTGCTGCGCAAAATCTCGATCACGCATTCGGCGGTGCACAAACAGGCTTGCTTCTGATTCTTTCTGAGGTTGTAAGCAGATTTACCGGCAGGTTTCAGGCAGATCCGGCGGACCTTCTGCAGATAAGGGCTTCTCTGGTGGATTTTGCGCGCCTCATGCCAGGTGCCGTCGATAATTATGAAATGTTCGATTCCGTCCAGATCGTCATCGTTCTGATCAACGGCGCCGGGATAGACCAGTGCGACACCGCCCGCACTTATCTCCTCCAACAGCCCGGCAGGCGGATTCATCCGGTCCCAGCGCACCTGTTCGGCGGCACTGCCCAGCACATCCACAACCAGTCCGCCCGTATTGGATCGCTTGCCGAATTCTTTGTCATGGGTCAGCAGGGTTATTTTCATGCCCGCCAGCCTGCCGGAGACATTATAAGAATATGAGCTTTACAGATCAAACCAGTTCCTCGATCTTCCCGCCCGGTCTCAGCACAAAGCGGCTGCCGCGCCATTCGACGCGATTGCCCAAAAAGGATAAGGCCCAGGTAAAGAAGGCCAGCATGTCCCGAAGCGGCAGCAGCCAGAGCCAGCGGGGAAAAAGAGCGTCACGGACGAAAAAGAGGCTGAGTATGGTGCAGACCAGCATTCTTACTGAGTACAACACCGCTGCGGCAGACAGCCCCAGCGTCAGGGAAGGAGCGATCAGCGTGGCCAGAAGCGCTGCCGGGAAGGAGAGTGTGATGCCGGAGGCCAGGTAGCCGCCCGGACGACTGACCCGCATCGTACGAGCCCAGCGCAACTGCCTGGAAAGTACCGACATCAGGTTTTCAGCCTTGATCATGCTCTCCACAAAACAGCCATCCAGCGCAATCCGCCAGCCGGCCAGGTGAATTTTATTGCCCAGCTGGTAGTCATCAGCCAGGTAGTCAGCCAGCGACTGAAAACCGCCGATGGATTCCAGCGCCTTGCGACGAACCGCCATCGAAGCGCCCAGTGCGAAGGAGAGCCCTTCCAGCTGCAGCGCCACCAGCACATTGGGAATCATCTCGGAGGTAAAACCGGTTGCCTCCAGCGCGGCAGCGACACCAGGCACGGACGAGGTGCGATAAAGCGAAGTAACCAGACCTACTTGCGAATCACTGAAGTGTCCCGTAACCGATTGCAGATAATCGGGTGTAACACGGATATCGCTGTCGCAGACGATGATGATGTCGTGCAGAACCTGGGGGAAAGCGTTGATCAGGTTGGAAACCTTGTAGTTTGGCCCGTGAATGGCAGGATTAATCGTCAACGAAATGTCATGTTCCGGGAAATCGGCCATCAGCTGACGTATGACCGGTATGACCTGGTCGTCCGGCGACGCGGCGGCGAAGATCAGCTGAAGCGCCCCACTATAGCGCTGGCGGCAGAACGAGGCGAAGTTGTCGTAACTGCCGGCATCCATCCCCTTGACCGGCTTTAGAATCGAGACGCCAGGCGTGGTCAAGGGGCAAGGGGCAAGGGGCAAGTTAACTTCAATAGCCTTTTCCTGTCCCTTGACTCTTGACCCTTGACCCTTAAAGTACTTTGCAGCGCAGGCCAGCGAAATCAGCGAGTATGCCAGCGCCGGCAATATTACTGCGAATGGGAGCAGCGCCAATAACATGTCAGGCGGCCTTCTGGACGATTACGCAATAAGGGGCATCGGATGCAACATTAAGCTGTCCCATGCGCCACGAGAAATATTTTTTGGGGTCAAGAGCTGAAGCCCATCCGTCAACCAGCTGCCGTTCTTCGTTGCCGCCATTGTGACCGGGGTAGATCGTTATCATCGTGACCCCGCCCGCAGATAGCAGCTCCAGCGACTGCTGCAGCGCGACACGTGTAGTTTCCGGGAGGGTGATGATCAAACGATCTCCGCCCGGCAGGTAGCCCAGGTTGAACAGCACGAGTTGAACTGTCACGGCCAGATATTTGGCCAGCTGCTCGTGACCGGAGTGCAGCAGCGTCACATGTCCATCCAGACCGGCTTCGGCCAGCTTGCGTGCAGTCTCGGTGATGGCTTGCAGCTGTATGTCGAATCCCCAGACATGCCCTTGTGAGCCGGTCAGCTCAGCCAGCAGCAGAGTATCGTGCCCGTTTCCGCAGGTGGCATCGACAGCCCTGTGCCCCGGTCGCACAAAACTACGCATCAACAGGTGTGAAAGCGCCACCGGCCCGCGCAACAAAGGTATTTCAGAAATGGCGGTAAAAGTCATAGCGGCAAAGATTAACAGAAATGGCGGGCTTTCGCCACAGGGATTTTGTTTGAAATCAGTCGTTAAACAGGTTACTACGGTAGCATGATAATCAGAAAGAACATAAGCAATGAACATAACGGAATGCGACTGGACGACGCCATCGCCACCCTCTGCAGCGGCATCAGCAAATCCGAGGCGCGGCGAATCATCGATCGCGGCGGCTGCGCCTTAAACGCCGCCATGGTGCGAGTAGCGTCGCGCAGCGTAAAAACCGGAGATACTTTTGAGATCGGCGTGATGGAGGCGGGACGCTTCCGCGAGCTGCTGCTGCCGCCTGAAGCACTGTTGTACGAAGATGCCGACCTGATAGCGGTCAACAAGCCGGCCGGAATCAACACCCAGCGCACCCCCTATCAGTTGAAAGGGACCCTGGAGTTCTGGGTGACCGAGTACTTCAAGGCACAGGGTAACCCGGAACCGGCGCGGGTAGTCCATCGCCTGGACCGCGGCACCTCGGGCGCCATGCTGTTTCCCAAGCACAAGCAAGCGGCAGCCTGGCTGTCGAAGCGTTTTCACGACGGAGCCGTGGACAAGCGCTATCTGGCGCTGATCAGCGGCCGCCCCGAACTGGAGAGCTGGACCGTAGACGCCCCGATCGGCAAGATCGCTTCGGCCAGATACGGCATTGTGATCGGCGGCAGGTCCGCCGTGACCGAGTTCCGGCTGTTGTCATCATCAGGCGAATTCTCGCTGGTGGAAGCCAGGCCGTTGACCGGCCGCACCCACCAGATCCGTGTGCACCTGGAACACGGCGGAACACCGATCGTCGGCGATCCTACCTACGGCAACCGACCGGCCGAACGGATGATGCTGCATTGTGCCGAGATGACTTTGCAGGATGCAAAAGGGAAGGAGCTACGTGTGCAGGCTCCGCTGGACGGAGTTTTTGCCGGCTATGTTGCCGGGTTGCCTGAGATTGGTTAACGCAGAACCCACTGGTGCAGCAAGGCACCCCCCAGCCAGCAAGTCCCGCCAACCGCCAGTGCCACCGGCAGCTCCATTCCCTTGCGAAGACAGAAGAACGCAGCCATGAAGAACAGGATTGTCGGGCCGATCCCCCATAGCACCCCTTCGGTGTAGCCGGTAACCAACTGTTTGTCCCCGGGATTATCGTTTGCCAGCCAGAGCAGCACGATCAGGCTGGTAAGCGGCATCGTCGCGATCAGTCCCCCCAGAGACGGGAAACGCTTGCCGATCAGGACACAGGCGATAATGATCAGGTTCGAAAGGGCGAGCTTTGCGAGAAACATGAGCTTCTGACAGTATGCAGAGAAAATGGAATAAAGCGGTTGTAACCGGTAAAATCAGCATCGGTTGTGAAAATGGGAATAGTAAGCCTGGTGGCTGCCGCACAAATCAGGAAGTCAGTGTTGGAGCCCTGCACTCCGTTTCTACGGCAGGTATTGAAGAACTCTGCTCCGTTTTCAAAGTCGCTCTGTTCCAGCGCGGCTTCCGGAAAAGCCCGCAGATGCTCCCGCAGACGCAGGAAGTGCGTTTCCTCACGAATCCCGGAAAGTATTTCCTGCCGCACCGGCCCCAGCATCACGACGCGCTGTTCACTAATCAGCTCGCGAAGTTCTCTGACTATCGGCGTATCCTGAGGAGATGAACGCCGCAAAGCAAGCGACCATACACAGGTATCGACCAAAACATTCATTCGACCTTCCTCTGTTTTTTGTAGTCGTAATCGTCGTCATACTCCACCGTCCCGAACAGATCCAGGATATCAAGCTGTCGCCGACGCTGAATATACTCCATCAGAGCTTGAGACACGGTCGCTTTTTTTGTTGCATGCCCCCCCAGTCGCTGGGCTTCCAAAATCAGGGAATCATCAATTGCAAGATTGGTTGCCATGGCACACCTCACCACACATATTTTTACACACTGTATTGTGTAGACGGTGCGTGAGTCAATCTAAAAAATAGTCGTGTGGCCAAGGCAAGTATTACGAGGAACATGGCTGTTTGACAATCAACAGCGACAGGTAGTCCGGGGCATGGACCGAGATCTCGGCAAAATCGGTCAGTATCTTCTGGCGTGGACTGCCGACCCGTTCAACAAAGACAGTACTCCCTTCGCGACCAGTCTGGCGCAAAAGCTCCAGAATATCAGCATAGAGCGGCTTGACCTTAAGCAGCACGACCGTCTCGAAGTGTGCCAGAGCAGCAGCGATCTGTTCAATGCCGGCGGTGGCCGGTACAACCGCCATTTTCTCCTCGGCTTCCACCAGCGGCAGGGCTGCCAGGGCTGCAGCGGCGTTGATGCTGGAGATACCGGGGATGATCTCGACCGGCAGATGCGGCCATTTTTCACGCAAAATGCGCAACAGATAGATGAACGTGGAATAAAAGAGCGGGTCGCCGATTGTAATGAAGGCTACTTCCCGCCCAGCTTCGGCATGCCCGGCGATCAACCCGGCCGCTTCCTGCCAGGCAATGGTCAGCCTGGCCCGGTCGGATGTCATCGGAAACTGGTGGACTATAATTTTCTGACGATCCTCATCGATGAACTCACGGATCGTGCCCAACGCCACGCTGGCCTCGGAGGGATTGGAAACCGGCGCAAGGATCACATCGGCCCGGTGCAGGACCTGTTCCGCCTTGCGGGTCAGAAGATCCGGATCACCGGGACCGACACCAACGGCATATATGGCCGCCACTATTCGCTCCCCTTCCGGGCAGAAATGACATAAACTGGGTTCTGGGCTTCGAACATTTTGTATTCGGTCAGGTTGCGGGTCTTGGCGATATTGACACAGGTCGCCTCGACCGTAAAACCGTGGTCTTCCAGGAATTCCACCGCTCTGGTAAGGGTGTCGAGAGTCACGGCATTGATCACCACCACCCCTTCAGACTTGAGCCGCTGTGAAACGGTATCGATAATCTCGTCCAGCTTGCCGCCGGCACCGCCGATAAAAACCCGATCCGGATCGGGCAGATCATCAAGCCCTTCCGGGGCGAAGGCCTCGATCAGCTTGATATTACGGGCGCAGAACTTTTTCAGGTTTTCGTTGATGAAACCTACACACTGCTGATTTCTTTCCACCGCAAAGATGCGGCCATTCGGCATCAGATTGGAGGCCTCGATTGATACCGAACAGCTGCCGGCACCGATATCCCAGAATACCAGGTCGTCCTGCAACTGAAGTTTGGCCAGCGTAACGGCGCGCACCTCCTGCTTGGTAATCAGCTTTTTGGACGTATGAAACTCGTCGTCATTAATGCCGATCAGCGGATAATGAACCAGATTCGGTTCATAGGTACGGATCAGGATCAGGATATTCAGTTCCGAGGCGTTTATTTCCAGAAGCCCGCGCACGGTGGTCTTGGTGAACTTTTCGGTCGGCATGCCCAGATCTTCGCACAGCCAAGCCTCGTACCCCTCGGCCCCGCGCTCGATCAGCTCGGCGGCAATTGCGGCCGGATTATTGACCTTGTCGGTCAGAACACAGGCTTTTTCGGAGGCGATGATCTTGTCCACCGCCGGGTGCATCCCACGGCCATGCACCGAAACGAAGATGCCGTCGTCCCATGGTTCCTTGATGCGCGCGAAAGCGTACTGCATGCTGGTAACGTTGGGGAATATTTCAATCCGCTCCTTGGGGAGATTTCGCAGCAGGAAGCGTGACACTCCGAAGAAGGTCGGGTCGCCTGATGCCAGCACCACGACCCGCAGCTCGGTCTTCTTAAGAAAGTCCATCAGCTCGGAAAGATCGCCCAGCACTCTCTTTTCACCGGCAAAATCCGGAAATATGTCCAGATGCCGCTGATGACCGACCAGAACATCGGACTTACCGATGATCTCCAGTGCCTTGGCGGCAAATCCTTCCCAGCCCGTGATGCCTGCTCCTACCAGATAGATCTTTTGCTGTACCATGTGCAATGCTCCGCTCGGAAAGTCCTTAAATGTATCGGCACTATAGCACCCAAACGGCCAAAAATCACCTGATTACTTACCGGAAATTTACATCGGCAAAAGGCATGGGACACTTTCAAAACGGGTAACGGCAAAAATCGTCATAAAACGACTCTTAAACGCCATTTAACGTCACACACCAACACATACCAATCCGCACACAAACAGACAACTCACTGTTATTTAAAACAATAATATCCGACCAGCAGTAGGCACAATAATTGCTGCCAAGTGATACCACTGACTATAGCGGGATAAACGATACTACTAAACCATCCGCGAGGATGGGACGGAAAGCCTAAGGGTCTCCTCGAGACAGCCGGGTCGCCGAAATATCTCAACGAGATGGCGACCCGTTTTTTTGTCGCCGTACGTTGCGCCGAGACGCGCAATGCCCGTGAAAGGGGGAGAGGATGAAGGCCCGGTATTCTCGAACGATAAAAAGCATTGCAGCAATCTCCATCCTCGTATCCGCCCTGATTCCACTGTCCGCAGCGCCCGCCTCGGCCGAAAAGGTGATGCGTTTCAGCAACCCGCAGCAGATATCCACAAACCCGGATGACTACTCCGCCCAAGACCGTCTAAAATTCCGAATCAGACTCGACGAGAAAGGGGATCTGATGATCCAGTGCGGCTGCGCACGCCTGGTAGTTGCCTACAACTCGCCAACAGACCTGCTGAAACCGGGAGAGCAGCTGCGCGCCCCCCAACGTGACGAGCCGTCAACCATCAACGGCATCAGCTTTACAGCTAGCTTGTCGTTCTGAAGCGGGAGGGCAGGAAAAACCTGCCGGTTCCTCCACAACAGCACCCAAGCGGCAACAGGCAGCTATTTCACTTTCCAAATCAAAAAAGGCCGGGAAACAATCCCCGGCCTTTTTCATTCGATGTACAGACGCGAAACTACCCTTTGGTTGCCCGCTTGCGCTTGGTAGGATCAAGCTCCTTTTTGCGTAGACGGATCGACAGCGGCGTAACCTCCACCAACTCGTCATCATCGATAAATTCCAGCGCCTGCTCCAGCGTCAGAAGGCGCGGCGGAGTCAGCTTGATAGCGTCGTCGGTGCCGGAGGCGCGCACGTTGGTCAGCTTCTTGCCTTTGCAGGGGTTGACGTCCAGATCGTTGTCCTTATTGTGCTGACCGATGATCATGCCGCCGTACACTTCTACACCGGCCCCGATGAAAAGGATACCGCGCGGTTGCAGTGCATCCAGCGAATAAGCCGTTGTCTCGCCATGCTCCATCGCCATCAGAACGCCATTCTTGCGTCCGGGAATATCGCCCTTGTAGGGTGCGTATTCGTGAAAAGTGTGAGTCATGACCGCGGTACCGCGGGTGTCGGTCAATACCTCACCGCGCAGTCCGATCAGACCGCGAGCCGGAACAATGAACTCCAAGCGGACCATCTCGCCCATGGGGGCCATGGCCACCATCTCGCCCTTGCGCGGTCCCATCTTCTCGATAATGGCGCCTTGGAACTCGGAGGCAACGTCCACCACCAGGTATTCCATCGGCTCCATCTTGACGCCGTCCTTGACCCTGACAATAACCTCGGGCTTGGAAACAGCCAGCTCAAAGCCTTCACGGCGCATATTCTCGATCAAGATTGACAGATGAAGCTCACCACGGCCGGAAACCTTGAAGGTATCGGCACTGTCCGTATCTTCGACCCGCAGCGAGACGTTGATACGCAGTTCCTTGGTCAGGCGTTCGCGGATGTTGCGCGAGGTAACCCACTTGCCTTCACGGCCGGCAAAGGGAGATGTATTGACGATGAAGTTCATCGACAGGGTCGGCTCGTCGATCGAGACATAGGGAACGGCAATGGGGGTTTCTGCAGAAGCCAGGGTTTCGCCGATACTGACCTCTTCAAAACCGGCTACGGTAACGATATCGCCGGTGCCGGCTTCTTCGATTTCGACCTGCTTTAGCCCTTCATACCCGAGCAGCTTGGTAATGCGCCCTTTGGTGACCGATCCGTCCTGTTTGATCATGGCGACGGTCTCGCCCGCACGGACTTTGCCGTTGAAGATGCGTCCGGTGGCCATGCGGCCGATGTAATCGTTGTAGTCGATATTGGCGATCAGCATCTGGAAAGGAGCTTTGGCGTCGCCCTTGGGTGGGCGCACGTTGGCTTCCACCACCGCAAAAAGCGGCTCCATGCTGCTTGATTCGATAGTAATGTCCAGCTTGGCATAGCCCATCTTGGCGCTGGTGTAGACTACCGGGAAATCCAGCTGGTCATCGGAAGCATTCAGTTCACAGAACAGGTCGAAGACCATGTTAAGCACTTCGTCGGGACGGCTGCCGGGACGGTCGATCTTGTTAATGACGACGATCGGCTTAAGCCCCAGATCAAGTGACTTTTTCAGCACGAAGCGGGTCTGCGGCATGGGGCCATCCAAGGCATCAACCAGCAGTAGAACCGAATCAACCATTTTCAGCACGCGTTCCACTTCGCCGCCGAAGTCGGCATGACCGGGAGTGTCGACAATATTGATTTTGTACTGGCCGTGATGAATGGAGAGGCTTTTGGCCAGAATCGTTATGCCGCGTTCCTTTTCCAGATCGTTCGAGTCCATGACCCGCTCGGTGATTGCTTCGTTCTCGCGGTAAACCCCGGCGTGCTTCAGCATGGCATCCACCAGCGTGGTTTTGCCGTGGTCAACGTGGGCGATAATGGCGATATTCCTGATTCGTTCCTGCATTGTTAAAACTCCTCAATTCCTGAAAAATAAAACGACGGGCAGAAATGCCCGTCGAAGCGTATCACTATGTCAGGTTTTCGTTGTTATGGCAAGCATTTACTCACCAGTTGACTAAAAATACCGCAATACTTCCATTGATTAGTTTCTTGCCGCAGAATTCAGACTCCGGCAACACGCCAACCACCTGACGGCAGAACGATGAGATTCCCTCCGCGAAGTCAGTCAACAACCTCCGACAAACCATCTGCGTTGAAACCGGAAGGCCACATTGACCAGCCCGATCATGACCGGCACCTCCACCAGCGGCCCGATTACGGCAGCGAAAGCAGCCCCGGAATTGAGCCCGAAAACCGCCACCGCCACGGCAATGGCCAGCTCGAAGTTGTTGCTGGCGGCTGTGAAGGCCAGGGTAGTGGTCTTGCTGTAGTCGGCACCCAGTTTTTTTCCCATCCAGAATGACACAAGGAACATGATCACAAAATAGATCAGGAGCGGGATGGCGATGCGCACCACATCCAGCGGCAGCTGCACGATCAGATTGCCTTTCAGGCTGAACATGACCACGATCGTGAACAGCAGCGCGATCAGGGTCAACGGGCTGATTTTCGGCACAAACTCGCGGTGATAGCGTTCCTTCCCCATGACTTTGACGCCGACCAGGCGGGTCAGCGCTCCGGCAATACAGGGTATCCCCAGATAAATGAAAACGCTTTCGGCGATCTGGCGAATACTGACATCCACGACCATCCCCTTCAGTCCGACCAGCGGCGGCAACACGGTAATAAAGAACCAGGCATAGACGCTGTAAAACAGAACCTGGAAAATGCTGTTGAAAGCCACCAGTCCGGCGGCGTACTCGGTATTGCCTTTGGCCAGTTCGTTCCAGACAATCACCATCGCGATGCAGCGCGCCAGCCCGATCATGATCAAACCGACCAGATACTCCGGCTTGTCCGGCAGCAACAGCGCCGCCAGCACGAACATCAGCAGCGGACCGATCAGCCAGTTCTGCAGCAGTGACAACCCCAGGATTTTTTTGTTCTGAAAGACCTCCGGCATATCCTCGTATTTGACCTTGGCAAAGGGGGGATACATCATCAGGATCAGGCCGACGGCGATTGGAATATTGGTGGTTCCGACCTGGAAGGAATTAATAAAAGATTCGGTACCCGGCACAAAGTGGCCCAGCCCCACGCCCAGTATCATTGCAGCAAAGATCCAGAGGGTCAGCCAGCGGTCGAGGAACGAAAGTTTGCGGGAAAGATGTTCAGACATAGTGCACCTCACGGAAATGAATCCATGAGGTGCATTATATCCGCCTTAACGGATATATCAAGTTACAATCTGATTACGGGCAACTTGGATCATTCTTGGTTTTCAGGTAGGAGAACAGACGCCGGCGGTCAGCTGAGACGGCTTCGGCAGAAGAAAGGAGGTTTCTAGTGAGGGTTGCAAGCGCGGTCATAAAGGGACCTAATCCGGACTTGATCGAATAGTACATCCAGACGCCACCGCGGCGATCATTAAGCCAGCCAGCGTTTTTCATGTAGGCCACATGGCGGGAAACGGTGGATTGGGGCAAATCCAGAGCATTCATCAGATCGCAGATGCACAATTCGCCATTCTCAAGCAGCAGTAGAAGGACTCTCAGGCGGGTTTCATCAGCCATGGTTTTATATATGCGGACTGTTTGTTTCATATTGCTGCTTTATATCGCTATGTACAAAGATTCGTCAAGACGTGTTACCTGTTACAGACATACGGGCACGTTGCGTGGCGATCGTGTGTAATTATTTGGGTTGCAACTTCAAAACAGTGGAAATCTCCCGCTGTATATTTTTGGTGTCAATCTTAGCCTGCTGGAGAAGAGAGCCCCAGGTTTTTGATCCGTTTTTCACCTCAAGACAAATCTGTTTGGCGGGTTGTCTCGTCTTGGCGGCGATAACAGTGGCAATTATCAATTCCTGGCTGGTGGCCCCCGCTTGCCGCATTGAGGCCAAGTCTCCTTCCTCCAGCAATTGATAGCGAATGAACAGATCGTCAACCACCACTTCAGCAAGAAGGGCGGTTGACGACTTTGCGTTCAAGGCACTTGAGAAACGATTACCCAGGACTTTCGTAGTAAGCCGCAGTGGAGCAAGCACATCCTTCCACGCCTCATTTTTCGATTTGGCTTGCAGCAGGGTTTCCGGCGACGCGCCCGATTTGGAAGCGACCCAATAGGCGATCCAAAGGTCGTCAGGAGAGGTTCCCTGCTGTTTTTTGATCACGATGGTTTTCTTGTCCACGTTAAATACGAGTGCAAAAAAGGAATTTTGCGTCGTGGCCAGGAAATAGGGATCGGCAGCGGCAGGACGGGCCGGTTCAAAGGAGCGGTCGGTGAAACAATGACAGGTAATGGCCGGTATGGCCAGTGCCGGCATCGGGAGCATCAGGAGTATGATAAGGCTGAGTTTGAAATTATTGCGGGAAACGTGATGCATTAGAATTGCTCCTTCGGGTTTAAGCCAATCTGCCTGACAGGGCCTATCCCCTGCCAGGCAGATTTTTCTGCAGTATTAATTTTCAGCCGGATACGTTCAGCCCTGTTCAGTGCTTTGAGTGATCATGCTCTTCGCGATGTTTTTCATGCTTTTCGGTTTTCACATGTTCGCCATGCGCACCTTTGCCGACTGCATCCTGATGAAGCCTTTCAACATAATGGGTGTACTCAACATAGGCTTCCACGAATTCCCGGCCCTGCGCGACACTCTCGTCCTTATGCTTGTATGTGGCAGAGGCATGTTCGTAACGTTTTTTGATCCCGGCAGCAACATCGTCGGTGATCAATTTTACAAGCGCGTCGGGCGAACCACTCGACAAAGCCTTGTCCGCTTCGGCAACGGCCGGCTCGACTGCTCCGGCCGGCTTCAAACCGGTAAATGGCGCCCCTTCGCCGGCACGATGGATTTTAACAAGCGTCGCGAAAAATTTATGCTCGGCAGCTTCATGGTTCTTTCCCTTGTCGACAAGCATTTTCTGGAAAGCTGCACGCACAGCATTTTCATCCTTCGCTTTGACCCATTTGAGAACCGGGGTAATCTCCTTGGCTTCGATGGCCTTTCTGGCATCCTGGATAACCGGCCCGTCAAGGGTGTCACAATGTGCATATGCATTGTGAGTAGTGGCAATAAACAACGCAACAAAAACTGAAATTCCCAACAAGCTGATTTTGAAGATATTTGTTTGTCTCATGGCAAGATTCTCCTGTTATTTTATCTTACTTTCGATTCGATATCGGGTGCGGACATCATGCATGATCCGCAAAGGCCGCTCTGCAACGCTGCAATACGGCGCTGGCAGGTATGAAATCAAATGAAATTTTCCGGGGGAATATCGATGGGGGATCCATAGCCTGGAAGCAAGGTGCCCTTTTCTGACGATGACAGTATGGAAATGACGGGGAAGTGAGCAAGAATAAGGCTGGATGCAATTTCGCAAGGTGCATTCAGTTCATGGCAGTGCTGAATATGCTGGTGCCCCTCATGAGATTCGCGATCGGATTCAACATCCGCATGATTGCAAACAAACCCCAAATTGCTTGCCTCGATATCATTCAAAACTTCAAAGAAATATGCAGGCCCATAAACCGGCAGGCACAATTGAACCATGAGCAAGGCTATTGTCAGAAACTTCATATGTCTGTCGAGAAAAATCATGATTGGCATCCGACGGTTACACGAAATATGTTAATTTTTTTTATAACAACATATCCCATATTATTTGTGCGGATACTTTGACCTGGGTCAATTTTTTGAAATATTGGTGTCGGCGCAATAAGCTACCCCCACCGCCAGAGAGAAAGTATCAAAACAACAATGAAAACAATTGCAAGGTTCATATAGGCCATAAAAAAGAACACCCTCTCGTGAAGTGGTGCTTTTACCGGGCCGGCTGCAATCAGCGCCCCGATTGCCGTCATGGCGGTTACCTTCTCCCGGCCGTGCGGAGCTAGTTTCAAAGCCTCTGTCAAGTCATTGCCGGAGTTGTGCCTCCCCATATGAACGCCCTGCTTCCAAAGAGGGCTGTGAGTGGCGTCGTAAACTTTTCCCTCGAAAGCAAAATATGCCGGTCGACCTTCTTTACCGTCGAAAGACGCCAGGTCGCCAATTGTGAATTCACCGTTTGCACCGGCAAGCGCAGGGTCTTTCCGCTTTGCCTTGAGACGCGGGCCGATCACGGTGATAACGAACAGGGCGGAAATCACCATAACCAGATAAAGGGAAATCTTTATCAATAGAAGTATCCCAAAGCGGGTGTGGAAGATCATGTCGAAAGAGGTCACCCGGTAGAAGGTCAGAATGACACCGGTAATACCCATAATGATCATCGATATGATACCGACTTTCAACTCACCGCGTGGAAGACCGCTGGCGGCATAGGCCGGTTTCAGAATCAGGTGTACGTAGAGGATCGTGCCGAACCAGAAAATAGCGGTCAGGAAGTGCAGGTAGCCGATTGCCAGATGCAACCCTTTTGCGACAAGACCCTTTGCCGGAGCTTCTGTTTTAGCCCGGCGCATGTCGCTGAAAGATTTACCGGCCGCAGTCAGTTCACCGCCACCGCCCGGGTCAAGGTGACAGGCAGCGCATGTCCGGCCGGTCTGTTTGGCGTATTCCTCGGTTGCGCCAGCCAGTTGCGGCGTCAACAACACGATGATCAACAGAAAGATTCCAACGAAGTATTGAGAAACAACCTTGAGCATGCGGTTCCTTTCTGTCTTTACATATCGGTTTTACATGCATCAGCACCGGTTGCCCGAACACTTCCTTGCAGTCAGCCTGATCGGCTCATACCAAGGTGCAATCAAAATGAGTACAAGGCGGCGAGGAGAGTGGCGACCGAGG
>CAYWJJ010000055.1:0-25797 GCA_964458105.1 uncultured Geobacter sp.
CAGACGTGCCGGACAAGGACTCGACCTTGCGCACAAAGTCCACGTCCATCGTCTCGGAAGAGATGATCATCTTTTTCTTTTTCACAATATTGTTCCTGTCACTTTATTGCAGAGCGGTTTTTCAGATACTATTAGCAAATGCCGCGCCATATTAGTAACAGGCTGATTTATAATTGAATAGTCGTGGGCAATCGGAGTGTAACGGCAGTTCTCATGAAAGTAATGGGAATAAATTCCACGAAAATGGAGTCGGGTGTGGAGATTGTCGGCACTCGGAAGTGCCGACAATTATCGTGCCGGTAATGATCAGCTGAATCAGAGTCCCAATGACTCAGGTTTTTTGCCTGCATCAGGGAAAAACAGCGGCGCGCCGAACTTGTCAACTCCGAAGCGGCCGATAATCTCCTGGGTTTTCTTAGCGACCATGAAATCGGCAAAAGCCTTGCCACCGCTGGCATTTACTTTAGGCCACTTGACCGAATTGAGTTCGATGACATGGTAGATGTTGAGCAGTTTACCGTCACCCTCCACAAGGACTTCAAGTCCCAGCCCCTTTTTAAGCGACAGGTAGGTGGCGCGGTCAGTGATCGAGTAAGCCTTTTTCTCGGCCGCCACGTTCAGCGTCTGTCCCATTCCGAGGCCGGTCTGCTGGTACCACTTCTGCCCCTCCGGGCTGATTGCAGCCCCTTTCCAGAGCCCTTTCTCCTTGGCATGTGTGCCGGAATTATCACCACGGGAGATGAAAAGCGCACCTGATTGGGAGATGCGCTTCATGGCGTCAGCCGCTGAAACACCTTTGATCCTGGCCGGATCAGCAGCCGGCCCAACGACTACGAAATCATTGTGCATCACCAGTCGGCGGGAAACTCCAAAGCCTTCTGCCATAAACTTTTTCTCGGCATCGGGGGAGTGCACCAGCAATACATCCGCTTCCCCCTTTTCCCCCATTTTCATGGCCTGGCCGGAACCGACTGAAACCGTCTTGACCTGCACTCCACTCTCTTTTTCAAACAACGGCACAAGCACATCCAGCAGGCCGGAATCCTGGGTGCTGGTGGTCGTGGCAAGAATGATCGTTTTCGGGAAAGCAATAGCAAGCGTTCCCCAAAGAAGGAGTGCCAGTGTAGCAACAAGTGTCGTGGTACGGGTCAGCATCTGTTTTGTGTTCATGAAATCTCCTTTTTGTTACGTTATATCGCTAAATAATTCGGTCTTAAGTATCGTCGACATTTTCTTCAGGCGA
Organism: uncultured Geobacter sp.; assembly: GCA_964458105.1. GTDB lineage: Bacteria > Desulfobacterota > Desulfuromonadia > Geobacterales > Pseudopelobacteraceae > JACRCG01. Next base: position 1,244 of record CAYWJJ010000055.1, read on the forward strand.
CCGATTCCGAATTTGCAAGCCTCGAAGGCATCCTCGCTGTTAGGCGAACTTGCTGCAACCAGAGAAATGATCTCTCCAACCTCAAGACAGCCGGTCCGGCGTATTAAAAGGACATCCTCCAGATCCCAGCAATGCTCCAGTTCCCCGGCAATTTTCTCCAACTCCAGCAGTGTGTCTCCCTGAGTCCTGTACTCGATGGAGGTGGTTGACTTTCCTGAACCGGCCTTTTGCTTGACTACCGCATAGTGAAAAACCACTGAACCGGAAAAAGCAGAGCAGATCGAGCTGTAGACCGAAGCCGGATCGATGGGATTCTGAACAAGTTTTACCATGATGCACACTCCTTTATTGATAATGCAAAAACATAAAAAGCCCCTTCTCAATAAAGAAAAGGGGCGCGGACGAACCACCAGCAGTGGACCGTCAAACACGAGTTCCCCTTTTCAAAGGAGGGCGGCGCTGTTTCCGGCGACACCCGCAGGTCGCAGGCCATGAGGATTTATCCCTGGTAGGCTATACGACTCGGAGACTTGTAAAATGTGGCGGCACTATAACTGGAACGACTTATTCTGGCAAGATGAAAAAAAGTTTTTAACTTTTAACGTTGTTAACAGCAAGTCTTGTTTATGATGTGCGTTAAACACATTTCATGTTCAGCTAACAGTCTTTGCGAGTACCAGACGCTGAGATGGCGCAAAACCGCATCTGTACAGAAAACGCTGCAGGTCAAAGTTTTCCCACGACACCTGGGTCCGTACCTTCTCGACCTTGAGCGTCGAAAGGTTAAGCAGCAACTGCGACAGCAGTGCATGTCCGACACCCGCCCTCGCATAGACCGGATGCACGCCGAGCGTGTCAATCACCGCCTCGGCATCAACTTTACCGAACTCGCCAAAATCGACCCTGGCCATGATAAAGCCGGTAACGATCCCGTCGTCTTCCGCCACCACCGAGACGCGGATCCCGGACTCGTCAAGCATTTCCCGTGATTTTGCCTCATAGTAGGCTGCCCGCTCCCGTCCGGTGTACTTCCCGTCAATGCGGATTACGGATCCCAGATCATCACTCTTGAAAGAACGGACATAAACCTTGTCGCGGGCCAGCCGATCGTAATCATTACCGCCGGCGTCGCTATGAACCTGCCATTTACTGTCCATTATCACGGGCGCCACTTCCGCAACATATTCTTCAAGTAACGAGGTGTCACGTTCAATAATCTGGCTTGACGCCAATCTGAACCCGGCGGAGGAGAAGAATGCCGTCATTGCCGGATCGGTCCAATCAATCTGGGTTTTCAGGGTTTTGATACCCTTGTTTTTCATCTGCTGTTCAATTCCTGACAGCACTGTTTTACCGACGCCTTTACCCTGGTTCTCAACAGCAACGCCGATATCATCAAGCACTACCACGGGATCAGTGGAGCCGAAATCACCTTCCTGAATCCGGGCAAACCCGAAGCCCAGCAGATTAGCCCCCTGCTCCACTCCGCAATGGATGAAACTTTTGGGGTTGGCCCTTACCAGCGCCAGGCGCTTCTCGAAATAAGCTTTCCTGGGGGAACCTGTTATCTTGCTTTCAATGTCGGAAACCCGGTCCAGGTCTTCTGGGGAAAGCGGGCGAAGCTTATAGTCGGACATATTATATTCTCCTTCCGTCTCAATTTTAATAGCGTGCAAACATTCCGGGCCTGTTAAAAACCTAATTGATCAGGCCTTTATCCTTCAGCTTCTCATAACGGAATGCTCCCCACAGGGCAGCTCCGATGGCGCCGGCAAAGAGGGAATCGGGGTGGGTAGCCACTTTTGTCGCCATCTTCTGGGCGACCATCCCGTCCTGGATCGCTTTGACCAGGCCGATGTCCAGCGCCAGACCGCCGGTCATCATCACGACGCCGTCTTTGACGTCGATCGATTTCAATAGCTTGATCAGACGGTCGGCCATGGATTCGTGAATACCGCGCAGGATGTCGCTGGGCGGAATCGAGCGCGAGACCATGTTGATGACATCGGTTTCGGCCAGGACCGCGCAGATGCTGCTGACCTTCTCCGGGTTGGTGGATTTGACCGATAACCCGCCGATTTCGTCCTGACCGATGCCGAGGTAACGCGAGATGTTCTCCAGAAATTGCCCGGAACCGGAGGCGCACTGGCTGGTCATGCGATAGTTGAGGACCTTGCTTCGGTGGTCGATGCTGATGGCACGGCCGTTCAGGGCTCCGATGTCCAGTACCGCGCGGGCATCGGGGTTGAGGTAGAGTGCGCCGCGGGCGTGGGTGGTCATGGTGTAGAAGTGGCCGGTGGTGTTTTTTATGCTTTCGCCTTCGCCGGTGGTGGCGATGTAATTGATCTCTTCACGCTTCAGGCCGGCCTGCTTCAGCACGTATTCTATCGACTCTTCAACCAGTTTGTGGGAATCGCGCTGCCGAATGCGGGCGTCCCAGCGGGACACCCACTCGTTTTTTTCTCCCTCCACCCGGAAAAGTGCGGTTTTGATAACGCCGGATCCGACGTCGATGCCGATTGCTGTGGTCATTGGCTTTCTCCTTTTAGGTCAAACCGCACGGTGGGCGAAACTGGCTCCGCCCAGTGCGCCGGTGTAGATCGATTCGTCGCTGATGTTGATGGTAATGTCGCCGTAGTTGTCTTTGATCAGTTTGCGCAGCTCGTTGACCGCTGATTCGTTTTTGGCTACGCCGCCGGTGAAGGTGAACTGGTCGTTGACGCCGCCCGAGCGCGACAGGATCGACATGGCGCGCAGCATGATGGCACGGTGCAGGCCGGCCAGGATATCGGCCCGGCTTTCGCCAAGGGCAAGCCGGTCGCGCAGTTCGGCACCGGCGAAGACAGTGCAGGTGGAGTTGATGCGCGTGGCTTTGTTGGCCTTCATGGCAATCGGGCCCAGTTCGTGGAGACCGATCTTCATTTCGTCGGCGATATAGCCAAGATAGCGCCCGCAGCCGGCGGCGCAGCGGTCGTTCATCTGGAAGTTGGCAACGATGCCGTTTTCATCGATCTGGATTCCTTTGGTGTCCTGGCCGCCGATGTCCAGTACGGTGCGGGTGCCGGGGAACATCATGTGGGCTCCCATGCCGTGGCAGAGGATTTCGGAGCGGATATGTTCCTTGGGGAACGGCAAGCGGACCCGGCCATAGCCGGTGCCGACCACGTAAGTTTCTTCCAGTTCGATATCCAGTACCTTTTTCAGCGCGGTCTGGGCATCGGCTTCGCTGACTTCTACTCCGGCCACGTCGCGCAGGGCGCGGGTCAGACCGTTCAAGAGCTGCAGTGAGACTGTTTCGTCGGTGGAGACCAGGCTTTCGATGTCGATGATCGATTTGTCGTAGATGTTGAGCATGGCGTCAAAGCTGATTCCGGCCTGCCGGGCTATATCTTCTGCGATATTCATGAAGCGTGAACCGGCGATGTCACGAAAGAAGTCGGATTTGCGGTCGGCGCCGGGTGCATAGATGCCGGCGGCTTCGCCTTCGATCTTGCGAAAGACGGTCGAGAGGGCTTCTTTCAGGGCGCTTTTCATTTCTACGAAGCGCGGGTTGTCCAGGTAGATATCGCAGGTTTCTTCCAGTTGCCGCAGCTCGGAGAGGAACTGTTCCAGCCGGAAGTTGCGCTCCAGGTCGGCCAGCAGCCGGTCGGCGCCCCCTTTGGTGCCCAGGGCCTGATTGAACAGGGTGAAGCGGGCGCTGATTTTGGCTTCCTGTTTGGAGACGCGGGCGGCTACGTCGTAGTTGGAGCGGGAGTTGGTGATGCCGCGACCGAGTACGGTCCGGTTTTCATCCATCAGTACCGCTTTGGTGGTGGTGGATCCCAGGTCTATTCCGATAAATGTACGCATGGTCTCTCTCCTACGCTGCCAGGGGGGCTGAACCACCGGCACGGCGTTTCTGATCAATCATCTGGAAGTAGCTTTCCAGTCGGTTTTTTACGTTGGCCGCCGAGAAGTAGCGCGGGTCAACCAGGTCGGTTTCGATAAATGCGCCAGGCTTGCCGGTGCGTTTCTCGACTTCGCGCATCATGACCAGCTGGCCGGCCGAGAAGCTGTTGCAGCTCTTGATGGAGTTGATCAGCAGGCCGTCGGCTTCGTATTCGATCACGTTTCTGGCCAGCATGTCGACCCGGGTGGGGAGGTTGCGGTTGGTGTAGACCCCCAGGCAGTAATCGGCCAGTGTTTCCAGCGGGTGGTCGGCGTCATGCCGGAAGTTGTCGTAATCGTAAACTCCGCCGACTTTGGTATAGGAGCTGGCGACAACGACGGCTCCGGCCTCGTGGAACATCTGCCAGAACTCGCGGAAGTTGGTCCAGTTGGGGGGACCTTCCACCACCAGACGGTATTTTTCCTCGGGCATGTCGCCGTCGGGGGACTGGGCGCAGAGACCAAGCTCGATCCGTTCCTCGATTTCGGCCCGCAGCAGTTTGTAGTATGCGATGGCTTCGTCGGTGCCGCGGAAGGCGGTGAAGATCGGGCCCATGTAGTAGACGCCGCCGAAGTAGCAGTCGATCGGGGACGGTTTGCGTTTGGATTGTTCCAGCATCCAGACCAGGTCGTTTTCGGCTTCGGCCGATTTGCGCAGGTAGCCGCGCAGACGGTCGATGTCGAACTTGATGCCGGAGACCTTTTCCAGGGCCGGGATGACATCCTCTTTGAGTTGTTTGACGATGTAGTCCCGCATGTTTTTGGTCGGGGCGCCGTCGGCGGCATAGGGGACATGCAGCATGACCGTGGGGCATTTGTACTGTTCGCGCAGCAGTTCGAACCATTTCAGGAAGGTGAAGCAGCCGGTGTAGGAGAGCAGCAGGACGTCCGGATCGGGAAACGGTTTGCCGTTGGGGGCGATGTTCCCTTTGGCCATCATGCCGATGTCGGCTTTGACGTAGGTGCAGACGTCTTCCGAGTGGCCGCTCCGTTCAGCTTCCATGATCATTTCGCCGGTTTTTTTGCGCATGGCGTTCTGGATGGCGTTGATCTCGGGCAGGTTGTTGGCGATGTCGAAGCACATCAGCAGTTCGTTCAGGTTGCCCGGTACGAAGGTGGAGGAAACTTTGACCTTACCGCTGGTGATTTTGTCATAGTTACGGGTGATCATCTCTTTCTGGACTTCCTGGGAGTGCGATTTGATCACGTCGGTGGGTTTGACGGCGTCCTGAGTTCTCATGACTGGCTCCATAATTTGATAGTGTCGGCAAAGGTGCCGGACTGTTCGCGGATCGGCTGCATCTGGCCTGAGTTTTCGGCGTATTGCATGGTGATGTAGGGGATCTTGTGGCTTTCAAGCCGGGTGACCATCATCGGTTGGTCCAGCAGAGCCGGGTCGCAGAAGCTGGGGGAAGCAAAGATGACCCCGTCGGCTTTGCGCTTGGCTATGATGTCGAGCAGATAGCTCCCCTTTTCTTCCAGGCTGACCTCGTATTTGGCGGCGGTTTCGGCGCTGTAGTGCAGAAAAGCCTGGGAAAGGTTTTCGATCGGGTCGCCGCTGGTCGGGACATCCTTCAGCAGCCAGCGGTTGACCATCATGAAGTCGTCGTCGACGATGTAGCAGCCGGAGAGTTCGATGGATTTGATCAGATTGAGCGGGGGCTGCTCGCAGAAGGCGCCGGTCATGACGATCCGGCAGTTGTCACGCATCGGCAGGTTTTCTTTCTCGGCGGCGGCCAGATACTCTTTCATCAGTTGGGTGTGCTCTTCCACCGGCAGTACCATGCCGGCCCGCATCAGTAGGTAAACTTCGGCCGAGGGGGCTCGCCAGGGGGTAGCGGAGCGGAAGTCATAGACCTTGTTGATCCATAGGCGGTTTTCGTTGTAGAGCGCGATCGAGTTGTTGAGAGCTTCATCGCTGATGTGGCAGTCGCCCAGCTTCTCCAGACCTTCTTTCAGTTCGCGCAGTTCCTGCGAGTAAAATGCTCCGCCGACGTTGTCTTCAAAATTCTGGGGGGTATCGAAGTAGCGCACGTATTTATCTGTGAAGAGCAGTTTCCAGATGCCGGACAGGTTACGGATGACGTCGCAGATGGAGGGGAACATCATGCCGTCCACAAAGTCGAGTTTACCGGTGATGGCCAGCTCTATGGTCGAGCGCGGAATCCGGCAGATGTAGCTCTGGTAATAGGCGTCGCCGTGGATGACCTCCATGTCGGCGCCGCCACCCAGGACGCCCAGCGGGAGCATGCCGGCGGCGTGGATGATTTCGCGCGGCACGTAGACCGGCATGTAGCCGATCACTTTGCGGCCCGGTTGGGCGGCCTTCCATTCACGCGCCCTGGTAAAATCCAGGTCTTCGAACAGGTCCTGGCAGTACGCAACGATTTCTTTTACCGATTTTGTACTCATAACTTTAATCTCCTATATGCTTGAATATCTGGTTTGTGAATGGAACCTTGCTCCATACTTGAATGCCCTTTATTTTCTTTATTATAGCACCCTGACTCCGTGACGGCTATTTAAACAGGCTACTTCCCGCCTACTGCAACCAACTGATATTCTTCGTTTAATGCATGTTTATTTTTATATTATGGTATTACGGTACTGTAATACCAATTTATTGTCAAACAAAAAACAGCCCTGGCATTTTTCTGAGTCAAACAGAATCAGGTTATTCATCTCCGCCATACCTTTCCACCATCTCCCGTGCCACCGCAAAAATACCGATGCCGGTCGGGCAGACCGCATCGCAGCGGCCGCAGAGAAAGCAACTGATCTCTCCCCATCTTTCAGGGTCGGCGGCAAGCTTGTGATGGATGCGGCGGCGGGTTCGAAGCGCCTCGGTCCCCATCGGGTTGTGCCCGCTGGCCTCACGCATGAACCCGTCGAACTGGCATGAGTCCCACATGCGGCTGCGCTCCACTTTTTGCGTATAGCGCCAATCCTGGACGCCGAAGCAGGTGCAGGTTGGACAGGCCAGATTGCAGCCGCTGCAGGCTATGCAGCGGTCACCGATCTCTGTCCAGAAACTGTCGGGCACCCGCTCCGCCCGCAACAGTTCTGATGCGCGGCGTATCAGCGAGCCATGCACGTCCGGCAGCGCATTCGAAGCCTGTTTGAGACGCTCCAGCGACTCCTGCGGGGCGTCGTCGGATAAGCGCTCGGCTATGACTTTTCCTGTCGCACTGTACGCGATCACCAGCCACTGATGACCGTCCCAGGCGAGTTCCAGATCGCACTCTCCCCCGGCCAGCGACAGCAGGACGCCATTCGGCCCGCAATAACCGGACAGACCGACAATCACCGCCCCCTGCCGCAGGCGGAAATAACGGTCGTCAAGCCACCCATCGGCGAAGAAGCGGTCTATGAAGCGCAGGCAGGCCAGGTCGTGATGTGTGAAGCCGGCCACGAAGAGCGGCCGGGCCAATTCCGGCTGTTGCTGCACGCCGCCGGCGGAAGCGGTAAAGATCGTCTCATGCTGGGGGAAAAAAGCCGAAGTCGGTTTGCCCGGCAGCGCCCCGCCCTGCAAGGCGATCGGGCCGTCATCAAGAGCGCCAAGGGTACGGGTCCCGTCCGGCAGCCGAATAGGCAGGCGCACTTCATAGGTTGCGGTCAGATCGGCGAAAAATGCAGCTATCCGCTCAGGACGCAGAACTTTCATGATGCCCTCCGCAGCCGGACCGCACAGATTTTGAATTCCGGAATTGCCGATTCAGGATCGAGCACATTGTTGGTCAGGGCGTTGGCGGCCCCTTCGGCAAAATGAAAAGGCATGAACAGCACGCCAGGGATAACCATGCCGGTGATCCTGGCCTGAACCCGCACCTCACCACGGCGGCTTTTCACCAGCAGCTCGCCGCGGTCGCGTATGCCGAGGCGGGCGGCATCGTCGGGGTGCAGTTCGACGAAAGCCGTGCGTTCCTCGCGGTCAAGCAGGTGGGTTCGTCTGGTCATGGTGCCGGTATGCCAGTGAAAATAGGTGCGGCCGGTGGTCAATACGAACGGGTACTCGCTATCGGCAAGTTCTGCCGAGGGGCGGTAGGTGACCGGGCTGAAGCGCCCCGGACCCCGGGTGAAGCTGTTGATATGCAGCACCGGCGTGCCGGGGTGCTGACGGTCGGGACATGGCCACTGCAGGCCGTGGGGAGCAAGGCGCTCGTGGCTGATGCCTCCATAAATCGGGGTCAGCCCGGCAATTTCAGCCATGACCGCTGCCGGGTCGCGGTAGCGCATGCCGCCGTAACCGGCCTGAGCGGCCAGGTCGCAGATGATCTCCCAGTCGGCACGGGCCTCGCCCGGCGGCTCGACTGCCTTGGCTACGCACTGCACGCGACGCTCGGTGTTGGTGAAGGTGCCGTCTTTTTCGGCATAGCAGGCGGCTGGCAGTACCACATCGGCCAGGGCGGCGGTCTCGGTCAGGAAGATATCCTGCACGACCAGCAACTCCAGATTTTCCAGAGCTCGCCGGGCATGGGCCTGATCCGGGTCGGATAATATCGGGTTCTCCCCCATGATGAACATCCCGCGCAGGCGACCGGTTGCGGCCGCATTCATGGCATGGGTCAAGGGCAACCCCGGCGTTTCCGGCAGATTCGCAACTTCCCAGGCCCGTGCAAACTTCTCGCGCAGCGCCGGATCGGACACTTTCTGGTAGCCGCTATAAACATCCGGGAGCGCCCCCATGTCGCAGCCCCCCTGAACGTTGTTCTGCCCGCGCAGGGGGTTGACGCCGCAACCGGGCCGCCCTACGTTGCCGGTGAGCAGCGCCAGGGCGGCGCAGCAGCGGACATTGTCCACACCATGGCTATGCTGGGTTATGCCCATGGAGTAGACGATCATGGCATTTTCCGCAGCGGCGAAAAGCCTCGCTGCGGCAATGATCTCATCTGGCGTGAGGCCGGTCACCTCCGCGGCCCGTTGCGGGGTCCATTCGACAAGAGATTGCGCCAGCGCTTCATAATTTTCAGTGCGGCTTTCAATGAAGTCATGGTCGGCCAGTCCCTCGGCAATGATGACATGCATGATCCCGCTGAGCAGGGCCACGTCACTGCCGTTCTTGTGGCGCAAATGCAGGTCGGCATGGCGGGCGAGACGGATGCGGCGATTGTCGGCAACGATCAACCGTGCCCCGCGTCGGGAGGCATTAAGAATACGGCTGCCGATCAGGGGATGCTGCTCGGTTGTGTTGGAACCGATTACAAGGATGGCCCCGGCCTGGTCGAAGCAGGCGATTGAATTGGTCATCGCCCCCGAACCGAACGTCTCTGCCAAGCCAACCACGGTGGATGAATGGCAAAGACGGGCGCAATGGTCGATGTTGTTGGTTCCGAACACCGCCCGGGCCAATTTCATCAACAGGTAGTTTTCCTCGTTGGTCGCCTTGGCCGACGAGCAGAACATCAGTGAATCCGCACCGTAGCGATGCTGAATCTTGCGCAGACGGTCAACTACCGTGCTGATGGCCTCGTCCCAGGAGGCCGGTTGCAACACACCGTCGCGGCGCAGCAGGGGAGACGTCAGACGGTCGGGATGGTGGACGAAGGCAAAGGCGTTCCAGCCCTTGACGCAGAGCCCGCCACGGCTGACCGGGTGGGTGACGCTCGGTTCGATCCCGACCAGGCGGCCGCCGTCGCTGACCAGGTAGAACATGCAGCCGGTGCCGCAGTAGGGGCAGACGGTCAGGGTTCTCTTCATAGGGCTCCCCGCAGATGCTCTATCTGATTGAGCCAGAAAACCGGGCCATCCTGGCAGCAGTAGAGATGCTCGATGCTGCAATGGCCGCACTTGCCGACCCCGCAGCGCATCTGCCGTTCCAGCGAAACAACTATTTGATCGGAAGCAAGTCCCTTTTTCTTCAGTTCCTCAATCACGAAGCGGTACATGATCGGCGGCCCGACTACGACCGCCACGGTTTTCGCGACATCGATTTCAAGCGGGGGGATCAGGGCGGTTATCAGGCCCACATTGCCGCTGTAACAATCTCCGCCGGTTATCCGGTCGACGGTTCGGCTGCAGGCGAAGTGGGCTGAGGCCTCCCAGGCGGCCAGATCCTCCTTGAACAACGTATCCTCGATGCTCTTGGCGCCATAGAGGATGGTAAGCCGGCCGAACTCCTCGCTACGATCCTCGCAATACTGGATCAATGAACGCAGCGGCGCCAAGCCGCAACCGCCGGAGATCAGCAGCAGGTCTCGCCCTCGCAGCTTATCAAGCTCGAACGGGCGGCCGTAGGGGCCGCGAATCCCGATTTTATCCCCCGCCACAAGCTGGTGCATGGCGGAGGTCAAGCTACCGGCACGGCGCACACCCAACTCGAAATAACCTTTACGGGTCGGCGACGACGACACCGAAATCGGCGCTTCCCCCCAGCCGGGCAGAGAGACCTGTACGAATTGTCCGGGAGAATGGCCAAGCGGGGCACCCTCCGGCAGGCTCAGCCGAAAAAGTTTTTCGTTGGGAGTCAGGTCGCCGACGGCAAGTATCTCACATTCAAAAGGCAGATAGAGAGACGACTCCGCGGAGTGCCCATCGGCCACATCACTATTTTGCGGACAATGCATAGGACCTCTTATACCAAGGTGCAATCAAACGATTACGACTTGGTATTATTACTGGATTACCTGTCAACCAAGGTATGATAATACCGCAATTGCACTACGCATGTGAATATTTTCTTAGTACGATCCCGACTGATGAAACAGCGAAGGCGACCAGTTGGCCGCCTTTTATTCTTGTCTTACCATCTTTAAACATGATCAAGCGTTATTTTTGGGCAATCATACGAAAAAAGCCCCGAACCAATGACGGGTGCGGGGCTTTGAATATCAGAAGCTGACTACCCTGTACTTTTCCAGTTTGTCACGCAACTCTTCAGGAATTGCGACCGGACGCCCGTCTTTCAGATCTATGAACACCAGTACAGACCTGGCCTGCAAGCGCTGTTCGGAAGCGACTGAACCTATGAATACAACCGTTATGGAGGTCGTCCCAATCTTTTTTAATTCTACTTTCAAATCCAGAATTTCACCAAGCAGGCATGGCTTCAGGAATTTGCATTCAGTATGGGCGGTCGGCAGCCCCATACCTTGCCTCAAAAAGAGCCCTGCATAATCAAAATTGAACCAGTCTTCAACCGCGGCCTGGAACTTTTCAAAGAAACGCGGAAAAAAAACGTATCCGGCCGGGTCGGTGTGAGTAAAACGAATTCGGCTGCTGTACGTGTAAACCTTGCTGCTTGACAATATCAGTTCTCCTGCCGGCAAACCAGGCTCAGCCTGCCGATAAAATCATGCCGGGATAACGGCAAACACGCGAACCGGGCTGCCGGAACCGTCTACAATCTTCATCGGCGCGGTGATCAGCATCGCGCCGGTGGCCGGCAGCTGATCCAGGTTGCACAGACTGGCGAGGCCGTATCTGCCCGCCTGGTGGATCAGATGGTGACAGGGGAACATCGGGTCGAAGAGATGTGCCTGACCGGCATCGGTACCGACTGTTTCGGCGCCAAATCCTGCCACACCCCGATCGATCAGGAAGCGGATGCAGTCGACGCTGGGGCCCGGGCTGTGAGCTCCATCTTCCTTAATGTTAAGGAAGTCATTGGTATCGCTGCGCTTGGACCAATCCGTACGCATCAGCACCCAACTGCCGGCGGAAATGCGCCCGTGGGTCTGCTCCCAGGATTCGATAAATTCAGGTGTCAGCAAAAAGTCGTGGTCGGCTGCCGACTCCTTGCAGGTATCGATGACACAGGCCGGAGCAATCATTTTCTGAGCCGGTATGGTATCGAGGGTATTCTCGGGCAGGTCTTTACCGGTTACCCAGTGCGACGGGGTATCAAAATGCGTCCCGGTATGTTCACCGACATGGATGACATTCCAGTACCAGCCCGGACCACGCTCGTCGTATTTTGAGATCTGCTCCCGTGAGAAACCGGGCGACTGGGCAAACTCGGGCGGCAGTCCGATAACAGGGGTATCCTCGCCGAGCGGTCTCGAAAGATCCACAACTTTAATGTTTCCTCCAGCCACCCCGCCAAGCAAATCCGCTATAGTCTTAGATGAATTCGTCATTTTCAATCTCCTTAAATCACTACAGTTTTATATTAGTATTGACTACTGACAATCAGACTCAATTCCCAAAAAAAGGGAGGTTGCTGCCAGAGCAACCTCCCCGAAGAATGTTACACAATCCCGTGCTTACGTATGGCTAGCAGGATTTTTTCAGGTGTAATGGGCGCTTCAGTGAACATGATGCCAAGGGCATTGGAGATGGCATTGGCTGTCGCTCCGACCGGATTTACCGGCCCGGCCTCACCGACACTCTTCAGACCATAGGGTGCGATCGGGTCGGGATTTTCGACCAGGATGGTTGTGATTTTGGGCATGTCAACCGGGCCGAGCATCTTGTAATCGGTAAAGCTGTTAGTGAGACATAGGCCCTTTTCGTTATAATGGATCTCTTCTGTCAGGGCCATTCCGAGCGCCTGATGGGAGCCCCCTGCCAGCTGGCCCGCGACAGCCTTGGGATTGATGGCCCGGCCGATATCATGTGCCATTACCAATTCAAGTACCTGGACCTGGCCGGTTTCAATGTCGATCTGCACCTCGGCAAAGCAGGCGCCAAAGGGGGGTGAATTGTGGCTTGGGAAATAACTGGCGTAACCCTGGATCTGCCCGGGGACACCGTTTGCCTCACCATTCATCGGATTGACAAAATGGTAAACCCCGACGCTGCAGATCTCCTTGATGCTCATGGAGGCCCCGACCCCCCAGACATTATTACGCAAATGGTCGGCCGCATCCTCCACAGCGCCTTCCGGCCTATTTGGTTTGTTCTTTGAAACGACATGCCGGTCGCGAATCTCCAGCTCATCCACCGGAATACCGAGACGCGTGGAAGCACGCTCGATTAATTGGCGCTTAACGTCTTCACAGGCCTTCATGACCGCTCCGCCACCGACGTAGGTAGTCCGGCTGGCGTGAGAACCGATATCGAAACCGGCTGCATCCATATTGACATGCAGGTGAATCTCTTCCATCGGCATGCCGAGGGTTTCAGCAGCAATCTGCTTGAGCACGGTATGTGAACCCTGGCCCAGATCGGAGCAGGCAAGGGTTATGACCGCGGAGCCATCCTCGTTCATCTTGATCGTACAGGTGGTGTGCTCCAGCAGCATCGGCATGGCGCCGCTGGTATGGTTCATGACCGATACGCCGATCCCCCGCCGCGTCCTGCCGCTCTGTTTGGCATACTTGGCCCTTTTTTCCTTCCATCCGATCGCCTCGGCGCCCCGGTCAAGACATTCGTCCAGCGAGCAGGACGAGTAGGGAACCCCGATGCACCAGCCGTCGTCTCCGGCCTGCTTGTGCCAGCGTTTGCGCCATTCGACCGGGTCTATGTTCAGCTTCAGACAGGCCTGGTCAACAATCTGTTCCAGAACGAAGTTGGTCTGCGGATTGCCGTAGCCTCGATAAGCTCCGCTGGGGGCCTGGTTGGTGTAGTAGCAGTCCCCTTTGTAGCGGACGGCGTTGTATTTGTACATGCCGGTAAGCCAGGATCCGGTGGTAAATGGTACACCGGATGAATGGCTGAAATAGGCACCCGCATCCGAAGTAAAGTGAGCGTCGGCAGCGACCGGCGTGCCGTCGTTCTTGAAGCCCATTTTAAGCCAGTATTTTCCGGGGTGACGGCTCTCGGATGCAACCCAGTCCTCTTCACGTGCCGACTGGACCTTGACGGGGTGGCCCGGGACAGCCATGGCCATGGCGCAGGTCTCGGGTTCAAAAACCATTCCCAGGCGGCCTCCGAAACCACCCCCGATGGTTGTGGAGACCAGGTTGACCCTGGATATCGGCAGTTCGAACAGGCGGGCCAGCTTGTTATGAACGCATTTGGGCATCTGGGTCGACGTCCAGCAGTTCAGACGACCGGCCAGATCGTAAAAGGCCACATAGGAATGCGGTTCGAGCTGGCACTGCTTTACTTTTGGAACATAAAATGTATCTTCAATGATGAAGTCGGCCGTTGCCATTTCGGCGTCCACATCCCCCCAGCCATAGGCATTGTTGGGAAACATCTGTTCCGGGAGCTGGAAGGTCCGGTTCCCTGGTTTGCGTTCATCGAACTGGAAGGCATCCGGCTGAGAGGATTCAGAGGCACTCAGATAGACCGGCAGCGGTTCATAGCGTGCGATAACCTTCTGGGCAGCCAGTTCGCAAATTTCCTCGCTTTCGGCGATGATTCCACAGATGGCGTCCCCCTGGTGCCGCACATGATCGGTAAAAATCCGTTGATCCTCGATGTCGCCCAGCAGATGCTTGCCCATGTCTTCCGGCACCATCAGATCCAGTACGCCGGTGTTGTAGCGTTTCTGGGTAACATCGCCCGGGCCCAGCACCTTGACAACGCCCGGCACCTTGGCTGCCTCTGACAGGTCCAGATGTGTCACCCTGGCGTGGGAATGCTCCCAGCAGCGAACAATTTTACCATACAGCATGTTCGGGAGATTGATCTCGGCAGCATAGATTACCTGTCCGGTAACCTTCTCTCTGGCGTCAACCTTGGGGACACTCTTGCCAATATAGGTCATATCACTCATTAGCATGCCCCTCCTGCCGCTTGGATTTGGGAGTCGTTTATCACCTTGCTGGCGGTCTGCACCGCACGTACAATATTTTCATATCCTGTACAGCGGCAGATATTCCCTTCCAAGCCACGACGAATCTCATCCTCGGTAGGCCTCGGGTTTTTGGCAAGGATACTGGCGGTTTTCATGACCATTCCGGGCGTACAGTAACCGCACTGAATCGCTCCTTCATCGATAAAGGCCTGCTGGATCGGGTGCAGTTCCCCCTCGCGTGTCATGCCGCCAATGGTGGTGATGTGTCGTCCTTCCATCTCCACGGCCAGCGTCAGGCATGAATTTATGCAATCCTTGCCGTCAATCAGCACGGTACACCCTCCGCACTCACCAGATCCGCAACCATACTTGACATCTACCAGCTTCAGATCATCCCTGAGCGCCTGCAGGAGGGTCCGGTTTACCAGCACATCCAATCGGTAGTTCCTCCCGTTGACGCAGAGCGTAATCAAACGGTTTTTCATGGTTATCTCCTTTGTATCGCTCGTAACAATATGTGGTTTCGGTTATATCGCAGCGCCTGTTCCCCGGAGGGTGCGCTTACTAAAATGCATAGTTGATCTTGAACTGGGTCTGCGGACCGGTTGGAATGTTTTTGGCGTTATACTCCCAGTACTGTTTGACGGTCATGCTGAATGGTCCCATCTTAGGCCAGTATTTGAGACCAACACCGATACCCCCGACCTGGCTCTTCTGGTTCAGGTCCTTGGCGCCGTTGAATTCGTCATCGGTTACCTGCCAGTAGTTATAGCCGACCAGACCGCCGGTAAGCCCGTTTTTCAAGCTGTAGCCCAGCGCCCAATCGAAGTGAAATTCCTGGCCGGGGCTGAGTTTGCCGGTAACGCCGCTTGGATGGAGATAGTTATCGTTTTCGGTATTGAAGTCATACATCAACTTGATGGAGGCGTCGAATCCCTCCTTGAGATAGGAGACTGCCAGCACCGGCTCAAAGGTCCAGTGGTTTTTGGAAAGAACCTGGGTGGCAGCATTAGTCTTGTCGTAGTTGCCGGTGGGAGCCCACATGTCCAGTGCAAATACGGCATGCAGTTCCGGACCGAAGTGCCAGCCGAAGACCAGCGGGCTGAAGATTATGTCGCCCAGCCCTTTATCATTATGATCAAAATTAAGTGCCGGTGCCGGCACCGGTGATTTAAGAGTTACATCTGCGCTGTAGAACGGCACGAAGATGTGGGCCGCAAGACTGGCCCCGAACAGCGAGTAGGGGCTGACATAGATCAGTCGCGGTACCTCGGCAAATACGCTGGCATTAAAATCATTCGGTGGCAGCGATTTATTACTCAGCGAGTTTTTCTGAGCCAGGATCATGTAGTTGATGAGGTAGGTTCCTGGGGGAGGCAGGGCACCGACCATGAAGTCTTCAGCCCCGTTGGGGTAGTGACCTCCACTGCCCGGCAATCCTCCCGCCCAGCCCTGAGCAGCGATCAACATCGAAAAAACGGCGGAAACCAGAAGGGAGCGAAAAACGGATTTAAGTTGTGATATTTTCATCATGGACTCTCCTGTCATCATAATAGTGCAAACATTCAGTTTAGTTGGGGGATGCAGCCCGTTCGATAACCCGTCTGAGGATCACCCCGGAAACCTCCATCCGGTATGCTGCCGACGAACGCTGGTCATCAATGGGGGCAATCTCCGATTTCACCGATGTGGCCACCTGCTGCAGCAGTTCGCCGCTAAGCGGATTCCCCTGCAGCATTTTCTCGACACCCTTGAGGCGCATGGTGGTCGGCCCCACGCAGCCCATTGCGATGCGCGCCTGCTTACAAATGCCCTGATCCATTTCCAGACGTACCGCAACGTTAAGTTTGGCAAGGTCCTGCCTGACCCGGGTCAAACGCTGAAAGGAAGAGCGCGTTGATGAAGTTGGTTCAGGTATGCGGATTTCTGTCGCCAGTTCATCAAATCTTCTGGCTGTAACGTCATACGAAAGCCAGAAATCATCGATATCCACAACCCTCTGTCCCGTAGGACCCTGCAGAACCACCTGACCACCAAGAGCCAGTATCGCGCATGAACAGTCAGCCGAAGGGGAGGCGCGCAGCAGGTTTCCCATAACAGTAGCCATGAAGCGGATCTGCGGATTACCAAACCAGAAGGCGGATGCATAAAGAGCCGGGAACTTGGCAGCAACAACCGGGTTTTCAATGAGAGTGCATATTTTTGCCTTTGCGCCTATCCGAAGTCCTTCTCCGGGGATGTAGTTCACGTAGTCCAGATCCTTGAGAGCGGAAAGGGTCATGATATAGGGAGTCTGATGCTTCATTTTCCGGTTGTGGTTCCAAAGGGCAGTACCACCGTTCAGGATCGCGACCTCGCTTTGATGCTGTGCCAACATACCGACCCCCTCAGGAATACTCTGAGGTGTGAGGAGGTCGAACTGGGGTAATAATCGGCTGGTCATGGCTTCTCCTTTTCTCTAGGTTGTATCGGCGAATATAAAATGCCGTTTATTTTATAAGAAACATCTCACAAAACAACTTAATATATGTGCCCTCGTATTTTTGCCACAGAATTTACTTATTCAATATTATTGATGCGTTGTAATGTTTTTAAAAACCACTCAGGCCTACCGATTTATATCAAACATTGTTTTTATATTTATCATATTTTCGTGTTTAACAGCAACTACAATGCCAATAGCATGCAAAGCCATAAGGTATTCAAAACATTGATTTATTAATTAACCGGTTAGTTAAGCGTTATCTCGGCCAGCTATAAACAAATAGTGCCCAGTTTTTGCCGAAGCGACACAAACCCAACAATATTGATATGATAGCGGTATATAAAAAATGTTTGAGTTATAATTTATTTTTCACCCTTTCAGTTTTCCAGCGACACCTTCTGTTTATTTTTCGAGCTCTTTCCATTTGTAATCAATAAGTTCAACCAGGACGCCGTTCGTTTTTCTGGGGTGAATAAATGCGAACTCACAATCTCGGAAGGGCCTGGCTTTCCCGGTGGCATCATCCGCAATCGGATGCGGGTTTTTTATGAACGGATAATCTTGCGCCTCAAGCTCGGCAACGGCTTCGCGGGTGTTTTCAACATTGAATCCGATCAGCATGATCCCCTCCCCGTGCTTCTCGATCCACTGGGCCACCGGGCCGTCAGGCGTTGTGGACTGCATCAGTTCAAAACCGACACCGTCCAGCCAGTAACGGGCAACACGGATGTTCTCCGGTTCATCCTCATACGGGTCATCCGGTTGCGACTTGCCAAGAATAGGCTCCCATACTTTCCTGGCAGCCTCGATATCCTTCACTGCGATACAAAAATGATCCATTTTTTTAACTTTCAAAATATACTCTCCTTTGATTGGTAGATTACCAGGCTAGTGCGGCGAGTCTCCATTGAATGGCTTAACCGCAAATAATCCGTCGCACAATAGCAAGTGTAACTATCGTACGACGGATGTCAGCTTCAGCTCAGATCTGCTGCAATGCGCATATTAAATCTCTGCAGAAATCATTTCAGATACTTGTCAAGACCGCCGCTACCGGCGGTTGACAACATCTCGGGCGTAAAAGCCTTGTCGTTGAATTCCGGATTATTCAGCTGTGTTTTGGCCATATCAATGTAAGTGGCGCGACTGCGCTGAAAATCGATGGCCTGGGTATTATACAAGGCGATGCCCGGCTTGCCGTTCTTGGCGGTAAACTGGCTGTAGGTTTGCCTCCACAGGCGCCAGAGACCGCCCTTCCTGTCGTAGAGATCGGATTGCAGGTACATAGGCACCTTGACATCCTGATAAAGGACCTTCTTCGAATAGGGGTGCTCGGGAGGCATCGTAGCTTCCAGCACATAGACCTCACGCGGCTCCCAGGTTACGTTGGCCGGGTTCCAGAAGGGTGCTCCCTGATCGATGTTATCCTTGAAGGCGGCATGCTTGACATTCGGGTTGGGAGCGTTAACAACCGCAAGAATCCAGCGTTTTTCCAGAAACTTCCAGTTCTTGTACATTAGCGGATAACAGTTGACGGCCTGATTGTCGTCATTGAGCAGATCCATCTTCGGCTGCGGATCCATCCAGCTCTTGCCGCCGGCCACTCGCCTGGTCCTGCGGATGGATTTTACGTAAGCCCACGCGTCATCTATATTCCCGTTGCTGTACTGTTTGGTGTAGATACCCAGGCCGGCCAGGTCGAAAGGCTTGGTGAGGACCAGCAGATACTGGGCATGGTCACCTGTAACACCCAACTGTGACGGTCCGCCGGTGGTACGTCCCTCCATGGCCAGTTTGGCGCTGATGGCTTCGAAGTGGTCTATGACCCCTTTTTTGGCGTCGGTGATCGTAACGTCGCCAAGCGCGATCCAGTTGTCACCCATGACAGGGTTGGCGTAATACTGGTTCCAGGCCAGCTTGTAGCCGGCATCGGGATCTTTCACGTCAACATTGGGAAACGGGATCCCGGCCTTGTAGTTGCTGACGGTCTTTTTGGCCGGGTCAAGCCTGGCCTGACCGGCGTTTTTTCTGGTGGCGTCCAGATAGGCGGGATCAACCTTAAGATCGGTCGATTTACCAAGCTTCATCTTCAAGTTATAATCCTTGATCCACATCTTCTGGCTGTCGGTCAACAGCCTGGCGATCGGGATCCCCTGAAATGTCTCCTTTTCCATGGCGGCAAGATTGTCCTTGTTCAGAACCGTCCCCGCCGGAACCTCGCCCGCCAGGGCGTTGCCGCATACCAGCGACGCCAGAGCAATGATACCAACTGATCGGCCGAGCTTCTTGAAATAATCGATATTCATCCTTGCTTCCTCCTGTGAGTTTTTGTTACTTCATCAGCGTTTTTTCCGTCCTGCCTAGAACTGGTAGGTTACACGGGTAAGGAACTGACTGCTGTTGGCAAAGGAGCCGAAGAGACTGGCGTTGCTCGGAGAACCGTCAACCGGTCTGTTGTCTCGCTTCCCACTGTAGAAAATGTCCCCTTCCAGCTTGACTCGCCAACTCGGCCCCATCATTAACTCCACTGAAGGGGCTAAGACCCCGCCGCTGTTACTGACATCCTGAACCACAACCAGCTGCCCCTTGATCGTATCCGATCGATATGGCAGCGTAAAGATACCGGTCAGCCAGGTTGTGTGCTCCCTCTCCCTGGATCCGAATGCGTTATTGATCTGATCGCCACCCTTGTGTTTGAGGATCCAGGTATCGAAGATTTGCAGGCTCAGCATACTGGCGTTACAGGTACCGAGAATCCGCTCCAGGCGCAGGTTGGTGTCCAGGCCCAACATGCTGCGCAGGACATCCTTCTTGACCACCCCTAGTGAGGAATTGTTGAATGGCTGATCAGGAACGTAGGCCACCTCGGCACGGAAAACCGTATCAAGGAAGTCGAACGGGACCTTGCCGCTCAGCGTACCGCCGTAGATGTCTATCGTGGGTTGGATGAACGAAAGGCCAAACGGTGCTGTGGTATCAGCAAAGACAACCGGATTCTGGGCCTGGGTATGGTAATAGTTCAGGCTGTAGGCAAAGTCGGCGTTCGGGCCTACCGTACCGGTCCACCGCCCGCCGTAGTGAGCCGAATCAGTGTCGCCATCCTTGTGATGGTAGTTAATCGGCAGTGCAAATACTGTATTGGAATTAAGATTGAAACCTCTGCTGCGGTTTTGAGACCAGCGGCCTCCGAACATGTCGTAGGTGTTTCCGATGTCCCTGGCGCGGTCGAGACCCGGCCGAACCAAGAGCTGCAGGCTTCCCTTCAACTCAGGAACGGCGATCTGGGCGTTACCGAGGATCAACGGCTTGCGCCACTCCTCATTTTCTGGTTCAAGGAAGGAGCGCCAGGACTGATCATAACCATGCACCACGTCCATGGCCTGGAAGAAGTCAGTTTCGCCCCATACGACCTGCTGTTTGCCCAGGCGCAGCTTGACTCGGTCGCCAACCGGCATGTCAAGATAGAGTTCCCTGATCTCGTTCTCATCGTACTTACTGCTAAAATCCGTATTGTTCGATGTCTGCCGTGCCAATCCCTGTAGATCCTTCAGATAGCTTGTCATCTGCTCCCTGGAGAAGCGGCCGATGGCAGTGAAGTTGGCCGGGCCGATCGGCCCTTTCAGCTGCATCAGCAACGACAGCCGGTTCATGGACATCTTGCCGGCATCATCACCGTTCGTTTCCGGCACATTGTTGAGGTTGAAACTCATGTAATGCCGGAGATAACCGTTAAGCTCAAAGCCGCTGAAGATACCGCCGAATTTGGCCTCGGGAGCTGCGCTCGAAGCCGCTGCTGTTGCTTCGGCTTCGGCTGCACCCCCGGCCTGCGCCTCGGCCACTGCCGTGCTTTGTTCTTCAACTGCAGCATCTGCCTGTGCATTCACCGGCAAAAACGCAGAAGACATGCACAGCATTGCCAGGACTCCGGACTTCAATCCTTTTTTCATCATAAAGACATCCTCCCCCTGTTTCCCTGGTTATTAAAGATTGACGACATTGCAGCAATGACACATCAGGCGTTTTCCGAGGCCACTGATGGTTCCATCTCGCTTATAGCTACCCCCTCTTCCGACCGTTCGGTCTCGAATACTTTCCCAACTACAAAGCGCGGCTTAAAGACAT
Organism: uncultured Geobacter sp.; assembly: GCA_964458105.1. Lineage (GTDB taxonomy): Bacteria > Desulfobacterota > Desulfuromonadia > Geobacterales > Pseudopelobacteraceae > JACRCG01. Next base: position 22,402 of record CAYWJJ010000055.1, read on the forward strand.
AGATCATTGATGGTATCAGCAGCAGAGCGCTGACCGCGGACACCGTCATCCATACCGCAATCAAAAGGCCCATTTCGGCCTGAAAACGAAGGGATGAAAAGAAGTACCAGAAGATCACGGATATAACCAAGGTAGCGGCTGTAATCATGACCCCCCTGCCGGCGGTCATCAGACCGAAGTTGATACTCTTTTTGAGATCTCCGGTTTCGTGATACCCCTCCCGTATCCTGTCCGTAATATAGAAGGCATAGTCCCCCCCCAGACCGATCCCCAGCGCCGCAACCGGCAGGGTGTTGATGTTCAGGCCGATGTCGAACCAGTTCATGAAGCAGAACGTTATCGCATTGGAAAGCAGAACCATCGGCAGGAAGAAGAGACCGGCCTGGGTCGAGCGGTAGGCATATGCGCAAAACAAAAACAACAGCAGCAGGGAGAGGGCGATACTCTGGATCTGCCCCGAGAAGATTTCCTCGTTGATTGCGGCCAGCACACCGATCATGCCGCCGCAGAGCCTGAACGAAGCGTTCTGCATCGGGTTTGCTGCTGCGTAGTCCTTGATGGCCTGTACCGCGCGGCGAATCGTGTCGCCCTTGTGGTCCCGGAACATCAGCAGCACGGAACCGTTTTTGAAGGTATCATCGGTAAAGCGGTCGATATCCCCCGGATCGGAACCGGTCAGGGCAAAGAAGAGCATTTCACCGTTGACGTTGGCATCCTCTCCAAGCCTGTAGAAACGCGGGTTTCCCTCACGGACGGTCATGTTGACCGGCCGGATAATATCGGCCAGCGAAACCGTCGCTCCGATTTCCGGCTGAGCCTCGATGTACTGTTGGAAACGGGTGATGTTTTCGAGAACTTCCGGCTCCTTCATCGCATTTTCCTGCTTTCCGGACAGCACGACGAACATCCGGTCACTGCCGGGGAACTTTGAATTGATGGCAGCATCATCCTTATTATACTTGGAGTCCGGCCAAAGGATCGGCGAACCGGGATTCGAATCACCGATATTGATATTCTTGGCGTAGTAACCGGATATTGCCAGAGTGACGAGCGATACAACCAAGATGCCGACAGCCGTTCCCCGACTGGTGGTCAGATCGCCGAACCAGCGCAAGAGCCGCTTCATGATCGGATTGATATTCCATTTGAGAAACCTCTTCTCGTGATGCGCCGTACACCAGGAAAGAATCACCGGGACCATGACAACGGTACAGATAATCATCAGCGCGATCCAGATTCCGCCGATAATCGCGGCCTTTTTCAAGAGCGGGATCGGAGTCATGGCCACGACGACCATCGCGCCGAAGTCCACCGCCAGTCCGAGCATCCCCGGCCTGAACAGTTTTGCGATGGCGATCCTGGCAGCATCTACCGGCTCGAATCCACCCTGCTCCCTTTCCACGTTGAACGCGGCATTGATCTGGACCGCATGGGAAACGGCCCGGGCGCAGATAATGAAACAGATTACGACGGCCAGCGGGTCCAGGTTGATCTTGATCAGCTTCATGACCCCGAACGTCCAGAGACAGGAAACCAGCGCCGACAAGAGCGGCAGGCTCATGCCGCGCAGGGTCCCTTTTGCCAAGAGCAGGATCAGGGCAATCGTGACGACGATCAGACAAACGATCTTGATGGTCTCCGGAAAGTAATCAAGAACCATCCCGGCCAGGATCGGCTGGCCGACCAGTTTGATGTTGACATTCGGCCCCTTGGCCTTGTCGATTACCTTCTTGACCTGGGGATAGACCTTGCCGTAATCGATCAGACGGTCGATGAAGTCGACCGTGATTACAGCCGATTTCAGGTCGCCGGAGACATAGGTGCCGTAGACCATCGGATTGGAGATGACATCTTTTTTAAGCTTGTTGATCTGCGCCTCGTCCTTCGGCAATTCCGGCCACATGATCGGGAGGGATTCGATACCCAGATTGGAAGCCCGGATATTCTTGAGCTTCTTTGAGGCCAGGGAGACGATCTGGAACTGATTGACGGCGTCCACCTGCAGCAGATCGTCCGTAATCTGCTTGATCGTTGCGAGGGTCTCGGTATTGAAGATATCCGCTTTCTTGGTTTCAACCATGATCGTGACCACGTTGGCCCCGCCGAAGGTATTCTTGAACTCCTCATTAGTCTTGATGTAGGGGTGGTTACTCGGCTGCAAATCGGTAAAGATGGTCCTGACATCCAGCTGAAGGGCAAAGCAGCTCAGAATGGTCGTAACCACGACAATTGCCGCCATTATCGAGACCCGCCAGCGGATGCATAATTCTGCGAACAGGCTAGCCATTATTTTCTCCTTTCATAATGTTTTTATAATCTTTCTGACCGGGGACAAACGGGAGCCACTTCCCTTTGGAATAGATCCCGGCTCCGGCGCCGGAAACAATATAGGTGTCGCCGGCCTTGGCAATTGCCGTATACCAGCCGAAATTGTTCGGATCCAGCTTGCCCGCCTTCCATACGCTACCCTGGGCATCGGACGTCAATATAACCCCTGCGTCTCCGACGGCCGAATAACTCTGGCCGTCCCAGAGCAGGGCATACAGATGGGTCTGCACGCCGCTGTTCACCGTTTGCCAGCTCTTACCACCATTGGAGGTTGCCAGGATCGCACCGGAAAGTCCCACCATTACCCCGTGGTTTTCGTCGGAAAAAGCGATTGCATTCAGACTGGCATCAGTAGCAACCGTAACCTTTTCCCAGGTTTTGCCGTCATCTCTGGAATGCTGAACCTTTCCGGATTCCCCGACCAGCCAGACGTTTTGCCCTTTTGTAACGGCAATCCCGTTCCAGGATATGTCCTCCTGGGGATGAACCATACGCCAGCTGGCGCCCTTATCATCGCTGACCAGCACCATGCCCATATTCCCGGCGATCCAGGCGCGACCGCCCGGCTCAAGAAAGGCGGTCAGCAGCACATCGCCCCGTTCATAGGTCGGAGTCTTGACCAGATTCCAGCTCTTACCGGCATCCCGGGTTGTCAGGACCGTTGCATTGTCGCCGATCGCCAGCATTGTATTTTTGTCCCATGCCACCAGCTTCTGAAGATGGGCCTTGGTCGGAGTCTGCTGGATTGCCCAGGTAGCCCCGCCATCTTCCGAGCGGAGAATCTTGCCGTAGCTGCCGACTACGCAGAGAGACTGCCCTTTATCATCAAGAGCAACAGATGAATACAAGCAGTCCCGGCGTTCGAAAGGAAACTTGTCGATCTTTTTGATATGCACAACCGGTGTGACAAAGAATCCCGCATAAAAAAGGCCTCCAACCAGCAGTAATGACGTCACTACTTCTAAAACATATACAAATGACCGGTTTTTCATACTACCTCCCCGCTTTCGGATTCGTTGTGTCAATAATTTTGACGTGTATTCCTGTTTTTCAGTTTTAATTTCAGTG
>CAYWJJ010000056.1:0-25568 GCA_964458105.1 uncultured Geobacter sp.
CAGTATATCACCATTGAGTTAAATACGAAATTTTAAATGATATGTGGTACTAGTCCGTTATGCCGATGATGTCCTGGCCGCAGCCAAAAGGGCCGCCAAACTGACCCACAGCCTGCTGGCCTTCAGTCGCAAGCAGATCATCGAGACCAGGCCGGAGGAAGTCAACGAGATTGTCAGAACCATCGACAAGCTCCTGCGCCGGGTGATCGGCGAGGATATCGAGTTACGCTGTTGCTTTGCCCCCGAACAGCTTGTGATCATGGGAGATTTCGGCCAGATCGAGCAGGTGCTGATGAACCTGGCGGTCAATGCGCGCGATGCGATGCCCAACGGTGGGACCCTCAGTATCTTGACCGAGTGCGTGGAGTTGACCGAGGAGTTGCTCGACGCCTCACTCAAGCCGGGACCGTATGCCCGGATCACGGTTTCCGATACGGGCTGCGGGATTGACGATGCTACCCGCCAGAGAATCTTCGAACCATTCTTCACCACCAAGGAAGTCGGCAAAGGGACCGGACTGGGACTCTCCATCGTTTACGGGATCATCAAGCAGCATGACGGCGAGGTGACCGTGTATAGCGAGATTGGCAATGGGACAAGCTTCAAGATCTATCTGCCGCTGGTGGAGTCATGCACGATGCATCGCGATAACCAACCTGTTGTGCAGATAGTTGGCGGGACGGAGACGATCCTGCTGGCCGAGGACAATGCCGCTGTCAGAAGTTTCATGGTCAATGCCCTGGAGGATTACGGCTATCATGTGATCGAGGCGCTGGACGGCTATGATGCACTGGCGAAATATCGCGCCAACAGCGACCAGGTTCATTTGATGCTGCTGGATGTGGTCATGCCCAGGATGAACGGCCGCGAGGTGTATGACGAGGTCAGGAAAGACGGGTGGCAGGGGCGAGTGCTCTTCTCCAGCGGCTATACCGCCGATATCATCGAGCAGAAGGGAATTGTGGAGGATGGGGTCAGTTTCATGGCCAAACCGGTAACTGTGCAGGCGCTGCTCGGCAAGGTCAGGGAATTGCTGGACCAGGACTGATGTGCGAAAGCCGGTTATAAGTTAAGACTGCATTTTCAACACAAAATCTAAAAAAACACATGGTTTCTTTTCTCCCGTCCCAGTGCCCAGCTTCAGAATAAGCGCATCGACATCATCGCAGCCTTGCCGCATCAAGAATGCCCATGCCCGCTGCAGACCGTTTCACGTTCGCTGTGGGCAAGCTCCTTGACCAGGGGGCCGCCATTGCAGGCCGAGCAGTCAAACTGGATGGTGGTGTGGGTGATATGGAAGCGGTGCCGCAGTTCGTGTTCAATTGCGTGCATCAGCTGGCTGCGCTGGCCGTCATGCTGCGGATCGATCTCGACATGGGCCGATAACGCGATAATGTGCGAGCAGACCGCCCACAGGTTGAGGTGATGAATATCCGTTACCCCCTCGACAGAACGAATCCGCTCCGCCACCCGCTCCACCGACAAACCGCGCGGCACACCTTCCATCAGAATGTGAACCGCCTCCCGCATCAAGCGGAATGCTCCCGTCAGTATCAGAAGTCCGATTGCAATCGATATGAGCGGGTCGGCCTGGTACCAGCCGGTATAGCGCATCAGAACCGCGCCGGCGATGACTCCCAGCGAGGCAGCCGCATCCCCCAGCACGTGCAGGAAAGCGCTGCGTACATTCAGGTCGTGATGGGCATGCCCGTGCAGCCCCCTGGCGGCCAGCAGGTTGGCGACCAGTCCCAGCACGGCAACCACCAGCATCGGGATCGTTTCAACCTCTTCCGGCGAAATCAGCCGTTTGCTCCCTTCGTACAGGATTCCGGCCGCCATCAGCAGCACCGTCAAACCGTTAACCAGCGATGCCAGCACCTCGGCCCGGTGCAGCCCGAAGGAATGCCGCTCGCCGGGCGGCTGCGCAGCCAGCTTGATGGCTCCCAGCGACAGCAGCAGTGCAAACAGATCCAGAAAAACATGCCCGGCATCGGATAAAAGCGCCAGGGAGTTGGACCAGATGCCCCCCACAACCTCCGCCACCAGGGTGATGGCGGTCAGAACTATTGCAAAAATCAAACGCCTGGATATGGCATGGTCAATGTGCGACATCGGAAGACCTCCATTTAACTACGCGATATTCTTCGCTGCAACCATATATTCCCGCAGAACTATTGTAAAAGCTACGGTTTTTGAATTGTACATTAAAATAATCGTTTTAATGTCAACTGTTTCTGTGTTAATAATGCACCCGTAAAGTTGTGATTCCAAATAAAAAGGAGCACACGCAAATGAATTTCAGCATTAAGACCAGAATCATGATCATCCTGCTGGTAGGTTGTCTTTCGGTGACAGTCGTCGGGGTTCTCGGGCTGGCCGGAATGAAGTCGGCTGATAATGAGATCGACACCGTCTACAGGGAAAACCTTGTTAATATCACCCAGATCAGCCAAATCATGGGGCTGATGCGCGATAACCGCATCCAGCTGCTGCTGTCGCTGCAGCACAATCCGGCCTCGCCTGAGATCGTCAAGCTGCATGACCATGCCCTGGATCAGCACATCAACTCGGTGGACAAAAACATCGAAGAGATCAGTGCCATTTGGAAAGAATATACGAGCGGAAGTACTCTCAGCTCAGACGAAAAACGTTTGTCCGATGAATTTACTGCAAAGCGCGGCCAGTTCGTGAACGAAGGACTAAAACCGGTACGCGAAGCGCTCCTGGCCGGTAAATTCCATGAAGCGACCGAATTAACCATTCAAAAAACAAACCCGCTTTTCAAGGAAGCCAACGAAATTGCCCAGAAACTATATGACTACGAAAAGGCACAAGCCAAGAAATCATATGAAGAGGCCGTCGGTCATTACCACACCACCCTGATGATTGTCGTAGGCGCGATTGTCGTTTCGGTACTGGTGTCCTTGATCCTTGGAATCATGATCATCCGCTCGATTTCATCGGCCGCCAATGCATTGATTGGCGCCAGTGACGCCATGGCCAACGGCGACCTGACACGGCGCGTTCGACTGACAAGCAGGGACGAGCTGGGAACCATCGGGAATTCCTTTGATGCCATGGCCGATTCGTTCTCCCGGGCGATACAAAAGGTAGCCGAAAGTTCAACCCAGGTCGCAACTGCGGCGGAACAGGTCAACTCCACCGCCATCCGCATCGCCACCGGCGCCGAGGAGGTTGCGGCCCAGTCAGCCACGGTGGCCACCGCCGGCGAGGAGATGTCGGCCACCAGCGGCGACATAGCCCAGAACTGCCAGATGGCCGCCGAAGGGGCTCAGCGCGCCTCCCAGTCCGCCCAGACTGGAGCCGAGGTCGTTGAGGCCACCATTGCCGTCATGAGTCAGATTGCTGCCAAAGTACAGGAGTCGGCCAGAACCGTGGAGAGCCTGGGAGCCCGCTCCGACCAGATCGGAGCCATCATCGGCACGATTGAGGACATCGCCGATCAGACCAACCTGCTGGCACTGAACGCCGCCATCGAGGCGGCCCGGGCCGGCGAGCAGGGGCGCGGTTTTGCCGTTGTCGCCGACGAGGTGCGGGCTCTGGCCGAACGCACGACCCGCGCCACACGGGAAATCGGCGAGATGATCAAGGCCATTCAGAACGAGACCAAGGGTGCGGTTGCCGCCATGGAACAGGGCGTGCAACAGGTTGAGTCCGGAACGATGGAGGCCGGCAAGTCCGGTGATGCGCTGCGCGACATCCTTGAACAGGTCAACGCCGTTGCGATGCAGGTCAACCAGATCGCCACCGCCGCCGAAGAACAGACCGCCACAACCAGTGAGATTTCCAACAACATGATGCAGATCACCGAGGTCGTGCAGGACACAGCCAGCGGCGCGCATGAATCGGCCACCGCCGCAAGCCAGTTGACCGGCAACGCCGAAGAGCTTAAGCGACTGGTAGGTCAGTTCAAGCTGTAAGCTTCTACTTCACTAACTGAAGTTCAAATCAAACGAACGGAGAAACCGCCATGTCATCAAACGCATTGGTAAAAACGGATCAGACGGCCCAGCACGATGAGCTGATTCAGCTGGTCAGCTTCATGCTGGCCGATGAGGAATACGGCGTGGAAGTACTGAAAGTACGCGAGATCATCCGTATGCCGACCATCACCAAAATGCCAAACACGCCGCAGCATGTGGAAGGGATCATCAACCTGCGCGGAAAGGTCATTCCGATCATTTCCATGCGTAAACGCTTCGGGCTGATGGAAAATGAAAACAGCGGTAATACACGCATCATCATCATGGATGTGACCGGCGCATTGACCGGTTTTATCGTCGACGCCGTATCGGAGGTCATCCGCATTCACAGCAGCGAGATCCAGCCTCCCCCCTCGATGGTTCTGTCCGGCGGCATCGGCCGGGAATTCATCACCGGCGTATTCAACCATGCCGAGCGCCTTTTGATTATAATGGATATAGACCGGATGTTCTCGGAGGACGAACGGGAAGGTTTTGACGGATTAATCTAAGCTGAACCATCTCATTTAACAAAACAGCAGAGGGGGATTCCACTGTGGAATCCCCCTCTTGCCTATTTCTTCTTTTCATCCTTTTTGATCTTTTTGTCAGCCTTTTTTTCCTTCGGGGTTTTAGCCGGTTCCTTTTTGGTCGCTTTTTTACTGTCCTGACCTTTGCTCATGATATCGCTCCTTTTCTTTAAAGTTTCGATACTTCAACCGTTATGCATTATACCACTGATTGCTGTCGTGTACGGTTTTTCTGCCTGAAACAAACTACCCTTTTAAACTCTCCAGCTCATCCCAGCGCAGGAAGGCCGACTCCAGCTCCTGCTCCAGTTCCGCCAGGCGGGCATTGATAACAGCCGTTTCACTGCCGGCGTTCTTGTAAAAATCCGGGTCGGACAGGCGGGCATGCAGTCCGGCCTGCTCCTCTTCCAGCGCGGCAATCCGCTCCGGCAGCGCTTCCAGCTCGCGTTCGTCCTTGAAGGAAAGCTTGCGGCTGCGCTCCGCCTGCCGTTTTGCTTTGTCCTGGGTTGTTTTTGGCACAAGCGGTGTTGCGGCGGCCGTCTCGGTCGCGGACTGGCTCAGCCAGTCGTCATAGCCGCCGATATAATCACGCACCGTGCCGTCGCCGGTCAGCACCAGCGTGCTGGAGACGACGTTGTTCAAAAATTCCCGGTCGTGGCTGACCAATAGCAGCGTGCCGGAATATTCCTGCAGCAGGTCTTCCAGCAGATCCAGTGTTTCGGCATCCAGGTCGTTGGTCGGTTCGTCCATCACCAGGATATTGGATGGTTTGGTGAACAGCTTGGCCAGCAAAAGCCGGTTGCGCTCGCCGCCGGACAGGATGCTGACCGGGCTGCGGGCCCGCTCCGGCGAGAAGAGAAAGTCCTGCAGATAGCCGATGATGTGGCGCGGCTGGCCGTTGATGATCAACGTGTCGTTTCCCTCGCCGACATTTTCCTGCACGCTTTTATCCAACTGCAGCTGTTCGCGCAGCTGGTCGAAATAGAGCACCTCGCGCCGGGTGCCAAGCTTGATCTCGCCCTGCTGCGGCTCCAGCTCGCCCAGCAGCAGGCGCAGCAGCGTCGTTTTGCCGGAGCCGTTGGGGCCGATGATCCCGATCCGGTCGCCGCGCATGATCGTGGTCGAAAAACCTTTCACGATGTGCTTGCCATCGAAGGCAAAGGATACATCCAGCGCTTCGGCCACCAGCGCACCGGATCGGTCGGCCGCCTGCAGCTGGATCTTGGCGGTGCCCTGCCGTTCGCGCCGCTGGCGGGATTCCTCGCGCAGTTTCTTCAGCGCCCGGACACGCCCCTCGTTGCGGGTGCGGCGGGCCTTGATCCCTTGGCGGACCCAGGCTTCCTCCTGGGCCAGCTTCTTGTCGAACAGCGCCTGGCGGGTGATCTCCGCTTCCAGCAACGCCTCGCGCCGCTCTACGAATTCGTCGTAGCCGCAGGAAAAGGCGTAGATCCGCCCCCGGTCCAGTTCCGCCACCCGGTTGGCCAGCCGGCGCGCAAAGGCGCGGTCATGGGTCACGAACAGCACCGTCTTGACGTTCTTGGCCAGAAATTCCTCCAGCCAGAGGATTGTGTCGATATCCAGGTGGTTGGTCGGTTCGTCCAGAACCAGGATATCCGGTGACGAAACCAGCGCGCGGGCCAGCAGCGCCCGGCGCTTGGTGCCGCCCGAAAGCGAGGTGAATTCGGCATCGGCATCCAGCTGCAGCCGGTTCAGCACCCGCTCGACCTCCTGGTGCAGAGACCAGCCGTCATTTTCCTCCAGCTCTTTCTGCAGCGTCTCCAACCGGACAAGCAGCTTCGGGCTGCCGTCATGGGCCAGTTCGTGGCTGACGTGGTGATACTCGGCCAGCAGCGCGGCCACATTGCCCATGCCGGAGGCGACCACATCAAAGACGTTGCCGGACAGGTCGGGCGGCACATCCTGGGTCAACTGGGTCACCTTGAGACCCTGCTGGCGCTGAATATCTCCGTTTTCCTGGGTAAGTTCTCCGCCGATCAGTTTCAGCAGAGTCGATTTGCCGCTGCCGTTGCGGCCCATCAGGCAGAGCCGGTCACCCGCTTCGATCTGCAGGTTTATGCCGTCGAAAATCGGTGGACCGCCGAAGGCCAGGGTTATGTTTCGCAGGGAGATAAGTGCCACTTAAACCTCATTTCCACATGTCTTCGTCAACCTTTTCAAAAACCGCCGTGGCCTGCACGAACTCGGCCGAGTCCTGCGCGTTCCAGGTACCGGCCAGATGGTCCAGGTCATCATAGACTGCGGTTCTTTTCTTTTTTTCGATTCCCAGCGATTCTTTGAGAATTTTTATCATCACTGCGTTGACACTGGTATCCTCGCGGCGTGCTCTTTCCTTTAATGCGCAGGAGATAGTGTCGTCTATACCGCGTAGAGTCATGGTTGTCATTGGTTCATCCCCTCAATTACCTCACGGCCAATAAAATGCCGCTGATATGACTGAAATGATCATCGTAAGTTGCCAGCGCCAGACCATGTTGAAGTGCCGAGGCAGCCAGCCACAAATCGTTGGACGGGATCGGACGTCCTTTTTGACGTAGCTCTGAAAATACCTGCGCATAGAATTCGGCGGTTTCATCGTCTACCGGGATCAGATTGACTCTTGCGGAATCGAGAAATTGATCCAGTTCGACCCGGTTTTTTCGTTCCTTGTTTCCACAACGGAATCCAGCCAGCAGTTCACCAAGAATTACTGAATTGACGCCAATATATTCGACCTGTTTTAAAAGGTTGACGGCTTCATTTTCATTCCTTTTGAAGGCCGCATAAAAGTTTGTATCAATGATAATCCGTTTCATTTGCGCATCCGAACGATAATGATGTCATATTATGACATCATTATGATGTCTGATTTTGAACCTGTCAAAGAAAAACGATGTCATTGAGGCCGGGCTGCGGCTCCACAGATAATCAGAAGGTATCACTCGCAGATGGATTTTCCGCAGCGGATAAAATCGAGCAGCATTTCTTGCCCCTCGTCTTTGCCGGTAATTACCTGCAGTGCGACGTCATACATGGAATGGTTCGGGTAGTGGTCGTGCGCGGAGCGCCAGAAAGCCTCCAGTCCGCTGATAATCAGGCTTTCGCTGATATTTGCCTCTGCAATGCCGGACTGTCCCCGTGCATTGAAAAATCCGAGTGAAGCCCTCTGGATTGATGCGGAAATCGGGGCGATTGCTATTGAGATATGATCCCCGCCGAACCAGAGTCTTACGGTGCGGGCACGGAGATCCCATTCCGTTTGAAGGGACCCGCCTTCGGACAGCTTGATTGCCCGGCCGTTGAAGGCAACGATGCTGGTGTTACCGACCACCAAGGTTCCGGTACCGCTGCAGGGGTTGAACTCTGAGTCGGGGTATTTTGCTGGCTGAAGGGCAGAATTCCATTCTTTGAGCGCCGCTTCGGCGTCAACGCCGCTTCGTCCGCGACAGCTCTGCATGGCACCATCCAGATGACGCTTTGCCACCTTCTCCGCCGCGGACAAGTTTTTCCAGTAACTGTTGGTGTCCGGGACTTCGGCGGATACGACCGTTGCCAGGCATGCAACCAGGGCCGCTCCGCTTGACATGGCGGCGGCAATCCGTTTGCAGTCCGAGCTTTTCTGCATCGTTGACGCTTTCATTGCTTACTGATCCACGCAAAGCGGTGCACAAGCCGGACAGGAGCCACAGATCCCGGCCAGGGCGCGATCAAGATTCTTGATTTCGATGGTGCCCATGGAACTCCTTTGCGATACCGTCATGACTGTACTACGCCGCAGTGATGTCGATGGAAGGCGGATTCAGGTTTGCTTGTCATGGTTGTCCATAAAAACAGGGGCTGGCTGTGATAGCCAACCCCTGAATGCTGCCTATGTTACGGAAAGGACGTCAGACCTGTACGACTTCCTTGACGCCTGGAACTTGCTCTTTCATCGCACGTTCGATTCCCATCTTGAGAGTCATGGTTGACATGGGGCAGCTACCGCAAGCGCCCTTCAGGCGTACTTTTACGATACCGTCCTCGGTTATTTCCACCAGCTCCACGTCTCCGCCATCGGCCTGCAGGCCGGGACGCACCATCTCAAGAACCCTCAGTACTTCTTCTTTCATTGTTCATTCTCCTTTTGGTTTTATAAAATCCGGGGCTACCGCTTTGGCAGCCCGGGTTCGGTCAGATGTTCCGGCTGCATGATCCTGTCCAGCTCGATTTCCGGCATCAGTTTTTGCTCAATAACGATCTCACGGATGCTTTTGCCGCTGGCGACCGATTCCTTGGCAATGGCGGCCGAGGCGTTATAGCCGATGTAGGGGGCCAGCACTGTCACCAGGCCGAGCGACTCATCCAGATAACGGCGGCAGCGTTCCTCGTTGACAGTGATTCCGTTTATACAGGATTCGGTGAATTTCTGCACGCAATTCCTGAGCAGTTCCATTGAAAAAGTCAGGTTGAAGGCGATCAGCGGCATCATCACATTCAGCTCCAGCTGCCCGGCCTGCGCCGCCTGCATGACGGCCTGGTCGCAGCCGATGACCTGGAAACAGACCATGTTGGTCATCTCGGCCATGGAAGGGTTGATCTTGCCCGGCATGATCGAAGAGCCCGGCTGAATGGCCGGCAGGCGGATTTCGTCCAGGCCGGTGCGCGGGCCGGAGGCCAAAAGCCTCAGATCGTTGGCGATGCGTCCGATTGAGACCGCCGTACGCCGCAGGGCCGAGGAGAGCGCCAGAAAGGGGTCCATGTTCTGCATCGCTTCAAACAGGTCGGGGCTGGCGACCAGCGGAAAGCCGGTCGCGATAGTCAACTGATCGATTATGGCCTTGATGTAGGCCGGCTCGGCGTTCAGGCCGGTCCCGACGGCGGTGCCGCCGATACCCAGCTCCAGCAGGGCCGGTATGCAGCCTTCCAGTCCTTCCCGGTTCTTGCGGACCGCCGCCGCGTAGGCTGTGAATTCCTGCCCCAGGCGGATCGGCACCGCATCCTGCAGATGGGTGCGCCCGGATTTGAGAATATGGTCGAACTCTCTGCCCTTGGCCGCCAGGGCCAGCTCAAGCCCTTCCAGCGTTTCCAGCAACGGGTCCAGCAGCTCCAGTGAGGCCAGCCGGATCGCGGTCGGAATGACGTCATTGGTGGACTGGGCCATGTTGACATGGTCGTTGGGGTGCAGCGTGCTGAAATCGCCCCGTTCGCGCCCCAGCAGTTCCAGGGCGCGGTTGGCCAGCACCTCGTTGGCGTTCATGTTGTGCGATGTGCCTGCTCCTGCCTGGAAGGGGTCGACCACGAACTGGTCGGCCAGTTCACCGGCAAGAACCTGATCGGCCGCAGCGACAATAGCGTTGCCGATTTCCGCGCTAAGCCGGCCGGTGCTCATGTTGGCAATCGCCGCGCAGCGCTTGATGACCACCGTCCCCCAGACAAAGGCCGGGTGCGGCTTCAGGCCGGAAATGGGGAAGTTGTGCAGCGCCCGGGCGGTTTGTGCGCCGTAGTAGGCTTCGGCTGGGACCGACATTTCTCCCATGGAATCTTTTTCAATGCGTGTTGTCATATGTCACCTCGTTGCGTGCGGTCAGACTTCATCCGATTTTTATCACGAAGCGCCGCCGGAAACATCAGGAAAAGATCTATACGTTTCGCATTACCGCCTATATGACATTTTATTGCATTTCACTTTTTTATGATACACTCTGTTCCCGTTAGAACAGATCGGTCAGATCGATGATGAACAAAGGCGGCAGCTGATGCACTCTTCCCTGGTTGCTGGGATTTATGAAAAAACTGTTGATCGGGAATCGGCTTACGAGGTTCTGAAAGCCCGCGCCGAACAGGTTGTTCAGACTGAAACAACCGTACAGGAACAGCCCGCTGCCGCGGAAACTTCGTCAGGCGGGGGTATTGGCGGGATGCTGGGCGAAATGCTCGGCGGAGCCATGGGTTCGGGCGGAAAGCGTCGCGAAGGGATTGTGGAGGCCCTGGCCAAGAGTGCGGCCCGTTCGGTGGGAAGCCAGGTGGGACGGGCAATAATCCGTGGTGTGATGGGTTCGATTCTGGGCGGAAGGCGCTAAAGTTAATAACATATCAACGGAACTGTCCGCTCTCTCTGGGGCATCGAATAGAGATCGGATAAGTTAATGAAGGAAGTCACCCCGACAATCCTTCCCACTCGCCGTACAACTCTTCCAGCTTCTGATTCAGGGCCGCGTGACGTTCGCCACCATGCTGGCCCCGTTCCGGGTCGTCGAAGAAGCCGGGCGAATTCATCTCCACTTCCAGCTGCTGCAGCTCCTTTTCTGTCGCCGCGATCTGCGCTTCCACCTCGCCGACCCGCTTCTGGCGGGACTGGTCTTCGCGTTTACGGCGTTTTTCCTCTTCCCGGTCACGCAGGCGCTCCTCTTTTTTCTGGGGAGGCAGTGAGGCGGGCGAATCATCAGCCACGACTCCTGAAGCTGTAGTAATGGCCGGTCGGGAAGCTGCGGCAGGAACGCCGCCCTTCTTTTCCAGATAATATTCGTAGTCGCCGAAATAACTCTCCAGTCCGCCCCCCTCCACTTCCACAATCCGCGTGGCCAGCGCGTTGACAAAGTAGCGGTCGTGGGAGACGAAAACCACCGTGCCCTCGAAACCTTTCAGGGCATCCAGCAGCACTTCCTTACTGTACAGGTCCAGGTGGTTGGTCGGTTCGTCCATCAGCAACAGGTTGGAAGGGCGCAGCAGCATCTTGGCCAGCGCCAGGCGGTTGCGCTCGCCGCCGGAAAGCACGCCGACCTTTTTGTGGATGTCGTCGCCGGAAAAGAGAAAGGCCCCCAGAATGTCGCGCAACTTCGGCACCATCGCGTAAGGTGCGTCGGCGTACAGCTCATCATAGGCTGAACGGCTCTGATCCAGCACATTGGCCTGGTCCTGGGCAAAGTAATCCATGCTGACATTGTGCCCGATGATCCGCTCGCCCCCCTGATATTCTCCCCCGGCCAGAACTGTCATCAGCGTCGATTTACCGGCGCCATTATGCCCCACCAGGGCGATGCGCTCTCCCTTTTCAACCGTCAGGTTGATCCGGTTCAGCACGGTGTGTTCTCCAAAGGCGCGGGTCAGCCCTTTAAGTTCCACGACGATCTTGCCGCTCTTGGGTGCATCCGGAAACTGGAATCGGATCCGCTTTCTCTCTGGCGGCAGCACGATCCGTTCAACTTTTTCCAGCTGCTTGATGCGAGACTGCACCAGCGAAGCCTTGTTGGCCTGGTAGCGGAAGCGACGGATGAAATCCTCGGTCTTTTCGACCTCTTCATCCTGGCGGCGCTTGGCCTCCCGCAGGGCGGTCACACGCTCTTCCCGCTGGACCAGATAATTGGAATAGCTGCAGTGATAGTCGCTCAGGGTGTGGTTCCAGACTTCGGCGATCCGGCTGCAGACGCTGTCCATGAAGAAACGGTCATGGGAAACCAGGATCACCGAACCGGGATAATTGCAGAGGTATTCCTCCAGCCAGTTACGGGCCTCGATATCCAGGTGGTTGGTCGGCTCGTCCAACAGCAGCACGTCCGGCTTCTGCAGCAGCAGCCGCGCCAACGCGATGCGCATCTGCCAGCCACCGGAAAATTCGCCGCAGTCACGATGCCAATCCTCCTGTGAAAAGCCGAGACCTTTCAGCACCGTGCCGATTTCGGCCTCCATCGTATATCCGCCGCGATGGCGGAACTGCTCCTGCAGTTCGCCGTAGCGGTGCAGCAGCTGATCGTGCTCGGGCAGGTCGTGGGGCAGTTTTTCCAGTTCCTGTCCCAGACGATGGAGTTCCTCCTCCATGGCCAGCAGCTCGCCCAGAGCGGCCCGCGCCTCGTGGAACAGCATCCGGCCGCTAGTGACGATGCCGTCCTGGGGCAGGTAGGCGGCTCGCGCCCCCCGGGCAAACTGAATCTCGCCCGCAGTCGGCTCGTTCAGTCCGGCGATGATCTTCATCAGCGTGGATTTGCCGGCGCCATTCTCGCCGACCAGCGCCACCCGTTCACTCTTTTTCAGGTGCCAGGAGATGTTGTTGAAGAGCGGAGTGCCGGCGAAGTCTTTGGATAGATTGATTAGTTGCAGCATGGTAGCTCTTGTAGCATGGAATGGCGGCTGTCGGCAAGGGGCGCAGCTGACAGAAGCAGTTTTGCTTATGTTTTTTGTCGTAAAGTAACTGGCCGGAGAGTGATTACATGGTATAGTTTTCCCCATCATTAAAAGGGTGTACATTGCCATGGCACGTCTGATACTAAAACTGTTGCGATCAATCCGCATTTCCTTGACAATTCTCATGATTGTGCCGATCTTTTGGGGCGGTTCAGTTCCGTTCATATACGCTGATACTGCCGGGCAGGACCAGGCCACCGGCGTTGACGAGCGGTTGGGGTCAAAAATCCCCCTCGAAATACGCTTTCGGGACGAGTCCGGCGCAACGGTTAGTTTGGCTGAGCTCGTGACCGGACCGACCGTGATCATGCCGGTTTACTACAGCTGCAGCAATGTCTGCGCCTATCAGCAGGGGAGAATGGCCGGCACCCTGCAGGTCTTGGAGCGCCGCCCGATCGATGACTACAAGGTAATTTCGATCAGCTTCGACGAAACCGAAACGCCGGAAATGGCCGCCAAAACCAAACGCACCTATCTGACGGCAATGAGAAAGCCCTTCCCGCCGGACGGCTGGCGCTTTCTGACCGGGGACGCCGACAGTATCCATCGCCTGACAGACGCAATCGGCTATCGTTTTCAACGCAACGGAAGCGATTTCATCCATCCGGTGGCCAGCGTGGTAGTCTCCGCCGACGGCACAATCATCCGCTACCTGTACGGCATTGCGGTCCTGCCCAAGGATCTGGCATTGGCCATAGCCGAAGCCAAAAGCGGCGTGGCGGGAGCATCCGTCCGCAAGATGATGGAGTATTGCTTCAGCTTTGACCCGGTCGGCAAAACCTACGTATTCAATCTGCTGCGGGTAAGCGCCACGGCTGTTGTTCTATGTGCGGGCGGCTTCCTGCTGTTTCTGCTGTTGACCGGCCGGAAACGTAAACGACCCTAATCGGAGGAATCATGAGTTCGGCTGAACATGTGGAAGGCAGTTTCTGGGACGATACCGGTAAAACCGGCATCAGCTCCTGGATCTTTTCCACCGACCACAAACGGATCGGGTTGCTCTATTTTTACAGCACCTTCGGATTTTTCCTGGTGGGGGTGCTGCTGGGGCTTTTGATCAGAATCGAGCTGATGGCGCCGGGCCGCACGATCATGGGGCCCCAGGCTTACAACGCCCTGTTTACGGTGCATGGCGTGGTGATGATCTTCCTCTTCATCATCCCCGGTTTTCAAGGTTCCTTCGGCAACCTGGTCATGCCGATCCAGATTGGCGCCCGCGACGTGGCCTTTCCCCGCCTGAACCTGCTTTCCTGGTGGCTCTACATGCTCGGTGCGGCCATCATCCTGACCTCGCTCTTCGTCGGAGGCGGACCGCCCGACACCGGCTGGACCTTCTACGTCCCCTTCAGCGCCCGCACCGGCACCAACGTTTCACTTGCGGTCTTCGGCGTGTTCGTGGTCGGCTTCTCGTCGATCCTGACCGGGCTCAACTTCGTCACCACCATCCACCGTTTGCGGGCCGAAGGGATGACCTGGGGCAGACTGCCGCTTTTTGTCTGGTCACTGTATGCCACCGCCTGGGTGCAGATTCTGGCCACGCCGATCCTGGCCATCACGCTGGTGCTGGTCATGGCCGAACGGATGCTGGGAACCGGCCTGTTCGACCCGGCCAAGGGGGGCGACCCGGTCATGTACCAGCACCTGTTCTGGATCTACTCCCACCCGGCAGTCTACATCATGATCCTGCCGGCCATGGGTGTTATTTCGGACATCATCCCGGTCTTTTCGCGCAAACCGATTTTCGGCTACAAGATGATCGCCTTCTCCAGCCTGGCCATCGCCGCCTTCGGCTCGCTGGTCTGGGGGCATCACATGTTTGTGAGCGGCATGAGCGACACCGCCGTGCTGGTGTTCTCGTTCCTGACCTTCATCGTGGCGATCCCTTCTGCCATCAAGGTCTTCAACTGGGTCTCGACCCTCTACCGCGGTTCGATCTCGCTGGAAGCCCCGATGCTGTTCGCGCTCTCCTTCATCCTGCTCTTCTCCATCGGCGGGCTGAGCGGCCTGATCCTGGGGGCGGCCGCCACCGACGTGCATGTGCATGACACCCACTTCGTGGTGGGCCATTTCCACTATGTGATATTCGGCGGCTCCGGTTTCGCCTTCTTCGCCGCCATGCACTACTGGCTGCCCAAGTTCTTCGGCCGCCGCTATGCCGAGAAACCGGCCATAGTGGCCTGGGCGTTGATGTTCACCGGCTTCAACATTCTCTACTTCACCATGCAGGTGCTCGGCATGCAGGGCATGCCGCGCCGCTACTACGACTATCTGCCCGAGTTCGCCACCCTCAATCTGGTGGCCACGGTCGGCAGCTGGATTATGGCCGTCGGTCTGGCGATCATGCTGGTCAACCTGTTCCGGGGACTGTTGAAGGGAGAGCCGTTTGCGGGCAACCCCTGGGGCGGCGCCACGCTGGAGTGGAGCATTCCGACGCCGCCTCCGACCGAGAATTTTCTTGAGGAACCGGTCGTGACCCATGGGCCGTACGACTTTAAAGGCGCGGGCATACCATGAGCCATCAACAACACAAAGATTACGCAGGCGCCAAGCTGGGCATGTGGCTGTTCCTGTTCACTGAACTGTTGCTGTTCGGCGGGCTGTTTCTGCTGTATGCAGTCTATCTCAAACGCTATCCGCAGGAGTTCGCTGCGGGAGGCAAGCAGCTGAACTGGATCATGGGCACGGCAAACACAGTCATACTCTTGACCAGCAGCCTGTTCGCTGCCATGTCGGTCACGGCCATCCAGCGCGACGAACGGCAAAAAACGGTTGGACTGATAGGTGGAACAATCCTCTGCGCAGCCGGCTTCATGGTCATCAAATACTTCGAGTGGAGCGCCAAATTCAGCCACGGCATCTATCCCGGCTCCGAACAGCTGAAAAGCGGAGCGCCTGGTGAATCGGTTTTTTTCAGCCTGTACTTCATGACCACCGGCATCCATGGCCTGCACGTCGTTATCGGCGCACTGCTGCTGGCCTGGATAGCGGCCGGGGTCAGGGGCGGTTCGGTCAATGCAGGAGATTATATCCTGCTGGAGAACGGGGCACTGTACTGGCATCTGGTGGACCTGATCTGGATATTCATTTTCCCGTTGTATTACCTGATCCTGTAAAGGCTTGAACATGAACCAACAACACCACATCGTAAGCTATAGCAAACTGGCCGGAATCTGGCTGGCGCTGCTGGCGCTGACAGCACTGACCGTCGGCATCACCCGCATCGAACTGGGCGGCTACAAGGTGCTGGGAGCACTGACCATCGCCTGCCTCAAGGCCGGCTTGGTGATCGCCGTCTTCATGCATATGAAGTACGAGGGACGTTTGCTGCGCTGGCTGCTGTTTCTGGCCCTGGTGACTCTGGCCATCTTTGTCGGCCTGACCTTTTTTGATGTGCTTTACCGCTAATTCCTGTTTCAAATCGAAGATGCCATCAAGGCAGCGAGGACTGAGGCGACGGAGGCATACAATCAGTATGTTGAGGAGCCGAAGACGAGCCAACGAAGAGGGCGCTTTGATTTGGAATTGGAATAAGGAATTGCCGTGAACCAAACACGCTTGATGACAACAACTGAAGCGATCGACCCGGTTTTCATGCTCATCTTCGGGGCCTGCCTGGTGCTTTTGATCGGAATAACCGCCGCCATGCTGTACTTTGTCATTCGCTACCACCGCTCACGGGCTCCCCAGGCGACTTCCGATGCCGAAGGCAATCTCTGGCTGGAGATCGTCTGGACGGCGCTGCCGACCCTGCTGGTGCTGGCCATGTTCTACTATGGCTGGTCCGGCTACCTGTCCCTGCGCAATGTTCCCGAGGGGGCCATGGAGGTGACCGCCACCGCCCGCATGTGGTCCTGGAGCTTCAGCTACCCTAACGGGGCCACAAGCCCGAAACTGTATGTGCCGGTCGGCAAGCCGGTCAGGGTCAACCTGGTTTCGCAGGACGTCATCCATGGCTTCTTCCTGCCGGCTTTCCGGGTCAAGCGCGATGTGGTTCCGGGCATGAAGAACCACGCCTGGTTCATGGCCCCGAAAGCGGGCAGCTACGATCTGTTCTGCTCCCAGTATTGCGGCACCAATCATTCGGCCATGATCACCACCGTCGTGGCGCTGCCGGAAGCGGATTTCGCGGTTTGGCTGCAGCGTGGCGCGGCAGGTGGCGCGGTCGCGAAGATCGATGGAAAGAAACTGGTTGAAGAGAAGGGCTGTCTGGGATGCCATTCGCTGGACGGCTCCCCCGGCGTGGGCCCGAGCTTCAAGGGGATCATGGGGCGCAGCGAGGTTGTTGTTACCAATGGGGCCGAACGTGCAATCATTGTGGATGAAGCTTACCTGAAGCATTCCGTGCTGGAACCCGGCGCGGATCTGGTCAAGGGCTTCCCGCCGGTCATGCCGCCATTTCCGCTCAAGGAAGAGGAGATCGCAGCACTGGTTCAATACCTGAAAGGGCTAAAATGATCAGCGCAGTGGCCAGACTGTTCCGGCTTCGCCTGTCAATCCTGAACGGCGTTGCTGCAACAGGAGGTGCCGTGCTTTTCCCGATTCCGGCCGGAATCGGGCGGCTCTTGACCGTTTTTGCCGGGGTTGCTTTGCTGGCGGCCGGCTGTTCGGCGCTAAACCAGGTGCTGGAACACGACCGGGACCGCTTGATGTCCCGCACCAGGAACCGTCCGGTTCCGCAGGGC
Source organism: uncultured Geobacter sp. (assembly GCA_964458105.1). Lineage (GTDB taxonomy): Bacteria > Desulfobacterota > Desulfuromonadia > Geobacterales > Pseudopelobacteraceae > JACRCG01. The sequence continues at coordinate 17,350 of CAYWJJ010000056.1, forward strand.
AGCATGACTCCGGCATCAGCAACTACGATCGGTTTGATTGCAGCTCTGGCGGGAATCGTTGTTCTGGGCGCATTCGGAGGCGCGCTGCCGGCCTTGCTGGGAGGCACCGCGCTGGTCTGGTACCTGGCGGTATATACCCCCCTCAAGCGCCGCACCCCCTGCGCCCTGGCCGCAGGAGCCGTGTGCGGGGCGCTACCGCCGGTTATCGGCTGGTGCGCTGCCGGCGGGAGCATTTCAGACCACCGCATCATGCTGCTGGCCGGACTGCTCTACCTGTGGCAGATTCCGCATTTCTGGCTTTTCCAGCGCCGCCATGCCGCCGATTACCGTGCGGCCGGTTTTCCGCTTCTGGCCGCGGCGACCCGGGACAGCTCTTTTCCCGGCATTTTCGGACTCTGGATCGGAGCACTGGTCACTGCAAGCATGCTGCTGCCGGCCTTCGGCCTGATATCACACGGCACCGCGCTATGGTACGCACTCTTTCCTCTGCCGCTGATCGCCCTGACCCTGCTCCGCTCCGAAAAGGCCCTCTTTTCCTATCTGAATCTGTTCCCGCTGCTGGTGACTTTGATGATCTTTGCCCAAAAACAGTTCTGAGAAGACCGGCTGGCCTACAATCCAACCACACAAAAAAAGCGCCTCCCGGTTATGGAAGGCGCCTTTTTTCAAGCAGAAATAGCATGATACCTACCCTATGCCGAGCCTGGTCGCCGTTTCCAGGTATACCTGCTGGGCAGGGCCACTGAACTGGACAAAGACGATCCGCTCCAGGGCGGGATTTTCCCTGATGGCCGCCTGGGCGGCCTTCAATGCGATTTCGGCGGCGGCACGCATCGGATAGCCGTAGACCCCGGCACTGATGGCGGGGAAAGCGATGCTTTTTAGACCATGCTGGCGTGCCAGCTCGAAACAGCGGCGATATGCCGATTCCAGTAGCGCCGGCTCGCCTTTGCCGCCGCCGTGCCAGACCGGCCCGACGGTGTGGATAACGTAGCCGGCCGGCAGTTTGTACCCCTTTGTCAGTTTGGCGTCTCCGGTTTCGCAGCCGCCAAGCCCGGCGCATTCCTGCAGCAGTTGAGGCCCGGCCACCCGGTGGATGGCGCCGTCAACCCCGCCGCCGCCCAGCAGCGTGTTGTTGGCGGCATTGACAATCGCGTCAACTTTCAGCGTCGTGATGTCGCCCTGAATAATCTCGATTTTTGCACTCATGGCATGTCTCCGGATCTATTGAACTGCCGCAATAAACGGCCTTGGCAGAATATCTGCCGCTTAGGGAGTTTCTGTCCGGAAACTCCGGACAGAAACTGTTGGTTTCTGATTTGGAAAGCGGGGATTTTTTCTCATGGCAAGGAAATCGAGGAGTTGCGCGGAGGCGTACGCCGGTACGCCGCACAAGTAACTCCGAAGATTGACGCTGCCAAGGGGAAAAAGCACCCTTTCCGGACGGAAACTAGGGAGCAATCACGCCGCAGGCCACCCGGGCTCCGCCGCCGCCAAGTTTCTGGGGATGGTCGGAATGATTATCCCCCCCGGCGTGGAGCATCAACGAGCGCCCTTTCAGGTCGGAAAGCTTGAGCCGTGGCGCCAGCACCGGATAAGTCGCCGTGCCGTCCTGGGTTACGAAAATAGCCGGCAGATCCCCCAGATGCCCGGTGCTGTAGGGGCCTTCATGCCGACCGGTCTTGGCGGGGTCATAATGGCCTCCGGCCGCCAGCGCCGGAACCTGCTTGCCGTCCTGTTCCTTGGAGGCACAGTCCGGATTCTGGTGAACATGAAATCCGTGTATGCCGGGCGCCAATCCACTCAGATCAGGTGTCAAAATGACTCCGAAGGGGGTCTGTGACGCCGTGACCGTGCCGACCGGTTTACCCGGGCCGGCAGCCGTCGCAAGACTCATGGTTACCTTCAGCGTCTCCTCCGCCTGCGCCATGCCGGCGCAGCAGGCCAGGACCAGCAGTGTCATAACAGTTTTGCTCATGTGAACCTCCCCGTATGCAGTCTGCATATTATTTTTTTATAATACTAACACAATTGCAGCGGGTGAGTAAATCATTGCCAAGCATAAATCGGGATATCTCTGAAATACAACTACGTTGCACTCAAACCGGAAATCTGTTAAAAAGCAACCTAATACTGTTTTAATGATAGAATTGATAAATGAGTCTTGGAACGCTTGAACGGGGTATACATGAAAATAGCGATCAGCCTTGGAAGTTTCCTGCTGGGAAATGCCTTACAGGAACAGTTGCAGAAAGAACCGGAGATAGCCGATGTTGTCATGCTGGACCCTGCCTGCGATATCGAGTCCTTTGAAGCGGATTTTATTATCACCGATGTCTATACCATAAACCAGAAAAAACCGGCCTGCCTGGCCGGGGCAAAAACAGTCCTGCTTGATTACGGCCTCAGCGAAGACAATATTGCCGGCCTGATCATCACCAACAAAATCGACGGAATCATGACAACCGACACGGATCTGCGCCTGCTGCTAAAGGCATTTCATGCGATAAACAAAGGACAGATCTGGATTGACAACTGCAATATCAAGGCATTGGTCAACTTTGCCGACAACACCAAGGATTCGGCCGTTGCAGGAAATTTGAGCAATAAGGAGCGGGAAATAGTCATCTGCATATCCCAGGGACGCACCAACAAGGAAATAGCTTCACAACTTTTCATCAGTGAACAAACGGTAAAATCCCATATCAACAGCATATTCAAAAAACTGAACGTATCACGTCGCACCCAACTGGTCCCTCTCGGAATAAAGTTAAGCCAGGATCTTGTTCCTTAACCCCTTCACGCGCCGTCCGTAAATTTATTTTATTCCGTTTATTTGCATAAATACAACTAAAGTACTAGCCATTTGGTTGCAGCCGCAAACCGGAGCCGCAATCCCCGCCCGAACAAAAGAGCTGCATATACGGCCAGTTGCAACCCGATTTTAATTCCGGACCTCTATCGGTTCACAGAAAACCCGCCCTGTTTTTTTAACCTTAGGTTCTACACCCTATTCTGAAAAAAATAGCCTTTTGACCGATTGTCGTCATGTTTGTCATCTGCTACAACGCAGACATCGAACAAACGTTGCGGAGCCAACGACGTAATCGTTTGATTGCGACTTGGCATCAATCCACATCTAACCACGGGAGGAATAAAAATGAAAATAGCAAAAATGTCAAAAACAGCTCTGATTTGTGTTTCGCTGATGGGATTATCTATGCAGTGCCTGGCAAATGAGATTCCGGATTCAGCAAACAATCAGCAAGTGGTTCGCGAGGCTGAAGCAATGGTTATTCACGTGGACCAGGACAAAGTCACCCTTCAGGATCTCGGGGACAAAAACAATAAATTCGTCGCGCCATTCAGCAATGCCGCCGGTTTCAAGGCAGGAGACAAAGTTATCCTGGTAGGTGACACCCTAGTAAAAGTGTCATCCAATAGCAGGGCGGTCTCAGCCTACCATAACTTGTAAATTTCACTGCGTTTCCAGCGCAACCCAATCCCCATTTACGGTTGGGGAAAAGTTCCTGCTTGAACCACGGAAACAGTACCAAAACAGATGAGAGGCAACCCTAATGGGGGTATTCCGGGCAATTCCGGGGTACCCCCATTGTAGTTTAATAATATTCATTGTGTAACTCAGCGCCCTCGCTTAAAAGCACCTACTTCTGTTTAGGTAAACTGTATTGGACCATCAACCCTTTCACAGCAGCAGTTCCATGAACTGGTTGACCGCCATGGCCGACAGCCGCGGCCGGTCGAGGCAAAGCGCCACGACCTCCTGCACCCGTTCGGCCGGGAGGCGAGCGGCCATATTAGCCCCGGCCTTCTTCACCAGCAGCGGCAACGCCTCACTCCGCCGGCGGCGGTGACCGAGCGGGTACTCCACCTCGACCCGCTCCGTGGCGCTGCCGTCCCTGAAAAAGACCTGCAGCGCATTGGCAATCGAGCGCTTCTCCGGATCCAGATAGTCCCGCGAGTAGCGCGGCTCTTCCCGTACTTCCATCCTCTCCCTGAGGCGGTCGATGCGCGGGTCGGACGCGACGGCATCGCTGTAATGGTCGGCGGTCAACTGGCCGAAGATCAACCCGACCGCGGTCATGTACTGCAGGCAATGGTCTCGGTCGGCCGGGTTGTGCAGCGGGCCGCTCTTGCTGATGATCCGGACCGCCGACTCCTGGGTCGCGATTTCGATCCGCTCAACCCGCTCCAGTTGCCCCGCAACCAGGGGATGGAGCTTAAGGGCGCACTCCACCGCGGTCTGGGCGTGGAACTCGGCCGGAAAAGCCACCTTGAAGAGAACGTTCTCCATCACGTAGGAGCCGTAGGGGCGCGGCAACCTGAAGCGCTCCCCCTTGAAGGAGACGTCGTAGAATCCCCACCCCCTGGCGGTCAGGGCCGAGGGATAGCCCGGTTCCCCAGCCATTGTCATCAGCGCCAGCCGGACCCCCCGGCTGGTGGCATCGCCGGCGGCCCACGATTTGCGCGGCCCCGCGTTGGGGGCCTGGCGATAGGCACGCAGACTCTGGCCGTCCACCCAGACTTGGGAAAGGGCGTTGGCGATCTGCTCCCGGCCGCCCCCCAGAAGACTGGTCGCCAGCGCGGCGGTTGCCAGCTTCACCAGCAGCACGTGATCCAGGCCAACCCGGTTGAAGCCGTTTTCCAGCGCCATCACCCCCTGGATCTCGTGGGCCTTGATCATCGCCTCAAGGACAGCCCCCATCAGTAGCGGCGCACGCCCCTCCGCCAAGTTGCGGCGGCTGACGAAGTCGGCCACGGCCAGGATGCCCCCCAGATTGTCGGAGGGGTGGCCCCACTCGGCCGCCAGCCAGGTGTCGTTGTAATCGAGCCAGCGGATCAGGGTGCCGATGTCGAAGGCCCCCTTGACCGGGTCCAGGCAGAAAGCGGTGCCGGGAACCCGCACCCCGTCAGGGACAACCGTCCCAGGGACGATCGGCCCCAACAGGCGGGTGCATTCCGGGAAGCGCAACGACAAGAGGGCGCAACCCAAGGCATCCAGCAGCACGTAGCCGGCGGTGTCGAAGGCCTCCCGGCTGTCGATGACGTAATCGGCCACGTAGTCGGCGATGGCCTGCATCTCGTGGTCGAATTCGGGGCGGATGTTCAGATCGGCCTGGCTGCTCACGGCCGTTCCCCGATCGGCAGGTAACCCCTCGGCTCCGCACCCGTGTATTCCGCCACCGGCCGGAAAATCCGGTTGCCGGCGCGTTGCTCGATGATGTGGGCCGACCAGCCGGCGATGCGGGCAAAGACGAAGACCGGCGTGAACATGGCGGTCGGGATGCCGCACAGGTGGTAGGCCGTGGCACTGTAGAAATCCAGGTTCGGATAGAGCCCCTTCTGCTCCCGCACCAGATTTTCGATCCGCTCCGAAACCGGGTAGAGGGACGTGTCGCCGCCCGCCTCGGCCAGACGCTGTGCCCAGCGCTGGATGATCGGGGAGCGGGGATCGAGCTGCTTCTTGTAGACCCGGTGGCCGAAACCCATGATCTTCTCGCCGGCCGCCAGCATGGCGCGCAGGGCGGTCTCGGCCTCCTCCGGCGTGGCAAAGCGGCTGATCAATCGCATGGCCTCCTCGTTGGCCCCGCCATGCAAAGCTCCCCGGAGGGTGCCGATGGCCGAAGTGACCGCCGAATAGAAGTCGGAGAGGGTCGAGGCGGTCACCCGGGCCGAGAAGGTCGAGGCGTTGAACTCGTGTTCGGCATAGAGGATCAGCGAGGCGTCCATCGCCCGGCGCTGCAGCTCTGGCGGGGGCTGACCGTGCAGCAGGTGCAGGAAATGGCCGGCCAGGCTCTGCTCGGCGCTCTTGGTCGCGATACGCTCGCCGCAGGTGTGGTAGTGGTGCCAGTAGAGCAGCATGGAGGGGAAGCAGGCCAGCAGCAGCTCCGCCACCTGGTACTGGCCGTTGTCTCCGGCTTCCGGCTCGATGGCGCCCAGTGCCGAGCAGCCGGTGCGCAGCACATCCATCGGATGGGCGGTAGCCGGCAGCTGCTCCAGGACCGTCTTCAAGCCCGGCGGCAGGCAGCGTCTGGTGATCAGGCGGGTGCGGAATGCATCCAGTTCACCCATGTTGGGAAGATGTCCATATAACAGCAGATGGGCCACCTCCTCAAAGGTGGCCTTTTCCGCCAGGTCGTTGATCGAGTAGCCGCGGTAGGTCAGCCCGACATGCTCCTTGCCCACCGTGCTGATCGCGGTTTGTCCGGCCACGACCCCTTCCAGGCCGGGGCTGTATGTTGTTGTGCTCATTTCTTTTCCTCCCTTCCGAACAGTTCGTCCAGTTTGCGTTCGCAGGCGTGGTAGCCCAATACTTCGTACAACTCGCCCCGCGTCTGCATCTGATCCAGCACCGCCCGCTGGCTGCCGTCCCGGCGAATGGCCGTGTAGACCTTGAGCGCCGCCGCAGACATGGCCCGGAAGGCGGAGAGCGGGTAGAGCGCCAGCTCGACTCCGGCCGACGCCAGCTCTTCCAGACTGAAGAGCGGAGTCAGACCGAACTCGGTCATGTTGGCCAGCAGCGGAATGCCGAGCGCCCCGGCGAAACGCCGGTACTGCTCCAGCCCGGTCAACGCCTCGGGGAAGAGCATGTCGGCGCCGGCCTCGCGGTAACGGCAGGCCCGCTCAATGGCCGCCTCTAGCCCTTCCGCAGCCACGGCATCGGTGCGTGCCATGATCACGAAAGCCGGGTCGCTGCGGGCATCCACAGCCGCCCTGATCCGGTCAACCATCTCGCCGGTCGTGACCAGGGCCTTGCCGGGACGGTGGCCGCAGCGCTTGGCCGACACCTGGTCCTCGATGTGCATGCCGGCCGCGCCGGCCCGGATCATTTCCCGCACGGTGCGGGCGATCATGAAGGCGTGTCCCCAACCGGTATCCACGTCCACCAGCAGCGGCAATCGGCTGGCGCCGGTAACCCGCCGCACATCCTCCAGCACATCTGTCAGAGTGGTCATCCCCAGGTCGGGCAGACCTAAAGAGGCATTGGCCACCCCGGCCCCGGAGAGGTAGATGGCGCGAAAGCCACACTGCTCTGCCAACAGCGCCGCGTATGCGTTAACCGCCCCAACCAGCTGGAGTGGCTGTTCTTCTTCCACCGCCTTGCGCAACAGCGCTCCCGGACTCTGTTCAGTCGTCATGACCATCTCCCTGTCAAAAACCTCCGAAGGCGTTTACACTACAATCTCAGGGTAGGTCGAAACGATCAAGGTTCATTACTTTATTCCACGCTCCTACAAAGTCGTGCAGGAACTTCTCCCGGGAGTCCTCTGATCCGTAGACTTCCGCCAAGGCCCGCAGTTGGGAGTTCGAACCGAAGACCAGGTCGACACGGGTGCCGGTCCACTTGAGTTCGCCCGTTGCACGATCACGCCCCTCGAACAGGTCGTCGGCTTCGGCGGACGCCTTCCAGCTGGTGCCCATATCGAGCAGATTGACGAAGAAGTCATTGGTGAGCATCTCCGGCCGCTTGGTGAAGACGCCGTGTCGGGACTGTCCGTAGTTGGCATTCAGGACGCGCAGGCCGCCAACCAGAACCGTCATCTCGGGGGCGGTCAGCGTCAGCAATTGCGCCCGATCGACCAGCAGCTCCTCTGCCGACACGCTGTATTTGGTCTTGATGTAGTTACGGAAGCCGTCTGCAGCCGGCTCCAGTACGGCGAACGACTCCACGTCGGTTTGCTGCTGAGTCGCATCGGTGCGTCCCGGCCTGAAGGGAACGGCCACTGCAAAGCCGGCATTATTCGCGGCTTGCTCGACCCCTGCGCAGCCCCCCAGCACAATCAAGTCAGCCAGCGAAACGGCCTTCCCGCCGGACTGGGTGCTGTTGAACTGCTTTTGGATTCCCTCAAGGGCCTGCAGCACACTCGTAAGTATGGCAGGCTGGTTGACTTCCCAATCCTTCTGAGGCACGAGACGGATGCGCGCGCCGTTGGCCCCGCCGCGCTTGTCGGAGCCGCGAAAGGTAGAGGCCGATGCCCAAGCGGTCGAGACCAGCTGGGAGATAGACAGTCCCGAAGTGAGGATTTTGCCCTTGAGGGCGGCGATGTCCTGCCCGTCAATCAATGCAAGTGTGACCGTCGGGACCGGGTCTTGCCACAGCAGATCTTCTTCGGGCACTTCCGAGCCGAGATAACGCGAACGCGGCCCCATGTCGCGGTGGGTCAGCTTGAACCACGCCCTGGCGAAGGCGTCCGCGA